>DASUVG010000290.1:0-25464 GCA_036379135.1 Longimicrobium sp.
GGCGGGGATGGCGATCTCGTGCACGTAGAACAGCTCCGCGCCCGCGTCCTCCTTCACCCGCACCATCGACACGTTGAACACCGGCACCCCGCCCGGCGTCTTGCCCGAGAAGGTGCCGTGGTGCGCGTGGCCGTGGAACACTACCGCCGCCTTGAAGCGGTCGATGGGCTCCAGCAGCCGGTCGTTGCCCAGGAAGGGAAAGATCTGCTCGGGCTCGCCCATCACCGTGTCCATGATGGGTGCGTAGTGCAGCAGCACCACGCGGATGGGCGTGGACAGGCGGCGCAGCGAGTACTCCAGCTTCTGCACCTCGTCCAGCGTGGTGCTCACGAAGGTCTTGGTCTCCGCCTCGCCGAACGCCGTGAGCGTGTAGCGGCCGAACCCGCCCATGTAGCCCTTTACGCCGGCGAATCCCACGTGCTCGTTCAGCTCGAAGGGCGCCTCGTCCAGCAGGTGCACGCCGCGGGCGCGCAGGGTCTCGCTCACCTTTTCGGGGGTGCCGCTCTCGTGGTCGTGGTTCCCCAGCACCGCCAGGATGGGGATGCGCACGTCCACCAGCTCGCCGCACACCACGTCGATCTCCGCCTGCGTGCCGCGGCGGGTAAGGTCGCCGGCCAGCAGCAGGACGTCGGCCTCGTCGTTCGCGCGCGCGAACGCTTCGCGGTACATGCCGCCGTCCTTTTCGCCGCAATGGAAGTCGCCTACCGCGGCGATGCGCACCGTGCGGCTCCGCCGGTCTTCCTTGCGCCGCCCGAACGCCACCGGCTCGTTCTGCCGCGCGCCGCCACCGCTTCGTCCGTCCGTCATTCCTCGTCGTCCGCCGTATCGGGGGCCCGGGCCGAGAAGTCCGCTCGCTCGTCCCACACGTCGCTCGCCTCCAGCTTCACGATCTCGGGGTGCCGCTTCATGGCCTCGATCTTCTCCGACCGCAGGTCGTGGAAGCCCCACTCGTTCACGTCGATGGCGAACGAAAAGCGCGAGATCATGGTGCCGCGCGTCAGGTCGTGCTCGTCGCCGCCCGCCGCGCCCTGCTCTCCGGCCTGCTCCGCCCGGTCCAGCAGCTCGCGGATCACCGCCTGCGGCACCTGGTCGCGGTAGCCGGGATACACGTAGCGGAACATCATCACCTGCGACAGCAGCAGCGGCCAGTTCTCGCCCACCTTGGCGAGCAGGCGCGGCCAGTCCATCAGGTGTCCCTTGCACAGGATCAGGTGCGCCACGTCGGCCATGTCGTGGCGGTGGCGCTCGTGGATGAACAGCCGGTGCCAGATCAGCTCCTCCGGCGGCGCCACCCGCACCTGCGTGGCGGCCAGGATGGCGGGGCTGCTGTGCCGGTACCAGTCGTCGTCGATCAGGGCCAGGCCGTTGCCCATCCCGTAGATGACGTCGATGAAGTGGTTCCGGTTGTCCGTGCTGATGGCCTTGCCGATCCAGTGCGGCTGCTCCAGGCGCGTGATCATCCCCTCGTTCTTGAGCACCGCCATGGCCTGCAGCACGGCTTCGGGGGTGAAGAACAGGTCCAGGTCCTTGGTCTGGCGGATGATCCCCGTGTGCTCGTAGATGGCGTACGCACCGGCCACCACGTACGGCACTCCGGCGGCGTTGAGCGCCTGCAGGGCACGCTTGTACAGCTCCCGCTCCGCCTCGGGGATCCAGAACTCGCTGTGCGTTACGGATTTCCGCTCCTCCTTGGAGAGGTTCCGCATCGTGGGGAAGGTGAAGACCGCCGGCTCGGTATTGGACATGCGCGCCTTGTTCCGTGGCTGAAACGTTGCGGCGGGCAAAAGCAACAATCGGACCCTCATGCGTACGCGCGTTGACCCGCGGGCCGGGCCGTGCCTACCTTGAGGGCATGATCAACGACCTGAAGAACCTGTTCTCCAGCGCCTGGGACGCCTTTCTGGTGGAGCTGGGCCGCCGCGACCCCGCCGACCACGTGGCGGAGCTGCTGGGCGCCATGCGCCGCGAGATGGTGCAGGCGCGCGCCTCGCTTCCCATGTACGACGACGCCGTGCGCGCCGCCGACGCCGAGCTGGCGCGCGAGCGCAGGGCGCTGGACGACGCCGTGCGCCGCGGCGGCCTGGCGGAAAAGATCGGCGACGCCGAGACGGTGCGCATCGCGGGCGAGTTCGCCGAGCGGCACCGCAAGCGCGTCGCCGTGCTGGAGGACAAGGCCCGCGCCGCCCGCGCCGAGCAGGAGCTGCGCGCGCAGGAGGTGCAGGACATGATGCGCCGCTACAAGGAGGCCGATGCCAACCGCTTCGTCCTGCTGAACGACATCCGCCGCGCGCAGGGCCAGGCGCGGATGGGCGACATGGGCGAGGCAAAGGCGTTCGACGACTTTGGACGCGCGGCGGAGAAGATCGAGACGGAGATGGCGTACGATGCGGCGCTGGAGGAGCTGTCGGACCTGGCCGGCCCCCCGCCCCCGCCGCGCCCGTCGAACGAGGATGAGGTCGAGGCGCGGCTGCAGGAGATGAAGCGGCGGATGGGGCTGGCGTAGGCCTCTGGTCTGCGTCCGACGCCGCCCCCCATCCCCGGCCCTTCCCCCACAAACTGCGTGGGGGAAGGGAGAATTCGATCCCGTCGCGACAGGCTCTCGCGACAAAGATCTGTCATTCCGAGGAATTTGCCGTCCGCCTGCTGGACGGCCGGCCGCAACGCCGCCGCCCCTGCCGACGCGAAGCCCCGCGCAGTTTGCTGGGCTTCCCGCTTTTCCAGCCGCGGGTTCACCCGCCCGGGAGGGATGCCTGATGGATACTCCCGCTTGCGGCGAGCGCCCCGCATCGACCAAACTTGAGGGCGTGAGCCGCGAACTCCTTTCCCTGGTCCTGCTTCTCCTCGCCGTGCTCGGCTTTCTGGCGCTCGCCGGACGGCTGGGACGCGCGCTGGTGCGCCTGGCGCTGAACGCCGCCGAATCCACCGCCGCCACCGGCCTGGCCGAGGTCAGCGAGCGCCGCGGCGACATCACGGGGATGATGGAGACGCGCAACGCCGCGCAGGCGCTCCGCCGCAAGCGCCGGCTCACCTTCCTGCGCGTCGCCGCCTGCGTTCTGCTGATCGCCGTCCCGCCCTTCGCCGGCGTGGCGCGCGAGGTGTACGCCGCCTGCGCGCTGCTCTGGTTCGTCCCCGGGCGCCGCATCCGGCCCGTCGTCCAGGTGCGCACGCCGCACCTGCCGTAGCCGCCGCCCAACCCTTCCGCGGCGCCGCCTCCCCCTCCGCCCCCCCCACCCTGTCCCGCCCGCGGGAAAGGTCCCGTCCTACCCCGAGGACGCATCCGTCGGTGACACCGTAGCAGAATCCGGAAAATGCCGCGTGTTTGCTAGATGATTGGCATTGTGTGACTTGGCACTGCTGTTGCTCGTCCTGTGGGCCGAGATTCGGAGCAAGATTACCGAACACGGAGCCAACCGAGATGAGCACCACCCGATTCAACCTTCCGCTCGCGATCGCGCTTGCCGCGGCGCTCTCCGCGTCGCCGGCGATGGCGCAGGGGAACGGCAAGGGCAAGAGCAACAACGACCGGGAGCGCGTGGAGCAGCGCGACCGCCGCGACCGCGACGATGACGACGACCGCTGGGACCGCGACGACGACCGGCGCGTGGAGCCGCGCTTCGAGCGCCGCAGCAGCACCCGGCGGGTGCCGCCGGGGTGGTGCCGCGGCCGGGGCAACCCGCACAACACGGCCGCCAACTGCCGCTACAACAGCCGGCTGAGCGAGTGGGAGCGCTACGACGACCGCGACCGCCGCTGGGAAACGCGCGGCACGTACGAGCGCGGCACCAGCACGCGCTACGACAGCCGCAGCGGCGGCTCGTACGACGCGTCGCACCGCGACTTCCACTCCTCGCACGACCGCCAGTGCCGCGAGCGCGCCGCGCAGCGCCCGCTGGACCTTCGCTTCCAGGTGCAGGTGCGGCAGGAGTGCCGGGCCATCCACGAAGAGTGGCACCGCCGCGCGGGGATCGCGCACCGCTGATCCCGCACGACGCTGAAGGTTGAACGAAAGCCCTCCCCCGGCACACCGGGGGAGGGCTTCGTCCATCTCCGTCGAACGGAATCATCACGCGGAGGAGACAAGAGAGAGTCGCCTGCTTCTCCGCATCCTCCGCGTGAAATCCCTTTGCCGCGTCAGCCCTCGATCAGCCGCCGCCGGTGGGCTGGAGCGTCGCCGGGTCCAGCGGACGGCCTTCGACGTCGAACACGCTGACGGGCGCGATGGGGCGGATCTTCTCCAGCACCTGCGCCGCGTCGCCCACCACGACGAGCACGGCGCGGTCCGGCTGCAGGTACTCGCGCGCCACCCGCTGCACGTCCGCGGCAGTCACCGCGCCCACGCGCTGCGCGTACTGCGTCAGGTGCTCCGCCGGGAGCCCCAGCAGGCGCGTGTTGGCCAGCAGCCCCGCCGCCTGCGACGGCGTCTCCATGGTGGACGGAAACGAGGCCACCAGGAAGCTCTTGGCCCGGTCCAGCTCCGCCTGCGGCACCGGCTCGTCGCGAATGCGGCGCAGCTGCACCATCAGCTCCGCCAGCGCGCTGTCTGTCACCGCGCTGCGCACGTCGCTGCTGGCGGAGAAGGCGCCGCCGCCCAGCAGCCGGCTGAAGCGCGAGCGGGAGCTGTACGTCCAGCCGTGCCGTGCGCGCAGGATTTCCTCCAGGCGCGAGTCGCCGCTCAGCCCCAGCACCATGTTCAGCACCTGCACCGCGTAGTAGTCGGGATCGTCCGGGCGCAGCCCCACGTTGCCCACGTACAGCGACGACTGCACGCTGGTGGGGCGGTGCACCAGGTAGATCTCCGCCCGCTCGCGCGCCGGGGGCGTGGGGTACGCGTCCTCCGGCGCCGCGCCGCCCGACCACTCGCCTAGCCAGCGGCGCGCCATCTCCTGCGCCTGCGCCGGCGTCACGTCGCCGCTCACCACCAGCAGCGCGTTGCCCGGGACGAAGTGGGCGCGGTGAAAGGCCACCAGGTCGTCGCGGGTGAGCGCCGCCACCGACTGCGGGGTGGAGCGGCGCCCGTAGGGGTGCGCGGCGCCGTACACCTGCCGGTCGAACATGCGCGACGCCAGCGTCCCGGGGTTGCCCAGGGCCGCGCGCAGGGCGGCCAGCTGCTGCGCCCGCGACGTCTCCATCTCCTGCTGCGGAAAGGCAGGGTGCAGCACCACGTCGCTCAGCAGCTCGAACGCCAGCGGCAGCTGGTCGCTCAGCACGCCCACGTTGACGGTGATGTTGTCCTGGTCCGCGCCGGCGTTCATGGTGCCGCCCACCCCCTCCACCGTCTCGGAGATCTGCACGGCCGTGCGCGTGGCCGTGCCCTTGTCCAGCACCGCCGCCGTCATCTGCGCCAGCCCCAGCTTGTCGGCCGGGTCCGACGACGAGCCGGAGCGCACGTACAGGTTCAGGTTGGCGACGGGGAGCGCGTGGTTCTCCACCACCAGCAGGCGCAGCCCGTTGGGGAGCTGCGTCTCGGTAAAGCGGGGAAACTGGATGGGCCGCTGCTCCATCGGCGCCGGCGGCGTGGTCTGGGCCGCGGCGGCGGCCGGCAGCGCCAGCAGGGCGGGCGCGGCCAGGCGGATGATGACGTTCTTCATCGCGGAATTCCTCACTGGGCGCGGCCGGGAAGGGTGATGACGACGGCGCGGTTCTCCGGGCGCAGGTACTGCCGCGCCACGCGCTGAACGTCGGCGGCGGTCACCGCCATGTACGGGTCCAATGCGGTGCGGATGGTGGCCGGGTCGCCGTGGACCAGGGTGGCCCGCTGCAGCGCCTCGGCCTTGCCCATGGCCGTCTGCAGCGAGCGGATGAACTGGGAGCGCGTCTGGTTCTTGGCGCGCTGCAGCTCCGCCTCGGTGATTCCCTCGCCGGCGATGCGGGCGATCTCCTCGTCCACCAGCGCCTCCAGCCGCCCCGCCTCCACGCCCTGGTTGGCGCGCGTGTACACCATCAGCACCCCGGGCCCGCGGCGCAGGTCGTCGAAGACCACGGCAAAGCTGGCGGCGCGCTCCTGCTTGACCAGCCGCTGGTTGAAGCGCGAGCTGTTTCCGCTGCCAAGGATGCGCGCCAGCATCTCCAGCGCGGGCGCGTCGGCGTGGGTCGCGGAGACGGCGCCGTAGGTGGCCATGAACGCCGGAAGGTTGGCGTTGGCGTCGCGGATGGTGTCGCGCCTGGGCAGGCCGCGGAACGGGTCGCTGCACTCCACCGGCGGCGGCGCGGGCCCGCGCGGGATCGCCGCGAAGTACTGCTGCACCAGCTGCCTTGCGACCGCCGGATCAAAGTCGCCCACCAGCGTGAGCGTGGCGTTGTTGGGCGCGTAGTAGGTGCGGAAGAACTGCTGCACGTCCTCGATACGCGCGGCGTTCAGGTCGTCCATGGACCCGATCACCTCGTGCGCGTACGCAAAGCACCCTTCGGCGTTGTAGGGGCCGGTAAAGGCGCGCTGCATGGAGGCGCCGTAGGGCGAGTTGTCCACCCGCAGGCGGCGCTCCTCCTTGACGATCTCCTGCTGGTTGGCCAGCTGCTCGGCCGTCACGTTGAGCGCGCGCATGCGGTCGGATTCCAGCCACAGCGCCAGGTTCAGCCGGCTGGGCGGCACGGCCTGGTAGTAGTTGGTGCGGTCCTCGGCGGTGGACGCGTTGAGGCCCGAGGCCCCCGCCGCGCGCAGCAGCCGGCTGTGCTCGCCCTTGGGCGCGTTCTCGCTCCCCTCGAACATCATGTGCTCGAACAGGTGCGCAAAGCCGGTGCGCCCCGCGCGCTCGTTACGGCTGCCCACGTCGTACCACAGGTTCACGGCCACCACGGGCGTGGCCGGGTCGGGCACCAGGATGACGCGCAGCCCGTTGTCCAGGCGGTAGGTCTCGAACGGGATGTTGACCGGCGAAGCGCTCTGCGCGGCCGCGGGCGCGGCGGCGGCCAGCAGCGCCAGCGCGGCCGCCAGCCCTCGGACGGGGGATGGGATCATGCAGCCTCCATCGCATGGGCCACGGCGTTCCGGCGCTCCCGCGCCCGCCGCGGCGGTGGGACCCGGACGCGCGCGGCTCGCCAGGGAGGTGCGGGCGCGGAGCCGGGTCGGGGAATAGAGTAGTTTGCGCAGCATGCGAGAATTTTAGCAAGGGCTGGCGGGAGCCGGTGGATGGGATTCGGAGGGCGGGACCAGCGGGTGCGCGCTTCGGCATCCCCCTCGTACGCTCCCTCCGGGCGAGCACCACTCGCCCACCTCCCCGCGAAACTGCCGGGGGAGGTGCGCCGCACCTTCCGGAGCGCGATCGAATTCTCCCCTCTCCGCGAGGAACGAGCGGGGAGGGGCCGGGGGAGGGGCCCCGGCGGGCGCAGTCCGATTCCATTCGCCGATCCTCCACCCCAGCCCTGCAATCAACCTCCCCAGCGGTTTTGGGGGAGGTGGGCGAGGTTCACGAGCCCGGAGGGGCGGCCTGCTGGCGCAGCTCGATGCCGGCCGCCAATCCTCCCGCTGACGGATTCGCCGCCCGGCACGATCGCACATGGCGTAAAACGGTAGATGCTGTTAAATTACGGGGTTTACGTGAAAAAGCGCGAAAACGAGAATACACACGCGAATGCAATCGGACCCGGAAGTGAAGAGCCCGGGCCACTGCAGACACTCTCAAGGAAACGAATGCGATTCAGCGAGCTTGATCTCGCACCGGAGCTGGTGCGAAACGTAACGGAGCTGGGATACGAGATTCCCACTCCCATCCAGCAGCAGGCCATTCCTGCGGCGCTGGAAGGCAAGGACGTACTGGGCCGCGCGCCCACGGGCACTGGAAAGACGGCGGCGTTCATGCTGCCCACGCTGCACCGCCTGCGCGGCAAGGAAGGGCTTCGCTGCCTGGTGCTGTGCCCCACGCGCGAGCTGGCCATCCAGGTGGCCGACAACGCCCGCGGCTACGCCCGCAACACCGAGCTGTTCGTGGGCCTGGTCTACGGCGGCACCCGCGTGGACGCGGACCTGCGCGACCTGCGCGCCGGGGTGGAGGTGCTCGTCGGCACGCCCGGGCGCGTGAACGACCATCTGGAGCGCAACAACATCGACCTGTCGAACGTGGAGGTGCTCATCCTGGATGAGGCCGACCGCATGCTCGACATGGGCTTCAAGCCGCAGATCGACCAGATCCTGCGCCGCTGCAAGCGCACCGGGCGGCAGACGCTGTTCTTCAGCGCCACCATGCCCAACTCGGTAAAGTCGCTGGCGTATGAGATGCTGCGCGACCCCGTGACCGTCGAAGCGGCGCCCAGGGTGACGACGGCCGAGGGGGTGGAGCAGTTCGTCTACCCGGTGGAGCCCAACAAGAAGACGGACCTGCTACTGCACCTGCTCAAGGGCAAGGAGGAGTTCAGCAGCGCGCTGGTCTTCTCGCGCACCAAGTTCGGTGCGGACCGCATCGCGGGAAGCCTGACGCGCGCGGGGCTCAAGGTCGAGGTGATGCACAGCGACCGCAACATGACGCAGCGGGTGCGCGCGCTCGAGGCGTTCCGCGCCGGCGAGGTGCAGGTGCTGGTGGCGACGGACGTGGCGCAGCGCGGCATCGACGTCGAGGGCATCAGCCACGTGATCAACTACGACGCGCCCAAGGACCCCGAGGGGTACGTGCACCGCGTGGGCCGCACGGCGCGCGCGGGCGAGAAGGGCGTGGCCATCACCTTCATGTCGGGCGGCGAGATCGGCGACGTGGCGGCGGTGGAGCACCTGCTGGGCTACCGCATCGCGCGGGTGAACGTCCCCGGCTACAGCGTCTTTGCCGACGAGAGCACCGACGGCGAGCCGCAGGTGACCACGGTGACCATGCCCGAGTCCAAGAAGGAGCAGCGCGCCTCGCGCGGCCGCCGCATGGGCAAGCACGCGTCCAAGGAGCTTTCGCCCGAGGAGCTTCAGAAGCTGCTGGGCGTCAGTTCCGCGGCGTAACGGCGCGCGCTGGCCCCGGCCGGCGCTCGGCGGATAGGTTGACGGCGAGAGAAGGGGCGGTTCCTGCGCGGGGCCGCCCCTTCCTGCGTCTGGTAGATCCGGGGATCGACGGCGAGCCCCGAACTGCGCCCGATGGGGCCCCCTCTCCCGGCCTCTCCCCCAGACTGCGGGGGAGAGGTGACGCGCATCGACAACTCGGTACGAGGTGCCTGCCGAAGCGCGATCGAATTCTCCCCCTCTCCTCGCGCCAGTTGCGAGGGAGGGAGCCGGGGGATGGGGGACTCGCGAACGCAGTTCGATACAGGTCGCAGCGGGATCGAATTCTCCCCTTTCTCCCGCGCAGCGGGGGAGAGGGGCCGGGGGAGAGGGGGCCCTGTCGGGCGCAGCTCGACGCCATTCGAGGACGCCTGGATCCCGCGGCTACGCCTCCCCTCTCCGCGAGGAACGAGCGGGGAGGGGCCGGGGGAGGGGCCCCCCGCCGGCGCGGTCCAGTATCGTTCGGCGAGCCGTGAGCTATCGGCATCCCTCAACCTCCCCCAGGGTTTTTTGGGGGAGGTGGGCGAGGTTTACGAGCCCGGAGGGGGCGCGGGCGCCGGCGTGACACCGGTCCACGCGCCCTGAATCCAGCGGCAACGAAACCGTGCCCCGCGCCGGAAGCTTGCCCGATGATGCCTCCGGCGCTTCGATTGCATGCTCGGTTGCAGGCGCCGTCCGTTCATCCACACCGATCCGCATGTCCGACCCGAACCCGCACGAGCCCGAGAACATCTACCGGGGGGGATACTTTCCCGCGCTGCGCGAGCGGCTGCGGGAAGCGGGCCGCTACGCGCGCCAGCTGGTGCTGGACCCCGGCGTCGCCCTCCCCAGGGCCGGAGCGTCGCTGCGGGCGTCGCTGGGGCGCGACGCGGCGCTGTTCGGCGGAATCGTGCGCTTCTTCACCCGCGGCATCGCGAACGGCGTCCGCAATCCCAGGCACCGGCGCTGGATCATCCCCCTGTTCGCGCTGGCCGGCTTCGCGGTGACGCTGTCGTGGCAGCGCTGCGGGATCATGGGATGCCCGGACGTCGGCCGCCTGGCCACGCTGCAGCCCGGCGGCAACGCGCTGGTGTACGACGCCCGCGGCGCCGTGATCGCCGACCTTTCGCCCACGCGCTGGCAGGTGGTGGACCTCGACCGCCTTCCCGACTACGTGGGCGAGGCGTTCGTGGCCGTCGAAGACCAGAACTTCTACAGGCACAACGGCGTACACTGGCCGCGCTTCATCGCGCAGACCGGGCGCAACCTGATCCCCGGGCAGCGAGGGGCCGGGGCCAGCACCATCACCATGCAGGCGGCGCGCAACGTCTTTCCCGACCGGCTGCCGGCCAGTGAGCGCACCGTGCAGCGCAAGCTGCTGGAGATCCGCGTGGCGCAGGAGATCGAGCGCCACTACGGCAAGAAGGACATCCTGCAGCTGTACCTGAACAACATCTACTTCGGCGAGGGCGTGTACGGCATTCAGTCCGCCGCGCGCGTGTACTTCGGCAAGAACGCGGCGGACCTGCGGCTGTCGGAGGCCGCCATGCTGGCGGGGCTTCCCAAGGCGCCCACGAACTACAACCCGCGCCGCAACCTCCAGCGCTCCATCCAGCGCCGTAATCTCGTTCTCTCGCTGATGGCGGCGCAGGGGCGTATCACGGCGGAGGCGGCGGCGGCGTCGAAGGATGCGCCCGTGCGCCTGGCCCGCTGGCGGCCGGAGCAGCGGCGCCGGAGCAGCGCGCCGTACTTTACCGAGGCGGTGCGGCGCCAGCTGGAGGCGCAGCTGGGCGACGCGCTGTACCAGGGGGGGATGCGCATCCACACCACCCTCGACCCCCGCGTGCAGGCCGCGGCGGAGCAGCAGCTGGAGGCGCAGATCCGCGCGGTGGAGAACGGCGCGTTCGGCCGGTTCACGGGCCCGCGGCGGTCGCAGTACCGCGATTCCACCGAGACGCCGTACCTGCAGGGCGGCGCCGTCTTCATGGACGCGCAGACGGGGGACGTCATCGCGCTCGTCGGCGGGCGCTCGTGGGACGACTCGCGCTTCGACCGCGTTACCCAGGGGCTGCGGCAGCCGGGGTCCGCGTTCAAGCCGTTCGTCTACGCGGCGGCCGTGGCGCAGGGCGTATCCCCGGTGGACACGGTGCGCGACGACACGGTCAAGCGCGTGCTTCCCGGCGGCGAGGTGTGGGTGCCGCGCAACTTCGACGGGCGCTACCGCGGGCGCGTGACCGTGCGCTACTCGCTTCGTCAGTCCATCAACACCATCGCCGTAAAGCTGGCCGAGCGGGCGGGGCTGGACGAGGTGGAGGCGGTGGCCCACCGCGCCGGCATCCGCGCCGACATCCCGGCCCTCCCCTCCGTGGCCATAGGCGCGACGGCGATGCGGCCGATGGAGCTGGTGACGGCGTACACGCCCTTCGCCACGCTGGGCTACCGGGTGGAGCCGCGCTTCGTGACGCGGGTGGAGGACCGCGACGGCAACGTGGTGTGGCGCGCACGCGTCCGCCGCCGGCGGGTGATGGACCGCGGCGTGGCGTTCCTGATCACCAACATGATGCGGGGGGTGATGGACCGCGGCACCGGCAGCGCCGCGCGCGCCGCCCTGGGCAGCGGCATCCCCGCGGCCGGGAAGACGGGGACCACCAACGGCGCCACGGACGCCTGGTTCGTGGGGTACACGCCGCAGCGGCTGGGCGCGGTGTGGATCGGCTTCGACCGGCCGCGCACGATCACGGCCGAGGGGTCCGGCGGGCGCGTGGCGGCGCCGGTGTGGGGGCGCATCATGCGCGTGGCCATGCGCGGCGAGGAGCCGGAGACGTGGAAGGCGCCCGGCGGCGTGGTGCGGCGCCAGGTGCGGGCGAGCGACGACCGCGTGGTGGCGCCGGGCTGCCGCGCGCGGGGCGACACCTACACCGAGTACTTCCTGCGCCGCCACGTTCCCGACGCCGTCTGCCCGCGGGGCACGCGCCGCGACGACCGCGGCTGGTGGCAGCGCACCCGCGACGACGTGGGCACGCGCGTGGGCGAGTGGGCCCGCGAGGCGTGGGACGACCTGCGCGGCCGCGCCCGCCGCGCCGTGGGGCGGGAGGACAGGGTGGATCCGGACGAGGGGACCCGCCCCGCGCGCGAGGAGCGGGAGGACCGGGAGGAGCGGCGGGAGCCGGCCACGGAGGGGCGCGCCGACACCGCCGCGGTGGAGCCGGAGGTGGTGGAGACGGAAGGGGTGGATACGGAGCCGGTGGACGTGCGGCCGGCGGCGCCGCGCGACACCCTTCGCATCCGCGACGCGGAGCCGTCCGCGCCCAGGGACACCCTCGTGATCCCCGCGCGGGACGACGACCCGGTGCGGGTGGAGCCGGTGGCCCCGCCGCCGCCGGCGCAGCCGCTTCCCGCGCCCGTGGCGCCGCCGCCGGGGTGAGTTGGCACGCCGGATGCTCCCAGAACGCTCGTTTTGGCCGCGGTGGGATGCCGTCCTCCGCGGCGCGGCGCCCGGGCCCCGGCGGGCAAGGTCCGGACGGCGCGTTGCCCGCGTGGCCGGCCCGTGTAGATTGCGGCCCGCCGCGGGGCCGATGAAGTGAGAAAAGGAGCCGCGGAGCGCCGCGCCTTCCCCCTGGGAGCGCGGCACGCCCGCGCGTGCGCACGGCCCATCCACCGCCCTTGATGCCCCACACCCTTCGCCTCGCGGTGCGCCGCCTGCTCCGCCGCCTTCCGACGCGCTCCGCCCTGGCGGCGGGCGCGCTGGCCGTGCTGGCCGCCTGCGCGGGGAACGGCGGCGGCGTGGCCACCGGCCCGCTGCCGCAGTTCGCCGAGTACGAGGGGCAGGAGGTGCGCTCCGTGGACTTCGAGGGCGAGCTGGTGGTCCCCGAAGACTCGCTGCGCAGCGTGGTGACCACGCGCCCCTCGCGCTGCCGCATCGCGGGGCTGCTCCCCTTCTGCATCGGCAGCTTTGGCGACGAGGAGTACGCGCTGGACCTGGGCGTGCTGCAGCGCGACGTGGCGCGCATTCAGCTCGCCCACCGCGACGCCGGCTACTACGGCACCCGCGTGCTCCCCCTGGTGGACCCCGCCGTGGGCAAGGACGGGGTGGACGTCACCTTCCGGGTGGAGCCGGGGGACCTGACCTCGCTGGTCGCGCTGGAGCTGGCGGGCGCGGAGGCGGTGGTGGACACCGCCCCGCTGATGCGCCGCCTGCCGCTCAAGGTGGGCGAGCCCTTTCGCCGCCTGGACTTCCTGGCCTCGGTCGACACCGTCCGCAACACGCTGCTGAACGAGGGGCACGCGTACGCGCAGGTGCTGCGCAACTACGAGATCGACACCATCTCCGACGTGGCGCGGGTGCGGCTGGAGGCGGCGCCCGGCCCGCTGGTGACGGTGGATTCCATCATCTTCAGCGGCAACTACCGCCTGGACGCCGAGACGCTGCGCCGGCAGATGGCGGTGCAGAAGGGCGACCGGCTGCGCGGCACGGACCTGGTGCGCAGCCAGCGCAACCTGTTCGAGCTGGAGCTGATCCGCTTCGCCGCGGTGGAGGTGGCGCCGGAGCGGCTGCAGCTGACCCCCGACAGCCTGGAGCTGGACCGGGACAGCATCGGCTCCACCATCCTGGTCCGCATCGTCGAGGCGCCGCGCTACGCGGCCGAGATCGCGGCCGGCTACGGCAGCCGCGACTGCCTGCGCGGCGAGGCCACCCACCTGGACCGCAACTTCCTTGGCGGCGCCCGGCGGCTGGAGCTCACGGGGCTCGTCGCCAAGGTAGGGGTGGGCGATCCCACCAGCGGGCTGGAGCAGAGCCTCTGCCCCGCGTTCGACCCCGAGAGCCGCTTTACCCCCGAAGACTCGCTGATCGCCGACCAGCTGAACTGGCGGCTGGCCGCCAACTTCGTGCAGCCGCGGCTGTTCGGCACGCAGACCAGCGTGGTGCTGGGCGCGTTCACCGAGCGCATCAGCGAGCTGGACCTGTACGTGCGCGACGCCAGCGGCGCGGAGGTGGGCGTGGTCCGCCAGATCCTGCCCCAGACGCTGGCCTCGCTGAGCTTCGAGGTGCAGCGCGGGCGCACGCGGGCCAGCGACTACTTCTTCTGCATCGCCTTCGAGGTCTGCTCACAGGAGGACATCGCGCTGCTGGAGGAGTCGCGCTGGTCCAACAGCGCCACGCTGGGGCTCACCCAGAGCCGCGTGCGCCTGGACCCGTTCCCCAGCGGCGGCCACTCCTTCCGCGCCGGCATCGACTACGCGTCGGCGCTGCTGGGGTCCGACGACGAGTACCTGCGCCTTTCGGGCGACGGCATCGTGCACCGCGA
The DNA here is from genome assembly GCA_036379135.1 of Longimicrobium sp. Taxonomy (GTDB): domain Bacteria; phylum Gemmatimonadota; class Gemmatimonadetes; order Longimicrobiales; family Longimicrobiaceae; genus Longimicrobium. The sequence continues at coordinate 14,236 of DASUVG010000290.1, forward strand.
GCTGCGCGACGACGTGGTGCTTTCGCTGCGCCTGGCCGGCGGCACCTTTCTCACCGGGCTGCTGACCAGCGACCGCGGCTACATCCCCCCGGAGCGGCGCTTCTACGGCGGCGGGCCCACGGGGGTGCGCGGCTTTCGCTTCAACGAGCTGGGGCCCACCGTGTACATCGCCCGGCCGCAGCGCAAGGCGGACGGCGGCTTCGAGGTGGACACCATCCGCTCCTCCACCGGCGGCACGCGCGCGCTGCTGGCCTCGGCCGAGGTGACCTTTCCGCTGCGCGCTGGGCCGCAGTTTCTGCGCAACGCGCGGTACGCGGCGTTCATCGACGCCGGGCAGGTGTGGGAGTCGCGCGACACGCTGGCGGCGCGCGCGCCCCTGCGCTTTACCCCCGGCGTGGGGATGCGCTTCGCCTCGCCGGTGGGGCCGTTCCGGCTGGACCTGGCCTACAACCCGTACGGGGCGGTGCCCGGGCCGCTGTACGGCATTACCGACCGCGGCGAGCTGGTGCCGTCGCCCATCCTGCGCAGCTACCGCCCCACCGAGGGGCGCGGCTTCTTCCGCCGCCTGGTGATCCAGGTGTCGCTGGGGAACGCGCTGTGAGCAGGCGCCGCAGCCGGCTGGACCGGGTGGGGATCCTCCTGCTGGGGCTGCTGGTGGGCTTCGGGGTGACGGCGGCCATCCTGTTCTGGTACGTGAACCGCGCCCGCACGCGCGTCGTGGAGGAGCGCGTGCAGGTGGCCCTCGGCCTGCCGAAGGAGGCGTTCGAGCTGGAAGAGGTGGAGGAGGACGGCTCCCTGCGCATCATGCTCCGCCAGGTGGTTCTCCTCGACAGGGCCGGCGACACCATCGTCTCGGCGCCCACGGCGCGCGCGCGGCTGGACGCGGCCACCATGTCGGGGACGACGGGGCCGATCGTCCTGGACCAGGTGGTCGTGGAACGGCCGTACCTGCGCCTGCTGCAGCGCGCCAACGGCGAGTGGAACTACGTCGACATCTTCAAGGCCGAGGCGGCGGGGACGCCGCTGGAGCTGGCGGGAGAGGACGGCGAGGCCAAGCGGCCGATCGCCATCCGCGGAATGCGGATCGTGGACGGCCGCGCGCGCATCGCCACCCCCTACACGGCGCCCGCCAACCCCAACGCCCGCTTCGCCAACCTCAAGCAGCCGGAGCGCGTGCGCACGGCGGGCGGCGTCTACACCGTCCGCTGGCTGAACGACGTGCAGGCCACCCTCCCGCTCGTCCGCGTGGGCGGCGCCGGGGGATGGCGGGTGGAGGTGGCCAGCCTGACGGCCAGCGTCCGCAATCCCGACACGCGCATCCAGCGCTTCGCCGGCTGGTTCGAGCAGGACGCCGACAAGACCCTGCGCTTCGACATCGCCGAGTTCCGCACCCCGCGCTCCGCGTTCGACGGCGAGGGGCGGGTGCGCTTCGCGGACGCCGGTCCCGTGTTCGACCTGAACGTCCGCGCGCACCCGCTCTCCTTCGCCGACTTCGGGGGGATGGGGCTGCCGATCCCGGCGACGGGGACGGCCTCCTTCGCCCTGAACGCGCGCTCACAGCCGGGCGGGCGGACGCTCTGGCAGGTGACGGACGCGCGGGTCGCCATCCTCGATTCGCGCGCCTCGGGCCGGGTGACGGTGCTCACCGGGCCGGGGATGGAGCCCTCGTTCTCCGACACGCGCCTGTCGCTGGATCCGCTCCGCCTGGCGGACCTGGAGGCGCTGGGGTACGTGGACCGCCTTCCCCTCCTGGGCACCGTCACCGGCGACATCGCCAGCCTGGACGTGCTGAACGCGGGGAGCGGCGGGCCGCTGCGCATCGACCTGACCGCCTCCCTCACGCCGCGCGACAACCCGGGAACCACGCCGTCGGTGCTGGCGGCCGCGGGTCTGGTCCGCTGGGCGCCGGGGGAGGACCCGCTGCGCTTCCAGTCGCTGCGGGTGGAAGCCAGGCCGCTGCGCCTGGAGCACCTGGCGTCGCTCACGGACAAGCCGAACCCCATGCTGCGCGGCGTCCTGACCGGCGCGGCGACGGTCAGCGGGTCGGCGGGGGACGTGCGCATCCTGGACGGCGACCTGGCGTACGCGGTGGGCGACGCGCCGGAGACGGTGCTGCGCGGGCTTTCCGGCCGGTTCCAGGCGGGGGAGACGCCGCGCTGGGAGCTCGGCGCGCGGGCCCAGCCGCTGGCGCTGGCCACGCTCACGGAGCTGTTCCCCGCGCTCCCCTTCCGCACCGCCACCCTGGCCGGCCCCATCCGCGCCAGCGGCGTGGGCGACGACGTGCGCTTCGACGTGGACCTGCAGGGCGCGGCGGGGGGGATCGAGGCGCGCGGCACCCTGGTGATGGGCGACCCGCTGCGCTTCGACGTGGCCGGGCGGCTGGACGCGTTCCGCGCCTCGGGCGTGCTGGCGGGCGACGTTCCGCTGGACGGCCCGCTGAGCGGCACCTTCAGCGCCCGCGGCGCGGCGAACGACTTCCGCTTCGCCGTGGACATGACGCAGGGGCAGGGGAGCTTCAACCTGGCCGGCGACGTCCGCAAGCAGGGGGACGACCCGTACCAGTTCGACGTGGCCGGCCGGGTGGACAATTTTCGCATCGGGGCGCTGATCGGAAAGCCGGGGCTCCTTCCCGGGCCGGTGAGCGGCCCCATCGCCGTCTCGGGCGGCGGGCGGCAGCCGTACCGCTTCGACGTGGCGCTCACCGGGCCGCAGGGGATGTTCGACGTCCGCGGCACCTTCATGCCCGGGACGGTGCCCTCGTACACCGTGGCGGGGCGCGTCCACAACCTGGACCTGTCGGCGCTGCCGGGGATGGCGAACCTTCCCGCCACGCGGCTGACGGGGACGGTGGACCTGGAGGGGCGGGGGACCACGCCGGAGACCTTCCAGGGGCGCGTGGCCTTCGACGCCACGCCGGGCTCCACGGTGGGCGGCGTGCCGATCGAGGCGGGGACGGTGCGGCTGACGGCGGCGGACGGCATCCTCAACATCCAGCGGCTGCTCCTGGCCGTCCGCGGCGCCCGGCTGGAGGCGTCGGGGACGCTGGGGCTCACGGCCGGATCGCCCGACAACCTGATCCGCTTCGAGCTCGACGCGCCCAACCTGGGGGTGCTGGCGGCGGTGATCCCCCCGCCGGGGCGCTACGAGCCGGAGATCGCGGGCTCGCTGCAGGCCAGCGGCTGGGTGCGGGGAACGCTGCGCTACCCGGAGATCGCCTTCAACGCGCGCGGGAGCGGGCTGCGCTGGCAGACGTACCAGGCGGACCGGCTGGCGGCGGAGGGGCGGCTGGCGCGCGGCGCGACGGTGTGGACGGGGAACGTGAGCGTGAACGGCGAGGGGCTGGCGCTGGGCAACCAGACCATCCGCTCCGTGGCGCTGGAGGCCAACCTGGCGCCCGAGCAGGCGTCGTTCGGCATCGACCTGCGCAAGGACGAGAACACCGACCTGCGCGCCTCGGGGATCCTGGAGCTGGACGGGCTGACGGTGAGCGGGATGCTGCTGCGCGACATGGACCTGCGCCTGCGCGAGACGCACTGGACGCTGGGCGTGCCCGAGGCGCGGCTGGCGCGCACGGACGGCGGCATCGTGATCCAGAACCTGCGGGTGCAGCGCACGGGGACGGCCTCCACGGGCTTCATCGAGGCCAACGGCGTGCTCCCCACCTCGGGCTCCGCCAACCTGGTGGTGAACATGGCCGGCATCGAGATGGCCGAGCTGCGCCAGCTGGTGCCCACCATGCCCGACGTAAGCGGCACCCTGGCGCTGAACGCGGCCGTCACCGGCCGCATCGAGTCGCCCTCGCTGGTGCTGGACGCAACCATCGACCGGCTGGCGTACGGCGGGCTGACGACGGACCGGCTGGCGCTGCAGGGGCGGTACGACGCGGGGGTCATGCGGCTGGACGCGGACGTCCTGATGGCGGGGCGCGCGGTGCTGGACGCGGAGGCGTCGGTCCCCATGGACCTTACGCTGGGCGGCCTGGTCCCCGGCTTCACCCTGCGGCGCGGCGACCCGCTCTCGGCCACGCTGCGCGCGGACTCGCTCCCGCTGCAGCTGATCACCGCCGCCGTGCCCACCGTGCTGGAGAACGGCGAAGGGGTCGCGGTGGCGCAGGTCACCGTCAGCGGAACGCTGGACAACCCCCGGGTGGGGGGGACGGCGGCGATCGGCGGGGCGCTCACCATCCTTCCCCTGGGCGTGCGCTGGGAGAACATAGACGCGGCGCTGCGGCTGGAGGGGCAGACCATCACGGTGGAGCGCGCGACGGCGCACACCGGGTCCAACGGGGTGGCCAGCGTCACCGGGCGCGTGGTGCTGGAGCAGATGACCCGCCCGGTGCTGGAGCTGGCGGTGACGGCCAGCAGCTTCCAGGCGATGGACAACGAGGACGTGGCCAGCCTGCAGGCCGATGCGGACGTCCGCATCTCCGGCGTGTACCCGGGGGCGGAGGTGCGCGGCTGGGTGCGGCTGGAGGACGGAACCATCTACATCCCCGAGCTGGGGGAGCAGGCCGAGGCCGACATCGTGGACGTGGACGTGGGCGCGCTGGGCGCCGACACCGTGTCCGCGGGGATTGCCAAGGCCGTGGGGCTGGGCGGGCTGCTGCCGCGCGACCTGCGGGTGATCATCGGCGAGAGCGTGTGGCTGGAGTCGGGAGACTCGCGCATCGCCATCGAGGGCGAGCTGACGGTCTACGAGGCGGCGGGGGCCCTGCGCGTGTACGGCGAGCTGGACGCCACGCGCGGCACGTACACGCTGCGCGTGGGCCCGGTGGAGCGCGAGTTCGAGGTGGTGCGCGGCTCGGTGCAGTTCAGCGGCACGCCGGAGCTCAACCCGCGGCTGGACATCGTGGCCCGCCACGAGGTGCGCACCCGCGAGCCGGGCACCCCCGACATCGGGGTGCTGGTGAACGTGGGCGGGACCATGCAGGCCCCCACGCTCACCCTGAGCAGCGAGACGCGCCCGCCGCTGCCGGAGTCGGAGCTGCTCACGCTGCTCCTCTTCGGCCGCCGCAGCGCGGACCTGGCCAACCTGCCGGCGGAGTTCACCCAGGGAATCATCCTTGAGCAGCTGCTGGGCGGGGTGCTGACCAACGAGATCGAGCAGGTGTGCGCCGGGCTCCCCTTCGTGGACTACTGCCGGCTGCGGGCGCGGCCCACAGGGAGCGGGTTCAGCGGGATCCCGCAGTTCGGCACCGACATCTTTGCCTACGCCTCGCTGGAGGTGGGCAAGGAGGTGTTCGAGGACGCGTTCCTGGTGATGGAGATCGTGGACCTGCTGACGAACCCCAAGGTGGGCTTCTCGGGCGAGTGGCAGGCCACGCGCAGCTGGACGGTGCGCGGTGCGTGGGAGCCGGTGCGGCGCGACCCGCTGCTGCTGAACCTGGACCGGCGCGGCCGGCAGGTGCTGCTGGAGGCGCGCCGCCGCTGGGAGTACGGCCGCCCGCCCGAGCAGCCCGACCCCCTGGCCGAAGAGCCGCTCCCCGTGACGGAGGAGCCCAGGCCGGGCGAGCTCTCCACCCCCACGGGCGAGCCCCCGGCCCCGCCGCCGGACGACTCGCCGTAGGGTGGATGCGGGAGGTGAAGACGAAGACGGGCGCACGATCGAGGTCGTGCGCCGTCTGGTTTTTGTAGCGGCGGGATTTCCGGCGTCTCGACGGGGATCGGGCTGCGTCCGCGGGGGGGCCTCCCGGGGCCCCTCCCCCGGCCCCTCCCCGCTCGTTCCTCGCGGAGAGGGGAGAATTCGATGACGCTTCGACGGGGATCGAGCTGGGTCCGCCAAGCGCCCCCTCTCCCGGCCTCTCCCCCAAAAAACCCTGGGGGAGAGGAGAATTCGATCGCGCTGCGGCAAGCCATCTGCCGTTCTCCCTCCCCACGCAGTTTGTGGGGGAGGGTTGGGGAGGGGGGCGCCCGCTTTTCGCACCGCACCGTCTGAAGCGCACCGCAGCCCGTGCAGTTTATACCCTCTCCCGCTTGCGGGAGAGGGTGCGCGCCTGAGCGAGCGGGTGAGGCCCCGCGGACGCAGTGCGATCCTGATCGAAGCGCCGCGAATCCTGCGGCTACCCCAACCTCCCCCAGGGGTTTTTGGGGGAGGTGGGCGAGTGGTGCTCGCCCGGTGGGGGCGTGGCCGTGCGGCTCGGACCTCAGTAGAACCGGCGCTCCTTCGCGTTCTCGCGCGTCAGGCGCACGACGGTGCTGTCGCCGCGCACGTTGACGGGAACATTCCACTCCAGCGTGACGTCGGGGAGCACGTACTGGGCGTACAGCCAGAAGCGCCCCTCGTCCGCCTCGACGCTGGCGACGCCGCGGGTGTCGGTGGTGTCGGTGGCGGCGCTCACGCCCAGCTCGGCCATCTTCATCTCCGCCACGCTGTCGAAGTCCGCGAACACCTGCTGGCGCCACCGGCGGCGGCTCACGCGGATGGAATCCACCCGCGCCTGCACGGCCGCCCGCTGCGCCCTGACCCGCCGCACGGTGCTGTCTCCGGCGGCGGAAAGCCGGCGCTCCTGGGCGTTCAGGCTCTCAAGTTGCGTAACCAGCATCGAAGGAATCTCCGGCTCCGTCTCGTCGGACGCTTTGGCGAGCGAATCCATCAGCGCCTGGCGGTCGTAGGGAAGCAGGAAAACCGGCAGGTCCGCGATGGGCTCGCCGGCCTGGGCCAGCGAGGCGCGCACCACCACCTTCGAGTCGCTGCACCCGGCGGCCGCCAGGCAGGCGGCCAACAGCAGCAGACGCTTCATCAAACGCGCTCCGGGAGGAATGGGACGGATCAACGGGCCGGACGAACGCAGCGGCGCTCGCGGCAATCGGCACGGGGTTTCGCAAGCGGCGCGCCGGGCGGCGCGGCGCCTGGCGTTGGGGACGGCGGCGGCGCTCCTTTGCGCGCCGTTCGCGGCCCCGGCGGCGGCGCAGCTGCAGATCCCCCGTCCGACAGGATACGTAAACGACTTCGCCAGCGTCATCCCGGCGCAGGACGAGGCCGCCATCCAGGCCGTCATCGACGAGGTGCGCGCAAAGTCGCGCGGCGAGATCGTGGTGGTCACCCTCCCCTCGCTGGAGGGCGAGGCGGCGTCGGACGTGGCGCTGCGCATCGGCCGCGAGTGGAAGGTGGGCGCGTCGGGCGAGATCGGCGACTCCGCGCGCAACTCCGGCGCCGTCATCCTGGTCTCCATGCAGGACCGCAAGTGGCGGGTGGAGACGGGGATCGGCACCAACACCTTCATCACCGCAGCCGAGGCGGGGCGCATCGGCCGCGACCTGATGGTGCCGCAGCTGCAGGCCGGGCGCCCGGGGCAGGGGATCCTGGCGGCGGTGCAGGGGGTGGCGCAGGAGTACGCGGAGGCGTTCAACTTCACCCTGAGCGGCGCGCCGCCGCCCACCCAGCCGCGCTACGAGCCGCCGCCGCAGGGCCGGCGGCGCTCGTCCGGGGGGGGCGGCTTCATCTTCTTCCTGATCCTGATCTTCATCCTCTTCTCCCTCATGCGGGGCGGGGGAGGTGGCGGGGGCGGACGCGGATTCCGGCGCCGGCGCGGCTGGGGCGGGCCCGTCATCGTCCCGTTCCCCATCGGCTGGGGCGGCGGCGGGGGCGGGGGATGGGGCGGCGGCGGGTTCGGCGGCGGCGGGGGTGGAGGATTCGGCGGGTTCGGGGGTGGAGGCGGATTTGGCGGCGGCGGCGCGGGAGGCGACTGGTGACACGGAACCAAACGGAGGGGCCCCGGGAGCGCGCGGAGCGCTTTGCGGGAGAGATGCAGGCGGCGTACGGCGCGGACCTGGCGTCGGTGGTGCTGTACGGCTCCGCGGCGCGCGGCGAGTACCGGCCGGGCGTGAGCGACCTGAACGTGCTGGTGCTGCTGCGCGAGGTGTCGCCGGCGGCGCTGCGGCGTGCGTCGGACGCGGCGCGGGCGTGGGTGGCGGAGGGCAACCCCCCGCCGCTGATGATGTCGACGGACGAGTGGCGCGGCTCGGCCGACGTATGGGCCATCGAGCTGGCCGACATGCGCGACGCCCACATGACCGTGGCCGGCGCGGAGCCGTTCGAGGGGATCGACATCCGGCTGGAAGACCTGCGGATGCAGTGCGAGCGCGAGCTCAAGGGCAAGCAGATCCAGCTGCGGGAACGCTACCTGCTCTTCGCCGGCGAGCCGGGGGAGCTGGGCGAGCTGCTGACGCGCTCGTTCAGCACCTTCCTGGTCCTGTTCCGCACGGTGCTGCGGCTGGGCGGCGACGAGGGCGCGCGCGACGCGGAGAGCGTGCTGCGGCGGCTGGCGGAGCGGGTGGGGTTGGACCCCGCGCCGCTGCTGGAGGTGCACCGCGCGCGCGCCGGCGGCGAAAAGCTGCGGCCGCAGGCGGATGCGACGGTGGTGGTGGGATACCTGGACGCGGTGAGCCGCGTGGTGGCGTACGTGGACCGGCTGGTGCACGGCGGGGCGGAGCTGCCCCGCGCGTGAGTTTCGCGAGATCAACCGACCACCCGAACTTTGTCCTCCGGAGGAGAACGATGCGGGCCTTGAAGACTGTGATCGCCCTGACCTTTGCGCTGTCGCTGGGCGGGTGCGGATACAACCGGATCCAGGCGCTGGACGAGCGGGCCGAGCAGGCGCGCAGCAACGTGGGCGTGGCGCTGCAGAATCGGAACCAGCTGATCCCCAACCTGGTGGCGACGGTAAAGGGCGCGGCCGACTTCGAGCGCGGCACCTACACCGACGTGGCCCGCGCCCGCGCCGGCCAGCTGCCGGCGGCCGAGGCGCAGCTCGCGCAGGCGCGGGGGCAGCTGGACCAGGCGGTGGCCAGCCGGAACGTGAACCAGATGGAGGCCGCCGACGCGGCGGTCACGCGGCAGATCGGCACCTACCTGAACATCGCGGTGGAGGCGTACCCGCAGCTGCGCGCCACGCAGAACTTCACCGCGCTGCAGGACCAGCTGGCGGAGAGCGAGAACAAGATCTCGCGGGCGCGGCAGGACTACAACGAGGCGGTGCAGCAGTACAACACGTACATCCGCTCCTTTCCGCAGGCCATCACCGCCAAGGTGAGCGGCGCGCAGCGCAAGGAGCCGTACCAGCCCCCCGCCAACGCCGACCAGGCCCCCACGGTGGACTTCGGCAACGCGAAGTAGCGGCTGGCAGGTTGGGGATACGAACAGCCGGTGCGCGGATTCGTCCGTGCACCGGCTGTTCTTTTCTGACCACTCCGGAAGGCGAAGCGCGCTATGCTCCCGTGACTGTGTGGCCTTCTGGCGCACGGACCGAGCGACGGCGAGGGCGATCGATCCGTACCGCCTGTCCGTCAGGAAAGCGCGCAGTGATCTCCAGCTCTCCGCCAAGCGCTTCGACAACCTCTCGTAAAGTGCTGAGATGCATGTCATCGCGGCGTTCGAGCCGGGAGACATTGCCCTGCTGGATGTTGAGGCGGCTCGCAAGCTCTGCCTGGGTAACTCGCCTGGCCCTGCGCAGCTCGTCCAACTCCATGGACGCCAGGATTGCCGCTGCCTTCCGCTCCGCACGCTCAATCGTCTCAGGAGCGGCAGCATTTCGGATGTCCTTCCAGCTCTGACGGCTCATCAGATGAAACCCTCGTCTTTCAGTTCCTGCAGGTACACGTCGTATAACTGATCGGCAACGGGGACGTGCCGTTCGTACCATCGATCATCCCCTGTCTTGTCGCCACCCAGCAGGAGAATCGCACAGCGCCGCGGATCGAAGGCGTAGAGCACACGGTACGGGTGGCCGGCGTGTTGGATCCGTAATTCACGCATATGCCCGTGCCGTGACCCATGGATAGCGGACGAATATGGGGAGCGTAAACGCGGGCCCTTTGCCTCGAGCAGCTCCACCACGGTGACCACATCTGCTTTCTCAGCTTCGGACAAACTCCGGAACCAGGCTGCGAACTCATGGGTTCCCTCAACCTCCCAGCGGCTCATCGATTATACCTCCGCGTGAATATGCGGTCAAGCGCATGTATTCGGACGCGGAATAAAGTAAACGAAGTGCCCAGAGGGTGCGAATACCTTTTACGCCGACCTCGTCTCTTGCACTCCCCAATTGAACTGGATGCCGATCAACCCGCGGCTCGGGCCGGAAAGCCGTGGTCGTCCGTCTGCCACTGCTGCGACTGGAAGGCGAGAAAGACGGCTACCCATCGCGGCTCGCGCTTCAGGTGCAGGAACAGGGCGCCGTCCTGCCAGATGCCGTTGTCGCCGGCGTGGTGGTCGTGCCGAGCGTTGCCCTGGTTCATGTGCACGTCGTGCACCCCGCGCCCGGGCTCGAATCCGAACACCTCGTCGGGCTCGGTGGGCTCCGGGCCCCACGACGAGCCAAAGGCGTACACCTCGATCTCGGGGTCGTCGCAGGCCCTGCGGATGAGGGCGTCCAGGCGGTCGTTCAGGTCGTTGCCGGCGCCGGGCTTGTCATGCGAGATCGCGCGCATCTGCTCGCGCGTCACCATGCCGCCGCGCGGGTAGTCCAGGGCGAGCGCGCCCGGCCCGGTGCCGCCGGCGTGCCAGCCGTCGTCCAGCGCCGCGAGCCGCTGCGTGATGGGATGCCGAAAGTCGTCATCCACGAGGTGCAGCAGGTCCGGCCGGCGGCGGTCGTGGGACTGCACGTTGATGGACACGCGCGCGTCCGCCCCCGCCGCGCGCACGCGGATGTGGTAGTGCGGCGCGCGGGTTTCGCGCTCCTGGCGGCACTCCGTGATGCGGCCCTTCAGCACCCCGTAGCTCTCGATGGGCATCAGCCGGATTCAGGACGTGGGCTGCCCGTGTGCTGACGTGTTATGGACGTAGCGGACAGGCGCGGGGGTGGATAGATTCTGTAGCCATGACAGACACCCCACAAGGAGCCCTCGATGCGTCGATCTCGCGAACGGACAAACATGCGCATGCTTGGAATCCTCCGGCGGCTGGACGATTTCGCCGAAATCGAGGCGGCCTGGGCGGATGAGATCAAGCAGCGCATCGAGGAGATCCGCACCGGGGCCGTAGAGGCGATCCCCGCAGACGAGGTGATGGCGGAGATGCGGGCGCGGTTCGGATGAGGCGACAGGTCCTGTCTCATCTCGGGCTGCGGTCGATTCACCAATACCGAATCCGCAAAAAGACTGGGTCTCACACAGTAGACGTTCGACAGCGTCATCTGACACACTGCACGTAAGCGATTGTGACATAATAGGATATGGAAAGGCCGCTCTGGGCGCGTGTACAACACGCCCGGGGCGGCCTCTTATTACTTAA
>DASUVG010000291.1:0-8853 GCA_036379135.1 Longimicrobium sp.
GCCAACCCGGCGACTAGCTTGCTGAGGGCCCTTTCCATCCAGCCGTCCATCACCGCATGCCTGGATCCCCGCACACCCGACGCGCCCCACTCCATCACTCCATCACTCCATCACTCCATCACTCCATCACTCCATCACCCGCTCACCCCGTCACCCCGCTCACCCCGTCACCCCAGCCCATACACCGGCCGCAGCTTCCCCTCGAGGTACCGCAGCAGGGGCTCGTGGCTCAGCGGGCGGCCGGTGGCGCGCTGGCAGAGCTCGGGGGCGGTGTAGCGCCGGCCGTGCACGTGCACGTGCGAGCGCAGCCACCCCAGCAGCCCGCAGAGCTCGCCGCGGCGCAGCTGGTCGTCCAGGTCGGGCACGTCCGCGTGCAGCGCGTCCCACAGCTGCGCGGCGTACAGGTTGCCCAGCGTGTAGCTGGGAAAGTAGCCGATGGCGCCCATGGACCAGTGGATGTCCTGCAGCACCCCCTCGCGCGCGCTGGGCACCTCCAGCCCTAGGTCCGCGCGGATGCGCTCGTTCCACACGCCCGGCAGGTCCGCCACGGAGAGGTCGCCGAGCAGCATCGCGCGCTCCAGGTCGAAGCGCAGCATGATGTGCAGGTTGTAGGTAGCCTCGTCGCTCTCGATGCGGATGAGGTTGGGCTGCACCTCGTTGAGCCCGTGGAAGACCGTGTCCACGTCCAGCCGTGCCACGGCGGGGTCGTTCACCTGGCGCTGCAGCTCGGGGAGCGCCCATTCCCAGAACGGCTGCCCGCGGCCGACGAAGTTCTCCCACATCCGCGACTGGCTCTCGTGGATGCCCATGCTGGCCGGCTCCGCCAGCGGCTGCCCGAAGCGCTGGGCCTTGGGCAGCCCCTGCTCGTACAGCCCGTGCCCCGTCTCGTGCATGGTGCTGTGCAGCGCGCTCAGCAGCTGCGACTCCTCGTAGCGCGTGGTCAGCCGGGTGTCGCCGGGGCCCGCGCCCTCGCAGAAGGGGTGGGTGGACACGTCCAGCCGCCCGGCGGCGAAGTCGAAGCCCATCCGCTCCACCACGCCCCGGTTGAACGCCACCTGCGCCTTTTCCGCCAGCGGGATGCGCATCCACTCCGTGTCCGGCGGCGTGCCGTTCTCGCGCAGCTCGCGGATCAGCGGCACCAGGCCCGCCCGCAGGTCGTGGAAGACGCGGTCCAGCTCCGCCGCGCGCATCCCCGGCTCGAAGTTCTCCAGCAGCGCGTCGTACACCTCGCCGCCCTCGGGGACGCCCAGGGCGTCGGCCGTGTCGCGGTTGAGCTTGACCAGCTGCTCCAGCCAGGGCGCGAAGGCGGAGAAGTCGGCGGACTCGCGGGCGTCCTTCCAGTGGTGCATGGCCAGCGTGCTGACCTCGGCCATCTCGCGCACCAGCTCTGTGGGCAGGCGCGTGGCGCGGTCGTAGTCGCGGCGCATGGCGCGCAGGTTGGCGGCGGACGCGGGGTCCGCCACCAGCTCCGCGTCCGCCTCGCAGGCGGCGATCAGGTCGCCCAGGCGCGGGGAGGTGCGCCGGTCGTGCATCAGCGTGGACAGGAGCGCCGCCTGCTCGCCGCGCAGCCCGGCGGCGGCGGGGGGCATCATCACCTCCTGGTCCCACCCCAGCGTGGAGTTGATGGAGTGCAGCACGGCCACCTCGCGCAATTCGGCCAGGAGCTGCGCGTACGGCGTATCGGTTTCGGGTTGTGGAGCGTCGGGCATCGGAGTCGCTTCCGGCGGATGATTCGGCGGATGGAAGTCGTCAGGCGAATGAACCGCGTCGGGCTTCAACGGACACACTGTTGACGGATTGTACGCCTCAGGCAGGTTCCGTGCGCGCCGGAATACCGGCGGCGGGACCAGGTTCCGCGCGAACAGAATTTCCGCGCGTCCTTGCACCTTTCCGGAGGGAGGAAAGCGACTGGCGCCCACCCGGAGGTGACCGCCCCGTCCCTCGCCGCGCGACAATCTGTCATGCCCCGGCCACGATGTCCACTGGTGCGAAGAAAGCCCTTGTATCCGCTGGAGCGGATGCCGCCGAACTGTTCTCCTTTACAGACGCCGTGCGGATGTTCTCGGTCACTGCGACATCGACCTGATCGACCCGTGCGGGCCGCGTCATACGGTGCCGCAAAAAGAAAAAGGATGGGCCTCACACGGAGTCAACGGAGTCAGCGGAGTTTTCTCGTGCCGTTTCCTCTGCTACGACGGTTCGAAGCCTGATCGAGGTGAGATGAATGGCACGGCGCGCGGGAGGTCGAGAACGCGATCCCGTGGGGTGTCGGGAACGGGAGAGGGATGGAACGCGGCAGGGGGCCATCCGCGTTTTCTGGGGGAGGGATGCGGATCGGTGGATGATCTCCACGGCGCCCGAGAGCGAGGAGATCGATCCACCTGATGCGCGATCTTTGAAACCGTCCACCCACGCCACGATCGAGGAGCGGACGTCAGACCTTCAGCTCGGGCGCGGCGCCGCCGACGGCGTCGGGGTAGCGGGCGAGCACGGGCGCCACCCACTCCGCCAGGAACTCGTCCACCTGCGCGGGGGCGCGGCCCACGTACAGCTCCGGGCGCAGGTCCTCCTCCAGCTCCGCGCGCGTCACGCCGAACGCCGGGTCCGCGGCGATGCGGTCCATCAGGTCGTTCGGCATCCCGTGCTCCTTCACCTGGCGCCCGGCCTCGCGGCTGTGGACGCGGACGCGCTCGTGCAGGTCCTGCCGGTCGCCGCCCTTCTTGGCGGCGCGCATCATCAGGTTCTCCGTCGCCATGAAGGGCAGCTCCTCCATAAGCCGGCGGCGGATCATCTCCGGGTAGACGACCATCCCCGACGCCACGTTGTGCATCAGCAGAAGCACCGCGTCCACCGTGAGATACGCCTCGGGGACGGCGATGCGCTTGTTGGCCGAGTCGTCCAGCGTGCGCTCGAACCACTGCGACGCCGCGGTAAAGGCGGGGTCGATGACGAGGGTGATGGCGTGCCGCGACAGCGCGTTGATGCGCTCCGACCGCATGGGATTCCGCTTGTACGGCATGGCCGACGAGCCGATCTGCTGCTCCTCGAACGGCTCCTCCACCTCCTTGAGGTGCGAAAGGAGGCGGATGTCGTTGGCGAACTTGCTGGCGGACTGGGCGACGCCGCTCAGCGTGGAGAGACACCCGTAATCCACCTTGCGCGGGTACGTCTGCCCGCCCACGCCGTACGCCTGCTCGAACCCCATCTTCTGCGCGATCAGCCGCGTAAGCCGCTCCGTCTTTTCTCCGTCGCCCTCGAACAGGTCCATGAAGCTGGCCTGCGTCCCCGTTGTCCCGCGGGAGCCGTGGAAGCGCAGCGTCTGGATGCGGAACTCGACTTCCTCCAGGTCCAGCAGCAGGTCCTGGATCCACAGCGTCGCGCGCTTGCCGACCGTCGTGGGCTGCGCCGGCTGAAAGTGCGTAAAGCCGAGCGTGGGCAGATCGCGGTGCTCCCGCGCGAACTCCGCCAGCTCCGCGACCACGCCGACGATCTTGTGCGCGACCAGCCGGAGCGCCTCGCGGTGCTGGATGAGGTCGGTGTTGTCGCCCACGTACGCACTGGTGGCGCCCAGGTGGATGATGGCGCGCGCCTCCGGCGCCTGCTCGCCCAGGTGATGGACGTGCGCCATCACGTCGTGGCGAAGCTGGCGCTCCAGCTCGCCCGCGCGCTTGAGGTCGAAGTCGTCCAGGTGCGCGCGGATGGCGGCGATCGCCTCGTCGGGGATCGGCAGCCCCAGCTCCTGCTCGGCCTCCGCCAGCGCCAGCCACAGCTTGCGCCAGGTGCCGAACTTGAACTTGGGCGAAAAGATGTACGACATCTCCGCCGATGCGTACCGCTCCGTCAGCGGGTTGGAATATCGGTCGATGGCCATGGTTGTCCGTCCTGAGCCGTTCGTCGTCATCTACGAGTGCCGCACCCCGGCCGGCGAATGAATTCGCGCCTGGGAAAACGCAATGTCCGCCTTCGCGGACCCATCCTGGTTGCGGACGCGCAGGTGCGTGGGACGCCGCACACCGCCGGGCCGCCGAGCCCGCGCAGGCGGACTTCGTGCCGTCGTAGCCGCGGTTTCAACCGCCCGGGGCGGACCCGGCGGAAACTCCGGTCCGGGCGAGCGGGTGGGGGGCCCCTACGGCACCAGCTGCGGCCCCCGCCTGCGCGGCGCCTTCATCCCCGCGTCCGCGGGGTAGGAGACGGCGGTGAGGAACAGGCCCTCCGGCGGGGCGGGGGGTGACGTCTCCAGCTCCGTATCCTCCGAAAGCAGCGCCTGCATCACCTCCGCCGGGCGCTGGCCCAGGCCGATGTCCACCAGCGTGCCCACCAGGTACCGCACCATGTGGTGCAGAAAGCGGTTGGCCGTGATGTGGAACTCCAGCCCGATCCCCTCCCACGGCGCCCAGCGCGCCTCGGTGACCGTGCAGCGGTCCCCGCGCTCCTCCTGGCCGGCCTTGGCGAACGCCTTGAAGGAGTGGTCGCCCACGATCATCTCCGCCGCGCGCTCCATCGCCAGCAGGTCCACCGGGCGGACGAGCGGCCAGCACCAGGGCGCGCGGAACGGCGAATCCGCCTCGCTGGCCAGCCCCACGCGGTAGAGGTACGACCGCGTGGTGGCGTCGTAGCGGGGATGAAAGTACGGCGCCGCGAACTCCGCGTCGGCGATCCACACGTCTTCCGGCAGCAGCGCGTTCATGGCGCGGCGCAGCGCCTGCGCCGTCCAGCGCAGCGGCACGTCGGCGGCGGCCACCTGCCCGGTGGCGTGTACCCCGCGGTCCGTGCGCCCGGAGCCGACGATGGCCGCCGGCGCGTTGGTGAGCTTGGCGAGCACGCGCTCCAGCTCCCCCTGCACGGTGCGCTGGTCCGGCTGCACCTGCCAGCCGTGGAAGCTGCGCCCGTCGTAGTGGATGGTGAAGCGGATGCGGTGCCGGTCGGTGGACATGGGCGCGAACTTAGGCGGCCGGGCGGCGGCGCGAAAGTGCGAAAGTGCAAGGAGATCGAAAGGGCGGATGCGGTGACGGGAAGTGGTGCGGGCGCAGTCGGATGTCGGCGGAGCGCATGACCCTCGGCGCCGTGCCGATGGACGGACGCGTCTGCGACGCGGCGTGCCCTCTCCCCCGCCAGGCCTTTCGCTCGTTCCTCGCGACGGCTGGCGACCCCTCCCCCAAACTGCGGGGGGGGGGCGAGGGCTGACGTCCACCCGTCCACCCGTCCACCCGTCCCCCCGTTCACCCGGTCACCCGTTCACCCGCTCACCCGTTCACCCGCTCACCCGTTCACCCGTTCACCCGTTCACCCGTTCACCCGTTCACCCGTTCACCCGCTCACCCGTTCACCTCCCACCGCCGATTGACACCCCGCCCCCGTTCCGGTAGCATTCGGATCGCCTCCACACACCTCTCCGCAAACCGAGACGGGCCATGTTCTTTCCCGTTCGGCTGCATGACGCGGTCGACCTCGACACCGTGCTCCGCAGGCTGCTCCCCGTGCTCGCCGGCCCCCGGGGCGAGCGCCGCGTGGCCTATGCCGCGTACGACCCCGTGCGCGGCGTGTTCGTCAAGCGCTGGACGCTGGGCGAGGGCGGCAAGGTTGACGAGGCGGCCGTGGAGCTGGAGCCCTCGCGGCTGCACTCGCTGCTGATGGACGACGCCGGCGGCGACCGCCCGCTGCGCCCCGCGGACTCCATCGTCGTGTGGGTGCTGCGCGACCTGCTTCCCGGCATCGAACCCGATCGCAACACCGTACGCGTGCGCGCCATCGCCCACGACGGCGCGCTGCTGGGGGCGCTGCTCGTCGCTGAGCCGCGGCGCTTCATGGGCCGCAAGGACGACGAAGGGTCCGTGGCCGCCGCGGGCGACGTGCTGGAGATGGCGCTGGCCCGCGCCATGGCGCTGGACGCCGCCGGCCCCGCGCTGCCGATGGGGGGGCAGGGCGCCGGGCTCACCGAGTCGGTGGTGCAGCGGCTGAAGGAGAGCGAGCGGGCGGTGGCCGAGGCCCGCGGCGAGGTGGAGCGCAGCGGCGCCCGGCTGGAGGCGCTGGAGCGCGCGGCGGGCGGCGCCACGGAGCTGCTGATGGACGCGCACGTGGAGCTGGACCGCCGCGCCGCCAAGCACCAGCGCCAGACGCGCGTCCTCTTTCTGCTCCGCAAGCTGCTGGACCGCAGCGCCGCGGGCGACCTGGACCCCACCGCGCTGGCCGTGGAGATCGTCCGCACCGTGGCCGAGGCGTTCGGCGGCGGGCGCTGCTCGCTGCTGCTGGTGGACGAGGCGTCCGCCGCGCGCGAGCTGCGGCTGGGCGCCGCCGTGGGGCTTCCTCCCGCGCTGGACGCGGGCGAGGTGCGCATCTCGCTGGGCAGCGGCATCTCCGGCGAGGTGGCGCGCACCCGCATGCCGGTGGTGGTGCGCGACCCCGAGGACAAGAGCGGCGGCGCGCTGATGGGCGACGACTGGTACACCTCCGACGCCTTCGTCTCGCTTCCCCTCGTCTCGCGCGGGCGGCTGCTGGGCGTGCTGAACCTGACCAACTTTCGCGCGGGCACCGTGGACGACACCGAGGTGGAGCAGCTGCGCCTGGTGAGCCTGTGCGTGGCGCTGCTGGCCGACCACGCCGGGCTTTCCGAGCGGCTGTTCGCCGCGCCCGCGACCTGACCCTTTCCTCCCCATGACCGACGCCGTCTCCGCGCCCGCGCCCGACGCGGACCTCACCGACCTGCTGCGCCACGCCACCACGCGCCCCCTGACAGCCGAGGAAGCCGAGCGCGCCTTTGGCGAGGTGATGGAGGGGCGCGCCTCGCCCGTGCAGATGGCGGCGCTGCTGATCGCCATTCGCGTCCGCGGCGCCACCCCGCAGGAGGTGGCCGGCGGCGTGCGCGCGCTGCGCAGGGCGATGGTCCCCGTCCCGGCCGAGGCCGAGGGGCTGGTGGACACCTGCGGCACCGGCGGCGGCGCGCTGACGACGTTCAACATCTCCACGGCCGCGGCGCTCCTGGCCGCGGGGGCCGGGGTGCGCGTGGCCAAGCACGGCAACCGCAGCTTCACCTCGCGGTGCGGCAGCGCGGATGTGCTGGAGGCGCTGGGCGTGCGGCTGGAGCTGGACCCGGAGCGCGAGGCGCGGGTGCTGGAGGAGTGCGGCATCGTCTTCATGTTCGCGCCGCTGCACCACCCGGCCATGCGCCACATCGGCCCCATCCGCCGCGAGCTGGCCATGCCCACGCTGATGAACGTGCTGGGCCCGCTGACGAACCCCGCCGGCGCCCGCCGCCAGGTGGTGGGTGTGAACGATGCCGGGCTGCTGGAGCTGATCGCAGGCGCGCTGCTGGAGCTGGGCCACGACCGCGCCCTGGTGGTGCACGGCGAGCCCGGCATAGACGAGCTGAGCCCGCTGGGGACCACGGAGCTGCTGGAGGTGGATGGGGGCAGGATCGTCCGCCGCACCTTCGATCCCGCCGAGGAGCTGGGGTGGGAGCGCTTCGGGGCCGCCGGGCTGGAGGGCGGCGAGCGCGACGACAACGCGCGCAAGGTGGTCGGCGTGCTGAAGGGCGACGTGGGCGGCTCCGCCCGCGCCGCCACCGTGCTGAACGCCGGCGCCGCCATCTGGGTGGCCGGGATGGCAAAGACGCTGGCCGACGGCGTGAAGAAGGCCGAAGCCGCGCTGGACGCCGGCGCCGGCCTGGACAAGCTCAAGGCCCTCCGCGAAGCCAGCCAGCACGAATAGCGGGGGTGGATGTCAATCGCGCGACGTGCAATGTGCGGATGACATGACGGATCTGCCGCCCATCGGAATTCGCGGCGGTGGCCTCCCCCGGCGAATGAATTCGCGGCTGGGAAAACGCGATGTCCGCCTGCACGGACGGGCCCTCACCACGGGCTGAAGCCCGCGGCTGGAACGGCCATAAGCCCCGCCCAATCGCTCGTTCCTCGCGAGGCGGGGCTTCACCTGCTCGCGTGTGCGGGGCCCGCACTCCGCGGATCGTTCGCTCGTAGTTGAAGCCCCGTTCGGCGAGCGTGAGCGAGCCGAGACGGGGCTTCTGGCATTTCTAGCCGCGGGTTTCCAACCCGTGGTGGGGCCCGGGACGGACCCGCCCCACACACGAAAACCCCGCCCGCCGCGAACCCCCCGAAACACGAAAACCCCCGCGGCCATGCGCCGCGGGGGCATCGTTCACATCACCTGTTCGGAGGCGACGCCGGGGCAATCAATCCCTTGTCCCCCTGTCCCCCTGTCCCCGTGTCCCCGTGTCTCCCTCTCGTCCCTACTTGGAGAAGACCGCGCGGAGCTCGAACGGCCCGGAGATCGGCGGAGGCGTCTTGTCCTCCAGCACCACCATGCGCTTGTCGTTCTTCCCCATCTTGCCCACCACGAACGGAACCGACGCCTCGTTCTTCATCGTACTCCCCTTGAGATGGCGCCCGGACCGAGCCGGACGGAAAGCGGCCCCTGTCCGCACCCGCCGCAGCCGTCCAGCGGCGGCGCGGATGCGGTGGCGGCGGGCGGACCCGCGGTTCTCCCCGGAACCGTGGCGCCCCACGCGCTCAGTACTTGCGGATCACGCCGACGACGATTCCCTGGATCTGCACCGAATCACCCGGGAAATACATGGGCTCCATCGTCGGGTTGGCGGGCTGCAGCCGCACGCGGCCGGCCGCCTCGCGGTAGAACTTCTTGACCGTGGCCGAGCCGCCGGGCGTAATCCCGTCCGCCACCAGCGCCACCACCATCTCGCCGTTCTCCGCCGTCTGCCGCGAGTTGACGATGATGTAGTCGCCGTCGCGGATCTGCTCGTCGATCATGGAGTCGCCGCGCACGCGCAGCACGTAGTTGTTGCCGCGCCGCACCATGTCGTGCGGGACCGTGATGGTCTCC
>DASUVG010000292.1:0-68840 GCA_036379135.1 Longimicrobium sp.
TTTCCTGAGGGAGGCGCCGCTCCTGACCCGCTGCTGCGCAACCAGTTTGGCGCCGACCGAAGGATCTCGCCGGCAGCACCTGGGGGCTGAATCAGTGCCGCGTAGCCAGCCCCGCGATAGCCGAGACGAGATCCTTCGGTCGCGCACAACCGCTTGAGTAGCTTCAAGTTCCGGAGGCGCGCTCCCTCAGGAAATCAATCCTCGGTATTTCTGGAACACAAAATCTTAAACACAATCTCAGGAAATCAGTCGTTCTGGCGGATCCGGTTCGACGTCGCCCCGCCGACGCCGGTCCACCGGCGCTACCGGCCGATCCAGTAGCTGGCCTTGATGACGAAGATGTTGTCCGGGCGCTGCTGAAAGATCGCCCGGTAGTCGCGCGAAAAGTCGAAGTCGCCGTACGGCTCGCCCGCCGCGCGCTGCTGCTGCCACACCAGGAAGAGGGTGGAGCCGGGGCGGTACTCCCAGCGCAGCACCGCGTTGCCGCGCAGCGAGCGAAAGTTCAGGTCCGGGTTGTCGAAGCTGAACGCCTGCGCCGACCGGCCGGCCTGCACCGCGCAGTCGCCGTTGGGGTCCAGCGTGTAGCGGTTGGCCCCCGCGTCGAAGCACACCGTGCCGAAGTCCTTCCCGTACACCATCTGCTCGGTGGTGCGCGGCGCCGTGTACTCCTTGAACCCGTCGTAGTCGCCGGCAAAGACGAACGGCTGGGCGAACAGCTCCAGCGTCAGGTCCGGGGTGAAGGTCCAGTTGAGCCGCGTGTTCATCGAAAAGATGTGCTGGTCGATGTCCGCGAAGATGGCCCGCTGCCCCGCGAAGTGGGTGGCCGTGGGGTCGTCGCGGCGCAGCACGAACTGCGCGGTGGAGCGGTCGAAGGTGTACGACGGGCCAATGGACAGCTGCACGTTGGGCGCGGGCTTGATCCGCACGCTCCCGTTCACGTTCAGGTACGTCGCGTCGTCCGTGTAGCGCAGGTGGTTGGCGGCCACGGAGAACACCACCTTCTTGCGGCTGTCCGTGCTCATGCGGCTGTGCAGCAGGTACCCGCCGGCCCGGCGCACCGTGGGCCCGCCGCGCGAGGCGCGGTCGTCGCTCACCTGGGGGTACCACTCGGTGTAGAACGCCAGGTTCCAGTAGTTGGCCAGCTGTCCGCCGCTGAAGGCGTGCAGCTGCGCCGCCGTGCGGTCGCCGTCGTAGTTGTACTCGTGCTGCCCGCCGCCGATCACCAGCCACTGGCGGTAGTTGCGCGTGGGCGTGTTCCAGACGCGCATCACGTTGCCCAGCGTCCACACGTAGTCGGCGCGCTGCAGAAAGGCCGCGTCGTTCACCTCGAAGCCGGGGCTGCGGTAGTTCACCGCGCCCTCCCACTGCCAGTCGCCCGCGTCCTTGGCCATGCGCATGTAGCCGCCGTAGCCCCGTAGGCTGGTGGCGCCCGCGTCCAGCACGTCGCTGAACAGCCCGTTGCCCCCGCTCACCCGGTCCGGCCGCTGAAAGTAGCGCGCGGACGAGGTCTGCAGCCGGCGGATGGCCAGCGAGTCGCCCGAGGCGTTGCTGACGGCAAAGTTGCCCATCAGGTGAAAGGTGCGGTCCTTCCACCACATCTCCCAGTCCACCCCCGCCGCCTCCGCGTGCCCGGGCACCCGCCGCTCCAGCGCCTCCGAGTCGAACCGCCGAAAGACCGAGGTGGCCATGGCGCCCACCGTGGTGTTGCCGCCGCGGTAGTTGCGCTTGAGCCGGCCCACGAAGTAGTTGCTCGCAGGCTCCACCTCTTCGGTGAACCGGCCGCCCAGGGTGTCCTGCACCAGCGCGCGCTCGGAGCGCGTCACCGCGTCCAGCAGGCCGATCTGCAGGCCGCCCGCCGTGCGCCCCGTCACCTTGGCGGCGCCCAGGATGGTGCTGTTCTCGGGGGAGTGGATGAACTCGGCGTCGCCGCGCGTGACGAACCCCTGCGGCGAGCGCCCGATGCGGCGGGAGTAGAAGAGCGACATCGACGACACGTTCGAGCAGTTGATGCACGAAAAGTCGCCGAAGCCGAACAGCCCGCTCCCCTCCACGAAGAAGGGGCGCTTCTCGTCGTAGAAGGTCTCGAACGCCGACAGGTTCACCGACGCCGGGTCCACCTCCACCTGCCCGAAGTCGGGGTTGATGGTGGCGTCGAGCGTCAGCGTGGAGCTGAGCTGGTACTTGAGGTCGGCGCCCATGCGCACGTCGTAGTCGTCGCCGCTCTGGAACGGGCTTCCCGGCTGCGTGGGCGCCACGTACGCGGCGCGGCTCAGCACGTACGGCAGCAGCTCCATCCGCCCGCGGTTGCGCGGCGCGTGCAGCCCCTCCACGTGCCCGAAGCGCGTGGGGCCGCCGCTCTCGCGCTTTCCCCACGGGCTCCACATGGAGGTCTCGTTCAGGCGCTGCACGTAGCGCCACACCTGCATCCCCCAGGTCTGCACGCTGTCGCGGGGAAAGCGCAGCTGGCTGAAGGGGATGCGCATCTCCGCCGTCCACCCCAGCGAGTCGATGCGCGTCTCCGCGGCCCACACGGGGTCCCAGGACGGGTCCGAGTAGGCGGAGGCCTGCCCGGCGTCGAACTTTACGCCGGAGGGGTTGATGTTGAAGACGGTGCGGCCGGTGTGGTCGTGGTAGGTGTCGAACACGATCTCCACGTTGTCCGCCTCCGTTCCCTGGTCGCGGCGGGCCAGCCGCGTGCGCACCCCCCGCGCGCCCTCGGTGTCGAACATCCGCGCGCCGATGTACAGCGCCTCGGCGTCGTACGCCAGGCGGATCTCCGTGCGCTGGGTGGCGGGCTGCCCCTCGTTGGGCTCGAACTGGATGAAGCCGGTGGCGGGCTGCGCGCCCTGCCATACCGCCTCGTCCAGCCGCCCGTCCAGCACCACGGGGACGGTGCGCTCCACCGCCTGCACGCGCGGCGTGGCGCCGGTGGAGTGCGCGCCGTTCTGCGCGGCCGCCGGGGCGGCGCAGGCCAGCAGGGCGGCGAGCGTGAGTGCGCTGCGACAGGAATGCATGAGGGGGTCGGTCCGATGGAGGGAGAGGCCGGCGGCACGGACAGGGGGGCGGCGCACGGTTGGATGCGGCACCGCCCCGAAAGGTTTGCGGCGCGGCCGGCGCTACTCGCCGCGGGGGCGGCGCACGTAGTCGGAGCCGATGCCGTGGATCCTCATCCGCACCAGCGTCTCGGGGGTAAGGTCCTGAAAGCCGGCTTCGCGCACCTCGCGGATGAACTCGGGCGTCACGCCGTGGATCCCCATGTCCAGCAGCTGCCTGCGGGTAAGGTCGCGGTACCCCAGCGCCTCCAGCTCGCGCACCATCCGCGGGGTCACGCCGTGGATGCGCATCTCCACCAGCGCCTCGGGGGTCAGCTCCTCGAAGCCGGCGGCGCGCAGCTCGCGGATGTACTCGGGGGTCACGCCGTGGATGCTCAGGTCCACCAGCTGCCGCGCCGGAAGGTCGCGGTACCCCAGCGCCTGCAGCTCGCGCACGCGCTCCACCGTGACGCCGTGGATCCCCATGTCCAGCAGCTGCCGCCGGTCCAGGCCGCGGTAGCCGATGGACTCCAGCTCCCGGACGTAGTCGACGCTGATGCCGTGGATGCGCAGCTCAACCATCTCCCGCACGGTGCTGGTCCCCTGAATGCCCAGCGACCGCATCTCGCGCACGTACTCGGGCGTGACGTTGAAGATGGAAAGCTCCACCAGCTCCTCCAGGTCGATGGAGCCCAGGTCCAGCGCCATCAGCGCGCGGACGTTGGCCTCGGAGGCGTCGGCCAGCGCCAGGTTCATCAGGTCGCGGTCCGTCGCCTGGTCGGCGCCCGCCACACCCAACGAGCGCAGGGTCGTGGCGAACCCGCGGTTGGGGTGAAAGCGGAAGTGCCCCGCGCCGCGGCGCTCGCGGAACGCCCCCTCCATGTCGAACACGCCCGCGTCGCGCTGGATTCGGAAGGCGACGGGGGTGGAGGTGGCGGCGCCGACGGCGTCGTCGGAAAGCCCCTGCAGGTCCGCGCGGTCGATCCCCCGTCCCCAGGTGGAGGTCTCGTGGCTCAGGTTCAGCTGCAGCCGCCCGTCCTCGCGGATGGTGATGGTCCACGTCCCCTCCAGCTCGGCGCCGGAGCGCGGGGCCGTCACGCCGGCCGTGAGGCGGATCCCCTCGCTGGCCAGCGCGGCGCGCGGCTCGCGGGCGGCCAGCGCGGCGGCGGCGAGCACGGCCGCCGCGGCGAAGGGGACGGCGAGGGCGATGGTCGGTGTGCGCATGGATTGGCTCCTGTAGGTCTGCCGCGACGGTCGCGCCGGGGCGCGTCTCGCCGGCCAGCGGTGGGAACGGGAGGGGGCGGCCGCGCCGCCCTCTCCCCGAGCGTCACGGGGTCCGGCGAACGCGCTCGGCGCCGCGGGTGCGGCTGCGGACGAGCTCGTCGTCCACGCCGCTGGTGCGCAGCCGCACCAGCTCCTCGGCCGACAGCCGGCGGAACCCGGCCGCCTCCAGCTCCCGCACGTACGCCGCGGTCACGTCGTGGGCGCGCAGGTCCGTCAGCTGCCGCGCCGTCAGGCCGGTCAGCCCCACCCCCGCCAGCTCGCGGATGTAGGCCGGGGTCACCCCCACGGCGCGCAGGCCGGTGAGCGTCTCCGCGTCCAGCCCCTGCAGCCCGGCGGCCCGCATCTGCTGCACGTACTCGGCGGTGACGCCCAGCGACTTCATCCCCTGCACGTCGTCGGCGGAGAGGTTGCGAAAGCCCGTGCGCTCCAGCTCGCGCAGGTACTCCGGCGTCACCCCCAGCGCGCGGAACGAGGTCAGGTCCTCCGCCGACAGGCGCCCCAGCCCGGCGGCGTTCATCTGCTCGATGTAGGCGGGGTCCACCCCCACGGACCTCATCCCCGTCACGTCGTCGGCGGAAAGGCCGGTGTAGCCGTGGCGGCGCAGGGCGTCCAGGTAGGCGCCGTCCACCCCCGCGGCGCGCATCCCCGTCACCTTCTCGGCGGAAAGATCGGCGTAGCCGTAGCGGCGCAGCTCGGCGAGGTACGCCGGCGTCACGCCCACGGCGCGCATCCCCACCAGGTCCTCGGCATCCACCCGCCCGAAGCCCGCGTCGCTCATCTCCGCCGCGTACCGGCCGGAGACGCCCAGGGCGCGCATGGAGATCAGCTGCTCGGCCGTAAGCCCGGGGTAGCCCGCCGCGCGCATCTCGTTGATGTACGCCGCGTCCACGCCCACCGCGCGCATGGCCACCAGCTCCTCCACGGTGGGGATGGTGTCGCCGGGCGCGGCGCCGCGCTTCTTCCCCGCGTCGCGGGCACGGTCCACCGCCGGGTCGACGGCCCGGTCCAGCGGGCGGTCCCCGGCCGTGTCGTCCCCGTCGGCCTTTTTGTCGCGGGCGGAATCGTCCGGGTCCCCGCCGTCCACCAGCGCGGCGGCGAGCCCCGGCGGCGCGCCGGCGGGGCCGGAGGCGAGCGCCGCGATCGGGCGCATGGCGGAGAGCGGGCCCACGACCAGCAGCGCGGCGGCGGCGGTCAGCAGGGTGGCGCGGCGGGTGGGGACGCTGCGGGCGCGGGCGCCGTCCAGCACCCACAGCAGCCGCGACTCCAGCTGCGACGGGCGGGCCATGCTCACCAGCGCCGCCCTGGCCAGCCGCGGCCCGCGGTGCGAACGGGCGATCTCCAGCAGGTGCGAGGCGTAGTCGCTGGCGCGGGTTCCGGCGCGCAGCACCAGGTCGTCGCAGGCGCGCTCGCGCTCCACACGCAGGCGCCTGGCCGCGTACCACACCGCGGGGTGCCACCAGAAGAGCACGCACGCCACCTGCGCCAGCGCCTGCGTAAGGGTGTCGAAGCGCTTTACGTGCGCCAGCTCGTGGGCCAGCACCGCGTGCCGGCGGTCGTCCGGCCACGCGTCGGCGGTGTCGGGAAGGACCACGGAGGGCCAGAGCAGGCCGCCCGTAGCCGGCATCACGGCGCCGCGGGCGCGCAGCAGCAGCACGGGACGGCGCAGCCCCAGCCGCTCGGCCGCGTCGTGCGCGGTGCGCAGCCACTCGGGGTCGCGCACCACCTGTGCACGGCGCCCCAGCCGCGCCACCCCCCAGAACCCCAGCGCCAGCCACACCAGCCCCGCCACGACGCCGCCCGCCGCCACCGCCACCGCCGCGCGCGGCACCCAGGCATAGCGCGGCGCCGGCGGGGCGAGCGGGGGCTCGGCCTCCGACGCCTCCCCGGCCGGCGCTTCGTCCAGCACGACGGGGGGCGCGGAGACGGCCGGCGTGGAGACGGGGGCGCCGGTGGAGGCGGGGAGCACGCGAAGCTCCCAGGCGGGGAGCATGACGGAGAACAGCGGCAGGGCCAGCACGCCGGCCACGCCCACGCACCACACCATGTGGCGCACCGCCGCGGACGAGCGCCACAGCAGGGCCGCGGCAATGGCCGTCACCAGCAGGACGAGCGTGGCCTTGAGGGCCAGCTGGGCCAGAAAGGGGAGCCACTCCGCTCCCGGGATGAGCGCCGTCGAGTTCATCGTCCCGCCTCCCGCGCCTGGTGGATCATCCGCTCGAACGCGTCCAGCTCCGCCTCGGAAGGCGGCTCGTCCACCGAGTCCAGCAGGGCGGCCATCGCGGCGGCGGTGGAGCCGGCGAAGAAGGTGCGCACCACGTTGCGCATGGCCGATTCACGCACGTCCTCGTGCGCCACGGTCGGAAAGTAGACGTGGCGAATGCCTTCCTGGCCGTGGTCCAGGTGCCCCTTCTCCTCCAGGATGCGCAGCATGGCGCGTACCGCCGAATAGCTGGGCGGATCGGGGAGCTCGGCGCGCACTTCGGACGCGGTGGCGCGGCCCAGGCGGTAGACCACTTCCATGATCTGCCGTTCGCGGCGGCCCAGGTCGAGGGGGGGACTGGCTTCCATGGGACTCGGCTCCGAAGGGTTTTTCGAACCTGCTAGTGTACTAGCACGTGCTAGTGTACTAGCAGGCAATCAGCCCGTCAAGACTTTTCTGCGGATGGCCGCACCCACCTCCGCCATCCGTCCATTCCGAATCCTGAAAAAAGGTTCATCGCGGATTGGGTTGCAAGCTGCGGTCGCGCTCTCCAGGGGCGAGATGACCCGCGATGCCAGTGGAAGGGTGTCAGGGCACGGCGGCGGGTGGGGGTTGCTCCACGCGTGTGTGGACGCGTCGGGAACGGCAGAGGGAGGGAAGCGCGGCAGGGGGCCATGAGAATTTTCTAGAGAGATACCTCTCCCGCCATCCTCGTCCCCAGCCTGGCGCCGACCTCCTGCCGCAAGCGCACCGCAGCCGGCCTCCACGAACACCCGATGCGCGATCTGGCGAAGCCTGGGTCCGCGAGAAGGCCGGGGGCGTTCCCGCAGAAGTTCGCGCGAGGAGACGGTTCGCGGGATCGCGCATCGGGTGAAGCCGGAATGGTGGGCCGCGGGGCGCTGCGGCGGGAAAGGTGTTCCAGAGAAAAATGCGGATGGCTCCCTGCCGGGCGTCCATCTGCCTGCAGTTCCCGACGTCCTCAGGGAAGCCCGGTTTGCCCCGCCCCTGCCGACGCGCAGGACACGGTGGTCGCGCAGGGTGAACCCGCCACCGCTTCCCGCCAGGCGCGGCGTGCAGCGAAATCCGCGATGAACCGGAAAATGCGCGGGCGGCCGAGGATCATCCCGGCC
The DNA here is from genome assembly GCA_036379135.1 of Longimicrobium sp. Taxonomy (GTDB): domain Bacteria; phylum Gemmatimonadota; class Gemmatimonadetes; order Longimicrobiales; family Longimicrobiaceae; genus Longimicrobium. The sequence continues at coordinate 7,647 of DASUVG010000292.1, forward strand.
GCCCGCCGTCGTTTATCCACCACCGTACGCCGAAAAAGCGAAGCCCCGCGCAGCGATTGCGCGGGGCGGGGCCTCGTCGGCAGATGTGCAGGCCGTGCGGTCAGCCGCAGCAGGTGCCCTTGCAGCAGCAGTCCTTGCCGCAGGTGCTTCCACAGCAGCAGTCGTCGCAGCAGCAGTCGGTGGATGCGTTCGACATCTCGATCTTCCGGTACGGGTGCGCGAATCGGTGGGCGATGGGCACCAACAATAACCGCCCGCCGGCCGCGGGACAAGCGCGGGTGGCGGTCAGCTGTCTTCGATGAAGCTCAGTAGAAGCCGTTCGAGTGCCGCGTACTCGTCGCGGACGTGCCCGGCCGCGCTCAGCGCCTGCATCTGCGCCAGGGCCTGCCGCGCGTCGTCCAGCCGCCCTTCCTTCGCGCGCTCGACCCCGTACGCGTAAAGCTGCAGCATCACGTGCTCCGCGGGGTGCACGCCCGTCCGCCGGATGGGGCTGCGGTCGCCGGGGTGGGTGATGGGCCCCTGCAGCCGCGCCATCTGCAGGTGCGGAAGCATGTTGCAGAAGCCGGTCGCGTCGATCACGTCCTCGCCGGGCGGCTGTCTGGACAGCGGCCGCAGGTGGTACACGGGGCCGTCCCAGCGCGGCCAGGCGATCCCCTCCAGCCACTCCGGCGCCGACGTTGAAGACGCCAGCAGCGGGAACGAGTTGCGGCCCGCGAACCGCTGCGCGGTCCACAGCGTGCCGACGCGGCCGGTGAGGAGACCGCTCCCCAGGTCGTCCGTCACCGCCTCGTGGTCGCCCACGCCTTCGAGCTCCGGGGGGACGGGATAGCCGGTCGCCGCGGCCATGCGGCGCACGTACCACGGCACCTCCAGCATCGGCAGCAGGATGACGGTGACGTCCGGCCGCAGCCCCTCCGCCGTCTGCGCCACCTTGAGCGGAAAGTAGTCCCAGTCGCCGTACGCAAAGAGCACCGAGCCCTGCGGCGCCACGCGCAGCATCCACCGCGACAGCTCCATCACCGGCTCGGGGATGAAGCGCAGCTCCCCCACCCGCCGCTGCGCCCGCAGCTCGCCGGCCGCGTCCTGGCGCATCATGGCCGCCATCCAGTACGTCAGCCACAGGTTTCCGTCCTCCGGGTCGCACTCCACGCCGGCCGTTACGTGGGCCCATGCCGAGTCCCGGTTCTCGGCCTTCCAGAACTCCTGCCCCATGATGGCCGCCACCACGTCGTGCGCGTGGGCGTTGCAGGGCTCGTCGCGCAGCACGTCGCGCGCGACGGCCAGCGCGCCCTGCGCGTCGCCCGTGCGCCTGAGGTTGTCGGCCAGCCACGCGCGCGGCGCCACGGCGCGCGGATCGGCCTCCGCGAGCTGCTGCAGGATGGGGAGCGACTCGTGGAGGCGGTTCTGGTAGTACAGCTCCAGCGCCTGGTCCAGCGTCTGTGCGTCCAGCGGCGCGGCTGCGGCGGGGACGAGGGTGCAGGCCAGGAAGAGGGTCGCGAGGGTTTTCACGAAGGACGGGGGAGGGATGAAAGGGGCGGCGCGCCCGCCCGCACGGATGCGGACGGGCGTGGAGGGGTCAGGCTACCACTGGATGGTGCCCTGCTTGCTGGTGTCCACCTGGTCGGCGTCGCCGGTGCCGAACAGGAACTTGTCGGTCTGCTCGTACAGAAAGGTCTTGGCCTCGGCGTCGCGCACGTTCAGGCCGTAGTGGTTGATGAGCATGGTCTGCTGCTTGAGCCACTCCTGCCAGCAGACGTTGCAGATGCCATCCTGGATGCGCTTGCCCAAGTCGTTGTTGAACGGCGCGTACGGCAGCCCGGCCCGGGTCTGTCCGCAGCGCGCGCAGGTGACGTCGGCCATCGGTCGGAATCCTTGTGGATGATGAATGCGTCCGCATCCCGCGAACCCGACCGAATCTAATGCGTGCGGCAAGGCTGCGTCCAATGGAAGTGCGAGAGTGCGGGAGTGCGGGAGTGCGGGAGTGCGGGAGTGCGGGAGTGCGGGAGTGCGCAGGCGGATGCGTTGCGCCGGAGTTCCAGCCGGCGCCATCATGTGCGAGTGTTGGGCAGCGGGCTCCGCACATCCGCTCCTCTGACAAGAATCGCATGGACGCGCCCGAGCCGCAGCCGATCCCCGCGCGCATCAGCGACGACGGCCGCACCGCCACCTGGAACCCTGGGATGACGTACGCCGCGCAGGTGCTGGTCCGCGTACGCGCCTCCAGCGGCGCCGTCGAAGAGCGCAGGTCGATGAACAGCGGCCGCGCCCGCGTGCGCGAAGGCGAGGTCATCGAAGCCATTCTCGCGAACGAGCGGCTGTGAGCCGCCGCGCATCCACACTCCTGGGGACACGCACGTGACCGACGACATGGAAGAGGGACCGTTCGCGCCGACGGCGCTGGTGGCCGTGGTCTGGAGCTTCTTCGAGGGCGAGCAGTTCTCCGATCCGGCGGAGTTCGACCGCCGCGTGCGCGCGTACCACGTAGAGGTGGCGGAGGAGGATACGTGGGATCCGGACGAGATCGCGCTGCCGGTGCCGCGCGTTCGCGTGGCGTACTTCGGCCTGGAGTCGCCGGATGACGACGAGTACACGGACTTCGTCGCGGAGCTGGCGAGCGACAACGGCACGCACTTCACCGCAAACGAGCTGCTGCTCAAGCTCAACAACGCCGTCGCGCCCCGCCTGGCGGGCGTGGACCACTGCTATTTCGAAGGGCTCTTCTTTACCGATCAGGTGGGAGAGGACGGCGTGCCTACCTACGAGATGATGCAGGGGAGCTGATCCCGGCCCGCACGAGGCGGCACGTCCGCATCCGAGGTGATCGTGGTGATCCTGGTGGAGAGCGTCCCGTGGCGGGCCGATCCGCTTCAACACACATAAAGGTGGATGGATGAGCAGCGAATCCCGGCCGTGGCATCGAGATCCCGAGAACGTGATCCGCCTGCTGACGCTGGTCGGCGGGCTGGTGGCGTTCTGGCTGGGGCTGCGGGAGTTTCGCGAAGAGCAGCGGTGGAAGCGGCTGGCCCTGTTCAACGAGCAGCTGCAGGCGTTCGAGGCGGAGCCGGCCATCGGCAACGCCCTGCTCATGCTGGACTACCACGCGCCGGACGTCTGCGTACCGGCTGAAGCCGTGCGCGACCCGGAGCGCCGGTGCACGCAGGTCACGGACAGCCTGATGGTGGGCGCGCTCTCGTCCCTCCTGGAGGGCCGCATCCTGTCGCACCAGGAGCACCAGGTGATCTATGCGCTGGACCGGCTGCTCACTGCGCTGGACCGCATCGACTACCTGCACGAGCAGGGCTTTCTGGGGGCAGAGGTGCAGCATCCCACCGTCGCGTACTGGATCCAGCTGATCGGCGACCGCCGCGCCACGACCAAGCCGCCGGCCGTCAAACGCAGGCTCTGCGATTACATTCGCGAGATGAAGTACGTCGGCGCGCTGAACCTGGTGGCGCAGTACACGCCCGCCCAGCACCGCGTAGAAGGCTGCACGCTCGCTCGCTGAGCCGGGTCGCGGAGCGCGCGCGGGCTGGATGATCCAGACGGAGCCTTGAACGATTCGTTCATCAGCAGATCAGCAAAGCGTCATAGCGCCCCGGCCGTTATTGTTGCCCATCTGCAGTCTTTCCTCTTCGCGCGAGAACCGCCCATGTCCGTCCCGCCGATCCGCCTGCTCCTGGTCCTCGCCACGTCCGTCGCGCTGGCGGATGCGCTTCCCGCCGCTGCGCAGCGTCCAGAGCCCGATTCCGCGGAGGTCGTGGCGTACCGGATGACGGACGAGGCACTCGACCAGGTCCGCGCTGCCTCGCAGGCGGCGATCGAAAATCTGGGCCGCGATCCCGAGGGCGCACGGGCTACGGGCGAAGACCTGCCGGAAGACGTGGGGATCATCACGCGGATGGAGCACGAGTTCAGCCGGCGGCCAGCCATACGCGCGGCGGTCGAGTCGTCGGGACTCACCATCCGCGAGTTCACGCACTTCTGGATCGCCGTCGCGTTCTCGCAGATGGTCGCCGATTCGGGCGAGGGCGATCCACAGGGCCAGCTCGGCTGGTACCCCGCCGAGAACGTGCGCTTCTACCGCAGGCACCGGGAGGAGATCGATGCGCTGTACGCCGCGGTACAGGCGGCGGGCCAGGCGGCGGAGCGTGCCCGCGAGGAACAGCCGTAGCCGGCGGCCAGCGATGGCTTGACCGAGGGATGCGGATGCGCGTCGACGTCAGGGAGGAGCCGCCGGCGGCCATCGCGGAGTATGCCGCCCTCTCCATCGCGTTCCAGGTGGGCCGGGTGCTCGACGTCGCGGTGATCGACGGCGGTTTCGGCGGATTCGCGCTGTCCGAGCGCGCGGTCGACGCGCCGTACGTGAAGGACTACGACGCGGGCGACGGAGGCCCGGCGCGCTGGGCGGAGCGCTTCGACCTGTCGCGGTGGGGGCTGCTGGGCGCGCGGGTGGACGGGCGGCTGGTGGGCGGGGCGGCGGTGGCGTTCGATACGCCGGGGCTGATGATGCTGGAGGAGCGGCGCGACCTGGCCGTGCTCTGGGACCTCCGCGTGGCGTCGGAGGCTCGCGGAACGGGCGTGGGTGCCGCGCTCTTTCGCGCGGTGGAGGCGTGGGCGGCCGCGCGCGGGTGCCGGCAGTTGAAGGTCGAGACGCAGAACGTCAACGTCCCCGCGTGCCGGTTCTACGCGCGGCAGGGGTGCGTGCTGGGCGGCATCCACCGCTTCGCCTATCCCGGGCTTCCGCACGAGGTGCAGCTGCTCTGGTACAAGGATCTGTATCGACGCGACGGTGGCGGAACGCACCTGCAGCCGGGAGGGCGCATGGAGACGCAGGGGTGGGTGCTGTACGACGACGCGTGCGGCTTCTGCCGGCGGTGGGTGCCATTCTGGGCCTCCACGCTACGCAGGCGCGGCTTCGACATCGCGCCGCTGCAGAGCCCGTGGGTGCGAGAGAAGGTGACGGTGGCGGAGGGCGATCTGCTGGACGACCTGCGTTTGTTGCTGGGTGACGGGCGGCAGGTGCAGGGAGCGGACGTGTACCGCCACGTGATGCGCCGCATCTGGTGGGCCTGGCCGTTCTACGTGCTCGCGTGCGCGCCCGGCCTGCGGCGCGTGTTCGACGGCGCCTACCGCGCCTTTGCCACGCACCGCCACCGCTTCTCCCGCGCCTGCGGACTCCCGGGTGCCGTAGGTGACGCTGGTACGCCCCCCGCATTCGCACCGTCCGACGTGACAGCCGACGTGCAGGCGCGCGGAAGCTGACGAGCTCTACGAGGACTTGTCCTGGGAGGGGAGAGTGACCACTTGCAGTGTACAATGTTTCGGTTTATCGTCGGGTGTAACACTGCCATCAGGGGCGGGACGAGGGACCATGATCAGCTTCGACGTAGAAACGGGAAGGCCGCAGCATGTAGCCTCGTCGCTTCGGCGGCGTGTTAGTGCGTTGACACGCATGGATCGGGTGCGAGCGTTCAAGATCGGGATCACTGCGGAGCCCGAGCGGAGATTCCATGAGTCGTACGCACAGAAGTACGATCAGATGATCGTCCTGTATCAGACCCAATCGCGCACCTCCATCTGCCAGATCGAGCAGGATCTGATCGATCACAACTGGGAGGTCTGTGACAATCTTGTTCGCGGCGGCGGTGGGCGCGCGTGCGTGGGACCGTACTTCTTGTATGTCGTGCGGGAGCATTGACGTTTCCGAGCACCAGCGGCAGATCAAAGGTTGATACCGGAGAGGGCGGTCATGACGGCCGCCCTTTCCTATGTGCAGAGGGGCATCGTCTCACCGCGTGACGTGCGACCACACCGCGCGCGACACGTCGCGGCCGACGCGGGCGGCGGCGTCGGAATCCGCGAAGCCGCGGGTGAGGACGACCAGGACGTAGGGCGCGCGGGCGGGCGGGTAGACGATGGCGGCGTCGTGGCTGATGCGGGTGATGCTGCCGGTCTTGTTGGCCACGCGCGTCCCCTCCGGCAGCCCCGCGGGAATCATCTCCGTGAACTCCTGCCGCCCCAGGATCGCCTGCATCTCCCGCGCGGCGGACTCGCCGACGACGGCGGGGTCCTGCACGGCGCGCATCACCCGCATCAGCGCGTACGCCGTGGTGGTGTTGTTCATCCCCGCGTCGTACGCCGCCTGGTCCTCCACGCCGCGCAGCACGTGCATGTCGCGCGCGCCGATACGCTCCATCGTCTGCGCGATGCGCGCGGGGCGGGCGTGGGCGATCAGGATGTTGGTGGCCAGGTTGCTGCTGCGCGTGATCATCCGCTCCACCAGCTCGCGCAGCGTCATCACCTCGCCCACGTGCCGGTACAGCTCGCGGTCGCTGTCGTCGTCCGCGCTCAGCCGGTAGGTGCCGCCGTCCGCGATGCTGGTGAACTCGTTCAGCACGTGGATCGGCGCGTTCATCGCCAGCCCCTCGTCCTGCTCCCGGCGAAAGAGCTCCATCATCACCGGCACCTTCATGGTGCTGGCGGCGTGCATCCGCACGTGCGCGTCCACCAGCAGCGAATCGCCCGTCTGCAGGTCCATGAACGCCACGGACACCTCCGCCGTGTCGCCCGCGGCCGCGCGGATGATCCGCCGCACCTCCGTCTCCAATCCGGCGACGTGATTCGATGGAGCGGGTGCGGCGGCGGGCGGCGCGGCGGACGCGCAGGCGGCCAGCATCAGCGGCAGGGCGAGGATCGGTCTCATGAGAAGGATCGGCGGCGCGGGTGGATGGATACGGGGCAACGTAGCCGCCGCCGGTCGGGGGCGGAATCCCTCCGTTCGCATCCCCCGAACCGCCGCTCGCCGGCCGCGCCATTCATCCGCCGACCGTTGACCCGCACCCTTCATCCCGTAACCGACAACGGTCATCCACAGGGACTGAGGGAGATACGGACGATGAAGATCGCGATGCTGCTCGCCATGCTGGCGCTGGGGGGATGCGCGGCGCAGGCGGCGCGGACGGCGGAGGTGGCCGCGGAGCCCGCGACGGTGCTGCGCGGACGGCTGATCGACGGCACCGGCGCCGCGCCCGTGGAGGATGGCGTGGTGGTGATCCGGGGCGAGCGCATCGCCTGCGCGGGTGCGGCATCGAGCTGCGCGGTCCCCGCGGGCGCGGAGACCATCGACGCGGCGGGCGGCACCATCCTGCCGGGGCTGATCGACCTGCACGCGCACGTGTGGGACGCGGGGATGCTGTCGATGTTCCTTCCCGCCGGCGTCACCACCGTGCGCGACCTGCACAACACCTTCGAGAACCTGGCGATCCTGGACGCGGCCACCGGCCCCGGGCCCCGCCTCTTCCGCGCCGGCCCGCTGATCGACGGGCGCCAGAGCTGGCCCGGCGCGCTGGTGGCCGCGGACGTCCCCGCCGCCGTGCGTGCGGTGGACAGCGTGGCGGCGCGGGGCGCGGACTTCGTCAAGCTGTACAGCGGGCTGTCGCTGGAGCAGGTGACGGCGGCGGCCGCGGAGGCGCGGCGGCTGGGGAAGCCGGTGACGGCGGACCTGCTGGGGAGCCAGGTGGACGCGCTGCAGGCGCTGGAGGCGGGGGTGCAGGGCTTCGAGCACGCCGGCGGCTTCAGCCAGGCGTATCGGAGGATGGGGGGCGACCCGGAGGCGTTCCCGCTGGACTCGGTGCGGATGGACAGCCTGGCGCGCGCGGTGGTGCGGCGCGGCGCGTACATCGTCCCCACCCTCATCGTGGCGCACCAGTACGCGGCGGAGACGCGGCCGTCGCTTGCCGGCGTGCCGCTGGCGGACCGGGTGCCGGACCACGTGCACGCCTTCTGGGCCCGCGGCGACGCGGCGCCGCCCTCGTTCAAGCACGTGTTCGACGTCCATGAGAAGTTCGCCGCGCACCTTGCCCGCCGCATCGCCGCGCTGGGCGGACGCGTGGGCGCCGGGTCGGACCTGCCGAACCCGTACGTGACCCCCGGCGGCGCGCTGCACCAGGAGCTGGAGCTGCTCGTCGGCGCCGGACTGACGCCGCTGCAGGCCATCCGCGCGGCCACCGGCGGCGCGGCCGACATCCTGGGCCGCGGCGATCTGGGCGTGCTGGCGGCGGGGCGCGCGGCGGACGTGATCGTCGTCGGCGGCAACCCCGCGACGGACATCGGGGCGACGCGGGACGTGCGGATCGTCATCCACAACGGCCGCGTGCTGCCGATGGAGGCGCTGCTGGCCGCCGCGCCGCCGGTCCGCGGTGCGAAGCCGGCGACCGCCGCTGCCGCGCCCGCGCCGGTGCCGGACGCCGGCCGTCTGGCGCTGGGCCGCATCGCCTACGCCGTCTCGGTGGGCGCAGACACCACGGGGGTGGATACGACGATGCTGGCGGCGGAGGGCGGGCGGCTGGTGTTCACCGAGACCTCGCGCACGCCGGTGTTCGCCATGGACGTGCGGGTGGAGATGTCGACACCCGCGCTGGCGCCGCTGGCCTCCGACGTGGCGCAGGAGATGGGCGGCAACCGCGTCCACGTGCAGCTACGCTACGCCCCCGGCCGGGTGACGGGGACGATGAAGATGCCCCCGTCGTTCGGCGGCGAAACGGCGCTGGACACGCCATTCGAGGGCGTGGTGTACGAGTCCGCCGCGGTGCCGTCCGTGATCGCCGCGCTGCCGCTGCGGGAGGGCGCCGCCTGGACGCTCCCCGTCTACACGACCTATGTTCGCGCGGTGGCGCCGTACCGCATCGAAGTCGGCGCGGTGGAGACGGTGCAGACCGGCGCGGGACCGGTGCGCGCCTGGAAGGTGCAGGTCACGGCGGGCGCGTTCGCGCAGCTTCTGTGGATCAGCGAGGCGGAGCCGCGATGGCTGGTGGCGACGGAGATCCCGGCGTTCGGGATGCGGAGCGTGGCGCGCGGCCGCCTGCCGTGACGGACCCGCGGGACAGCATTCCGGCGGTGCTGGGGGACGCGTTTGCGCGCGTCCCCCGGCGCGCGCGCATCTTCGGAGCGGTCGCCGTGCTCTACTTCATCGGGATGATGCTGTGGATGGTGATCGCCTTCGGGCCGCGCGAGGCGTTCACGGGACCGTACATGTGGGGCGGCCTGTTCGGCGGATTGTCCGGGCTGCTGCTGGGGTGGACGGGCGCGCTGTACGGCCTTGCGCAGGACGGCCGCTGGACGACGCGGTGGCGGTGGCGGCTCGTACCGACGCGGATGAACGACATGCTCCTCGTTCTCCCGACGCTCTCCCTGGTCTCCGCGATCATGGCGACGATCGGCGCGGCGGTACTCTTTCCGCTGGTCTGGCGCGAGTGGTTCCTGCTGGGCGGGATGGCGCCGATGATCATGGTAATCGTCTACTCCACGCGGGTGACGCTGGACTCCACGCGCTTCCTGTACCTGCACGCGCGCGAGCAGGCCGCCGCGGCGGAGCGGGCGCAGGCGGAGGCGGCGGATGCGCGGCTGGCGGCGCTGCAGGCGCAGATGAACCCGCACTTTCTGTTCAACGCGCTCAACACCATCGCCTCGCTGGTCCGCACCGACGCCCGCGCGGCGGAGGCGACCACGGAGAACCTGGCGGCCATCCTGCGCCGCACGCTGGACCGTTCGCGCTCCACGCTGTCGACGGTGGAGGACGAGGCGGACTACCTGCGCGCCTACCTCGCCATCGAGCAGGAGCGCTTTGGCGACCGGCTTTCGGTGGACTGGGAGATCGACCCCGCCGCGCTCCCCGTGCGCATCCCCCCGATGACGCTGCAGCCGCTGGCCGAGAACGCGCTGCGGCACGGCATCGGCGGGCGGCTGGAGGGGGGGCGCATCCGCATCGCCGCGCGGCGGGCGGACGGCGTGCTGCGGCTGGAGGTGGAGGACGACGGCGCCGGCTTCGTGCGCGGCGCGCGCGAGGGCACGGGGCTGGGCAACCTGCGCGCGCGCCTGGCCACCCTCTACGGAGACCGCGCGTCGCTGGAGATCGAACCGCTCCCCCGCGGCACCCTGGCCACCGTCCAGCTTCCCGTTGAGGGCGCGTGATCGTCTGCATCTACGCGTGCGACCAAAAGATGGGCCTCACGCAGAGTTAGCGGAGTTAGCGGAGTGGGGCTCCGGCGCATGCTTTCTCCTCTCTCTGAACCCTCCGCCAGGATGAGGAATGATGGTGGCACTCACGTTCCGCCGCCTCGAACAAACTCCGCTAGCTCCGCTAACTCCGTGTGAGACTGATCTTTTTCCATTGATGGAGATGCGATGCGGGTGCTGATCGTGGACGACGAGCCGGCGGCGCGGCGGCGGCTGGCGCTGATGCTGGAAGAGCTGGACGAGGAGGTGGTGGGGCAGGCCGCCAACGGCGTGGAGGCGCTGCAGATGGTGGCGGAGCGGCGCCCCGAGCTGCTGCTGCTGGACGTGGAGATGCCGGAGGTGGACGGCTTCGACGTGCTGCGCCACGTGGGCGAGCCGCGCCCGCTCGTCGTCTTTCAGACCGCGTACGACGAGTACGCCCTGCGCGCCTTCGAGCACGCCGCGCTGGACTACCTGGTCAAGCCGATCACGCGCGCCGGGCTGGAGCGCGCCCTGGCCCGCGCCCGCGAGCGCCTGGCCGCGCCCGCCCTGCCGCGCCTGGATGAGCAGGTGGTGCAGGCGCTGCGCTCCGCCGCGGGCGTGGGCGGCCCGCAGCGGCGGCGGCTGCTGGTGCGCGAGGGGCGCGGCCACCGGCTGGTGGCGCTGGACGAGGTGGTGCGCTTCAGCGCCGAGGACGGAATGAGCCACGCGCACCTGACCGCGGGCACCAGGCACCTGACCGACTACACGCTCGCGGAGCTGGAGGCGCGCGCCGGCGAGGCGTTCGTCCGCGTGAGCCGCGCGGACCTGGTGCGCGTGGACGCCGTCGCCCGCGTCACCCGCAACGGCGACGGCAGCGCCACCCTCGGCCTTTCCGACGGCTCCGTAGTCCACGTCAGCCGCCGCCGCGCGCCCGAGGTGTGGGCGCTGCTGGAGGGGTGATCGCGGGTCCGCAAAAGAATGGGTCTCACACGGAGTCAGCGGAGTCAACGGAGTTTTCTCGTGCCGCTTCCTCTCTGCTCACCGTCCGCAGACGGGCAGGTCGCTTGCCGATCGATCCACCTGATGCGCGATCCGGAGGACCATCCCCCCGCTCCGGGATCGCGGTGCGAGTGGGTCCGGCGAATCCGGGGCCGCTCGGGACCCGAAAAAGGCCCTCCACGCCAGCCGCGAGCGTATCCCGCGCATCCAAACGGAACACTGGACGCGGGTGTCCCGGTAGTAGCAGATTGGTCTTGGCCAAACTTCCTGCATCCCCAACAACCGGATCGCTCTCGCATGCCGCGCATCCCGCTTACGGCGCAGGCGCTTGCGGCCGCCATGAACGCCGAGCTGTACCGGCGCGGCGTGCCGGCGTTCGTGCGCGTGGACGCGGTGGTGCGGGTGCCGGCGGGGGAGGGGGCGGAGGGCGCGGACTGGACGTTCTCGCTGGAGCGCTCGCCCGTGCCGCTGCACGACGACGCGACAGCCGCGCGCTACGCCGAGGCGCTGTTTCGGTACGAGGCGGAGGTGGACGCGGTGGCGCGGTGGGCGGCGGAGCGGTTCCAGGCGGAGTGGGAGGAGGAGGCGCCGCGCGGGCCGGTGTTCATTCCCGCGCCGGAGCCGGGGGTCCCGCGGGTGCCCAGGGTCGGCGAACCGGTGGCGGCGGAAAACGGAACGGGCGGGGAGTGATCCCCGCCCGTTCGGCGTTCGTGCATCCGGTCGTCGGTCAGGCGCGTCCGTCCACGGGGCGGGCGTCCGCGGCGGAGCCCCGGTCGGCGCTCTCGTCGGCATCGTCCTCGCCCGCCGTGGGGGCCCCTTCGCGGTGGCGCACGCGGTCCAGCAGGTCGCGGGAGGACTCCAGCATCTCGCGCGTCTTGCGGATCACGTCGCGGGTGCGCTCCACCACCTCGGAGACGGTGCGGTCGGTGATCTTTGGCCTGCTGTGCTCGTCGGCGGGAGCGTCGGGCGTGGGGTCGGCGTCGGTCACGGGGTTCTCGCGGTGCAGTGGGACGGCGGGCGCAAGCGGTGGGCTGGGGAACGCCGGCGCGCGGCTTCCGGGAACCGCCGCGCACGGGAGTACGTTAAGCGCGCACCGGCCGTTTGGCAAACACGCCGGATGTCGCGCGCGCCGCGCCGCGGCCCCGGAGCGCATGGCCCGCAACGTGCTTTCCCACCGGCCCGTCACCCACTGGAACCGACGGGAATCACGCGGATGGAGATCACGATCAACTGCCGGCTGGCCTCTTCGCTCGCGCAGCGGATGCGGGACGCGCGAGAGGACCTTGCGCGCCGCTGGCTGGAGCGGATCGCCGCCCGCGTGGACATCGATCCCAACCACGTCTTTCCCACCGACGAGCTGCTGGACCACGTCCCGCTGCTCATGGACCGCATCGCCGACTACCTGGAGGACCCGGCCGAGGAGATCACCGCCGGCGCACCGGTCATCGGCAAGGCGCTGGAGCTGGGCGAGCTGCGCCACGCGCAGGGCTTCGACGCGCACCAGATCCTAAAGGAGTACGAGCTGCTGGGCGGCGTGCTGTTCAGCTTCCTGGTGCGCAGCGCGGACGACATCGACGAGCCGTGCACGCGCTCGGAGCTGCTGGCGTGCGCGCACCGGCTCTTTCGCGCGGTCGCCGTCATCCAGCAGTACAGCACCCAGCAGTACCTGCGGCTGGCGGCGGAGCAGGTGCGCGAGCGCGAGGAGCGGCTGCGCAGCTTCAACCGCATGGTGACGCACGAGCTCAAGAACCGCATCGGCTCCGTGCTGGGCGCCGGGCAGCTGCTGGAGGATCCGGAGATCTCCGCCGACCCCGCCCGCCGCGCGCGGTTCGCGAAGATGGTTACGCAGAACGCCGACGCCATGCAGGAGGTGCTGCAGAACCTGCTGGAGCTGACCAAGATGGACCCCGACGCGCGGCGGCAGCGCAACGTGCCGCTGCCGCGCGCCGCGTCGGAGGTGTGCCGCCAGCTGCGCGAGATGGCGCAGGCCGCGGGGGTGCGGGTGCAGATCGACGAGCTGGCCGACGTGGAGGTGAACGCCGGCGCGGTGGAGCTGTGCCTGACCAACTACATGTCTAACGCCATCAAGTACGCCGACCCCTCCCGCGAGGACCGCTGGGTGCGCGTGTGGAGCCGCACCGAGGCCCGCGACGACGGGTGCGAGCTGGTGGTCGCGGTAGAGGACAACGGGCTGGGGGTGCCCGAAGAGGCCCGCGACAAGCTGTTCGCGCGCTTCTTTCGCGCGCACACGGTGACGGGGGTGGAGGGCACGGGGCTGGGGCTGAGCATCGTCCGCGACACGGTGGAGGGGCAAGGGGGGCGCGCCTGGGCGGAGTTCGACGGCGTGGAAGGCTCGCGCTTTCTCCTCTCGCTCCCCTGCCGCCGCGCAGAGGACCGGGAGCGGCGCGGCGGCGCTCCCGCCGAGAGCGGCGGCGGCGCGGAGGGCGGATCGCCCGCGGCGGGCGGCGGATCGCCCGCTCCGGGCGCCTGAGGCGGGCCGCAAGGGGGGCGAGGCTTTCGCGGGTGTCATTTGTTAGCTAACATTCCGAATGTGCCGGACGGGAACCCGGCCGCTCCGCAGGCGGTACGATCCTTCTCGTAAAACAGTTGTTTCCCCTGCGGTGGAGCCGTTTTTCAGCGGCGGGGGGCGCTGGGGACCGGACGCATCGCGGCAACACGGCTGCGTCCGTTCCGCCAAGCTGTGACCCACCGCCGTCCGCCTTCGCGCGGGCAGGGGCGGGGCGGATACTCTCCCTCCGCCCCGGCCGCGGGGACATCGACCGTCGCAGACGCCCGGCCCCCGATCCGCTGCCCGGGGGCACGCCCGGATGAGCATCAGCAGACAGAAGACCACGCATGCAGACCCTTGACGGCGGGCGGCGCGTGACGCGCGTCGAAGCCCTGAAGCACGGCATCGAATCGCACGTGCGCCACACGCTGGCCCGCGACGGCGCGTCGGCCACGGAGCGCGACATGTACATCAGCACGGCGCTGGCCGTGCGCGACCGCCTGTCCGAGCGCTGGGCGTCCACCAACGCGCGCTACCAGCACCGCGACGTCAAGCGCGTCTACTACCTGTCGCTGGAGTTCCTGATCGGCCGCACGCTGGGCAACGCGCTCATCAACCTGGGCGTGGAGGGCGCCACCGCCGAGGCGCTGCAGGAGCTGGGCTACCGGCTGGAGGAGCTGGAGGCGCGCGAGCCCGACGCGGGGCTGGGCAATGGGGGCCTGGGGCGCCTGGCGGCGTGCTACCTGGACTCCATGGCCACGCTGGAGCTGCCGGGGATGGGGTACGGCATCCGCTACGAGCACGGCATCTTTCGCCAGGCCGTGGACGAGCAGGCGCGGCAGGTCGAAAAGCCCGACAACTGGCTGCACGACGTAAACCCGTGGGAGATCGCCCGGCCGGACCGCACCTTCAAGGTGAAGTTCTACGGCCGCGTGCAGCCCCGGCCCGACGAGACCGGGCGCATCCACTTCGACTGGATGGACAGCAGCGACGTGCTGGCCATGGCGTACGACACGCCGGTCCCCGGCTACTGCAACAACACCGTCAACACGCTGCGGCTGTGGGCGGCCAAGGCCACGGAGGAGTTCGACCTGGAGGGCTTCATCCGCGGCAACTACATCGCCGCGGTGCAGGCCAAGACGGATACGGAGACCATCAGCAAGGTCCTGTATCCGCCGGACGACACGGGCGCGGGCAAGGAGCTGCGGCTCAAGCAGCAGTACTTCTTCGTCAGCGCCACGCTGCAGGACATCATCCGCCGCTACAAGACGGAGCGCACCACGTTCACGGATTTTGCCGACAAGGTGCAGATCCAGCTGAACGACACGCACCCCGCCGTGGCCATTCCCGAGCTGATGCGGCTGCTGATGGACGAGCACGGGCTGGAGTGGGACGCCAGCTTCGACATCGCCCGGCGCACCTTCGCCTACACCAACCACACCGTCCTTCCCGAGGCGCTGGAGGAGTGGAGCGTGGAGCAGTTCGGCCGGCTGCTGCCGCGCCACCTGGAGCTCATCCGCGAGATCGACCGGCGCTTTCGCGACCGCGTGCAGGAGAAGTTTCCCGGCGACGCGGCGCGCGAGGAGCGGATGGCCATCATCGCGGGCGGCAAGGTGCGGATGGCGCACCTGGCCATCGTGGGCAGCCACCACACCAACGGCGTGGCGGCGCTGCACACGGAGATTCTCAAGGACCGCATCTTCCGCGACTTCAACGAGCTGTGGCCGGAGCGGATGACCTCGGTGACCAACGGCGTCACTCAGCGCCGGTGGATGCTCAAGTCCAACCCCGGCCTTTCCACGCTGATCACCGACGCCATCGGCCCGGAGTGGATCACCAACCTGGAGCAGCTGGCCGGGCTGGAGTCGTTCGCCGACGACGCGGCGTTCCGGGAGAGCTGGCGCAAGGTCAAGGCGGAGAACCGCCGCCGGCTGGCGCAGCTCGTCCGCGCCGAGGCGGGGGTGACGGTGGACCCGCGCAGCCTGATGGACGCGCAGGTCAAGCGGATGCACGAGTACAAGCGCCAGCTGCTGAACGCGCTGCGCTGCCTGGACGGCTACCTGGAGCTCAAGGACTCGCCGGAGCGCACCCTGCCGCCGCGGGCGGTGCTCTTTGGCGGCAAGGCGGCGCCCACCTACTGGACGGCCAAGCTCATCATCCAGCTCATCGGCCGCATTGCCCGCGAGGTGAACGGCGACGCCGCGGTGGGGAGGTCGCTGCGCGTGGCCTTCATCCCCGACTACCGGGTGTCGCTGGCGGAGCGGATCTTTCCCGGCAGCGACCTGTCCGAGCAGATCTCCACGGCCGGGTTCGAGGCGTCGGGGACGGGGAACATGAAGTTCGCGCTGAACGGCGCGCTGACCATCGGCACGCTGGACGGGGCGAACGTGGAGATCGCGGAGCGGGTGGGGCGCGAGAACATGTTCATCTTCGGGCTCACGGCCGAGCAGGTGGAGGCCAGCCGGGCCGAGGGGTACAACCCGCGCGCCGAGTACGAGCGCAGCCCGCGGCTGCGGCGGGTGCTGGACTTCGTGGCCAGCGGCACGCTCTCGCCCCAGGAGCCCGGGCTGTTCCGGCCGCTGGTGGAGTCGCTGCTGCACCACGACCCGTACATGGTGCTGGCGGACTTCGACGCGTACCTGGAGGCGCAGGCGCAGGTGGACGCCGCCTGGGGCGACCAGGAGGCGTGGACGCGCAAGGCGATCCTGAACGTTGCGCGCTGCGGCTGGTTCAGCAGCGACCGCTCCGTCCAGGAGTACGCCGACCGCATCTGGAAGCTGGATCCGCCGGCGGTGGGGTAGAGGCGCATAAGAAAGTTGATTTCCTGAGGCTGAGGGAGGCGCCGCTCGGAATCTTCGGAATTTCGGGCAGCCGACGGTTGTGTGGGATCATATCAGGTTCGGGGTGCGGCGCTCCCTCGGGAAGTCATCGTCGCTGTTTGGGGCAAAAAAACTGAACACCCTCCTCCGGAAGTGCCGGAAGAGGGTGTTTTCGTATTCGGCCGCGGAGGCGCTACCCGGCCGCGAGCTTCTTCTCCGCTTCTTCCAGCGCGTCCCAGCCCAGCATGGCGCACTTCACGCGGCGCGGCAGCCTGGCGACGCCGGAGAGGGCGCGCATGTCGCCCAGCACCCTGTCGCGGGCGGCCGTCTCATCGCCGTGGATCATGTCGCGAAAGCGGGCGGAGACGGCGTGCACCTCGTCCCACGACTTGCCGACGGCGTGCTCGCTCATCATCGACGCGGCGGCCTGCGAGATGGCGCAGCCGTGCCCGCTGAAGCGGATGGCCTCGATCTTTCCCTCGCGCACCTGCACCTGCAGCAGGATGTCGTCGCCGCACACGGGGTTGCGCATGGGCACCACCGCGTCCGGCTCCTCCAGCTCGCCGCGGAACTTCGAGCTACGGTAGTGCTTCAGGATCAGCTCCTGGTACACCGAGTCCAGCGCAGACCGCTCCATTTATCGCATCTCCCGAGTGTGCTCGATCATCGTGGCGCGCGGCCAGCCTCTCGCTGGGACGATTGAAATCGCGGCTGGAACGTCACGAAGTCCGCCTGCGCGGACTGCAGCCGCGGCCTCTCGCCGCCTGGCAGCCTGTAACCTGGCCCCTGCCGTTCAGTACCCGAACAGCCCGCGGGCCTTGTGCAGCGCGTCCACCAGCGCGTCCACCTCGGCGGAGGTGTTGTACAGGTAGAACGAGGCGCGCGCGGTGCTGCCGACGCCCAGGCACTTCATCAGCGGCTGGGTGCAGTGGTGGCCGGCGCGGATGGCCACGCCCTCGCTGTCCAGGATGGTGGCCAGGTCGTGCGGGTGGATGTCGGCAAGCGTGAACGACACCACGCCCGACCGCTCCGACAGGTCGCGCGGACCCAGCACCGTGAGGTCCGGGATCTCCGTCAGCCGCTGCACCGCGTACGCCACCAGCGCCCGCTCGTGCGCCAGGATGGCCTCGCGCCCCAGCCCCGACAGGTAGTCCGCCGCCGCCGCCAAGCCCACCGCGCCCGCCACGTTGGGCGTCCCCGCCTCGAACTTCGTGGGGATCGGCGCGTAGGTGGACGATTCCAGCTCCACCCACTCGATCATGTCGCCGCCGCCGTGGAACGGGGGCATGGCCTCCAGCACCTCGCGGCGCCCCCACAGCCCGCCCATCCCCGTGGGCCCGCACATCTTGTGGCCGCTGAACGCGTAGAAGTCCGCGCCCAGCGAGGGCACGTCCACCGGCAGGTGCGGGGCACTCTGCGCGCCGTCCACCACCATCAGCGCCCCCGCCGCCTTCGCCTTCGTGGCGATGTGCTTGATCGGGTTCACCGTCCCCAGCGCGTTGGAGACGTGCGTGATGGAGACGATCTTGGTCCGCTCCGTCAGCAGGTCGTCCAGCATCGACAGGTCCAGCCTTCCCTGGTCGTCGATCTCCAGGAACCGCAGCCGCGCGCCGACCCGCTTGGCCAGGATCTGCCAGGGGACCAGGTTGCTGTGGTGCTCCAGCACGGAAAGCAGGATCTCGTCACCGGCGCGCAGGTTGGCCAGCCCCCACGTGTAGGCCACCAGGTTCAGCCCCTCGGTGGTGCCGCGCGTCCAGATGAGCTCCGCCGTGTCGGTGATCCCCAGCAGCGCCGCCACCCGCTGCCGCGCGTGGTCGTACGCGTCGGTGGCGCGGTTGCTGAGCTCGTGGATGCCGCGGTGCACGTTGGCGTTGTTGCGCTCGTAGTGCCGCGAGATGGCGTCGATCACCGCCCGCGGCTTCTGCGTGCTGGCCGCGTTGTCCAGGTAGACGATGGGCTTGCCGTGCGCCGTCTCCCCCAGGATGGGAAAGTCCTGGCGGATGCGCTCCACGTCCAGCGGGCTCGCCGGCGGCGCGTCGATCATGGCGGCGTTTTCCATCGCGATCACATCCTGAAAAGAGACAAAGCGCGAAGCCGGGCGCAGGGCCGGCTTCGCGCCTGGGGAGCATCGTTGCGGTGGATCAGGGAAGCTCCACCCAGACCTCGTCCGCATCCACCCGCACCGTGTAGACCGGGATCGGGCGGATGGCGGGCGGGCAGGTGGGCTCGCCGGTGCGCAGGTCGAACGCCGCGCCGTGCCACTCGCAGGTGACCGTGCAGCTGGCCGCGTCCACCTCGCCCACGGAGAGCGGAAAGTCGCGGTGGGAGCAGTTGTCGGCAAAGGCGTACACCTCGCCCTCCACCCGCGCCAGCGCCACCCGCCGCCCCGCCACCTCCACCCCCAGCACCGCGCCCTCCTCCGGCAGGTCGGAGAGGGCGGCGGCCCGTATCCAGCCCAACGTCAGAGCGAGGGCGCCAGCTTGCGCTCCACCACGCGCAGCAGCTCCTGCCGCACCCCTTCCAGCGGAAGCTGCTCCAGCACCTCGCCAAAGAATCCGAAGACCACCAGGCGCACCGCTTCCGGCTTGGGGATGCCGCGGCTGAGCAGGTAGAACACCTCTTCCTCGTCCAGCTGCCCCACCGTGGCCGCGTGCGAGCAGCGCACGTCGTCCGCCTGGATCTCCAGGTTGGGAAGCGAGTCCGCGCGCGCCCCGTCGCTCAGGATGAGGTTGCGGTTGGTCTGGTACGCGTCCGTGCGCTGCGCCCTGGGATGGACGCGGATCAGCCCGCGGAACACCGAGCGCCCCGTGTCGTTCAGCGCGCCCTTGAACAGCAGGTTGCTGCTGGCGTGCGGGGCGATGTGGTCTTGCAGCGTCTGGTTGTCGAAGTGCTGCTTTCCGTCGGCGATGTACAGCCCCAGCATGTCCACGTGGCTTCCCGGCGCCACCATGCGGCACTGCACGTCCGCGCGCGACACGTCCGCGCCAAAGCTGGTGTACAGCGTGGTGATCTTCGCGTCGCGCCCCGCCACCAGGCGGTCCGTCGCCAGGTGGACGACGCCGCGCCCGTACCGCTGCACCTGCGTGTAGATGACCACGGCGGAGTCGTCGGCAAAGATCTCCGCCGCGCCCACGGAGAGCGACGTCTTTCCCAGGTCGTCGGAGCCCAGCTCCTCCACCACCGCCACGCGGGCGCCCTGCTCCGCGATCACCAGCAGCCGCCCCAGCGCCGCCGTGCCGCCCTCGCTGATCCAGCGGTAGACGCGGAACGGCACCTCCACCTGCACGTTCCTGGGGACGTACAGGAACGCGCCGCCGGTCCAGAACGCGGAGCTCAGCGCCGCGAACTTGCCGTCGTCGGGGGTGATGGCGGAGCCGAAGTGCTTCTGCACCAGCTCCGGGTGCTCGCGCGCCGCCGCCTCGAGCGAGGTGAAGACGACGCCCTGCGCCGCCAGCTCCTCCGGCAGCTCGCGCAGCACCACCGACGCGTCCACCTGCGCCAGCCGCGCCGAGGACTCGCCCGCCTCGTCCATCTGCGCGCGCAGCCCGGCGGGGAGCACCGCCGCGTCCGCCACCGGCACGCGCTCCTCGGCGAACGAAAAGGCGTCCAGCTTGAGCAGCTTCTTGATGTCGGTGTAGCGCCAGTCTTCCAGCCGCGTGGTGGGCATGGGCGTGTCGGCGAACACGGCGTGCGCGCGCATGCGCTGCTCGCGCAGCCACTCCGTCTCCAGCTTGCGCGCCGTGAGCATCTCCACCTGGTCGCGCGTAAAGACGCCGACGTCGGCGGGGGTGATGGCGGTCGATGTATCGGACACTGTCTTTTTCGGTTTCGTCAGAGTTTCAGCCGTGGTAGAAAGAAGTGCCAGGTGCCCAGGTTCGAGTGTCAGGGAAAAGCACTGGACACTTGATCCTGGGCACTTGAACCTGCCCTTATCCCACGCTGCCTTCCATCTCCAGCTCGATCAGCCGGTTGAGCTCCACCGCGTACTCCAGCGGCAGCTCCTTGGCGATGGGCTCGATGAAGCCGCGCACCACCATGGTGGCCGCCGCGTCCTCGCTCAGCCCGCGCGACATCAGGTAGAACAGCTGCTCGTCGCCGATCTTGCTCACCGTGGCCTCGTGGCCGATCTGCGCGTGCTGGTCTTCGATGTTGATGTACGGATAGGTGTCCGTGCGCGCCTCTTCGTCCAGCAGCAGCGCGTCGCACTCCACGTTGCTCCGCGCGTGGTGCGCGCCGGGCTGCACGTGCAGCAGGCCGCGGTAGCTGGACCGGCCGCTGCCGCGCGAGATGGACTTCGACACGATGCGGGACGACGTGTGCGGCGCCGCGTGGATCACCTTGCCGCCGGCGTCCTGGTGCTGCCCGTTGCCCGCGTAGGCAATGGACAGGATCTCGCCGCGCGCGCGCTCGCCCACCAGGTAGCAGCTGGGATACTTCATCGTCAGCTTGCTGCCCAGGTTGCCGTCCACCCACTCCATGGTGCCCTCGCGCTCCACCCGGGCGCGCTGCGTCACCAGGTTGTACACGTTGTGCGACCAGTTCTGGATGGTGGTGTAGCGCATCCGGGCGCCTTCCTTCACCACGATCTCGATCACGCCCGAGTGAAAGCTGTCCTGGCTGTACGAGGGGGCCGTGCACCCCTCGATGTACTGCACCTGGGCGCCTTCCTCCACGATGATGAGCGTGCGCTCGAACTGCCCCATCGCCTCGGCGTTGATGCGGAAGTACGCCTGCAGCGGCATGTCGAGCTTCACCCCCTTGGGGATGTAGACGAAGCTGCCGCCCGACCACACCGCCGTGTTCACCGCCGCGAACAGGTTGTCGCGGAAGGGGACCACCGTGCCGAAGTACTGGCGCACCAGGTCCTCGTGCTCGCGAAGGCCGTCGTCCATCCCCTTGAAGATGACGCCCTGCTCCTCCCACTCCTTCTTGAGCGAGTGGTACACCACCTCGCTCTCGTACTGCGCGCCCACGCCGGCCAGGATGCGGCGCTCCTGGTCGGGGATGCCCAGCCGCTCGAAGGTGTTCTTGATGTTCTCCGGCACCTCGTCCCAGGTCTTGCCGGTCTTCTCGTTGGGACGGATGTAGAAGTAGATCTCGTCGAAGTTCAGCCCCGACAGGTCGCCGCCCCAGGTGGGCCACGGCCGCGCCTGGGCGTGCTTGAGCGCCTTGAGCCGGTTGGCGAGCATCCACTCCGGCTCGCCCTTCTGCATGCTGATCTCGCGGACGATGTCTTCGTCGAGCCCCTTGCGGCTCTTGAATACGTAGTCCTCTTCGTCCCGAAAGCCGTACTTGTACTCGTCGAGGCCGAGTGCGGCTACATCTTCGTTGTAAGGCATCTTTGCCCCCCTCTGTCGTTGTACCGCGCCGGCAGTCCCGTCGCGGAGAAGCGCGTGGGTGCGTTGGTGCGTGGGTGCGGAAGAAACCCGCTCACGCACTCACGCACTTCCCGCACTTACGCACTGACTTCCTCGCGAACCCAGTCGTACCCGCGCTCCTCCAGCTCCAGCGCCAGCTCCGGCCCGCCGGAGCGGATGATGCGGCCGTCCACCATCACGTGAACCCGGTCGGGGGTGATGTAGTTGAGCATGCGCTGGTAGTGCGTGATGAGCAGCACCGCCATGTCCGCCCGCTCGGCCTTGATCTTGTTGATGCCCGCCGTTACGATCTTCAGGGCGTCGATGTCCAGGCCGCTGTCGGTCTCGTCCATCACCGCCAGGGTGGGCTCCAGCATGGCCAGCTGAAGGATCTCGTTGCGCTTCTTCTCGCCGCCGCTGAAGCCGTCGTTCACGGAGCGCATGGCGAAGGCCGGGTCCATCTCCAGCATGGCCATGCGGGCTTCCAGCTCTTCCTGAAAGTCGAAGATGTCTACCTCTTCGCCGCGCTTGGCGTTCAGCGCCGTGCGCATGAAGTTGGCGACCGACACGCCGGGGATCTCCACCGGGTACTGAAAGGCCAGGAACACGCCCGCGCGGGCGCGCTCGTCCGGCTCCATGTCCAGCACGCTCTCGCCGCGCAGCAGGATGTCGCCGTCGGTCACCTCGTAGGCCGGGTGGCCGCTGATCACCTTGCTGAGCGTGCTCTTGCCGGAGCCGTTGGGGCCCATGATCGCATGGATCTCGCCCTCGTTCAGCTCCAGGTCCACGCCCTTGAGGATCTCCGTGCCGTCTTCGGCGATCTCGGCGTGCAGGTTGGTGATCTTGAGCAGCGGTTCCGCCATCCTGTCAGTCTCCTGGGGTCAAACCGGCGCGTGACGGCCGGTGTGCGTCGTTCGTCGGTCACGGTGTCCGCCCTCCATACACCGCATGCGGCGGGCGGGTCACCAAGAATGATTCTCCGTATCAACCGGCAACCTAGGTTCCGGGCACGGCCGCGTCAAGGCCGTGCGCCCGCGCGCGCAAGGCGCCGCGGACTCGCAATTTCCGTGCGGTGCAGCACCGTCCGGCCTTTCCCGTCCCTGAACCCGCCGTGCCGGTGAACGCGACCGCCGAGACTCCGTTCCGTGCCCACTCGCCCCGCCCCCGCACCGTCCTGGTGCTGGGGGGTGGGGGGATGAAGGGCACCGCGCACGTGGGGGTGTGGAAGGCGCTGGACGAGGCGGGCATTCGCCCCGACGCCATCGTGGCCTGCAGCATCGGCGCGCTCATCGCCACGGCCATCGCGGGGGGGATGGGGTGGCGCGAGCTGGCGGAGATCGCGCGCAAGCTCACCCGCGAAGACATCGTGCAGATCAACCGCCGCGCCGTATGGATGGGCGGGGTGCGCGAGGAGGCCGTCTTCAGCGGCGACCACTACAAGGGGTGGATCCGCCGCAACCTGCCGCTCAAGAGCTTTGCCGACGCGCAGATCCCCGTCCGCGTGAACGCCGTCTCGCTGGTCGGCTGCGGCGAGGTGTGGTTCGGCACGGGGGCGGTGGAGGACATCGACCCGGTGGACGCGGTGTACGCGTCGTGCGCCATCCCCATCTACTATCCGCCGCTCCGGTGGAAGGGCGACTTTCTGATGGACGGCGGCGTGCTGAACGTGGTGCCGGTAGACCAGGCGCTGGCGTGGGGCGCCGAGCGGGTGATCGCGGTGGACGTGGGGTCCGAGATCCAGCCCCCTGCTCCCGACTACTTCGACCGTGGGATGATCGCCATCCACGACCGCGTGCTCACCATGAACATCGCCGGCCAGCGGCAGCGCAACCTGGAGGCGTGGAAGAACCTGCCCGTGACGCACGTGCGCCCCCGCATCGGCCACCTGGGCGCGTGGGACTTCACCCGCACGCAGTACTTCCTGGAAGAAGGCTACCGCGCCACCCGCGAGGCGCTGAAGACGATGCAGGCGGCGTAGGGAAGTGCGTGAGTGCGTGAGTGCGTGAGTGCGGGAGTGCGGGAGTGCGGGAGTGCGGGAGTGCGGGAGTGCGGGAGTGCGGGAGTGCGGGAGTGCGGGAGTGCGGGAGGCAGACCGAAGAGAGGGCGAAGATCCTCTTGACAGCCCTATTAAGCCCTACTATCTTTCCCGTACAAATGGACTGGGAATGCTCGGTCGGCGTCAGGCCTCGGCAATTTGCCGGGGCCTTTCGCTTTTTGTGCTATCCCGGGAAGACCTTCAGGCCCCACCCCTTCACCAGTCCTGTAGCCGGGTTCCGCCGGAACTTGGTTTCCAGGATGTCGAAGGCGCGGTTCTCCTGGTCGGGCTTGATCACCTTGCGCCCGATGGGCCGCGCGATCAGGTCCGCCAGCTGCAAGCCGGACGAGTTGCAGGCCTTGCCCGCCATCACGATCTCGAACGGCAGCTGCCTTCCCATGGAGTTGTGGCCGTCGCAGATGCGGCGGAACTCCGCCTCGGCCTCCGCATCCTCCTTGGGCCCGCGCCGCTCGAACAGCACGAACGTCGTTCCCATGCGGCAGCCGAGACCCACCAGCTCGCGGTAGATCCGCTCCAGCCCGAAGCTCATGCTGATGTGGTAGGGGTTGTTCGGCACCTGGTACCGCGCCCGGTGCTTTTCCTTGTCGATCACGCTGGCCACGATCGTCATCGGCGCGCCGGCCATCAGGGCGTTCAGGTCGTCGTAGAACGGGCCCCGCCGCTCGCGGTTCTGCAGGATGGAGAACGCGCCGCGCGATCTGCGGATGTCGAGCTCGTGCAGGATCACCTGATCGTGCCCGAAGTGCTTGAACTTGAAGCGGAGGACCTCGGGCACGGCGTGCGCCGCGTACTCCGCCTTGCGGAACAGGCAGAAGCCGAGCACGAACACGGGATACTCCCGGTCGATGCTGACGAGGCCGTGGTCGCCGCTTTCGTCCGCGAAGACGATGAAGTCGCTGAATTCCGGCACCGGACAACCGAGCAGAAGGGGACGGAGTGAACGGGCGCTGGTATTTGCATCGCGAGGGCCGGACTGTCAACTCCGGAGCGAATCGTCCGTTAGGACGTGCGCCGCGCCGGACCGGTCCGGGGCGGTTGAAACCGCGGCTGGAAGGGCACGAAGTCCGCCTTCGCGGACTGTCGCCGACACCCTCGGGCGCCGGAGACGCAACGTGGCAGCCGATCGCGCAGCCCCGCGCCGTTTGCGGGGCTTTCCGCGTTTCCAGACGCGGTTTCAACCGCCCGGGACAAAGGGCCTGGTGCGTTCTCCGGACCGCCGCTTGCACCCGTCCCGGGCAACACTTCGATCGACAACCCGAGCCGAGCTCATCATGCCCCACGTGGTTCTTCTGGGGGACAGCATCTTCGACAACGCGTCGTACGTGGCGGGCGGGCCGGACGTGGTGACGCACCTGCGCGGTGAGCTGCCCCATGGGCAGCGTAGTGCGCATCCGGGAAACAGGGAAGCGGGCCGGACGATTTAGTCGTCCGGCCCGCTTCTACGGCAGGGGGCGTCGTCGCGCGATTGCGTGGCCGCGGCGTCTCGCCGGGCTGCCGCGTCCGCCTTCGCGCCAGCCGAGAGCAGATTCCTCGACCCTGCGGCCGGCGCGAGACTGGGGATGCGGGATGGCCGGGCCTCGGAACGACAGGCGCCGGTGTTGTCGCCGCCTGGCCTAGTCCGCGTCCGCGAGGTCGTAGCGAAGGCGGGCGAGCTCCACCACCTGCCGCACACCGGCGAGCGCGCGGGTGCTGGGGCCGTGCGCCACGCGCAGCCGCAGGCCGTGCGCCCGCCAGTTGCAGCCGTCGGCGTCGGGGTTCGCGGGGACCAGCGGACCGGCCGCGAACTCCAGCCCCTGGCACTCCGGGCGCGCGTCGAGCATCTGGTTGATGGCATCCACCAGCTCGTCTGCCCGCAGCACCTGCCGCGCGGGTGCCGGCGCGGAACGGGTGCGGGCGCCGCAGAGGGGCTCCATCGGCCGCGCGAGCGCGCTGGCGGTGAACATCTCGGACGTGGCGATCATGGCGGCTCCTCCGTGGATGGGTACGGCGTCCACGGAAAGCAAGTGCGGTGCTCAGTGCGTAATTTGCGCCATGTTGTTGTCAAGCTATGGGTTAGGGCTTGGCGTCGTGCGGTGGACCACCGATTTTTACGACCGGGATCGCGACAGTGTGCAGATTCAGTACAGACGCTGGATGCAAACGAAGAGGGGCGGCCCGCTATGGGACGCCCCTCTTTTCGACCGATGCCGCCGCGGCGCGTCAGGACGCGCGCTCTTCCGCGTTCGGGCCCTGGCCCCGCAGGGAGTCCAGCTGCTGCAGGTCTTCTGCCCACACGGACTTGAGGATGGGGTGCCGGTCCACGTATGCGCGCAGGCCGGAGACCAGCGCGTCCAGGTTCACCCCGTCAAAGTCCTCGGCAAAGCTGGCGGTCTCGGCCGCGGCGCCGTCGTCGCTGGGCGGGGCGTCGCCCAGCCACTCCACGCGGCCGTCCGCGTACTGAATGCCCACGCGCTCGCCGTCGGTGGCGTAGCACACGGCACCCTCCCACGGCATGACATCGTGCACCTCGCGGCCGGCGCCGTCGATGCGCGAAAGGTAAAAGCGGTCCGGTAGTCGGATCTGGCGCGCTGCCATGGTCTGCATGCCGCGTTCGGTTCCGCCGGGTCGCCGCCCGGCCGCGGGTGGTTGAAAGCTGCAAAAAGGGGGCGCCGCTCGGCGCCCCCCGGATCAGGCCCGCGAAGCCGCGGCCTGGCGGCGCGCGGTGCCGGGCGCCTCCGCCGCGGCGTCGATCCCGTCCGGGTGAATGCGCTCCAGCTGCGCGCGCACCTCCACGAACCGCTGCGCCTGCGCAACCAGCCCGCGGCGCTCCAGGAACGCGTTCAGGTGCTGCAGCACGGCGCACAGCGTCTCGTACCGCTCCTCCACCCGCCGCAGCCGGCGAATCTCCCGCACCAGCCGCAGGGTCGCGTCGGGGTGCATGGCCGCGATGTACGCCTGGTCCGCCTCGGCCATCTCGTGCTCGCGCTCCACCACGTACTGCATCTCGTCGGCCTGCCCGTGCACCACCACGCGCGCGCTCTCGCCGGTGACGTAATCGAGCACCACCTGCGGCTCCCAGGGACCCGGGGTGGCGTCGCAGGCAAGGGACTCGATCTCGAACAGCTCGCGGTCGGTGAGCGGAACGTGCTTGGCCATGGCTGGGCGGTGCGGCCGCGGTGATGCGTGCGGCGCGGTGGATGGAGGATGCGTGCGCGAATCCAGCGGATGCGGTGCGCGAGGGCACGGGCCTGGAACGATGGAAGGTTGCAGCTCTGGCCGCAAGTGTTTCGGTCGCGGTTCGGGAGGGGGCCGGTGATGTTCCGCCTGTGGTACGGCGGATGCGGACGCCCACGCGTCCCGCGCCGCACCCGGCAACCCTTTTTCGATCCCACGAATCCGACGATGCTCAGGCTGCGTCTGCTTTCCGCCGCGCTCATCTCCGCCGTGCTCGTCGTGGCGTCGTGCGACGGCTCCGGCGAGCACAACACCCCCGACGAGGCCGACCAGGCGGCCACCGGCGCCGACTCCGCCTCGGCCGGCACCGACGTGCCGAGCACCCTTCCGCCCGCCGGCACGGTGAACCCGGCCGGGCCCTCCGGCACCGGCAGCTACCCCGACAGCGCGTCGCCGGCCGCGGCGGGCCCGTCGCAGGGCGCCACGCCCGGCTCGCCGAACCCCGCGAATCCCGTGAGCTCCGGCGCCGCGTCCGACTCGGCGCGCTGACCCGACGGCGGAATCCACGGAGCCGACGGAGCCGACGGAGCGTTCTCCGGTGGCTCCGCCGGCTTCGGTGTGTTGAGCTTCAGTGGATGGTCAGCGTCTCCCCGTGCCGAAGGACGTGCAGTTCGTCAGGCGGCAGGCCGGCGTCCGCCCAGGCGGCGCGGATGCGGACGGGGGGCTCCAGCGGGTCCTCGTCCGTCAGGCGGAACGTGCCCCAGTGCATGGGGACAAAGGCGCCGCGCGAGCCCAGGTCGCGGTAGGCGCGCACCGCCTCTTCGGGGTTCATGTGCGCGGGGGCCATGAACCAGCGCGGCTCGTACGCGCCGATCGGCATCAGCACCGCGTCGAAGGGCCCCAGCCGCTCGCCGATCTCGCCGTAGCCGCGAAAGTATCCGCTGTCGCCTCCGAAGTAGACGCTTCGCCCGCCCGCCGTGCGCAGCGCGAACGATCCCCACAGCCGGTCGTTGTACTCGCGCAGCTTGCGGCGCGTCCAGTGCTGGGCGGGCGCGCAGGTGACCGTCAGCGCGCCGTCCGCGCCGGGGAGACGGACCGCGTCCCACCAGTCCACGTCCGCCACGTTGCCGATCCCCCGCGCGCGCAGCCACGCGGCGTGCCCCAGCGGCGCGATCCACCGCACGGCATCCCCGCAGCGCCGGTGAAGCTGGCGCACGCTCCACTCGTCCAGGTGGTCGTAGTGGTCGTGGGAAAGGAGGACGGCGTCGATGGGCGGCAGCGCGTCCAGCGCCAGCCCGGGCGGCACGAACCGCCTGGGTCCCATGAAGCGAAAGGGGGACGCGCGTGGGCCGAAGTGCGGGTCCAGCAGCACGTTGCACCCGCCCAGCTGCAGCAGGAAGCTGGCGTGGCCGATCCAGGTGATGCGGACCTCGCCCGCGTCCGCGCGCGGGCTCGCCACGTCGCCGCGGACGAGCGGCAGGGCAGAGGGCGGCGGATTGGGGGGGAGCCGGGTCCGCATCCGCTCCATCTGCCAGCGCAGCACGCCGCCGCCGGAGCGCTCGTCGCTGATCTCCAGCGGCCAGGGGATGCGGTACTTTCCATCCGGCCCGTGGTGCGAGGGGCGGTCAGCCACCGGCAGCCCTCCCCGCCAGGTGGGTGCCGTTGCGGTTGATGCTTCTCGCCGGGGTGCCTGTCACGATCCGCTCCTTTCGAACGTCCTGCTCACAAGTTGCCTTTCGCCGGGGCGCGTGCGGGGGGACGCACGAAGCTCGCCCGCGGGGCACGCAAACGCCGCCGCTTTCCCTCCCTGCTCCAACGGAAATCTTTTGCCGTTTGTCTATTACACGGCACGTGGTTCATTCGCCGTCGGCGCCTGATTCCGCCTCATCCCTCCGTTCCCGGTGCGCGCCCGGGAACGGATGATCTGGCCGGCCGGGCGCCGGGTCGTTATCGTGTCGATCCGCATCCTGTCGATCCGCGCTTTCGCAGTTCCGATCCAGCGTCCTCCTCCGCAGCCGTTCCGCCCAAATGCACTGTAGAAGCCTGCTGCTCTGCCTTATCGGCCTGTTGATCGCAGCACCCCTTTCCGCGCAGGTTCGCCTGGAAGGCATCGTCCGCGACGACATGACGGGGGCACCCATCCCCGACGCGCGCATCGAGCTGCTGGACGGGTGGGGAATGCTGCGCCGTTCGCGGTCCACGGACTCGCTGGGCACCTTTCAGTTCCCCATCAAGCGGCTGGGCGTGTACCGCCTTCGCGTGCGCCGGCGCGGGTACGCGGAGAGCATGGGAACGCTGCTCACGGAGGCGTACTTCTACCTGAACGTGGAGTTCAGGATGCGCTCCAACGCGGCGCTGCTGGCCCCGCTCACCCTGCTGGGGCGCGCGCAGAAGCTGCCGTCGCCGGCCATGCAGGGCTTTCACGCGCGGATGCGCGAGGGGCGCGGGCGCTACTTTACCCGCGAAGACGTGGAGGCGGTGCGGCCGGGGTACGTGAGCGACATGCTGGCGCCCATGCCGGGGATGATCATCCGCCGCTCCGGGTCGGACCAGCGCGACCGCACGCTCTTTGCGCGGCGCGTGACCGCCGCGGGCGTGCGGCAGGCGGACTGCGCGCTGCGCGTGTACGTGGACGGCGAGCTGCTGAACCCGCCGCTCCCCACGGGCGAGAACTCGCCCGGCGGGTTCGACGGCACGGTGGAGCAGACGATGGTGGAGGGGATCGAGCTGTACCTGGACCCCGCGGCCGTGCCGCAGGAGTTCGGCGCCGGCGCCGGCGGGTGCGGCGCCGTGGCCGTGTGGACGCGCCGCAGCGCCTGACGGCCCGCGCGAGCGCCTGCTGAGGGAGCGCCGCGCGAAACGTGAAGGTACGTACCGCCTGCGCGCGACCGAAGGACCTCGTTCGCACGAATTTGGGGCTGGCTCCTGAGCACTGGAGCCAGCCCCACGTTTCTTTTTCGGGCGAGATCCTTCGCTCGGCGCGCAGGCGATGGAGGTTCGGCTGGATCGGCCGCGGCGCCCGTCTCGGACGCCATCGCTTCGAGGGATGTCGGAAGCGGCGTCTGCGGCGCTACGCGGACGTCCGCAGCGCGGACGGGTCCCCGCCGCGGGCGCGGACGAAGTCGTCGATGAGCGCGCGGGCCAGGCTGATGGTGGGCGGGACGATGGGGATCTCGTCGACTGCGTACCATCCCGCATCCTCGATCTCCACCGCGTCCGGCGCCAGCTCGCCCCCCGCGTGCTCCGCGGTGAACGCGACCATCAGCGAGCTGGGGAACGGCCACGGCTGGCTGCCGAAGTAGCGCACGTTCGCCACCTCGATCCCCACCTCTTCGCGCACCTCGCGCGCGACCGTCTCTTCCAGCGACTCGCCGGGGTCCACGAACCCCGCCAGCGTGCTGAACATTCCCGGCGGAAAGTGCGGCGACCGCGCCAGGAGGATGCGGTCGCCGCGCGTCACCGACACCAGGATGGCGGGGCTGAGCCGCGGAAAGTGGAGCGATCCGCACTCCGTGCACCGCCGCGCCAGCGGCTGGCCGCACTCCTCCGTGCGCCCGCCGCACCGCCCGCAGAAGCGGTGCGCGCGCTCCCACTCCACGATCTCCGACGCGCGCCCCGCCATCCGGAACTCGTCCGCGGAAAGAACACGGAACGAGGCCCGCAGCGGCATCCACACGCATCCCCGCGGCGCCGGCACCTCCGCGCCCACGCCCACGGCCACGCACCGTACGCCGCCCAGCTCTCCCACCTCCAGCAGCGCATCCGCATCCACGCCGATGCGGTCGATGGAGGGAACGCGTCCGCCCTCGTCCTCCGCGATCAGGATCTCGCTGCCGCGAAAGGCGAAGGCCAGGGCAGGGGAGGTGGATGGATCGGGGCCGCTCATCGTTCACCGGGCGCGTGGTGGAGCCCGGATGATAACGCGCCGCGGCCGCCCCTGTCATCCACTACGAGCATTCACGGATTCGGGCCTCGCACGGAGTACGCGGCATCGGTGGATGGTCCGGCCGATTCCGCTGGATCCGTTTGATACCGAACCCTGAGAAACACTTCTTCTCACACGGGGGGCACGGAGGATACAGAGGATCAAATACCCCGTGCCCTCCGTGTGAGACAAGCGGTTCCTGCTTGCACCGGGTGTTCAGCCGGATTCGGGATGAGGCCGGGTCTTTTCAGCTCCTGGACAGAGCCTCCCACGCGCGCTCCGCCTGCTGCAGGTGGCGGTGCTGGTGCGCGGGGAGGATGGTGAAGGCGGAGTAGACGCTGTACTTGAAGCCCGGGCCGAACGGCGAGACGATCTTCAGCTTCTCCAGCGGAAGCCCGTCCGCCTGGCGCAGCAGCTCCATCTGCTCGTCCTGCAGGCGGTCGAACTCCGCGGCGATCTCCGCGGCCGATGCGCCCGCGGTGGGGACGAACGAGGCGGAGGTCTTTACCTTCATCCGCGTTTCGGGGCGCACGGCGCGCCACACCAGCCATCCCAGCAGGTCGCGTTTGAAGCGCGCCGGCGCGCCGCCCGCCGTCCGTCCGCGCGCAAGCGCCTCGCGCAGGGGCGTTACGTACGCCTGCGAGGTCAGGTTCAGGTGCGCCACGCACTCGGCCACGGACCAGCTTCCCTCCGACGGCCGCTGCGCCCACCTGTCCGCGGGGACGGTGGCCTGCAGCCGGTGCAGCCGCTCGCGCGCGCTGCCGAACTCGTCCATCAACGCCTGCAGCTGGGGATGCATGGGGGCTCCTGGTAAAGGGGGTCACGCGCTGCTCTCGCTGCAACCTGCGCTCCCGCCCCCGCGCCCGCCACCGGAGAACCACCGGACGCGGATGTAAAGGGATTCCTGACGGGCGGATGCCGGCCCCGGGCGCGCGGGTGGGGGGCCCGCCAGCCGTTTGTGCGGGGTGGAACGCCGGCTTACATTCCGCTCCCCCCCCGACCCGCGACTCCGAATCGCAGCTCCACCCGGTGACGCACTCAGGATGATGCACTCCCGATGACGGATACGCCGATGCACGTGCGGGCCGCGCGCTGGATCATGGCGCGCTCGCAGCCCGCGTTCCACCTGGAGCTGGCGCGGCGGCGCGTGGTGTCGCGGTTCACGCGCGGCGGCACCGTGGAGCGCTACCTGCGCACGGCCAGCCCGCGCGGGCTGCAGCTGGGCACCGGCCACAATCCGCTTCCCGGCTGGCTGAACACCGACGTGCAGGTGTTCCGCCGCGGCCACGTGGAGTTCCTGGACGCCACGCAGCCGTTTCCGCTGCCGGACGCCGCCTTCGACTACGTGTACAGCGAGCACCAGATCGAGCACATCCCGCTGGAGGCGGGGGAGCACATGCTGGCCGAGTGCTTTCGCGTCCTTCGCCCCGGCGGCGTGGTGCGGATCGCCACCCCCGACCTGGAGCGCATCGCCGCCCTCGCGTCCGGGGCGCTGGATGACGACCAGCGGCATTACGTGGCCTACATCTCCGCCCTGCTGGGCCTTCGGGGGCCGGACGCCACGCGCGTCATCAACAGCATGTTCCGCGCGTTCGGGCCGGATGCGGACACCGGACACCAGTTCATCTACTCCTGCGACTTTCTGGCGGGCCGCCTGCGCGCCGCGGGCTTTGCGGAGGTGCGCCGCTGCGGCCTGGGCGAGAGCACGCACGACGCGCTGCGCGGCATCGAGCGCCACACGGACGTGATCGGCGACGAGCGGGTGGTGCGCTACGAGACGCTGATCGTGGAGGGCACGCGCCCCCGATGATGACGGACGCCACGCGCGGGGTGCGCATGCCTGACTCGCTCGACACGCTGGATCGGCTGATCGACGGCTTTCTGGCGGGCTCCATCACCTTCCAGACGCTGGAATCCCGGTTCGCGCCGTGCTACCTGTTCATGCCCGAGGAAGCGTTTGCCGACGTGGAGACGGAGGTATGGTACGGCGTGATCCACGAGCGCATCGAGTGGACCAGCGCCGCGCCCTCGCCCGAGGAGCGCGCGTTCGGCTGGATCTCCATCGACGACTTCCGCGCGTGGCTCAGGACGGCCATCCGCACCAAGCCAGGCGCGGCATAGCCGGCCTCGACGCCAGGCCGGTCATCCCGGGGAAGCCGCCGCACTCCCAGGGATGACAGGTGTTCGAATCCGAAGGGCTCCGCGCGAGTGCACAATGTTTATTTTATGTCGCAAAATCCTTGACACGGATGCGCGGCGCTATACCATGGACAGTGCAGGGTCGGTCATCCTTCCTCATCTCTACCAGGGAGGCCCCCATGATCCGGAACGCTCTCGCCGCCGCCATCCTCACGGTGCTCGCCGGCTGCGCCGCTCCCGCCGACGACATCGCGGGCGTGACCCCCGCGGAGGACGTGGGCATCATGTCCACGCCCAACCTCATCGTCACCGGGGCCACGCACACCACCGTTTCCTGCACCCTGGGGCAGTGCACCGTGCGGTTCAACGTGACCATCAAGAACACGGGCACCGCCACGGCCGTCTACCCGTACGCCGGCGCGGAGTGGGGTACCACGGCGATGCCCGTCTCCGGCTGCTCGTCGGTCGGCAGCAGCACGTGGAGGGCGATCGGCACCAACGGCGGCAGCCTGGCGCCCGGCGCCAGCACCACCATCCTGGTCTACGGACCGGGCTACGTGGGGCCCAAGGTGTCGCAGGGCTCCACCCTGTGGGTCCTGTTCGGCGCCGACCCGTGCAACGCCCACGGGGAGAGCAGCGAAACCGACAACACCCTGAGCAAGTCGTTCGTGATCTGATCTTTCCGCCCGCGACGAGAGAAGCCCACCGGCACCGGCCGGTGGGCT
Source organism: Longimicrobium sp. (assembly GCA_036379135.1). Taxonomy (GTDB): domain Bacteria; phylum Gemmatimonadota; class Gemmatimonadetes; order Longimicrobiales; family Longimicrobiaceae; genus Longimicrobium. The sequence continues at coordinate 41,304 of DASUVG010000292.1, forward strand.
TCGTCGTATCGATCACCCGTCACCCCCTCAGCTACCGTCCCGGCACGGGGAACACCACCAGGCTCTCGTTGCCGTCGCGGTCCACCGCGGCCACGCCGAAGAACCAGTTGTCGATGATCACCCCCTCCAGCGTGGCCTCGGTCACGTTCCCCACCCAGCGCGAATGGTCCCAGGTGGGCGACGTGGCCTCGCGCCAGTACACGCGGTAGCCCGCCAGGTCCGGCGCGTTCACCGCCTGCCAGCGCAGCGTGGTGTTGGCCGACACCGCGCCGCGGATGGTAACGGAGTCCGGCGCCGCGGGCGCCCACGCCAGCGACGCCAGCGTGGCCGCGTTCAGCGCCGTGATGCGGCCGGTGTAGCGGTAGTCCACCGCGTCCGGCACGTCGCCGTAGTGAATGCCGTTCTCCACCCGCAGGTCCTGGTGCTGGCGCGTGTAGTCCTCGTACGTCTCCGTCAGCCGAACCGCGGGGTAGCCGGCCAGAAAGAAGGGCGTGTGGTCGCCGCCGCGGCCAAAGCGGTCCAGCCGGTAGATGACCTGCGCATCCAGGTCCGGCACGTAGCGGTCCGCCGTCCGGTCCACGTAGCGCGCCAGCTGGCGGCTGGGGACGTCCAGCTCGCCGCCGCTGTACAGGTAGCGGCGCAACTCCGCCGCCGGCGCCTCCGGCGGAATCCCCGGCGCGAAGATGCGCATGGTCGTGTTCCCCACCTGCCCGCCGATCCCCCGCGAGTTGCCGATGATGTCGTTGTTCAGCACGCCCGCGATGCGCCATCCGTTCTGCTGCGCGTGGCGCGTCAGGATCTGCCCGCCGTTCAGCCCCTGTTCCTCGCCCGCCAGCGCGGCGTAGACGATCGTCGCGTCGAAGCGGTGTTTCGAGAGCACCCGCGCCGCCTCGATGGCCGCCGAGGTGCCCGACGCGTCGTCGTTGGCGCCGGGCGCGTCGCTGGTGGCGTCGTTGGCGTTCGTCACCCGCGAATCGTAGTGGCCCTGGATGAGGACGTAGCGTCCCGGGTCCGTCTGCCCGCGCTGGATGGCGACCACGTTCACCACCCGCGTGTCGATGGGGATGCGCCCCTGCGGGTTGCCGGGAACGATCTCGCCCACGTACGTCACCTCCAGGCACCCGCCGCACTCGCGGGAGATGCGCTCGAACTCGCTGAAGATCCACCGCCGCGCCGCCCCGATGCCGCGCGTGGGCGACGTGGTGTCGCTGAGCGTGTGGCGCGTGCCGAAGCCCGCCAGCCGCCGCACGTCGGACTCGATGCGCGCGGGGTCCACCGCGCGCACGATCTCGTGGATGCGCGGGTTCTCGCCGCCGGGGCCCGGCGCGCCGGCGGCGGGCGTCTGGGCGTGGAGCGCTGCGGCGAAAAGCGCCGGCAGGGCGGGGGAAAGCAGCCTGGACAGTCGGACCACGGGTACGCCTCCGCAGGGGGGTGATGCGCGGCCCCGCGCGGGCGGGACCCCTTGGTTCCATCGGAACGGGATACAGAATACGGCGCCGGGCGTCCGTGGCAAATCGCGGGCGCGGGGCGCGGCGCTTGCACTTTGGCGCGCGCTCGTGATTCATCGGTTTTCTCGTGGGCGCGGCGGAGGGGGTGGATGACGTACGGCGGCATGTACGACGTGATCGTGATCGGCGGGGGGCCGGCGGGGCTGTCGGGGGCGCTTTGGCTGGCGCGCTACCGCCGCAAGGTGCGCGTGTTCGACGCCGAGGATCCCCGCAACGCCGCCACCTGGGCGGTGCACGGCTATCCCGGGCTGGACGACATCTCTCCGCAGGAGCTTCGCAAGCGGCTCAAGCTGCAGGCCGTGGACGCCGGCGCCGAGTACGAGCCCGGCGTGGTCGTCACGGTGGAGGGCGGGCAGGACGACTTCAGGGTGACGATGGAGGACGGCCGCGTCTTCGGCGCGCGCCGCATTCTGATCGCGACGGGGCTCAAGGACATCATCCCCGAGATCCCGGGACTGGACCAGTTCTACGGCACCAGCATCTGGCACTGCCCCGACTGCGACGGCCCGTCCGTGATCGACTGCAAGATCGGGGTGATCGGGTGGGGGCGGCAGATCGCCGCGTACTGCATGTACTTCCTTACCTGGACGGAGAAGATGACCGTGCTCACCCACGGCCATCCGCCGGACCTGGAGCAGAAGGCGCGCGACGCGCTGGCCCGGTGGAGCATCCCGGTGCGCGAGGACGTGATCGAGCGGCTGGAGGGCGAGGGCGGCCAGGTGCGGCGCGTCGTCTTTCACGACGGCAGCACGGAGGACTTCGACGCGATGTTCTTTCACATCGCCAGCGGGCCCGGCAGCAGCTTTGCCGCCGACATGGGGTGCGAGGCCGACGAGGACGGCATCCTGGAGATCGACAGGGAGTACCAGACCACCGTGGCCGGCGTTTACGCCGCGGGCGACATCGTCCCCGGCTCGCGCCTGGCCATCCGCGCCGCCGCCGAGGGCGTCCGCGCCGCCGTCGGCATTCACAAGAGCCTGATCCCGGACGACCGCCGGTTGAAGTGATGGAGTGACGGGTGGCCGCCATCACCCGCCTCCCGCACTTGACGATCGCGGCGATTCTGACCAGGTTGAGAAAGGTTCTCAATCGCATTCTGCTGCTGATGCGCCCGCCGCGGTTCGCCGCGCGGGCGCTCGTCCGTACGGCAGGCGCATCCTCCAAGACCGTGGGCTCGTCCGTGAAGCAGTTTCGCAAGGTGGTGTTCTGGATGCACCTGGTGACCGCCGTGAGCGCGGCGCTGGTGATCCTGCTGATGTCGGTGACCGGTGTGCTGCTCACCTACCAGCGGCAGATCACCGCCTGGGCGGACGTGCGCGGGCTGGACGCGGGCCCCCCCGCGCCCGGCGCGCCGCCCCTTGCCCCCGACGCGCTGCTGGCGCGCGTGACGGCGGCGCACCCCGGCAGGCCGACGACGCTCAAGTGGTTCGCGGATGCGCAGGCGCCCGCGCAGGTGGCGTTCGGGCGGGAGAAGACGCTGTTCGTGAGCGCGTACACGGGACAGGTGCTGAGCGAAGGCCACACCGGCGTCCGCGCCTTCTTTCGCAAGGTGGTGGCGCTGCACCGCTGGGTGGGCGCGGAGGGGGAGAACCGCGAGCTGGGGAAAAAGATCAGCGGCGCCGCCAACCTGCTCTTTCTCTTCCTGGTGGTCAGCGGCTTCTACCTCTGGTTCCCGCGCAACTGGACGCGCGCGGCGTTCCGCAACGTCGCCTGGTTCCGCCGCGGCCTCACGCCCAGGGCCCGCGACTTCAACTGGCACCACGTCATCGGCTTCTGGTCCGCCGTGCCGCTGTTCGTCATCGTCCTTTCCGGCGTCGTCATCTCCTATCCCTGGGCCAGCGCGCTGGTCTACCGCGCCGTCGGCGAGACGCCTCCGCCTCCGCCCGCGGAAGGCCGCGCACCGGGCGCGGCGGCGGCCGCCGGCGGACCGGCGGCGGCGCGAGGGGGTGAGCGAGGGGAGCGGGGTGGCGGCGATGCGGAGAAGCCGGTCCCGCTGGAGGGGATCGGCGTGCTGGCGGCGCGGGCGGAGCGGCAGGTGGAGGGGTGGCGCAGCATCACGCTCACGCTGCCGAAGGAGGCCGCCGAGCCGATCGCCTTTGCCATCGACCGCGGGGACGGCGGGCAGCCGCAGAAGCGCGCCCAGCTCGCGCTGGACCCGGCGACGGGCGCGGTGACGAAGTGGGAGCCGTTCCCCTCGCAGACGGCGGGGCGGCGGCTGCGCAGCATTCTGCGCTTCGCGCACACGGGCGAGGTGCTGGGCATCCCCGGCCAGACGCTCGCGGGGCTCGTGTCGCTGGGCGCGGCGTTCCTGGTGTGGACGGGCCTGGCGCTCACGTGGCGCCGCTTCCGCCAGTGGCGCGCCCCCAGGCGCACCGCCACGCCCTCGCGCCGCCGCGAGCCGCTGGAGGAGGCGGAGACGGTCGGCGTGTGATTCGGACGGTGCGCATCGCGGGCCGGTTCGCGATGCGCACCGTCATCGCGTGCCGCCGCACCACGGGCTAAAGCCCGCGGCTGGAACGGCCATAAGCCCGGTCTTTGCTCGTTCCTCGCAAAACCGGGCTTCACCTGCTCGCGTGGCCGCGTCCGAGGCGTGCGAGAGGCACGTCGTGACACACCTATCCCGGCCGATACAAAGCCCCGCGCAGGTTGCGGGGCTTTCCGCTTTTCGAGCCGCGGGTTCACCCGCCCGGGATGATGCCGGACCGATGGCTCATCCTTCCGTCCATCGATCCCTCACACCCTGCCCCACCCCCGGTACGAACCCTGCACCTGCGCGGCGCTCCTAAAATCCGCATCCATCAACCCGCGCAGGGGGATTTCCGATATGCTGGACCGCAACCCGCTGGCCGGCCCCGACCCGTCCGGCAAGCAGACCGACCAGCCATACCCCGGCACCGACGAAGACCTCGAGCCCGGCGCCGACCACGGCGAGACCAGCTACAGGGGGTGCGGCAAGCTGGAGGGGCTGGCCGCCGTCGTCACCGGCGGCGACAGCGGCATCGGACGGGCGGTGGCCATCTGCTTCGCCAAAGAGGGCGCGGACGTGGCCATCGGCTACCTGTCGGAGAAGGAGGACGAGGACGCGCAGGAGACGCGGCGGCAGGTGGAGGCGGCGGGGAGAAGGTGCATCGTCCAGCGGCTGGACGTGCGCCAGAAGCAGGCGTGCGTGGACTTCGTGGACGCGGCGGCAAAGGAGCTCGGGCGGCTGGACGTCCTGGTCAACAACGCCGCGTACCAGATGGAGCAGCAGTCGCTGCAGGACATCAGCGAAGAGCAGCTGGACCGCACCTTCCGGACGAACATCTTCGGCTACATCTACATGGCCCAGGCGGCGATGAAGCACCTGAAGGCCGGCGGCGTGATCCTGAACACCGGGTCCGTGACGGCGCTGGAGGGGAACCCCGGCCTCATCGACTACTCGGCCACCAAGGGCGCCATCCACACCTTTACCAAGGCGCTGGCGCAGAGCGTGTCGGACCAGGGAATCCGCGTGAACTGCGTGGCCCCCGGCCCGGTGTGGACGCCGCTGATCCCCGCGACGCTGGAAGACGAGCACGTGAAGAAGTTCGGCCAGGACACCATGTGGAAGCGCGCGGCGCAGCCGGTGGAGATCGCCGCCGGCTTCGTCTACCTGGCCAGCGCCGACGCGCGCTACGTCTCGGGCGAGGTGCTGGCGATCACGGGCAAGACCAGCAGCCGCTGACGGATGGCGCGCATCGGCTATCACGCCAGCCACGAGCAGTACGCTCCGGGCGAGCTGCTGCGCCTGGTCCGGCGGGCGGAGGAGGCGGGCTTCCAGAGCGGCATGTGCTCGGACCACTTTCACCCCTGGGGCGAAAAGCAGGGGCACAGCGGGTTCGCGTGGAGCTGGCTGGGCGCCGCGCTGCAGGCCACCTCGCTCTCCTTCGGCGTGGTGACGGTGCCGGGAGGATGGCGGTACAGCCCCGCGATCATCGCGCAGGCGGCGGCCACGCTGGCGGAGATGTTCCCCGGCCGCTTCTGGATCGCGCCCGGCAGCGGCGAGCTGCTGAACGAGGGGATCACCGGCGAGCGCTGGCCCCCCAAGGCCGAGCGCAACGCCCGCCTGCGCGAAGGCGTCGACGTCATCCGCGCCCTGTGGAGGGGCGAGACGGTGACGCACCGCGGGCTGATCACCGTGGAGGAGGCGCGCATCTACTCGCTGCCGAAGGAGCCGCCGAAAATCGTGGGCGCGGCGCTCAGCCCGGAGACGGCGGAGTGGCTGGGCGGCTGGTCGGACGGGATGATCACCGTGGTGGGCCCGCGGGAGCGGATGCGGGAGATGATCGACGCCTTTCGCCGCGGCGGCGGGGAGGGAAAGCCCCTCTACCTGCAGGCGCAGCTGTCGTACGCGCGGACGGAGGAGGAGGCGCTGCACGGCGCGTGGGAGCAGTGGCGCACCGTCAGGCTGCCCAGTCCGGTCCTTTCCGACCTGCGCCTTCCTTCCCAGTTCGACGCGCTGGGCGAGGGGCTGCGCAAGGAGGACGTGAAGGAGAAGATGCGCGTCTCCGCGGACGTGGAGCAGCACGTCGACTGGCTGGCGGGGGACGTGGAGATGGGGTTCGAGGAGATCAACCTGCACTGCGTGCACCGCGACCAGCAGGAGCGCTTCATCGAGGTTTTTGGGGAGCGTGTCCTGCCGCGGCTGGCAAACACGTTGACGTAGGCTCGTTCCGCCGCTCCTTTGGATGCGGGTCTGCCTGTTTCCTCGCCCGGAACCCCGACACGCCGATGAGCCGTCCCCCTCTCGCGATCGCCGCCGTCCTGGTCCTTGCCGGCGCGGCGGGCGCCTGCGCGCCGCAGTGCACCTGCCCGGCCGCCATCCCCGCGCCCACCGCCGGCCCGCCGCCCGCCGCCACGCCCATGCCCGCGCCGCCGCCGGCCGCCGTTCCCGCTGCCCCGCAGCCGGCCGCGGCTCCGGCTCCCGCGCCCGCACCGGCCCAGGCGCCCGCCGCGGCACCGGCGCCCGGTCCGCTCCGGCTGCTGAACGAGGGGCCGGCCGTGCGGCGGATGCGCAGCGCGTATCCGGCGCACCTGCTGGCCGCCGGCACCCGCGGCGACGTGGTGGTGGAGGTCACGCTGGACGAGAACGGCCGCGTGCAGTCGGCGATGGACGTGCAGGCCAACAACGACCAGTTCCGCGGCCCGGCGCTCACCATTGCGCAGGAGCTGCGCTTCAGCACGCCGCCGGCCGCGGGGGCCACGGTGCGCGTGCGCCTTCGCTTTCAGCCCGCCGGCAGCCGCATCGACGTGGTGCCGTAACGCCGGCGCGCTGACCGGACCGACAGACCAGGGGGAGCGGAGCGGATGACGGACGCGCTGCAGGGGGGCGGGGCGGGGAAGGGGCCGGCGTGGTGGCAGCGCGGCGTCGTCTACCAGATCTATCCCCGCTCCTTCCAGGACACGGACGGCGACGGGGTGGGCGACCTGCGCGGCATCGTGCAGCGGCTGGACCACCTGCAGTGGCTGGGGGTGGACGCGGTGTGGATCAGCCCGTTCTACCCCTCGCCCATGGACGACTTCGGCTACGACGTCACCGACCACCGCGCCGTGGACCGGGTCTACGGCAGCATGGTGGACTTCGACCGCGTGGTGCGGCAGGCGCACGCGCGCGGCATCCGCGTGATCGTGGACTACATCCCCAACCACACCTCGTTCCGCCACCCCTGGTTCACCGAGGCGCGCGTTACCCGCCACAACCGCCGCCGCGACTGGTACGTGTGGCGCGACCCGGCGCCCGGCGGCGGCCCGCCCAACAATTGGATAAGCGCGTTCGGCGGCAGCGCGTGGGAGTGGGACGCGCCCACGGGGCAGTACTACCTGCACACCTTTCTGCGCGAGCAGCCGGACCTCAACTGGCGCAGCACCGCGGTGGAGGTGGAGATGCTGGACGTGCTGCGCTTCTGGCTGGACCGCGGCGCCGACGGCGTGCGGGTGGACGCCATCCAGGTGGTGATCAAGGACGACCAGCTTCGCGACAACCCGCCCAATCCCGCCTACCGCGAGGGGGTGGACGATCCGTACGACGCGCTGCTCCGCGAGTTCTCCGCCGACCGGCCGGAGGTGCACGCGCTGGTGGCGCGGATGCGCGAGATCGTGGAGTCGTATGGCGACCGCGTGCTCATCGGCGAGATCTACAACCGGGTCGAGCGGATGATGGCGTACTACGGCCAGGACGGCCGCGGCGTGCACTTTCCCTACAACTTTCAGCTCATCACGCTGCCGTGGGAGGCACGGGTCATCGATGCGGCCGTGCGGCGCTACGAGGAGCTGCTTCCGCCGGGCGCGTGGCCCAACTGGGTGCTGGGCAACCACGACCGGCACCGCATCGCCAGCCGCGTGGGCCCGGCGCAGGCGCGCGTGGCCGCCATGCTGCTGCTCACCCTGCGCGGCACGCCCACGATCTACTACGGCGACGAGATCGGGATGCGCGACGTTCCCATCCCGCCGGACCGGGTGCAGGACCCGTGGGAAAAGAACCTTCCCGGCCGCGGCCTGGGGCGCGACCCCGAGCGCACGCCCATGCAGTGGAGCGCCGAGCCGAACGCCGGCTTCAGCAGCGGCGAGCCCTGGCTCCCCCTGGCGGACGATTTCGCCGAGGTGAACGTCGCCGCGCAGCGGCCGGATCCGGGCTCCATGCTCACCCTGCACCGCGCGCTGCTGGAGCTGCGCCGCCGCGAGCCCGCGCTGTCCGTGGGCGGCTGGGCGCCGGTGGATGCGGACGGCGACGTGCTGGCCTACCTGCGCACCCACGACGGCTCGCGCTTCCTGATCGCCCTCAACCTGGGCGGCGAGCCGGCATCCCTCGGCTTCGATGGATCGGGCGGGGTGGCGCTGAGCACCATCGCGGAGACGCAGGGCGGACGCGTGGCGGGCGCGATCGCCCTGCGCGGTGACGAGGGCGTGATCGTGCGGCTGGATTGATCCCGCGGTGGGGATTGATGCGGACGTGTCGGTCCCTTCTCGCCGGATGACCGATCCGGTGAGGCCCAGGTAGGCACCCCTCCGGTTCCTGACCTGGCATCCGAGACCGGGGAATTCGCATGCGGTTGATGATGATCGCCGTGCCCGCCGTCCTCCTCGCGACGCCGCTATCCGCGCAGGTCCCGTCGCCCGAGCCGCCGTTCGATGCGTGGCGCTCGATGCCGGTGCTCGATCCGCGGCTCCGCGCGGGCTTCGCCGACGGGGGGCGCAACCCGGCCGATGCACGCGCGGCGGAGCTGCGGATGGGCTTGCCGCACTGGGCGCTGCTGGGCGGTGTCGCAGGGTGCATCGGCGGGGCGCTGATCCTGGGTGCCCGCGCGGACGAAGGCGAAGTGGCCGCGACGCGCTTCAACGGCTGCATCCTGGGAGGCGCGGCGAGCACTGCCCCTTCGCGGCGCTCCGGTGTGACGTGGGCAACCCGCGGCTGCGGGCGGCGGCGCTGAGCGTTACCGGCCTGCGCTGCTCGTACGAGGCGGAGTTCGAGGAGAGCTGCGTCTTTCTGATGACCGAAACGGTGGCCGATACGCCGCCCGTGCGCTCCCGCTGCCGCGCGGTGCTTACCATCGCAGGCACGTCCCACTCGCTCGCGCAGTGGGAGCTCCAACGCACCGACGAAGGGAGGCGCATCACCTGCTCCCGGGTGCGCTGAGGGGCGGTCCGACCGGGACGGAAGACGGCGTGAACGACGAAGAGGCCGCCCCGAACCGGAGCGGCCTCTCGCCGTTGAATTCCGTCACGCCGTCAGGCGGTCACGCCCTACTGGTCCGTCGTCCACGACGGCTGGTAGATGGGGCTGCGCGGCCCGCTGGTGCCGTTGACGCTCAGGTCGTTCAGCGCGCCCACCTCGCCCCAGCGGCCGGAGTACTTCATCCACCCCTGCCCGGGCATGAGCGTCGCCGCCTCGCCCACGTTCACCAGCCCGGCGCCCTGCAGGCCGGCGTCGTAGCCCTGTCCGCCGCTCCACGTGAACCAGCGCTGGCCCAGGTTGCTCCAGCAGCTTTCACTGGTGCCCTCCACCATCGTGGCGTCGCACTCCCCCTCGGACGAGTAGCTGGCGTGCGATCCGTCGGCGATCCACACCTGCGGGTGCGTGTCGTTGTGCCAGGTCACCTGGTAGGGCCACAGCAGCTTTTCGCCGTTGTGCTGGCCGTACCACACCGCGTCCTTGGTGCCGTCCGCCTTGAGCGCGACGTTGATGTGCTCCCAGTCGCCCTCGTGGTTGATGGAGCCGATGTAGTCGTTGTACGCGAAGAAGTACCAGTACTGGATGCTGTACCCGCCCAGGAAGTTGCGGTACACGCGAAAGTACACCGGCCACTGGCTGGGGTCGCGCTGTCCCGGGTGCGTCACGTCGTCGTACACGGCCTGCAGAAAGAAGTGGTTCTCCGTGCTGAACCCGCCGCCGTTGGCCGACGTGTACGTGGTGCCGGAGTGCGAGCACCCCAGGTACGACACCGCGCGCTGATGGCTCCGGGTGGTGACGTTGGACGTGGTGATGGTGCCCAGGTTCAGGATCTGGTGGTCCGGGCAGTTGTCGTGGTGAAAGCGCATCTGCGTGTTCGCCAGGTACCACGGCACGCTGGCGGGCCACGTCCAGTCGCCCGCCACGCCGGCGCCCGCCTCGGCGCGGCTGATCAGGTTGGGCATGAACAGGACGGGCGCGTAGGTGTTCGCCAGGTCCCATTCGGTGCCGTCGTCGATGCCGTCCAGGTCGTTGTCCGTGCCCCAGTACGCGAACGACGGAGCGGCCGATTCCGGCTCCGCGGACGCCTGTGGATTGGTGGCCAGGTCCGAGCAGCCGGCAAGCACGATGAGCCCCGCCAGCAGGGCAAGAGAGTTCTTCATCGAGGAGTCTTGATCGAGGGGAAACAGGATGGTCCGAATGCGCTTCCGATCCGCGCATATTGGACTGTAAATGTAAGTGAATGAATGACTTACGTCAATCCTGGCGCATTCTGTTCACGTTGGGGGTGACGGGGCGGATGGCGGCGGGGACCGGCGGGGGAAGCACATCGTGATCGACCCCCATGACACGCGAAAGGCCGCCCCGGCGTGGGGGTGGCCTTTCGCGTGCGCGCCTCGTGCGAGAGCGGCCCAAAGCCGGGACACGACAGCGGAAAGCCCCGCAAACTGCGCGGGGCTTCACCTGCACCGGGCGCTGGGAGCGCGCACGCCTCGCCCGCGCGCAGGAGCCGTCCGCGCAGGCGGACATCGCGTTGTCCCAGCCGCGATTTCAATCGCCCCGGCCCCGCTGGCGGGTTTCCGCGTCGGAGCGGTTGAAGGCGCCGCAACAAGGACGGAAAGCCTCGCAGACTGCGCGGGGCTTCTGCGTCCGCACGCTCCGGATTGTCATTCCGAGGGAGCGCCGCACCGCACGCGTGACCGCCGGCCTCGGTCCCGGGCGGGTGAACCCGCGGCTGGAACAGCGGAAAGCCCCGCGACTGCGCGGGGCTTCGCCTGCACCGGGCGCTGGGGAGCGCGCACGCCTCGCCCCCGCGCAGGAGCCGTCCGCGCAGGCGGACATCGCGTTGTCCCAGCCGCGATTTCAATCGCCCCGGCCCCGCCGGCGGGTTTCCGCGTCGGAGCGGTTGAAGGCGCCGCAACAAGGACGGAAAGCCTCGCAGACTGCGCGGGGCTTCTGCGGCCGTACGCTCCGGATTGTCATTCCGAGGGAGCGCCGCACCGCACGCGTGACCGCCGGCCTCGGTCCCGGGCGGGTGAAACCGCGGCTGGAACAGCGGAAAGCCCCGCAAACTGCGCGGGGCTTCGCCTGCACCGGGCGCTGGGGAGCGCGCACGCCTCGCCCGCGCGCAGGAGCCGTCCGCGCAGGCGGACATCGCGTTGTCCCAGCCGCGATTTCAATCGCCCCGGCCCCGCTGGCTGCGGATGCGCAGGCGCCGGGACGCCGCATATCGTCGCGGCGCCGAGTCCGCGCAGGCGGCGCGCAGGTCGGGCTTAGTGCCGTCGTCGCCGCGGTTTCAATTCAACCGCCCTGGACGGGCTCTCGGCACACCCGCTACGGCTGCCCCAGCGCCCGCAGGCGCTCCTGCGCGCCGCGGTGGTTGGGCTGCAGGGTCAGGGCGCGGCGGTACTGCTCGATGGCGCGGTCGCGCTCGCCCAGCGCCTCCAGGGCGCGGCCCAGCTCGAACGCGGCGCCGGCGGAGCTGGGGAACTGCTCCGCGTTCAGCTCCAGCATGCGGCGCGCGTCCGCCTGGCGCCCCTCCGCCGCCAGGCGCGCGGCCAGCGTGTTCAGCGGCCGCTCGCCAAAGTCGTACGTGAACCGCCCGTAGTGCTGCGTCCGCAGCGCGCGGTACGCCGCCACCGCGGAGTCCGCGCCCCGCGCGCGCGCCACCGTGATCAGCGTGTCCTCCAGCATCAGCGGGCGCGGCGCGCCGCGGTGGCAGGTCATGCACGTCACCTGCATCCGGCTGTCGCCCAGCTCGTCGATCTCCGGCATCAGGTCGCCGTTGATGCTGCGCACCATCCGCATCATCCCGCGCGCCACGTCCTTGGTCTCCTTGTCGTCCGAGGCGAAGTCCAGAGAGTCCGGCCGGGCGGCGTCGTACGGAACGTGGCAGTGGGTGCAGCGCACGCCCAGCGACGTGGTGAAGTTGCGCATTACCGCGATCAGCGCGTCGTGCGAGATGCTGTCCGGCAGCACCTGCAGGTTCTTGTGCTCGCCCTGCTGCGCCGCGGCGGCGGGGCCCGAGGGGGAGGGACGGGACGCCTGCCCCACGCAGGCCGAGAGCGCGGCCAGCAGCAGCACGGTGCGAAAGACGGATTTCCTGGGCATGGGGTCTCGGGCGATGGGGTGCGCGGCGGCAGACCTCGCGCGCCGAAGCCGGCGGAGTGCGGTTCGCGGGCGATGACGCAATTCACGTTCTTTCCGGTCCGCCGCAAGACCCCCATCCCCCGATTCCCGTTGGAGCCGTCCCGCATCCATGCCAACCCCCCTCCGCGCCCGGCGATCCATTCTCCGGCTTTTTGGATGGGTCCCGGGGACCGGTAGCTCGCTCTTCTGCACACCGGACCGGCGTGGAACGTGCGGCTCCGGCCGCTGGAGTGCGGGCGCGGGGTGGCGGAATCGGGATGTCCGCCTGCGCGTCGGCGAGGGATCGCGAACCTGGAACGGGCAGCCGCGAGGGGGGATGATGGCGGAACGGGAGCTGATCGAGGCGGTCAAGCGCGCCGAAAAGCCGCTGCGCGACGACGGGGACCTGGACGCGCTGCTGGAGCGGATCGGCGACGCGCGCGTGGTGCTGCTGGGCGAGGCGTCGCACGGAACGCACGAGTACTACACCTGGCGCGACCGCATCAGCCGCCGCCTGATCGCGGAAAAGGGGTTCGACTTCATCGCCGTGGAGGGCGACTGGCCTGACTGCTACCTGGTCAACCGCTGGGTAAAGCACCACGACGGCGGCGGCAGCGCGCGCGACATGCTGCACGCGTTCGAGCGCTGGCCCACCTGGATGTGGGCCAACCACGAGGTCGCCGAGCTGGCCGAGTGGCTGCACGCGCACAACCAGTCGCTGCCGGACGACGACCGCGTGGGCTTCTACGGCCTGGACGTGTACTCGCTGTGGGACTCCATGGACGTCGTCACCCGCTACCTGGAGAAGGTGGATCCCGAGGCTGCCAGGCGGGCGCGCGGCGCGTACGGCTGCTTCGATCCGTACGAGGAAGACGTGCAGGACTACGCCATGGCCACGGCGCTGGTCCCCACCAGCTGCGAAGAGGAGGTCGTCCGCATTCTCCTGGACCTGCGCTCCAGGGGGCCTGACTACGCCGAAGAGGGGCGCGAGGCGTTCTTCAACGCCGAGCAGAACGCCCTGGTCGCCCGCAACGCCGAGCGCTACTACCGCGCGATGATCCGCGGCGGGTCGCAGAGCTGGAACGTGCGCGACACGCACATGATCGAGACGCTGGAGCGCCTGCTGCAGCACCACGGGCCGGAGTCGAAGGCGATCGTCTGGGAGCACAACACCCACGTGGGCGACGCGCGCGCCACCGACATGGCACGCGTGGGAATGGTGAACGTGGGCTCGCTGGCGCGCGAGCGGTGGGGCGGCGACGTGGTGATCGCCGGCTTCTCGTCGCACCGAGGCAGCGTGATCGCGGGGAGCGAGTGGGGCGCTCCCATGCAGCGCATGCGGGTGCCCGAGGCGCGCGAGGGGAGCTGGGAGCACGTCTTTCACGAAGCCGGCGCCCACGACCGGCTGGTGATGATGGACGAGATCGACGACGTCCCCGCCTCGCACGATCCGCGCGGCCACCGCGCCATCGGCGTGGTCTACCACCCCGAGCGCGAGGCGTACGGCAACTACGTCCCCTCGGTGCTCCCGTTCCGGTACGATGCGATGCTGTACATCGACCACTCGCACGCCCTTCGCCCGCTCAAGATGCCGTCGCACCTGGGCCACGAGCCGCCCGAGACCTTTCCCACGGGGATGTAGCGCCGGACCCGGCGGACGCGGAACGGATGAGGACGCGGAGAGGCTTTTCTCCGCGTCCTTTTTTCGTATCCTCCGCGGCGTGAACGTGGAGCCGAGCAGCGCGCACGCCGGCCACGGGCAGGGGCAGGCCGGCGCGGCCATGGGCGGCCTGCCGGCGGGGGTGACGCCGGCCATGGTGCAGCAGATGCGCGCCGCCGTCGCCAGCTACCTGCAGATGGACGAGCAGATCCGCGGGCGCGTGCAGCAGGCGGCTCTCCCTTCGGGATGACGATCGTGGCGGCGGACCCCGCGCCCGCCGCCACGATCCGTTTTCCGGCCCGTTGCACGCTCCATCCGCCATCCAACGGCTCCCATCCTTCGCTCCGAAGGAGGCGCCGCGCCATCCCTGCCCCCGCAGCGATCCATGGCGCCGGCCGGGGATTCCGCGCTCTGCCGCCCGCACCCGGCCGACGCGCGCCGGCCCGGTCTGCGCACCCCCGTCCGATCCAAATCATCCGTCCGAAAATGTGCGACGACTTGCGCGCCGTCAGGTTTTCGCGCGAAAGTTCGTTCAAGGCCCTGGGCCCGCGAACGCGGTCGCCCGGCCATCGACGGACGGGGAACGCACCCCGCACCAGACATTCCACGCAGGTTGAGGAGCCGGAATGAGGATGACGTTCGCAGCACGCACCCTGGCGTTTGCCGCCGCGCTGGTCGCCGTGGCGCCCGCCGCCGCGCAGACCGTGACCCCGCAGGAGAACGACCGCACCGTGCACGCGTTCATGAGCGCGGTGGACCTGGGGGAGGTGCAGACGTCCACGCTGGCGCAGGAGCGCGCCGCCAACGGCGAGGTCAAGGCGTTCGCCGCGTCCATGGTGTCGGAGCACGGCGGCGCCCTGCACGCGCGCGAGGGGCACGTGGCCGAGGAGGGCGAAGGGCTGTTCGAGGGACAGATGAGCCACGCCCCCGCCGCCGCCGGCCCCGCGGGGAGCGACGCGCACGCCGGCCACGGCACGTCCGCCGCCGGCGCGGCCCCGTTCACCCCCGCGCAGGTCCAGGCCATGCAGGCCGCGCTGGAGCAGCACCCGGCCAGCCGCACGCTGGCGACCGCCGGCGCGCGCAACTTCCAGGTGCTGCAGGGCGTGACCGGCCCGCAGTTCGACGCCACGTACATGGACGCGCAGATCGCCGCGCACCGGTACGCCATGGGCGCCCTGGACCGCATGATCGCGCAGGGCGGGGTGACCGACGAGATGCTGGAGATGATGCGCTCCACGCGCACCAGCGTCGCGCGGCACCTGGAGCAGGCGCAGCTCATCCGCGGCCGGCTGCAGTAGACGGCGCCTGGGTGGATGGATGCAGGGCGGCGGACCGGGTGTCCGCCGCCCTTTTCGTTTGTGGATCCCGACGCTTTGCTCGAACATCCTCTCGTGCTTTCACCTACCGCTCCCCCGGGGTTGCCGGGGTTGGGGGAGGGGTCGCCAGTCGTCGCGAGGGACGAGCGAAAGGCCTGGCGGGGGAGAGGGTCCCTGAGGGTCGCGATGAACCAGGCTCCCTCACACCCTCACCCGTTCACCCGTTCACCCCATCACCCTCTGCCCTTCCACTGGACCTGATCCTGCAGCGTCCGCCGTCTCTATCGAGCCGACGAACCACCGAGCAGGAGACGAGACCCGATGGCGGATTCCACGATGCCCCCGACCGGCGCCGAGCTGATCGCCGAGCTCAACGACCTGCTGGCGCTGGACCACGACGCGGTGCAGGCGTACTCGCTGGCCATCGGCGCCATCAGCACGGCCGAGTACCGCGAGACGCTGGCCGAATTCCGCGGCGACCACCAGCGGCACGTGGACCAGCTCACGCAACTCATCCAGAACCACGGCGGCGTCCCCGTGCAGATGCCGCACCTGCCCACCGGCGCCTTCAAGCTGGCAGTGCAGGCGCTGGGCACGCTGGGCGACGACCGCGCCGTGCTGATGACCTTCAAGGCCAACGAGGCGCAGGTGCGCGACAAGTACCGCCGCCACGCAAGCCGCCCCCACACCGAAGCCGTGGGCGTAATCCTGCGCGCCGCCGCCGCGGACGAGGAGCGGCACTACACGTGGGTGGAGCAGGCGGTGGAGGCCATGGGGGTGGAGCGCGGCGGCCTGCTGGACACCGTGCAGGACGCCGTGGAGACGGTGCACGGCCGCACCGCCGACGCCATCGAATCCGCCGGCCGCCGCGTCGCCCAGGCCGTCGACAGCGTGCGCCCCGGCGGCCCGCCGTCGAAGGGGCCGGTGGTGTGAGGTGAACGGGTGAACGGGTGAACGGGTGAACGGGTGAACGGGTGAACGGGTGAACGGGTGAACGGGGGCGGGACACGTGTGAATCGCGGGTCGGCGTGTGCCCGCGGGTCCCGCGGGGTTCCGCGGGCTAAAGCCCGCGGCTAGAAATACCATAAGCCCCGCCCTGGGCTCGCGGAGCTCGCCTGGCGGGGCTTCACCTGCTCGGGTGGGCCGGGGCCTTCGCGCCGGGCGAGAGCGGGTGATGCAGACGTGGAATCCGAGGAAACGCCACGGAAAGTTGCGTGACGTTCATACCCTCTCCCGCTTGCGGGAGAGGGTGCGAGCCTAAGCGAGCGGGTGAGGGCCCCGGCGGACGCAGCCCGATGCATCTCCGCACTCCCGCACTCCCGCACTCCCGCACTCCCGCACTCACGCACTCACGCACTCACGCACTCACGCACTCACGCACTCACGCACTCCCTATCTGGCCCACCCCTTGCGGCCCGCCGCGCGAACCGCCGGTCGGACCCATCGCCGGACCACACACAGAATCCCGTCAGCGAGCCACGATGCCGGAGCAGATCGACGCAAGCCGCAGGGTCGTCATCGAGTACGTCGAGCCCGAGCTGGACTGCGGGCGCTACCCCGTAAAGCGCGAGGTGGGCGACACCGTGACGGTGCTCGCCGACCTCTTCAAGGAAGGCCACGACGCCATCTCCGCCGCCGTCTGGTACCGTCCGGAGGACGATGAGACCTGGATGGAGTCGCGGATGCGGTTCTTCGACAACGACCGCTGGACGGGCTCGTTCACCGTGGACCGCAACTGCCGCTGGCTCTTTACCGTCGTCGCCTGGACGGACGTGTTCGGCACCTGGCAGAGCGACCTGCGCAAGAAGTACGACGCCGGGCAGGAGGTGCTGCTGGAGCTGTTCGAGGGCGCCCAGCTGGTCGCCGCCGCCGCCGGCCCGCTGGCGCCTGGGCCCGACCGCGAACGGCTGATGCAGTTCCTGGAGGAGATCGCGGGCGATCCGGGACTCGCGTCCGGCGGCATCATCCCCCGCAGCGCCTGGGAGACCTTTCGCGCCGACGTGGAGGAGGGGTCGCACCTCACGCTGGCGGAGCGCGTGGCCGCGGCGCTGGATCCCGCGCTGCTGGAGCTGATGGAGCGCTACCCGCTGCGCAACGACCTTACGCGCTACGACCGCGAGATCCCCATCCAGGTGGACCGCGTCGCCGCGCGCTTCGCCGCCTGGTACGAGCTGTTTCCACGGTCGATGTCGGACGATCCCGCGCGCCACGGCACCTTTGACGACGTCATCAAAAAGCTGCCGTACGTGCGCGACATGGGCTTCGACGTCCTCTACTTTCCCCCGATCCACCCGATCGGCTTCAAGTTCCGCAAGGGCAAGAACAACACGCTCAACCCGGGACCGGACGAGCCGGGCGTGCCGTACGCCATCGGCTCGGCGGAGGGAGGCCACAAGGCCGTGCACCCGGACCTGGGGACGCTGGAGGACTTTCGGCGCCTGATCGCCGCGGCGCGCGAGCACGGGCTGGAGATCGCGCTGGACTTTGCCATCCAGGTGTCGCCGGACCACCCGTACGCCACGGAGCATCCGGGCTGGTTCTACATCCGCCCGGACGGCACCATCATGTACGCCGAGAACCCGCCCAAGAAGTACCAGGACATCTATCCCCTGAACTTCTACGGGGAGGACTGGGAGTCGCAGTGGGCGGAGTGGCGCGACGTGATCCTGCACTGGGTGGAGCAGGGCGTGAACATCTTTCGCGTCGACAACCCGCACACCAAGCCGGTGCAGTTCTGGGAGTGGATGATCCGCGAGGTGCAGCGCCTGCATCCCCAGGTCATCTTTCTGTCCGAGGCGTTCACGCGGCCCAAGATGATGCGCGTGCTCGCCAAGGCGGGGTTCACGCAGAGCTACACGTACTTCACCTGGCGCAACTTCAAGGGCGAGCTGATCGAGTACTTCACGGAGCTCACGCAGGGGCCCATGAAGGAGTACTACCGCGGCAACCTGTTCCCCAACACGCCGGACATCAACCCGGAGTTCCTGCAGCGGGGCGGCCGGCCGGCGTTCATGATCCGGGCGATCCTGGCAACCACGCTGTCGTCGGTCTACGGCATCTACAGCGGCTTCGAGCTGTGCGAGGCCACGCCGCTGGCGCCGGGGAAGGAAGAGTACCTGGACAGCGAGAAGTACGAGATCCGCGCCTGGGACTGGGAACGCCCCGGCAACATCCGCCCGCTGATCACGCGGCTGAACGAGGTGCGCCGGCAGAACCCGGCGCTGCACGAGTACGACAACCTGCGCTTCTACCCGGCGGACAACGACAACATCCTGTTCTACGGCAAGATGACGGAGGACCGGACGTCGATGGTGTTCGTTTGCGTGAACCTGGACCCGTTCGCCGCGCACGACACCATGCTGCACTTTCCGCTGCCGGACATGGGGATCGGCTGGCACGACCCGTGGGAGGTGGAGGAGCTGCTCACCGGCCAGCGCTTCTTCTGGCACGGCGGCAGCCAGCACGTGCACCTGGACCCCGGCGCCCCCGGACGGATCTTCCGGGTGCGCGCGTGGCGCAGCAGCGAGCACGGCTTCGACTATTTCATGGAGCCGACGCTGGTGTAGGGTACGAGAGTACGAGAGTACGAGAGTACGGAGGTACGGAGGTACGGAGGTGTTGGAGGCGCGGCGCGGCGGGAGCCATCTGCAACAGGCTCCCGCCGACGCGTTTGTGGCAAAGACGGTCCGCGGAAACAAAAGGCTTGCCGAGGACGGGAGGTGCTAGTACACTAGCACGTGCTAGTGTACTAGCAGGTTTCTCTCACCACTCCACGTTCAGCCTTCTTCACGCGAATGATTCCCATCATCCACAGGACGACCGCGCTCCTTGCCGCGCTGCTGCTGGCGGCGTGCACCTCGCGGCCTGCGTCCGCACCAGCCGCCGGGGCGCCGCTGGCCATCACCAACGTGACGGTGGTGGACGTGACGGGCGGACCGTCGCGCCCCGGCCAGACGGTGGTCGTCTCCGGCAACGGCATCACCAGCGTGGGGCCCCGGGCGGGGACGCAGGTGCCCCGCGGCGCCCGTGTGGTGGACGGCACGGGCAAGTACGTGATTCCGGGGCTGTGGGACATGCACTCGCACATCACCATGTTCGGCCGCACGGGGCTCAACCTGTACCTGGCGCAGGGCGTCACCGGCATCCGCGACATGGGCGGCGAGCGCTTTGCCCCCGTAAAGGCGCTGCGCGACAGCGTGGCCGCCGGGCAGATCGCCGGACCGCGCATGCGCATCGCCAGCCCGGTGGTGGAGAACCAGCGCTGGCTGGCGTGGGCAAAGGAGATGGGCGACCGCGCGGGCACGCCCTGGCGCCTGTACGAGCGCTTCGGCCCCGCCTCGCCGCAGGACGCGGAGCGCTGGGTGGATTCGGTCGCCGCGCTGGGCGCCGACCACATCAAGGTGCGCAACTGGCCCGACACCACCATCAGCCGCGCGCTGATGGCGCGGGCGCGCGAGCGCGGGCTGCCGGTGGCCGCCCACGCCAACGAGCCCTTTCCCCGCACCGGCGTGAGCAGCTACGAGCACGGCATCTGGCCGCCCCTGCGCGTATCCGCCGCCGCCCGCGACTCCCTGTGGCGCCAGTTCGCGGCCAACCGCGCGTCCGTGGTCCCCACGCTGGTCACCTGGCCCATCCGGCTCGATCCCCCGGACACGCTCATCGCCAGGCTGGATGAAGGGCGGATCGCCGGCCTGTGCTACGTGCCCGCGGACGCGCTGCAGGAGTGGCGCGAGCAGCTCACCGACCTCAAACAGGAGACGGGGGGGATCGACTGGCGCGAGGTGTATCGCGGCGAGATGCGCAACGCGGCGGAGATGCACCGGGCCGGTGTGGCCCTGCTGGCGGGGACGGACATCGGCGCGCCGCTGCTGGTGCCCGGCTTCAGCATGCACGACGAGCTCGCGCTGCTGGTGCGCGACGCCGGGATGACGCCGCTGCAGGCGCTGCAGGCCGCCACCCTCGCCCCGGCGCGCGTGATGGGCGCCGCCGACTCGCTGGGAACGGTGGAAGCAGGCAAGCTGGCGGACCTCGTTCTGCTGGATGCGGACCCGCTGGCCGACATCGCCAACACCCGGCGCGTGCACGCCGTGGTGGCCAACGGCCGCTGGATGGACCGCGCCGCGCTCGACCGCCTGCTGTACGGCGCCCGCAAGGGCACGCCGGAAGCCTGTGCCCGCGAGACCGCCGGCCCCGCCGGTCCCTGAACGCGCATCACGCCGGAACGCGCGAAAGGTTGTGTGACGTTTATACCCTCTCCCGCTTGCGGGAGAGGGTGCGAGCCTAAGCGAGCGGGTGAGGGGCCCGTGTGGCCCCCCGCGGCGCGCGGCGTGCATCGGCGGGCTCCGCACGAGATCGAATCAACCCAGAGCACGCAGGAAGATACCCAATGCGCACGCATCGCTGGATTCCGACGCTGGTCGTGCTCTCCGCGCTGTCGCTGGCCGCCTGCGACACCGGCGCGGGTGACGACGCCGAGGGCACGGAGAGGGGCGGCACGCAGGTGCAGGACCCCGAGGCCGGTGTCGAGAGCGACGCCGACGGCCGTGCTGTCGCCGGCTCGGAGTCGGCGCAGGAGCACGGCACCGCGGTAAACGACACCGCGCCGCACCGCCCCGGATCGCCCTCCACGCCGTGAAGTTCCCCCTCTTTCGGCGCGGTTTGCCGGGGGTAATACTAAAAAGGCAATAGAGTGCATGACTTCCTGAGCCTGAGGGAGGCGCCGCGCTGAACCTTGCCTTGACCGGGAACCCCGCGCGCCGACCGAAGGACCTCGCCAGCAGAACGAAGGGGCTGGTTCCGCGTCCTGATCCGGCCTCTGCGCAACCGAGAGGAGGTCCTTCGGTCGCGCGCCGGAGTCGGTGCAGGCGGCAGGACCTGCGCGTGCGCTCCCTCAGGAAGTCACATTCTTTTCTCGGATCTGGTATAAGGGACATGGAAAGCCCCCGCGGCCAGCCGGCCGCGGGGGCTTCGTTCGTCATCCGCCGAAAACCGTTACGGACTTCGGTTCTGCGCGGGATTGCCGGGGTTCGTCTGGCCGCCGGCCGCCGGCGTGCCGGTGGCGGACGGCGCGGCCTCCGCGGGTGCGTTCTGCCCTGGCGCCACGTCGTTCTTCGGCGCGCCGGGCTCCGCCGGCTCCGGGCGGCCGGCCTTGGCGGCCTGCGCGGCGGCCGGGTCCGTCACGTCGCCGCGGGCCTGCGACACGGCCTTGGCGCGCGCGGCGCTCACGCCCTCGCGCTCGAAGCGCTGCAGCCAGCTCATCACGTCCGCGGGGGGCGTGTAGTTCTGCTTGCCGCGCGGCTGCGCCTCGCCCGTCTCCAGCCCGGCGACGATGTGCTCGTAGTTGCTGCCGGGGTGCCAGAGCACCCAGTCCTCCAGCCCCACGTCATACACGCCCTGCTTCTGCTGGCGCACCTGCTCGGGCCCGTACTTCTGGTGGTTGCGCCCCAGCCACGGCGCGCTGAACGCCTGCAGCCACGGAATGATGCGCGCCGGCTGCACCCCCGCGTCGCGAAGCTGGTCGCTGCGCCAGCGCGCCATCCCCGCGCTCTTGAACAGCACCTCGTACGGCATCAGGTCCGGCCGCCCCACGCCGGGCAGGTGCGTGGGGAAGTAGTGCGACGGGTACATCATGGGAAGGATGTGGTCGGCGATGGCGCTGATCGTCTCCCACTGCTGCCCGATGTTCACGTCGCTGCCCTCGTTGGGCGACAGGCCGAACACGTCCGCCGTCACCGTGACGCCGAGCGGATGCAGGCGGCGCTTGGCCTCGTTCAGGAACGCGGCGATGGCGTCCGTCCGGTCGCCCTTCGCCCGCGGATGCACCTGGTTGGGAAGCGAGCGGTACGGCTCTGCGAAGCGGACGTAGTCGAACTGGATCTCGTCGAAGCCCAGCCGCGCCACCTCTTCGGCGATGTCGATGTTGTAGTCCCACACCCGCTCGTCCCAGGGGCTCACCCAGGTGTTCCCCGCCTTGTCCTGCCACAGCCCGCCGCTGGGGTTGCGCACCGACCAGTCCGGCTGCGCCTTGGAAAGGATGGGGTCCTTGAAGACGACGATGCGGGCGATCAGGTAGATGTCGTGCGCCTTGAGCGAGTCGATGAACGCCCGCGGGTTGCGGATGGTGATCTCGGTGTCCGCCGTGAGCTCGTTCTGCATCTGCAGGTTGCTCACGTAGTGCAGCCCGCGCTCGTCCTTCATGTCGATGACGAACGCGTTGATCTCCGTCTGGTCGGCGATCTCGATCAGCCGCTTGCGGTGCGTGCCGCTTCCCGCCTTGTACGCGTTCACGTACAGCCCGCGGATGATGCGCGGCGCCTTCGTGCGCGGCGACGGGACGGCCGCCTGCTTGGGCGCGCCTGCCGCGCTGTCGCCCGCGACGGCCGCGCTGTCGCCGCCCTTGGCGGCGCCGCCCTTTTCCCCGCCCGAATCTCCGCCGCACGCGGCCAGCAGCGCCGCGAGCGAAGCGACCGCCAGATGGCGGATTGATACGATGGACATGCCTGCCCTGTCTGGTGTGCGGATGGTCCTGCCGAGTTCGCGCCTCAACATCGCGCGCCGTGTACGCGGGCGGCAAGGTTCGCGCCGGGGGAGGGAAGTGCGGGAGTGCGTGAGTGCGTGAGTGCGTGAGTGCGTGAGTGCGGGAGTGCGGGAGTGCGGGAGTGCGGGAGTGCGGGAGTGCGGGAGTGCGGGAGTGCGGGAGTGCGGGAGTGCAGGAAGAAGAACTAGATCGTGCTGCGTCCGCGGGGGCCCTCACCCGCTCGCTTAGGCTCGCACCCTCTCCCGCAAGCGGGAGAGGGTATAAACGTCACGCGACTTTCCGTGGCGTTTGCGCGGATTCCACGTCTGCATCACCCCGCTCTCGCCCGGCGCGATGGCCCCGGCCCACCCGAGCAGGTGAAGCCCCGCTGGGCGAGCTCCGCGAGCCCAGGGCGGGGCTTGTGGCATTTCTAGCCGCGGGCTTTAGCCCGCCCGTGCCAATCCGCCCGTGCCAATCCATCCGGAGACGAATCCCCTCCGTGGCTCACAACCCGAAAACGAACGGGGCGGCCTCCCGCGCGGGAAGCCGCCCCATCCACCGTCATCCATCAACCGTACTTTCGTACTCCGTACTCTCGTACTCTCGTACTCACGCACTCACGCACTAACGCACTCACGCACTCACGCACTCACGCACTCCCCTCACGGCGTCCAGACGTTGTTCCGCCGGTTCGCGTCGGGAAAGTACTCCTCCGGGTCCAGCTCCACGCGCGACACGGGGCCGTTGACCGGGATGGTCACCGTCACCGAGCGGGTGGAGGGGCTCAGCCACCGTTCGATGGGAATGGTCTGCGTCACCCGCTGGCCGCCGGCCGTCGTCACCACGATGTCGGTGGGCGCGGGGACCTGGCCCACGTCGCGCACCGTCACCTGCACGCCCCCCGTGGTCTGCGTCACCCCGCCGATGGACTGGTCCAGCGTGACGGTGCGATACCAGAACGGGTAGAAGAACCAGTCCAGGTCGCGCCCCGACACCCGCTCCATGGTGTTGAAGAAGTCCCACGGATACGGGTGCTTGAACATCCACTCGCGGGCGTAGGTGCGCATTCCCTCCGCCATCACGCTGTCGCCCAGAATGCGCTGCAGCGAGCGCAGCAGCGTTCCCGGCTTGTAGTACGCCGACACCCCCCACGGCTCGCCGAACACCAGGTCGATGTGGCGCATCAGCGGCACCTCGCCCTTGTCGCCGGCAATGTCCAGGTAGGTGGTGCGCGGCTCCTCCCACGGATCGAAGTCGCGGAACAGGTCCCCCACCGCCTGCGACTCGATGTAGGTGGTGAACCCCTCGTCCATCCATGCGTACGCCGCCTCGTCCTGCCCCACCATCATGGGGAACCACTCGTGCCCGATCTCGTGCGTGATCACCTGGTACAGCTCCAGGCGCGTGTTGGGGCGCCCGATGAAGACGATCATCGGGTACTCCATGCCGTAGATGGGGCCTTCGCTGATGGTGATCTGCGGATACGCGTACGGCACCACGCTGCGGCTGTGGAACTCCGTGCCGTGCTCGCCGAACATGGCCGACTCGTCCCAGCTGGGCGCGCCGGGGCGAAACAGCGAGTGCACCATCACCGTGCGCGTGCCCCCGCCGGCGGCCGGGATCTGCGCCCGGCGCGCGTCCCACTGGTAGTGGTTGCTGGTGGCCCAGGCAAAGTCGCGCACGTCGCGCGCCGTGTAGCGCCAGGTGACGCTGCCGTTCTCGCCGTTCGTCGTCGCCCCCGTCTGCCCCCACTCGCTGCGGGGAAGCACGGTGACCGTCTCGTCGCTGGACGCGGCGGCCTGCAGCCGCTGCCGCACCTCGGGGCGAAGGATCTGGTCGCCGTTCACCAGGTCGCCCGTGGCCCCCACCGTCCACCCGGCGGGAAGGGTGAGCGCCACGTCGAAGTCGCCGTAGTCCAGGTAGAACTCGCCCTGCCCGCGGTACGGCGTGGCGTCCAGCCCCACCACGTCGTCGTAGACGGCGATCTGCGGATACCACTGCGCCACCTGGAACACGCGGCCGCCCAGCGCGTCCTCGTACCCGGTGCGCGGGGCGGTCTGGCCCGGCGGCACGCGGAAGTTCCAGTCCACCTCGAACACCGCGCTGTCGCCCGCGGCGATGGGGCTGGGCAGCAGCACGCGCGAGATGGTGCCCGTGGTCAGGTATCCCACCGACGTGCGGCTTTCGCGCTGGTTGGCCTCCAGCTGCTGCTGCGACAGCGGCCCCACCGCGGTGCCGTTGTAGACGAACTTGGTGAGGGTGATGCCGCCGGTGTTCGTGGGGCTGTTGCGCCCGGTGAACTCTTCGGTGAACAGGTTCTGGTACAGGTTGAACACCACCTGCCGCAGCTCGTTGGGCGAGCGGTTGTGGTAGACGATGCGCTCCGAGCCGGTGATGCGCCGCGAGGCGGGGTCCAGCGTCGCGTTGATGGAGTAGCGCGTACGCTGCTGCCAGTAGCGGGGCCCGGGCGCGCCGGTCTGGCTGCGCGTCTGGTTACGCACGGCGGCGGTGTATCCCTCCTCGGGCACCACGGGGCGCAGGTACGGCCGCCCGGCGGTGTCGAGCGCGGCGCCCTGCGGCAGCGGCGCCACGATCGGCTCGCCGTTGGGGGCGCATGCGCCCAGGAGGAGCACGGCCAGCAGGGCCGGGCGTTTCAGCATGATGGGCAACGGTGTTCTCCCGGTCTGAGATGCGGGACTGCTAAGCCGCGCGCAGATCTGTCAATTCTCTTGCCACAGCGCGCGGTGGGTCGTGTGGATACGGCGCAGTGCAACGCGCGGGGCCGCGGGTTCGTGACGAATGAAAGACACCCGAGGTGCGGCTGCACCCTGACGGGCCCTCTCCCCCGCCTGGCCTTTCGCTCGTTCCTCGGAACGGCCGGCGACCCCTCCCCCAAACTGCGGGAACTGCGGGGGAGGGGTGGCGCGCACGAGAGGACGTCGACGCGGGATCGAATTCTCCCTTCCCCCACGCAGTTTGTGGGGGAAGGGCAGGGGATGGGGGGCGCGTCGGACGCAGCGAGAACCCTGGTCGCCGAGCCGAGATTGGCCGGCAACCAACCTCCCCCAGGGGTTTTTGGGGGAGGTCGCGAGGCGACGAGCGGGAGGGGGCGCCGCGGACGCAGCGCGAATCCCGTCGTCGCGCCCGTGGTTCAGGGCAGGCGATCCCGCAGCAGCTGGATGACGCCCTCGGGGTTGTCGGTGTTGATCCAGTGGCCGCCCTCCAGCCGGTGCAGGAACACGCGCCCGTTGGCCGTCCCCGCCATCTCCACCCGCCGCTCCGCCTCTTCGTCCAGCGAATTGCTCTCCGTCGCCTTGACGATGTGGATCTCCGCCTCCGCGGGCGGGTGCACCAGCGTGTCCCACAGGTCCGTGCGAAAGTAGTCGCGCAGCATCTCTTCCATCACGTCCCAGTCTATGCGCCAGCGGTAGCGTCCCTCCGCCGGCTCCAGGTTGATGGCCAGCCACTGCGCCAGCCCCTGGTCGTATCCCGCGCCCTGGATGGCGGCCACCGCCTCGGCGCGCGACGCGAACTCGGGCGGCAGCGCGCGCATGGACTCGATGATCCGCCACGCGCTCCCCTCCGGCTCGCGCACCGCCAGGGTGGAGTCCATCACCCACACCTGCCGCAGCCCCTCGCCGTGGTGCTGCGCGTAGACGAGCGCCACCTTTCCGCCGAACGAGTGCCCCATCACCGCCGCGGCGTGAAAGTCCAGGCTGGCCACCAGCCGGTCCACGTCCGCCGCGGTGGCCATCAGCGTGTGCGGCCCCGCGAACCCGAGCGACTGGCCGTGGTTGCGCAGGTCCACCAGCAGCACGCCCCACTCCGGCCGCGCCTCCACCAGCCGACGCGCGATGGTGCCCCAGTTGCGGCCGCTTCCGTAGATGCCGTGCAGCATCAGCAGCCAGCGCTCCGGCGTGGCGTCCTTTGCGGTCACGCGCGCGTGGTGAAGGACCGGCTGCTCCTGCGTCGTCATCTCGTCTGCTCGCTCGATAGGCTGGATTCGTGGTTGCGCGGCATTCTAGCGCTCCGGACCCCGTGGCGCGACAAGCGTGCGGGAGCGGACCGGAGCCAGCCCCATCCCCACCCCTCCCCCGCAGTCCCGCAGTTTGGGGGAGGGTCGCCGGCCGTTGCGAGGAACGAGCAAAAGGCCCGGCGGGGGAGAGGGCCACGCGCTCCGGAGACATCGATCTGCGTCCGCCGGGCGCCCCCTCTCCCGGCCGCAAAAAAGCCTGGGGGAGAGGTGACGCGCTTCGACATACGGCTGGCCGCATCAACCCTGCGACACGATCCGAAGCGCGCGCGTCCACCCCACCCCTCCCCCGCAGTTTGGGGGAGGGGTCGCCGGCCGTTGCGAGGAACGAGCAAAAGGCCCGGCGGGGGAGAGGGCCCCCGGGGGTTGACGGGGGATGCGGATCGGTTTATCTTAGTGCTGTAATTCTTAGCCGACGGGGGATCGGATGAGCCAGGAAACGGATCGGGCGCTCAAGCTGTGGGTGGTGCTGTCGCGGGCGCA
This sequence comes from Longimicrobium sp., assembly GCA_036379135.1. Classification (GTDB taxonomy): domain Bacteria; phylum Gemmatimonadota; class Gemmatimonadetes; order Longimicrobiales; family Longimicrobiaceae; genus Longimicrobium. Next base: position 68,633 of record DASUVG010000292.1, read on the forward strand.
TGCGGCCGTGGCCGAGCACTCGCAGGCCGACATCGCCCGCAGCGGGCTTACCCCCATGGAGTTCGGCATCCTGGAGGCGCTGCACCACAAGGGCCCCATGCTGCTGGGCGAGGTGCAGAAGAAGATCCTGGTCACCAGCGGCGGCGTCACCTACCTGGTGGACCGGCTGGCGGCCAAGGGGCTGGTGGAGCGGCAGCGCTGCGACCGC
>DASUVG010000293.1:0-43418 GCA_036379135.1 Longimicrobium sp.
GTGGATGGGGTGCGGCGGCGCATCCGACAGCGTCAGCACGTCGTCCCAGCGGCCGAATCGGACGCGGGCCAGCGCCTGCAGCGAGGCGCCGTCGCCGGGGGTGAGGGCGGCGTACGCGTCGCCGGCCTCCAGCGCGCGGGCCGCCTGCCCATCCACCGACGCGGCGAACATCAGCATGTGCAGGTTGTGCGTGGGATAGATGGAGAGCGCCGTTCCCTCCGCCGCGCGCCGGTCCGACGCCCACGCGATCACGTTGGCCTGCACCGCGTCGTTCCATCGGCCCACGCGGTTGTAGGTGTGCGAGGGCATGTGGTTCAGGTGGCTGGCGCCGGGCATGGCGTTCACCAGCAGGTCCGCGCACGCCTGCGCCTGGCCGGCGGCGGGCGTGGTCTCGGTGGCGTGGATGTACAGGTGGCACACGCCGGGGTGCGCCACGTCCGCCGCCAGCGCGCGCGCCAGCACCTGGTGAATGCGCGCCACGGACGGCTTGTCCATGGGCCACGTGCCGCGCCGCGGCTCCAGCACCATCAGCGCGTCCGCGTACAGCGCCGCCACCTGCAGGTCGTCCGGAAAGCGCGCGTACACGCCCTCCATCGCCGCCGCGAACGCGGAGTCCAGCCCCTTTCGCCCGCCCTCCGGGTGCGACTCGGCGTAGCGGGTGAGCATCGCCTCCACCAGCGCGCGCTCCACCTCCGTCCCGCGCGCGGTGACCAGCTCGGCCGCGCGGTGGGCGACGGCGTACGCGGCGGGGGCGTCGTCCGGGCGCATCGCGCCATTGAGGTACGGGCCCATCGACCACGCCTCGCCCCACCAGCACATGGCGCACTCCGGGTCGCGCCGCCGCGCCTCTTCGAACGAGCGCCGCGCCTCGGGGGGAGTGAAGGCGTACATCAGCTTTGCGCCCTGGCTGAAGTACGCCTGCGCCTCCGCCGACGCGGTGCTCACCGGCCACGACCAGGACCCCAGCGCCTCCGTGTACAGCGGCACGGGCGCGCCGTCGGCACCTTTGGAGACGCCGCCGTGGTGCTGCGCCGCCGCGGGGACGGATGTGCCGAGGGCGATGAGAAGGAGAATGGAACGAGAGATCATCCGGATGCTGCTCGCTGCGGAAAAGGATGCGACGGCGGAAGATAAGCAATTCGCGCCGCGGGAGCACGTTTCAGGGTTTGGGAAGGGTTTCACATGCGCGGGAGATGCGATCCGTTTGCCCCGACAAACCACAAATCACGCTGTCTGAAATCCGCGTAGTCCGACGGACGTTGCGGCAGGTGCTCAGGCGCGGGGAAGGACGAGGGTGAAGACGGAGCCCTGGCCCGGCGTGCTCTCGGCGGTCAGGTCGCCACCCATGGCGCGCGCCAGGTCGCGGCTGATGGCCAGCCCCAGCCCGGTGCCCTCGGTGGTGCGCGTGTGCGCGTTCTCGATGCGGGTAAACGGCTCGAAGACGGCTTCCAGCTTGTCCGGCGGAATGCCGCGCCCCGTGTCGCGCACGCGCACCAGCACGTGCCCGTCGCGCGCCTCGCACCCCAGCGCCACCGACCCGCCGGCGTCCGTGAACTTGATGGCGTTGGAGAGCAGGTTCAGCAGGATCTGCTGCAGCTTCTCCGGATCGGTGCGCACGCGGAGATCGGGATCCGCGTCGCACGACCGGTAGCGCAGCCCCCTGGCCTCCACCTGCGGGTGGATGAGCGGCTCCATCGCGGCCAGCGCGTCCGCCAGCGGCACCGCCGCCACGTGGTACTCCACCCGCCCGCTCTCCAGCCGCGCGAAGTTCAGGATGTCGTTGATGATGGAGAGCAGCGTCTGCTGGCTGCGGCGGATGCGCGACAGGTCCGTCCGCTGCTGGTCCGTCACAGGGCCGCGCAACCCCATCTCCATCAGCTCCACGTACCCCGCGATGGCGTTCAGCGGCGTGCGCAGCTCGTGGCTCATGGTCGCCAGAAAGTCGCTCTTGGCGCGGTTGGCCTGGTCCGCCTCCGCCGCGGCCGCCTGCAGCCGCGCGTTGGTGCCCTCCAGCTCCCGCGCCGTAGCCGCGATCCGCGCCTGCGACTCCCGCAGCGAGCCCGTCAGCCGGCTGACGAACGCGGAGAGCAGGACGAAGAGCGCCAGCGCCGCAAGGTCGCCCATGCTGGTGGGGATCATCTGCCCCAGCGGTTGGATGAGCGCGTAGTTCACCGCCACCGTGGCGAGCACCGACACCAGCAGCGCCGGCCCGAAGCCCCCGTACCAGGCGCTGAAGAGCACCGCCGGCCAGAAGAACAGGAACAGCACGCGAGTGAGGTACGGCGCCAGCGCGAGCGTGACCCCCAGCGCCACGGCCCACGCGAACAGCGCGACCCCGTAGCGCACGGCCCCCGGCGGGTTTCCGGTCGGTGTGGGAAACGACTTCCAGCGCATGTCCGTCGATGGATCAGCCGTTGGCAAGGGCCGGCATCGGCCGCCGAATGGCAAAAGCGGGACCGGTGCCGCCGCCCGTGTTGACACCCGCCCGGCGCCCGCGCAGATTGCGCACAGGATACGTCAGGCGCGGTCCCACCCTTGCGGTCGGGACCGCGTTTTTGCGTGTCCCGGCGCGGCGGCACGGACGACGGAAGAACGGGAGCGATGAGGGATCGCAAAAGCCAGTGCGTGGTGATCGTCGGCTCGCAGTGGGGCGACGAGGGGAAGGGAAAGATCGTGGACGTGCTCGCCGAGCAGGTGGACGTCGTGGCGCGCTACCAGGGCGGCGCCAACGCGGGGCACACCGTCCACGTGGGGTCGGAGGAGTTCATCCTTCACCAGATCCCCTCCGGCATCCTGCACCCCCGGCGCCGCTGCCTGCTGGGCAACGGCGTGGTGTTCGACCCCTTCCAGTTCTTCCAGGAGCTGGACGCCCTTACCGCGCGCGGTATCGACGCCGAGGGGCGCGTGGGCGTGAGCGGGCGGGCACACCTGCTGCTCTCCTACCACAAGACGTGGGACCGCGCGCAGGAGGCCAGCCGCGGCAAGGGAAAGATCGGCACCACGGGGCGGGGGATCGGGCCGGCGTACGAGGACAAGGTGGCGCGCCAGGGAATCCGCCTGGCCGACCTGCGCGACCGCACGCGCGCCGAGGAGCAGCTTCGCCGCGCCGCCGCCCGCGTGAACCAGCGCCTGGAGCTGCTGAACAGCGAGGAGCGGGTGGATGCGGACGCGCTGGTGGACGAGCTGATGTCCATCCGCGACCGCCTGCTGGCCATCTCCGTCGACACCGGCCGCGTGATCCACGACGCGCTCAAGGCCGGGGAGCGGGTGCTGCTGGAGGGCGCGCAGGGGGCGCTGCTGGACGTGGACCACGGCACCTATCCGTACGTCACCTCGTCCAACACCACCGCGGGTGGCGCGGCGCTGGGCGTGGGCATTGGCCCCACCCGCGTGGACGACGTGATCGGCGTGGTAAAGGCGTACACCACGCGCGTGGGCGAGGGGCCGCTGCCCACCGAGCTCCCGTCGCCCATGCAGGAACGCGTGCGCGAGCTGGGCGGCGAGTACGGCGCGACGACGGGGCGGCCGCGGCGCTGCGGGTGGTTCGACTCCGTCGTGGTGCGCTACGCCGCGCGCGTCAACGGACTCACCGGGCTGGCGGTGACCAAGATGGACGTGCTCGACACGCTGGACGAGCTGCAGATCGCCGTCCGCTACCGCGCCGAAGGGCAGGAGCTGGAGGACTTTCCCGGCGACCTGGGGCTGCTGGCCGCCGCCGAGCCCGTCTACGAGACGCTGCCGGGGTGGAAGACGTCCACGGAGGACTGCCGGCGCTGGGAAGACCTGCCGGAGAACGCGCAGCGCTACCTGGAGCGGCTGTCGGAGCTGACCGAGACGCCGGTGTGGTACGTGTCCGTGGGCACGCGCCGCGACCAGATCATCCACGTGGAGCGGTAGCCGCGCGCGTTCCGGACCGGGCTGGACCACGGACGGGCGCGCTTCGGCGGCGCCCGCCGTCGTTTGGGGGCCCCGGAGACGGCCGGCTGCGCCTGGGGCGAATGATGCGTCGGGCGAATGAAGCGTCGGGCGAATGAAGCGTCAGGCGAATGAAGCGTCGGGCGAATGAAGCGTCGGGCGAATGCGTCGGGCGAATGAATTCGCGGCTGGGAAAACGCGATGTCCGCCTGCGCGGACGGGTCCGGCGTGTGGATCTGTCGATGCGCCTGAGGAGAGTGCCGCTAGCCGCTCACGACAAGTCCGTCCGAAGCGGGGCCGAATTCTCCCCCTCTCCGCGAGGAACGAGCGGGGAGGGGGGCGGGGGGGAGGGGCCCCGCGGAACGCATAGCGCCCATCCGAAGCGCATTCGAATTCTCCCCCCTCCTTGCGCAGTTCGCGAAGAGAGGGGGACCGGGAGTGGAGAACCTTTTGAGCGACGAAAGCAGAATCTCAGGGATGAATTCCATCGATTCCGCCCTGCGGCGCGTAAAGCCGTCGGTGCGGGCGCTGGGCGCGTACACGCTGCAGGCGTACGAGCCGCGCATCAAGCTCAACCAGAACGAGAGCCCGTACGACGTTCCGCAGGCCATCAAGGACCGCATTCACGCGGACCTGGCCGAGCGCCCGTGGAACCGCTACCCGCCGTTCGTCGCCAGCAACTTCATCCAGGCCGTGGCCGAGGCCACGCGCTGGCCGGGGGACGGCATCCTGGTGGCGAACGGATCCAACGAGCTCATCCAGTCCGTCCTGGCCGTCACCGTGGGCCCGGGCGTCTCCGTCGTCATCCCCGAGCCCACGTTCACCCTGTACCGGCTGATGACGGAGGTCAACGGCGGCACCGCCGTCTCCGTGGCGCTGGACGACGGGCTCCGCTTCGACGTGGACGCCATCATCCGCGCCGCGCGCGACACGGACGCCGCCGTGGTCGTCCTCTGCACGCCCAACAACCCCACCGGCTCGGCGCTCACCCGCGAGGAGATCGAGCGCGTGCACGACGAGACCGACGCGCTCATCCTCCTGGACCAGGCGTACGTGGAGTTCGGTGGATACGACGCCATCCCCCTGCTGAGCGGGCGCCCGCGCTTGGTCGTCCTGCGCACGTTCAGCAAGGCGATGGCGATGGCGGGGCTGCGCGCCGGCTACATGCTGGCGGACCCGGCGCTCACCGCCGAGGTGAACAAGGCCAAGCTGCCGTACAACATCAACTTCTTCTCCGAGTGCGCCGCCGCCGAGGTGCTGCGATGCCGCAACGACCTGGCCCCGCTGGTGGCCGCCATCGCCGCCCAGCGCGACCGGCTGGTGGCGGAGATGGGGACGATCCCCGGGCTGCACGTGTATCCCAGTGCCGCCAACTTCGTCCTCTTTCGCGTGGAGGCGCCCGGGACCACGCACACCCGCGTGTTCGAGCGGCTGCTGCACGACGACGGCGTGCTGGTGCGCGACGTGTCCAAGTATCCCATGCTGGACCGGTGCCTGCGCGTGAACGCGGGAACGCCGCAGGAGAACGACGCCTTTCTGGACGGACTGCGAAGCATCATGACGGAGGCGGCACGATGAGCCGCACGGGAGAGCGCCGCCGCAGCACGCGCGAGACGGAGATCCGCGTCCGCATCGACCTCGACGGCACCGGCGAGGCCCGGGTGCAGACGGGGATCGGCTTTTTCGACCACATGCTGGACGCGCTGGCGCGGCACGGGATGTTCGACCTGGAAGTGGAGTGCAGCGGCGACCTGCACATCGACGCGCACCACACGGTGGAGGACGTGGGGATCGTCCTGGGCGGCGCCTTTCTGGACGCGCTGGGCGACAAGGGCGGCATCGTGCGCTACGCCGACGCCACCCTGCCGCTGGACGAGGCGCTGGTGCGCGCGGTGGTGGACGTCAGCGGCCGCCCCTTCATCCACTTCGACGTCCCGCTCCCCCCGGAGCAGGTGCTGATCGGGCAGTTCGACGCGGCGCTCTCGGCGGAGTTCTGGCGCGCGTTCGCCATGGAGGCGCGCGTGACGCTGCACCTGGACGGAATCCGCGGCGACAACGCGCACCACGTGGTCGAAGCCACGTTCAAGGCCGCCGCCCGCGCGCTGGACGCCGCCACCGCGCTGGACCCGCGCCGCGCGGACCAGGTGCCATCGACCAAGGGCGCGCTGTGACGCACAAGGTGGTGCTGCTGGACTACGGCGCCGGCAACCTGCGCTCCGTGGCCAAGGCGTTCGAGCACGAGGGCGCGGACGTGGTGCTGACGGACGATCCGGCGGTGGCGCGCGCGGCGGACCGGCTGGTGCTGCCGGGGCAGGGGCACTTCGGACAGTGCATGACGCGGCTGGAGGAGACGGGGCTGGCGGACGCGGTGCGCGGACACGTGGCCGCCGGGCGCCCGTTCATCGGCATCTGCGTGGGGATGCAGCTGCTGTACGAGGGGAGCCAAGAGGCGCCGGGCGTCGCGGGGCTGGGGCTGCTTCCCGGCGCCGTGCAACGCTTTCCCACGGACCTGCCGCTGCCGCACGTGGGGTGGAACGCGGTGGAGTTCATCCGCCGCGCGGAGGCCGATCCCGTGCTGGCGGGCGTGGCCGGCCCGGAGCCGCGCTGGTTCTACCACGTGCACTCGTACGCCGTGCTGGACGACGACAACGAGAACGTGCTGGGCCGCAGCCGCTACGACGCCGCCTTCGCCAGCATCGTGGGCCGCGACAATGTGTGGGGTATCCAGTTCCACCCGGAGAAGAGCCAGGAAGACGGCCTGCGCCTCCTCGCCAACTTCTCGCGGCTGTAGGCGGTGCACGCGTGTGGAAGCATGTGAGCGCCCCCGCTCCGAACGCGCCGGAGGTGCTGTTCGGTTTGTTCGCCTGTGGCGGATAAGATCCCGTTGCGCATTGGGTTAGACACGTTTAGTGTTGGCGCTCCACAAAGGCGCACCAAACGCAAGGAGGCGCGATGGAACAATGGACGATGACAGATGCGGATGAGCGGCTGAAGCAGATTGTACGAAAGGCAAACTGCTGCGGCCCTCAACTCCTCGTGCTGAACGGCGAAGGGGTGATCGTTCTTAGCGAGACGGAGTACGGTCGGCTGATGGTCGAATCTCTGTTGCAGGAAGGCGCGGACTCGCAGACCAAGCGCGAAACCGGGCTGAGTATGTTTGCCGAGCTCCGCCGCCAGCTTGAGGAGGCCGCGGCTGATGGAGAGGATGTGTACTGGCCGTGGGACTGGGATTGCGAGAAGCGGGAATGGGTGCTGCCGGAGGACCATGCGGTTCATTCTTGACACCAACGTGCTTTCCGAGGAGCTCAAGCCTCGGCCTGACCGGAGAGTCGAGGCTTGGCTGGACGGGCAGCCGCCCGAGGACCTTGCCATCAGCGCGTTGTCTTTCGGTGAGATCTGGGCCGGGATCCTGCGGCTGGGTCATGGCCACCGCCGGATCACCCTGACGCGTTGGTTATGGTCCGTCCTGCCTCACCGGTACTTTGGACGGATCGTCCCGGTGGACCCGGCGATCTCGCTGGAATGGGGCAAGCTGACCGCCGAGGCCAAAAGACGGGGACGGCCGATTGATGTTCCTGATGCATTGCTCGTAGCGACGGCTCGGGCCCGTAAGCTCACGATCGTCACTCGCAACGTGCGCCACTGCGGCGGATGGGGCGCTGACGTCATCAACCCGTGGACTGACAAGGCAAGTGACTGACTTCTTCAAGGGCCACGGGCTCGGCAACGACTACATCGCGCTGGAGATGGAGGGGCTCGGGATTGAGCTCACGCCGCTGGCGGTGCGGCTGATCTGCGACCGGCACACGGGCGTGGGGTCCGACGGAATCCTGGCGCGCGTGCCCAGCGACGCGGCGGACTTCGGGCTGCGCATCTTCAACCCCGACGGCACCGAGGCGGAAAAGAGCGGCAACGGCCTGCGCATCTTTGCCGCGTACCTGCTGGAGGGCGGCCACGTCGAGAAGCACGCGCCGTTCACCGTGCAGACGCCCGGCGGCATCGTGCGCATGGACATCCTGGCACAGTCGGCGGACGGCGTGCTCTCCGTGGAGGCGGAGATGGGGACCGCCACCTTCCGCAGCGCCGACGTGGGGCTGGGCGGGCCGGACCGCGAGACGGACAACGAGCCGCTGGAGCTGGATTCCGGCGACGTCGTCCACGTAAACACCGTCTCCATCGGCAACCCGCACTGCGTGGTCTTTCAGGACGAGCTGGACGTGGAGACGCTGCGGCGCCGCGCCCCGCAGATCAGCACGCACCCGCAGTTCGCGCGCGGCGTGAACGTGCAGTTCGCCGTCCCGCTGGAGCCGGACGCCATCGACGCCTGGGTGTGGGAGCGCGGGGCGGGGGAGACGCGCGCCTCCGGCAGCAGCGCGTGCGCCATCGCCGCGGCGGCGGTGCGGCGGGGGATGGTGAGCGAGCGGCAGGTGACGGTGCGCATGCCCGGCGGCACGCTGCACGTGCACGTGCGCGACGACTGGAGCCTGGTGCTGCGCGGCCCGGTGGAGTCCGTCTACCGCGGCACCTTCTCGGAGGGGATGCGGCGGCGGCTGGAGATGCTGGGATGAGCCTGGCCAAGCGCATCATCCCCTGCCTGGACGTCAAGGACGGGCGCGTCGTAAAAGGCATCCAGTTCGTGGGCCTGCGCGACGCCGGCGACCCCGTGGAGCAGGCGGTGCGCTACGACGCCGAGCGCGCGGACGAGCTCTGCTTTCTGGACATCACCGCCAGCCACGAGGGCCGCGCGTCCATGCTGGACGTGATCCGGCGCACGGCGGACAGCATCTTCATCCCCTTCACCGTGGGCGGGGGGATCCGGACGATCGACGACTTCAACGCCATCCTGGGCGCCGGGGCGGACAAGGTGGCCGTCAACACCGCCGCCCTTGCCGACCCCGACCTCATCCGGCGCGCGGCGGACCACTTCGGCTCGCAGTGCGTCGTCGTGGCGGTGGACGCGCGGCGGACGGAGGCGGCGGAATCGGGGTGGGAGGTCTACACCCACGGCGGGCGAAAGGCGACGGGGATCGACGCGGTGGCGTGGTGCGCGCGCGCGCAGGCGCTGGGCGCGGGCGAGATCCTGCTGACGTCCATGGATCGCGACGGCACGCGCGACGGCTACGACCTGCCGCTGCTGAACGCCGTCGCGGCGGAGGTGCGCATCCCCGTGATCGCGTCCGGCGGCGCCGGGGCGCTGGAGCACCTGGACGCGGCGCTTTCCGCGGGCGCGCACGCCGTACTGGCGGCCTCCATCTTCCACTTCGGCGAGTTCACGCTGGCCGAGGCGCGCCGCTACCTGGCCGCACGGGGGCACCCGGTGCGCCAGTAGTTTTCCGCCCGGCGCGGCCTTTGCCGTGGGGAGGGGCGCACTGGACGGCTGTCACCGGCGACGGGCCCGGCGCGGGCCGGCCCGCCCCTGAACGGAGGAGAGGGTAGTGAAGACCGGATTGATGAACGAGATCCGCACGTTGATGCTCGCCGCGGCGCTGCTGGCGCTTCCGCTGGCGGCCTGCGGGGGAGACGCGAGCGCGGAAAAGGGCGGCGAGAAGGGCAAGGCCGCCGTGGCCGACACCGGCAAGGGCGCCCAGAAGGGCGCCGCGGCGGCTCCCGCGCCGAAGTTCGCCTTCGGGAACGCCGCGGCCGAGGCCACGCAGTGCCAGCAGCGGCGCCAGGCGCGGCTCGACTCCGCGGCCAGCGCGCTGCAGGCGGACTCCGCGGCCAAGCGGCCCGGCGCGGGGAAGAACCCGATCTTCGCCAAGGAGCAGAAGTGGTATCCGCAGATGCCGGAGTTCCGCGACGGGTCCATCCTGCCGTGCAACCGCATCGTCGTGTACTACGGCAACCCCAGCTCCACGAAGATGGGTGCGCTGGGTCAGTATCCCCGTGACGAGATGCTCTCCCGCCTGCGCCGCCAGGCGGACCAGTGGTCGCAGGCCGACCCGGGCACGCCGGTGATCCCCGGCCTGCACCTGATCGCGGTGGTGGCGCAGGGCGACGCCGGCCCGTCCGGGCACTACCGCACGCAGATCAAGGACGTGGTGGTGGACTCCATCCACCAGATGGCAAAGTCCATCAACGGCATCCTGTTCATCGACGTGCAGGTGGGCACCGACGACATCCGCAGCATCATGCCGCGCTTCGACGAGTTCCTGAAGCGCCCCGACGTGCACTTCGCGGTAGACCCCGAGTTCTACATGCGGGGCGGCGTGGTGCCGGGCCGGCGCATCGGGACCATGTACGCGGCGGACATCAACTGGGTGATGGACCACCTGACGCAGATCGTGCAGCAGAACAACCTGCCGCCCAAGGTACTGATCATCCACCGGTTCACGCGGGGCATGGTGCCCGACGTGGAGAACGTGCGGCTGCGCCCGGAAGTGCAGCTGGTGATGCACATGGACGGCTGGGGCGCGCCGTGGCTGAAGTACGATTCGTACCGCGACTACATCGTCCGGCACCCGGCGCAGTACACCGGGTGGAAGAACTTCTACCACAACGACACCAAGAAGGGCGACCCCCTGACCACGCCGCAGGACCTGCTGCAGCTGTGGCCGGAGCCGCTGTACATCCAGTACCAGTAAGCAGGCTCGGATAGGCGGATGGACGAAGGGCTCCTCGACCCGGGTCGTGGAGCCCTTCTTCGTTCTCCAAACCTCGACAGTTTCCGCCGGGTCCGTCCCGGGGCGGTTGAAATCGCGGCTACAAAGGCACGAAGTCCGCCTGCGCGGACCTGGCGGCCCGGGCGTGTGCGGCGGCCCACGCACCTGCGCGTCCGCAGCCGGGAAAAGCCGCCGTCGAAGCGCGACAGGAAAGTCGGAAAACAGCAACGGGGCTCCCCTCGCGGAGAGCCCCGTTCATCGTGCGGACGCGCGCCGTGGCGTTACGCCATCGCCATCTCCGGCTGGCCCAGGTTGCGCCCCTCCTGCGTGCGGGGCTGGTTCAGCCGCACGTGCAGGTTCTGGTGCTCCTGGTCGGCGTCGGGCGCGTTCCAGTCCGTCAGCAGCGCGGTGACGGCCGTGAGCGCCGTAAGGCCCAGGAAGAAGTTGCGCGCGCGGCGGTCGTTCTCGAAGCCGAGAAGCCTGGGCAGAAACGGCAGCGCCATTCCCAGCATGACCTCCGTGGCGCCGTGCCCCTTGAACGGCACCGCCTTCTTTGCCGAGAGCGGGTAGTCCGTCAGCAGCGACAGCCCCAGGTACGCCGCCGCCAGCCCGTAGGCCAGGTTCTCCGCCTGCCGCGGAAAGCCCAGCGCGCGCGGCGCCGCGGCGGTGGTCGCCACGGTGGCGTAATCCATCATCCCGTGCATCCGTCCGTTGATCGGCTTCTGCATCCTGTGTGTCCTCCGGTTTGAAGTTGAGCCGGGAGGCAAGGCAATCCCCGTGCCTTTGCGGATGCACCTAAATCTGCATCGGACAAGATGTTGCGGGCGGAACATCCTCCGCCGCATCGTACGGGAAAGTAAACGGAATCGGCGGATGCGAGAGGCTTCGCATCCGCCGATCGTCTCCATTGCACGCGACGCGCGGATCAGGATCTCGCGGGTTCGGCTCTGGGGGCGCCGGAGCGGCTGGGGATGGTGTCGGGATCGTCGTCCAGCCACTCGACGGGATCGCCCACGCGGATCTCGCCGTCGTCCAGCACCTCGGCAAAGGCGCCACCGCCCCAGTCCGGGCGCATGGCGGCCTGCAGCCCGGGAAGCACTTCGTCCATCAGGTGGCACGGCGTCAGGTGCCCGCCGATGCGGATGCGGCACGCGCCGATGCGCAGCACGCGCCCGCGCGTGTCCGGCAGGCGGATGCCGCGCAGCATCAGGTTGGCGCGGCGCGACAAGGGGTGGGCGTCGCTGCCCAGCCGGTCCATCAGCGACCGCCACACCTCTTCCTCGATCAGCGTCACCTGCCGGCGGCGGCCCTGGTCGGCGTTGCCTACGAGCCCGCGCCCGGCGACCAGGGTGGCGGATGCCGCGGGATCCATCTTTCCCCCCCTGGCCCGCTTGATCCAGATGTTCGCCAGCTCGCCCATCATCGTCCCTGTACGATGCGATCCCCGCCGCGCCTCAGAGTGTGTTCAAGAATGAGCCGAACCGGTTGAGTTCCTGAGGGAAGCGCCGCTCCTGACCCGCTGCTGCGCCAACCATTTTGGCGCCGACCGAAGGATCTCGACGGCAGAACCTGGGGGCTGAATCAGTGCCACGTAGCCAGCCCCGCGATAGCCGAGACGAGATCCTTCGGTCGCGCACAACCACTTGAGCAACTTCAAGTTTCCGGAGGCGCGCTCCCTCAGGAAATCGATCCTCGGTATTTCTGAAAGACAAAATCTTAAAACACACTCTCAGGCTCAGAAGCTCACGCCGAAGGTGAGCGGCACGGAGCCGGTCTCTCCCGCGGACGCCAGCATGCCGTGCGCGCGGAACTCCGCGAAGACGCGCATCCGCCCGAGCTCCGCCTGCACCCCCGCGCCCGTGCTCCACCCCAGCGAAAGGGTGGACGCGGTGCGCGAGAATTCCGCCGCCGGCGTGCACGCGGGGAGGGTTTCGCCCAGCGAGACGCAGCCCCCGGCGGGCCCGTCCGACTCGCGCGAATCGGTGCGCAGGTGGTACACGCCCAGCCCCGCGGGCGCCAGGTAGAGGTGCACGCCGGGCGCGAACTCCGCAAAGTCCAGGCGCACGTGCGCGCCGCCGCCGATCAGCCGCTGCTCGTCCGTGCGTCCGAAGCAGTCGATCTGTGGCACCTGCTCGCACGACAGCGGCGAGGCGTTCGCGGTGCCCTGCTGAAGGAGCGCTTCGCCGCGGACGGTCACCCGGTCGTTGATGCGCATCAGCTGCGCGCCGGCCTGCACGTGGTACGCATCGGCCATCAGGTCGTCCGTCTGCAGCACCCCGCGCCCCACGCCGAACGACGGATTGAGCTGCGCCGTCAGCGGCAGCGGGAGAACGAGCGCGGCGAGGAGGAGTGCCTTCGTCATGGGAGCGCCTGGGGAGGAGAGTTCGACGTGCGTAAAGGTGTGTCCTGAGAAACGAATGAATACGCGAAAGTGCGACGGCGCGGAAGAACTTTCGCACTTTCGCACTCTCGCACTCTCGCACTCTCGCACTCCCTCCCTCCCTCCCTCCCTCCCTCCCTCCCTCCCTCCCTCCCTCCCTCCCTACCACGCGATCCCGTAGTCCTCGCCGTGGTGGCTGCTGCCGCCCCAGAACGTGCCGTGCTCGCGGTCGAAGAAGATGGCGTTGATGGGTCCGGAGGTTCGCTCCTCGAACGTAAGCTCGTACCCCATCCGCCGGAGCTCCGCGCGCACCCAGTCGGGCATCGACTCCGCCAGCAGGATGCGTCCGGGCCGGCTCTCGTGCCCGCCGAAGCTGCTGCGCATCTGGAAGGAGTTGATGTTGGGCGCCTCGGCCGCTTGCTGCACGTTCATCCCGAACTCCACGACGTTCAGAAAGAACTGCAACAGGTTCTGGTCCTGCGAGTCGCCGCCCTGCACGGCGAAGGAGAGGAACGGCTTGCCGTCCTTGAGCGCCATCGACGGCGTCAGCGTCACGCGCGGATACTGGCCGGGGCGCAGCACGTTGAACGGCCCCTCCGCGGGATCGGTGACGAAGCTCTGCAGCCGCTGGCTCAGCCCCACGCCCGTGCGCCCCGCGATCACCGCCGGCACCCAGCCGCCGCTGGGGGTGATCGACACCACCCACCCCTCCGCGTCCGCCGTCTGCACCGAGGTGGTGCCCAGGTAGAAGCTTTCCTCGAAGTCCAGCGACGCGCGCGGCGGGGCGGACACGCTGTCGCCGGTGCGGCCGCGCCGGTTCCAGTCGCGCAGGTACTGCGTGAACGGGTTGGCGCCGCCCTGGAACGGGTACGGGTCGCCCGGCGCGATCGCCGGGTCGTTGCGGTCGGGGTTGATCAGCCGGGCGCGCTCGCGGGCGTACTCCTTGGACAGCAGCCCGCGGATCGGCTCCTCGGGGGGGACGTACGGGTCGCCGTAGTAGAAGTCGCGGTCCGCGAAGGCCAGGCTCATGGCCTGGTACAGCGTGTGGACGTAGCGCGTGCTGTTGTAGCCCATCGACTTCAGGTCGAAGTTCTCCAGGATGTTCAGCGACTGCAGCAGCGCCGGGCCCTGCGTCCAGCTGGTGAGCTTGTAGACCTGGATCCCCTTGTAGTCGGTGGATACGGGCTGCTCGATGCGCACCTGCCAGCGGGCCATGTCCTCCATCGTGATCAGCCCGCCCTGCTCCTGCACTCCGCGCACGAACTCGCGCGCGATGTCGCCGCGGTAGAAGCGCTCGTACGCGGCCAGGATGGCCTCGCGGCGCGACTTGCCCTGCGCCAGCGCCTGCGCCTCGGCCTCCACCAGGCTGCGCAGCGTGCGCGCCAGGTCCGGCTGGCGAAAGATCTCGCCCGCGCGCGGCGCCTCGCGCTCCTCGCCGGCGTGCGGCAGCATGACGGACCGCGAGTACGGCCACTCCCGCAGCCGCGCGCGGTTGTTGTGAATGCTGTTGGCGGTCTGCGCCTCGATGGGATAGCCGTCCGCCATCTGGATGGCCGGCGCCAGCACGTCGGCGAGGGACATGCGGCCGTACTCCGCCAGCATCACCATCAGCCCGCCGGGCGTGCCGGGGATCACGGCCGCCAGCGGCCCGTACTCCGGCGGATACGGCATCCCGCGCGCGCGGTAGAACTCCGGCGTGGCCCCCGTGGGCGCCGTTCCCAGCGCGTTGATGCCTACCACCTGCCCGGTGTTGGGGTTGTAGATGAGCGCCTGCGTCTCGCCGCCCCAGCTCAGCACGTCCCACATGGTGCTGGTGGCCGCGAGCATGGCGCACGCCGCGTCCACCGCGTTGCCGCCGCGCTGAAAGGTCATGGCCCCCGCCGTGGCCGCCAGCGGCTTGCCGGTGATGGCCATCCAGTGCCGCCCGTGCAGCACGGGCTTGGCGGTCTGCTGCGCCTGCGCCGGCGTCGAAACCAGCGCGGCGAGGACGAGGATGCGGGTGAGTGGGCGGATCATGGACGCGCCGGGTTCATGGGTCGTGGGGCAGGGGATCGGTGGATTCTACGCTTCCGGCGAACGATGAGCCATATCCTTTTCCGAAATCCCCGATTCGCTTTCCGCCACCTCGTCGAGTTTGTTGCGCGGGGGGATGTTGCGGCGTTAAAATGGACGGTAAGCTGCTCGGATGAACTACTCATTCGAGTGGGATCCGGAAAAGGCGAGGGTAAACGCCGCGAAGCACGGCATCAAGTTTGACGAGGCCATTTCCGTGTTTGGTGATCCCTTGGCCAGTTGGGAAGTAGACGAGCGCGTGTATGCCGGGGAGGAGCGGTACATCGCGCTGGGACGGTCGTCCCTGCAACGGCTGCTGGTAGTCGTCTTTACTCAGCGCGAAGCTCGTATCCGCATCATCAGCGCACGAAAGCCAACACGCCGCGAGGCACAGGCTTATGAAGGCTGACTTCGACGACGACGACATGCTCCCGGAGTATGACTTCTCCAACGCAGTACGGGGGAAGTTCGCCAACTGGTTCACTCCGGAGGAGCGGGAGGAACTTCTTCGCCGTTCCATCGTCGGAACCGCTCGCGCATGGCACCGGTTTGCGCTGGAGAGGGTGCAGGCGCTGGAGGCGGCGCTCTTTACCCGCAGCGTGGTCACCACGCCGGCTCTGCGAGCGCGGGATTCCGCCTCCGCCACGACACGGCCGTTCACCGCACTGGTCCGGCTTGTGGGCGAGATAGATTGCGGAACGAAGCTCCCGGGCACGCTTCACAGGCGCCTGGCGGATCTGGCGGAAGAATGCCGCTGGGCTGCCCAGCAGGCTGAAGAGGGGATCGAGGGGACGCCCGCCGAGCGCCTGGCGTACATCGAGCGGCTGGAGCGCATCGGCCGCGAGGCGGAGGCTGTGAAGGCCGAGGTGGACGGGTTCATCCACCGGCACCTGGCCCGGAGCGGGATGTCGGAGCAGGAGATCGAGCGTACGACGGAAGAGACGGCAAGGCTCTGGCTGGCTGCCTGACCCGCTGGAAAACGAGCACGCCGCGCGCCGGAGAGGACTCTCCGGCGCGCGGCGTCGTTCGTTCATTAAGATTTCTGCTTCAAACCTTTGATCCGGGCACGATTCGAAGCCCGATTTCCGGCTTTCTGCTCAGCTGTGGCGCGTCCGGAACGCTCCTCTATCCCTTCCCGACAGCCGTAAGATCCGCGAGCCGCCACCTGAAATCGGTCTTCCGAGGCACGGGGGCACATCGTGCGGCACGAGAAAACTCCGCCGACTCCGCTAACTCTGCGTGAGGCCTTTTTTTCCCAACCTCGCAGCTATCGGATCAGCGGCGCCAGGAACCACACCGCGCCGGTGATGACGACGATGCCGATCAGGTCCAGGATGACGCCGTAGCGAACCATCCGCATGAGCGGCACGTAGCCGGAGCCGTAGACGATGGCGTTGCACGGGGTGGAGACCGGCAGCATGAAGCCCAGGCTGGCCGCCATCGTCGCGCCCAGCGCGGGGACGAACGGGTCCATTCCCTGCGCCATGGCGATGGAGATCACCACCGGCACCACCATGTTGGCCGACGCCGTGTTGGACGTGGTCTCCGACACCAGCACGGCCACGATCACGGACGCCGCCAGCAGCCCGAACTCGCCGTGCAGGGGGAGCAGACCGGTCAGCCCGCGTCCCACCCCCTCCGCCAGCCCCGTCTGGAACGACAGCACGCCCAGCGCAAAGCCGCCGCCGTACAGCAGGATCACCCCCCAGTCGATCTTTGCCGCCTCGTCCCAGGTGATCGCGCGCGCGCCACGGTTGCCCGGGAGGAGGAAGAGGAGCAGCGCGCCCAGCAGCGCCGCCGCGCTCTCCGGCACCCGCGCCGACATCTCGCGGTATACCGGGCTCGTCTCCCCCGCCGCCAGCGCGAACAGCCCGGGCGTGATCCACAGCACCGCCGTCACGCCGAACGCGATGGCGACGGACTTCTGCCCCCGCGTCCACGGGCCCAGCGTGGCGCGCTCGCGGCGGATGACCTCCGCGCCTTCGCCCAGCGTGGCCACGCCGGCCGGGGAAAGCGCGTTCAGGTACAGGTACAGGCAGATGAAGAGCAGGACGACCACGGGTACGCCGATGGACATCCACTCGAAGAAGGTGATCTCCTCCTTCAGCAGCCCACGGATGAAGCCGATGCCGATCACGTTGGGCGGCGTGCCCACCGGCGTCGCCAGCCCACCGATGGAGGCCGCGAACGACGTCATCAGCATCAGCCCCGTGGCGTATCGCGGGTCGATGCCGGGCCCCGCGCCGCCGCCCGACGCCATCATCACCGACAGGATGGACATGCCGATGCCGAACATCATGGCCGTCGTCGCCGTGTTCGACATCCACGCGCTCAGCGTCGCCGTCACCGCGCCGAACGCCAGCAGCACCCGCGACGGCCGCCCGCCGATCCAGCGCATGGAGAGCACGGCGAACGCCACGCGCCGGTCCAGCCCGTGGAGAAAGATGGCCCGCGCGATGATGAACGAGCCGATGAAGAGAAAGATCAGCGGGTCGGCGTAGGGCGCGAACACCTCCTTGGCGGGCGCCACGCGCAGCACCACGCACGCAGCCGCGCCCAGCAGCGCCGTGGCCGGCATCGGCAGCGCCTCGGTAATCCACAGCACCACCACCGCCGCCATCACCGCCGCCAGCCGGTGCGCCTCCGGCTTCAGCCCGTCCATCGGCAGCACGAGGAGCACGGCGAACACCAGCGGCGCCACGATCAGCCCCGCGCGGTTGCGGATGCGCTCGAAGCGCTCCTCGCCCGCGGAAATCGTTTCGCGGCCGGATGGAAGGCCACCCGGAGTTGCGGAGTCGGTCACGAGAGAGGCGGGGATGGGCGGGATGACGGAGGCGGATCGCGCCGCGCGGCCGGGAGACCGCTTAGAATGGGGCGGGAGACTGGCCCCGGCAACCATCGTGGACACCACGGTGGATGGCCGCCGCCGGGCGATGCGCTGGAAGATGGATCTCGTCGCGGGACCGACGCCGGGGAGCCGCGGGCAGATTCCTCGGTCGGCGCCATGATTTTCCGCGGAGCGCCGATTCTACGCGGCGTCTCCTCCGGAATGGCAGACGCGCGACTTGCCAGCGTGGAACCCGAAAATTCAGCGCCCGATCTGCTCGAGAAGCTCCTTGGCCTGCGCTGTCAGCACCGTCCAGTCCGGCTGATCCGCTGCGGCCGCCGTGCGGATCGCGTCCACCGTCGCCCGCGCTCCGCTATCTAGTGAATCGAGCGCCGCCGCGCGGTCCAGCATCTTCCGCGAAGCGCGCGCGTGGAAAAACGCGGCATCCTGCGATGCCGCCGCGATCCGCGCCGCCGCCGCCCACGCGCCGAGGTCGAAGAAGTCGGCGTCAACGAACCCGGCTACGGCTACGCGACCATCTTCCAGCACCTTCCCCAGTTCCTCCTTCGGCCCACCGGCACGTGCCGCGAGATCGCGGTAGTAGGGGGTCACCGTGCCTGACGCGGGTACGTCCACCAGCAGCTGCTCGATCTGCTCGGAGATCAGGCGCGTCTCA
This sequence comes from Longimicrobium sp., assembly GCA_036379135.1. Classification (GTDB taxonomy): domain Bacteria; phylum Gemmatimonadota; class Gemmatimonadetes; order Longimicrobiales; family Longimicrobiaceae; genus Longimicrobium. Next base: position 18,450 of record DASUVG010000293.1, read on the forward strand.
GCTGCCTGTCCTCCGGAGATCGCGAGCCCCAGGTCGGTGTGCAGCGCGCCGAGCCGCGCGGCACGGGCGTTGTCGATCACCGGGTCGCCGCCGCCGCGCCGCACGCTCCACCCGCGCTGGTCCCAGCCCGTGGGGAGGCCGGCTTCGCGGTTGGCCAGGAGCGCGGCGAAGTCGCCGGGGCCGCGGGAGCCGGAGCGCGAGAGGGCGAGCGGCACCAGCAGCACGCCGGCGAGCACGGCGGCCAGCGCCAGCCACCGCGCCGGGGGGCGGCGCCACGTACGCGCGCCGGTGGACGGCGGACGCAGCGGGATGACCCTGGCGTCGACTCCGGTGTCCGCGTCATCGAAGCGGGGATCGGCGCCCTCGTCGTCGGCCACGCCGCCCTGGGGGTCCAGGTCGCGCAGCAGGTACGCCGCGTCACCCAGCACTTCGGCGTCCGCGTCGGAGGCCGCCAGGTGCGCAATGGTGCTGCCGCGCGCTTCCTCCGACAGCGTGCTGTCGAGGAGCTGCGCGAGATCGTTATGGTCCATGTGGGGTTGGCTCACCGCATTTCTCCCTCCAGGTGCGTGCCCTTACTCCATTGGATGGACACGGAACGCCCAAGTCCCGCCGGAAGATGCATCATGGGTGCAGTTCCCCCAGAAACTCGCGCAGCTGCTCCGGTTGCACACCCTCGGCCGGCAGGTCGCGGCGAAGCTGGCCCAGGATGCGCTCGATGCGCCGGTACAGCGGCTTCTGCGGCAGCGTGAGCGCGCGCGACACGTCGGCCACGCTCAGCCCCTTCCAGTACTGCAGGCGAAGGATCAGCCGGTCCTCTTCGGACAGGCGCCCCATCACCCGCTCCAGCGCGCCGAACACGGTGCGCCGCGTGCGCTCGGACTCCTCGTCCGCCACCCGCTCCTCGGCCGACGAGGCGGCGGCGACGGCCTCCAGCGGCGCCTCGCCCGCTTCGTACGGGCGCAGGGGGCCGCGGACGGGGAGCTGCGCCAGCATCCGGTTTAGCGCCGCGTCGGGCAGATCCGTCTCTCCCGATGCCCGCAGGGTTCGCGCCGCCTGGTCGCGCGTGCACCCGTCGCGGTACACCAGCGTTTCCAGCCGCACGGCAAGGTGCCCCGCCCGCAGCGCCGCCGCGGAGGGGCGCCACCGCCCCCAGTGGCCGGCGCGGTAGTCGCGGAACAGCGCGGCCACCACCACCACCAGATAGGTGCGGGGGGAGCTGTCACCGCGAAACTTGCGCAGCGGGGCGTAATCGTCCTCGATGAGCTTGAGCTTGACCCACGAGCACACGTCCTCCGCCTCGTCGCCGCCCAGGCCGTAGCGGCGGCAAAGCGAGGCAACGCTTCGCTCGATCCACTCGAGGTTCGCGAGAAAAAGCGCTTCGGCCTGCTGGCGCTCCGGCACTTCTTCCCTGTCCCCGCCTGGCGGCATGAGAGTCCCGGTGAGTGGTGGAGTCGTGCGGTGCCGACAACCTACGGGCTGCGGAGCCCTGTATCAACGCCATCCATCGTACGGCGGGGCGAGAAGGCTCATACGCGCCGCCCGATGTACGCCTCTCGCTCGCTGGCGGTTTCCGGTATCCACAGTGCCACACAAGGAGGAAGATGCGGCGCGGCGGTACCCGCCTGAATGCCGAAAGTCATGATTGCAGCAAAAGGAGCGCCGCGCGAATGCCTGTTGATGACGGACCTCTGCGGATACGACCACTCCGCGGATTCATCTGAATCAACCTCTCGCGCAGCGCATGGGAGCAGGGGAGAAACGCCGCGTCGTTCTCCGATGCTCCGATGCTCCGATGCTCCGATGCTCCGATGCTCTGATGCTTCGTGTGGTCCGTTCGTTCCGCGGATCCGCCGCCGCGCAACGAAAAACCCGGCGCCGGGGAAAGTCCCCCGGCGCCGGGTCGTGCCAGTCCGTCGGACCGTTCGCGCTCAGTCCAGGCGGGCCAGGTAGCGCAGGGCACGCATCCCCGGCATGAAGAAGTAGGCGCCGCCGATGGTGGTGACGAAGCGCGGCAGGCCGTGTACCTGGTGCCGCACCGGGCAGCGCTGCTCGGTGAAGGTGGTGACCTGCTCCGGGGCCACCTTCGGATCGTTCGGGTCCTCGTGCGAGCCGATGAGCGGGTCGGCGTCGCGGTACAGGCCGTCGAACTTCATGCTGTTCACCCAGGTGCTCTGCACGAACTCGAACTGCCGCCCCAGGTCGGTGTTGAAGCAGATGAAGTGCAGGCCGCGCCCCGTGTCGGGCTTGTCGGAGGCCAGGATCTCCGCCGGGTCGAACGACGTGGTGATCGGCTGGCCGTAGGCGCGGCCGCGCCGCAGCAGGCGGTGGCGGTCCGCCACTAGCAGCGAGCCGGCGGGGCCGGGCTCCATCCCGTCGCGCGGGTTGGTGCGGCGGATGTGCGAGCCCAGCGGGCACTTGTCGCCGCGAATGTCGTCCCAGTCACCCGAGTACATGAAGTCGTTGGCCGTGGCGCGGTCGAACTGCGGCGGCTCGGCGTCGGGGTGCCGCACCAGCGGGGCGCCGTTGGGCCAGCGGCCCACCATCTTGGCCGCCAGCTTCTTGCGCCGGTCGGCGTCGTGCTGCGCCTGGGCGTCCATGAAGCTCCAGAACGCCTTGACGTGCTGCTCCAGCTGGCGGAAGACCACGTAGCTGCCGTTTCTGCCCAGGTCCAGCCGCACCGGCGTGCCCGGCGGGTCGTCGGGGTCCGCCGGGGCCTGCGGCAGCACCGCGCGGGCGCCCGCCGTGTCGGGCACCGTGGGCGAATCCGGCAGCTGGCCGTACGCGTTGGTGTACCCCAGCACGATCTCGCCGGCGGGGATGCTGGCCTCGGTGGGCGCGTCGGACTCGCCGTCGTCCGGCTTGCGGAAGCCGTCCACGCGCGGCTGCGCGATGCCGTCGTGAAAGCCGAAGTGCTCCTTGTCGTCGTTGAGCATGATGCTGCCCAGCGGCGCGCCAAGGGTGGCGCCGTGGCGCTCCGCCCGCGCGGTCTCCTCGTCCACCAGCGACTGCAGCCGCTCGCGGTTGTTGCCGAAGAGGAAGATCATGGCGTGCACCGGCCGCTCCGGCCGCCCCCACGTCCAGTTCTCCGGCGCCGACGGGCCGTCGTCGCCCATCACGCGCTGCTTGTGCTGCGTCGTCATCCCCTCCAGGAACTCGCAGGCGAACGTCTGCAGGCTCGCCTGGTCCATCCCCAGCCGCTCCAGCCCCTGCGGGGTAAAGCCGACGCTGCGGGCGGCGCCCGCCTTCATCACGTCGCCGCTGCGGATGTCGCCGGGGGTCACCGCGCCGGCCATCTCCGCCACCCAGGCGCGGCTGGCGGCGGCGTCGGCCGGCAGGTAAACCGGCACGTAGTCGCCGTGCGCCAGGCCGTTGAAGCTGCGCGCCACCAGCCCCTGCACGTCCGCCAGCTCCACCAGCGGCGCCGGCGCCGGCTTGGCCTTGGGCCCCAGGGCCGGGCCGTTGTTGTCCACGTTGGTGGACCCGCCGAAGCGGCGCACCCACAGGCCGGCCTCGTCCGCCGTCATGTCGCCGTACAGCCCCAGGCGGATCTTGCTGTTGTTGTTGACGTTGTCCACCGAGAGCCAGCGGTAGGCGCTGTACCACACCTGCGTGGGGATCTGGCTGTCGCGCGAGTACGCCTTGAACTTCTGCTCGTCCGTGGCGCCGTCCTGGACCAGGTTCTTGGTACGAGGAAAGCCGACGCAGTTGCTCCACACGCCGGTGAGCCCGGCGTGCGACTTGTCGATGAAGTCGCCCAGGTAGTTTTCCCAGCTGCCGTCGAAGTTGCTGAAGAACACCAGCCGGCGCCCGTTGTCCACGATCACCCAGCGGGCAAAGTGGATGGAGGGGATCCCCGCCAGCGTGCCCTGGTTGCTCAGGTACTTCGCGGAGAAGTTGATGAACGCCAGCACCACCCGCAGCACCAGCCCCCTGAACCAGAGCGGCTCCTTGATGTAGATGACGCTGCTCATCTGGTTCTGGACGATGCGGTCCTCGGCCGAGACCAGGTCGTCGATGTCCTTGTTCAGGATGATGACGGGGTCCGTCTTTTCCAGCCTGCGCAGGAAGAGGTACGCGGCCACCAGGAGGACGACCGTCACCGCCACCACGGCGCCCGTCACCATCAGCGCCTGGCCCCACGAGTCCATCACCAGGCGCAGGACCACGGTGAGCGCGGCCAGCAGGGCCACCACCACGCCGATGGCGACCGGCACGAGGTAGTCGGGGTTGAAGAGCAGCCTGGGGAAGGGCCCCGGCTGCTGCCGCGCCCACGCCAGCTCCGGCTCGGCGAAGACGAAGTCGCGGATCTTCTCGCGCACCTTGAGCGGCTCCGAGGGGAAGCCGGGCTTGCCTGCCTCGGCGTCCAGGTACGCCTCGATGCGCTGGTGCAGCTCCTCCTCGCGGTGGATCTGGTCCACCGAGCGGTGCATGGTGCCGGTGTAGAAGGTGTTGGACGGGATGCGGTGGCGCAGGAAGTAGCCGTGCACCGCCGCCCGATCGTCCGACCCCGGCCACCCCTCGCAGTGTCCGAACACCCGGTCCAGCCCCGGCCCCGCCACGCTCAGCACGTCGTCGATGTGCTCGTCCAGCGGGCCGTCGAAGTCCGTGGCGAACAGCATCTTGGGCGGGATGGGCGGCCCCTTGACCTGCACCTTGCCCTTCATGGGCGGCGGCGGATAGGTGGGGAGCGGGTTGTCGGGGCCCGGCGACGCCTCGTGCACCAGGATGCGCGCGAAGTGCAGCGTGCGGATCCTGGCGAAGGGGATGATGCAGTTGACCTCGAAGTCGTAGTTGTCGCTGGGGTTGGCCACCTCGTCCAGCAGCGCGAGCAGGGACTGCTCCTGCCCGGGCCGGATCGGCACCATCACCAGCAGCGACGACTGCTCGGTGCGCCCGTCGGTCCTGGCGGACTCCGTCTTCTCGGCCGGGGTGCGGTGCCGCGCGTCGGCCACCTGGGCGCGGCGCTCGGCCTTGCCTTCGGCGACGACGGGGTACGGTGCGTGGATCCGCTCCACCTCATCGGGCGCCGCGACGATGGCGGGCACCTGCACGGCCGTTACGGGGGGATCGGCGGTGGCTGCGTTCTGCGGATCGTCGTTGGGCGGCACGGGCGGGGACTCGCTCATCGGGGGAGCTCCTGCGTAGGGTCGGAGAGTGCCGGCGGGGCCTGCGAGGGACGGGCCGGCGGGGAGTGCCGGTGCACGGGCGGAAGCGTGGGGAAGGGTGCTCCCGCGAACGGAACCGGTGTGGGATGCAGATGTTTCTGCAAGATCGGTTCCGCGTCCGCACCGGCACGGCCATTTCTTCAAGTGATTGCGGTAGCTTGATTTGCGGGTCCTCTCCTGCCGGGATGGACGGCGCCGCGGCGCCCGGCTGGGGCGTCGGCGTCCCGGTCCCCGGGGCGGCGGCGGGGCACCGGGCGCGCATCCGCGGTAAAGGCCGGCCGGCGGCCCCATCCGGCGCACGGATCAGAAAGATTGTCGCCTGGGGGGAGCGGCTTTATCATGGGGACTGGCCCGCGGTGCGTCACCCGCCGGCCCCCCCGCTCGTCTTCCCCTCCGTCTCCCCCCTTCGGAGAAAGAAAGGCAGGTCCCGTGAGCACCCTGGCTCCGTCCGTCCCGGCCGCACCCGCCCAGCGCCCCGCACCGCAGCCGCCGTCGCCCAACTCGCAGGGCGGCGTGGGCATCCGCCTCAAGCGCTGGATCTTCTACACGCTCACCACCCCGGGCGTGCTGCGCGCCGTGTTCCACGTGCTGCGGCGGTGGGCGCCGCTGCTCAAGCTGGGGAACCGCGTGGTCGTCAGCCGCCACGCCGACGTGCTGGAGGTGCTGGACCGCGACACGGACTTCACCATCAGCCAGGTGAACGGCCCGTCCATCGACCGCATCAACGGCCCCTTCATCCTGGCGATGGACCGCGGGCCGGAGTATGACCGCGACCACGCCGCCCTGCGCGCCTGCGCAAGGCGTGACGACGCGGATCGCGTGCGCCACCTGGCGCGCGAGGCGTCGGCGCGGGCCATCGACGCGGCGCGGCCGCAGCGGCGCATCGAGGCGGTGCAGCGGCTCACGCGGGCGGTGCCGGCGGAGATGGTGCAGTGCTACTTCGGCGTGATGGGACCGGACCGTCCCACGCTGGAGCGCTGGCTGCGCAATCTGTTCCAGGACGCCTTCGCCAACCCGCTGGACGACCCGTTCGTGCGCCAGGCGGCCATCCAGACGGCGGCGGAGGTCAAGGCGTGGATCCTGCCGGAGATCGCCCGCCGCCGCGCAGAGGGCACCGCGGCCGACGACGACGTGATGGGGCGGATGATCGCCCTGCTCCCCGAGCACCCGTACGCGGACGACGACTGGGTGCGGCGCAACATCATGGGCCTGGTGGTGGGCGCGGTGGACACCATCTCGCGCTTCAGCATCCTGTCCATCGACGAGCTGCTGCGGCGGCCGCAGGAGCTGGCGGGCGCGCAGGCGGCGGCGCGCGACGGCGACCTGGACCGGGTGCGGCAGTACGTGTGGGAGGCGGGGCGCTTCAACCCGCACACGCCGCTGATGGCGCGCCGCTGCTCGGTGGACGCGACGATCGCCGCCGGAACGCCGCGGCAGAAGACCATTCCGGCGGGATCGTCGATGGCCATCGGCACGCTGTCGGCCATGTTCGATCCCGACGGCTTCCCGGATCCCAAGCGCTTCCGCATCGACCGCGACATCCGCTCGTACCTGCACTTTGGCTGGGGGATGCACCAGTGCTTCGGGCTGGGCATCAACCTGGTGGTGATCCCCGAGATCACGGCCTCGCTGCTGCGCCTGCCCGGGCTGCGCCGCGCGCAGGGGAGCGCGGGCCGCGTGCAGCTGGACGGCCCCTTCCCCGAGCGGCTGGTCCTGGAGTTCGACTGATCCGCTCCGCGGGACGGACGGAGCCCCGGAAGGCGCGCTGCCTTCCGGGGCTCCTCGTTTTCGGGCGACGGACGACGGCCGCATCCGGAGCCGATCCGGCGGCGGGATTCGGAGAGAGTACCCTGACAATGGATCCACTCCGCCGTGGCGCGAGCAGGTAAATCCCTGATCGCGCCTTGTTCGGCGTGTATGAACAACCGGCCGTAACGGACGCTGGATGGAGGGCGCGGCGGAATTGTCCGGCCGCCCTCTTGACACCGCCACGCCGGCCATCCCATGTTTGCCGACGCTAATTATATGCGCCGCACGGCGGCGGTTCCGCGCTGGATTTGTCATTTCAGGAGCGGTGCCGTACCCCGTGCCGGTGGTGGTGCATCCGACTCGCTTTCCGCTGAGGAATTGAGCCCCCGGCGATTGTGCGTGGGTGATCGCGTCCAGCAGCTTCGACCATTTTACACGAATGACCCGTCCCGAGCGCCCCGGCAGCTACGCCCACATTCAGCCTTCCTGCGAACAGGTTGGGTGGGGCGCGTGCTGTTGTGCCCGCGGGATCGGCGTGTGATCGCTTTCTGGAGCGGCCGCGTCCCTTTCGGGGTGCGGCCGTTTGCGTCGGTGCCAGTAGCGGCCGGCATTCAACCAGGCTGTAGAGCTTAGACGGCCGCCTCACCCCGGCCGATCTGGCCGGCGCCACATCCGCGCGCCGGCGATTCACCCTCCCCATCCCTGGAGGACGGCATGAACAAGCTGAAGCTGAACCTGGACGAGCTGTCGGTCGAGAGCTTCGACACCACCAAGCCCGAGCCGAGCAAGGGCACCGTGTTCGGTGAGCAGTGCACCTGCTACACCCAGTGCACCTGCCCGGGCTGCCCCACCTGTGCGGGCTACTACACCTGCGACGGCACCTGTAACAACACGTGCCCGGGCACCTGCGCGTACACCTGCGACGACGCCACCTGCGCGGGATGCGGCACGGACTACAGCGCCTGCGACTGCACGCAGTACGACGCCACCTGCAACGGCTACGGCACCTGCGGCCGCTACCCCTGCAAGCAGGTCCCCTGAGCCACGGCTCGGGCCGGATCGCGTGAACGAGCCCCGGCGCCCTCGCGGCGCCGGGGCTCACTGCTTGCCACGGGGGCCGCGGGGCGAGATCATCATCGCCAGCGGCTGCCATCCGGACGGCAGCCTTCGCACATGGGCCGGAGAAGACGGACAAGAATGCAGCCCGGGTACCCGGCGGCGCGCATCGTCGCCCCCACGGTCGTGGAGCACCTTGCGGCCCACCTTCACGCGGCCCGACAGCGGGGCAGCCGCGCGTTCGCGCCGCAGCCGGACGCGGCGCTCATCGAGGCGCTGATCGACGGCGCCTTCTGGGCCAGCCTGCAGCGCGAGGAAGGGCGCGCGCCCAAGATCTCGCTCGCATTCGTCCCCCCCGAGGCCACGGCGCAGGCCATGGTCTTCGCGCGGTCGCTGCCGCTGGGGCCGCGCGGGCTGGCCAAGCTCGCGCCCGCGGTGGAGCGGCCGGGCATTCACCTGGGCGTGTGGCCGGACGGCGACGCGCTGCGGGTGTGGGGCACGGCGCGCTCCGTTCCCGAGATGGCGTTCGTGCTGGAGGTGGTGGAGCCGGGACTGGTGGTGCTCAAGTACCGCCGCGGCGACGAGCTGGACAAGTACGGAACCATCGCCGTGCTGCAGGGCGACCACGTGCAGGTGGTGGACGAGAACGCCGCCAGCCTTCCCGACTGTCCCGCGCTGCTTTCGTCGCTCCTGGGCTTCGATGCGCCCGTGCCCTCCGTGGGCCCCACCGGGGTGCTGATCCAGCTGGCCGTCTCCATGCGCGCGCACGGCCGCGGCGGGTCGCTGCTGCTGGTGCCGGACGGGTCGGACGAGTGGCAGGCCTCGGCCTCGCAGCCCATCCCCTACCGCGTGACCCCCTTCGCCGACCTGGCCGACCTGCTGCGCGCGGACGAGGACGAGCAGTCGCGCCCCGCCTGGCGCGAGGCGCTGCGCCGCTCGGTGGACGCCGTCGCCGGCCTCACGGCGGTGGACGGCGCCACGGTGCTGAACGAGCACCACGAGCTGCTGGCCTTTGGCGTAAAGCTGGTGCGCAGGCGCGGCAGCGAGCGGGTGGAGCAGATCGCGCTGACGGCGCCGGTGATCGGCAACGTGGCCGAGGTGGTGGACCCGTCGCGGCTGGGCGGCACGCGGCACCTGTCCGCCGCGCAGTTCGTCCACGACCAGCGCGGCGCCCTGGCCATGGTCGCGTCGCAGGACGGCCGCTTTACCGTGTTCGCCTGGTCCCCGTGCGAGAACATGGTCCACGCCCACCGCGTGGAGACGCTGCTGATGTGAGGCTGGCTCCGCCCATCTCCTTTCGATGGAATCGAGAAGCCCGCTCCGGATCATCAGACCGAGCGGGCTTTCGCTGGATTTCGGCGGACCGCAAAAAGAATGGGCCTCACGCAGAGTTAGCAGAGTCAGCGGAGTTTTCTCGTGCCGTTTCCTCCAGCTCTCGATCCGAAGCCTGGCTGGTAGTGAGCGGAGGTATGGCGCGCCGGTCGACGAGGCACGATCGCTCGGGGCGTGTTGGAAACGGGAGAGAGATGGAATGCGGCAGGGGGCCATCCGCGTTTTTTCAGGAGAGATGCCGATCGCTCGATGAATTTCCAGCGCACGGTAACGAGCGGACCGCACCCCCCTGATGCGCGATCTTGAGAACCATCCTCCCACTCCGCCGCCGAGAGAAGCGGCACGCCTCCCGGACGTTGGGCTTTTTCCGATTCGATACCAGGATCGTGATCAGGCCGCGGCGGCAGGCAGTCCGTCGATCCACTGCCGCGTGGCGTCGCCCACCTCGTCCAGCACCTGCGCGTCGGTGCGGCCGGATGACTTGAGGACGTGAAAGCTGTGGTCGGCGCCCTGCAGCCAGTGCATCCGCCAGTCCGTCTCCACCGTCTTCAGCGCCGCCTCCATCAGGTCCGGCCGGCACAGCTCGTCGCGGGTGCCGTTGAAGCAGAGGACGGGGACGGTGATGTTGGGCAGATGGGCATCCCGCAGCTTCTCCGGCTGCCCGGCGGGGTGGAGCGGATACGCCAGCAGGAGCAGCCCGTCGCATGCGAAGCCGTCGGCCGCCAGCACGGAGGCCGCCCGGCCGCCCATCGACCGCCCGCCGATGATCAGCACGTCCGGCCGCAGCTCCTGGCGGATGCGGGCGATGACGGCGGAGGTCGTCTCCATCAGCCGCGGCATGGGGTCGGGGCGGCCGGAGCCCTTCTCCTTGTACAGGAAGTTGAAGCGGACCACGTCGATCCCCCGCGCGCGGATTGCCTCGGCGACGGCCAGCATCCCCCTGTCGCCCATGTGTCCGCCCGCCCCGTGCGCGCACGCGAAGACGATGCGCGGCCCCGTCGCCTCCGCCGCTTCGTGGACCGCGCTGGTTTCCTCTTCGCCCACCCGCACCCGCCACGTCGCGCTCGTCGAGTCTGCCACGGCTCCTCCGCCGGAATGGGTACGCACCGGGACGGACCGCCGCGCGCGGCGCCTCCGTCTCCCGGATTGATAACCCGCGCGCGCCCGACCTGCAACGCGCTGGCCGGGTCCATGCACGCGGGCTGCGGGACTCGCGCGGCACCCGGCCGCACGTCAGACGGCGAAACGTATGGAGGAGAAGATGGCGCACGCGCGGCGTGAAGTGCGGTTCCTGGTGCTGGGGGCGTCGCTCGGGAGCCGGTCGCTCAACAACCGCCTGGCGGAGCTCGCCGCGCGCGTGGTGGAGCAGAAGGGCGGCATCGCCGAGCGCGCGCGGATCGCGGATTTCGACTGCCCCTTCTACGACGCCGACCTGGACGCGGAGACGGGGCCGCCGGTGGGCGCGCGCTCGTTCTGCGAACGCCTCAAGTCCGCGGACGCGCTGATCGTCGCCTCGCCCGAGTACAACGCGTCCATGCCGGGAGCGATCAAGAACCTGATCGACTGGGTATCGCGCTTTCGCCCGCAGCCGTTCAACGGCAAGCAGGCGCTGCTGCTCTCGGCCTCGCCGTCCATGGTGGGGGGCAACCGGGGGCTGTGGGCGCTGCGCGTGCCGCTGGAGCACCTGGGGATGCGCGTATACCCCGACATGTTCTCGCTGGCGCAGGCGCACCAGGCGTTCGACGAGAATGGAGATCTCGCCAACGACACGCTCAGGGAGCGCTTCGCGAGCACCCTGGACTGCTTCATGGACCTGGTGGAGGCCGCCCGGCACTACCCCGCCCTCAAGAAGCAGTGGGTGGAGTTCCTGGGCGAGCACCCCAACGCCACGGACCGCGTGGAGACGGCGGACGTCGAGGCGGCGTAGGGCAGGGGTGGGGCGGACGGCAATTCCGGGTACGGGAACGACTGCCCGGCCGGGATCCGTCTCCCGGCCGGGCTCTCGGCGCCTCCGGCCGGCGCTGCGTGGAGCGGGGCTTACGGCGTGGTCCGCACGCGGCCGAGCACCGATGCCTGTCCGCCCACCCAGCGCTGAAATACCGCGGCAAGCGCCGGGTTGTCCTGCACGCGCATGATGGTATCATGCGACGGATCATCGTCGTTGGGCCACCTCTCGTTCCACCACGAAAACCCGATCAGCCGCGGCCAGCGCCCGCCCACCAGGTCCCGCAGCGCGTCCTCGGCCCAGCGCGCCTGGTCGCCCAGCGGGTTGCGCCCGTCCGCGCCGAACTCCAGCAGTACGATCGGCTTGCTGCTGGAAAGCGCGGTCAGGCGTGGATACACCGCGTCCATCAACGGGCGAAACTGCGGCCACGTGGTGTCCGTCGGCTTCTGGGCGCCGTACACGCTCACCCCGATCCAGTCGATCCACGCATCTCCCGGATAGTACTCTTCGAAGCGGTTCCACGATCGGGCGGGGTAGTCCTGGTGGTTCACGTGAAAGACCCAGGTGACGTTGTGCGCCCCCTCCTCGCGCGCGATGCGGATGATGCGGCGGTACGCTTCGCGAAAGCGGCGTGCGCCGCGGGAGTCGCCGTTGTGGACGGCGTTCCAGGGAAACCAGCGGCCGTTCATCTCCGTGCCGAACTCCGCCAGGATCGGCGTGCCGAAGTCCCGGGCGGCGCGGGCCCAGGCGCGCAGGTCCCCGTCGTAGTCGCCGCGGGCGATGCGGTGGAGCGGGAACGCCGGCCGGTCGATGGAGTCCGGGTCGAGCTCCCGGTCGCTCCGCATCATCAGGCGCACGTAGGGAATGCTTCCGGCGCGGTCCCTGATCCACCGCGCGGTGTCGGTGGGGAACGCCCGTCCGCGGAACCAGTTGTGGGAGAAGTAGACCCAGGCCGCGCTCTTCTGCACGTGCTGCTCGTACGAGGCGAGCGTGGCCGGGGTGATGTCGTCCTCGTACCCCGTGGTCCCCCCGGGATAGACGCCGTGGTACAGCGAGCCCGCGGGCGGCGGCGCCACGCGCGGCGCGGGACCGATGGCCGGTGGGGGTGCATCCTCCGGCGCCGCCGGTGCGCATGCCGCAAGGCCCGTGGCCACCAGGCCGGCGAGTACCCACACACGTATCATCGTCTCTCCGGTAATCGAGTGCGGAACGGTCGGGCCCGGAGCGCACCCCGGGCCCGTGGCGGCGCCGGACGCTCAGCGCAGCTGCTGGTGGTACGCGGGCCGGTCGGGGTCGGCGGCGTGGATCACGCGCAGGAACACCCGCCGGCCGTGGGCGTCGTCCAGAAAGTCCACGACCATGAAGCCCCTGTACTGGGCGCCGGCGGACCAGAAGAGCGGGACCGGGCTCCGTGGCAGGATCGGGGAAAGGTGGCCGCGGGACGAGCCGTTGCCGCTCACCAGGTGGTAGTCCGCGATCGGCACCGTGTCGTTGCTGGCGGTGCCGCCGTACGGGATGGAGTCGCGGCCGTCGATGACCTCCAGCACGTGCTCGTGCCCGGCGGCGTAGATGAACGGCCGGTCGGGAAAGCGGAGATTCGCGGCGATCGCTTCGATCATCTGCCGGTACGTCCAGGCGGCCAGGTCCTGGCGGTCACGGGAGTTGCTGATTCCCAGGGCGTGAATGCCTTCGCGGATGCGCTCGCTGATCTTGCGCTGGGCGTGGGGCCCGTGCGCGGTGAGCGGGTGGTGGGAGACCACGACCGCGTCCACGCTGTCGACGTCGTGTGCCAGGAACAGGTGCCAGCCGAGCTCCGCCAGGAACGGGAAGATCTGGGTGGGGATGATGGGATCGCCGGCGGTGGGGCGCGTGCACTCGTCCTCCAGCACCCGCAGCTCGGGCGGCAGCGCCGTGTAGAGCCACCACTGGGTGTCCAGGGCGATCAGCCGCACGTTGCCCAGGTGAAGCGTGTCCGGACCGGGACACCCGCCGGCCGGAAGAAAGTGCATCCGCTCTCCGGCCGCGCGCACCATCTCCGCCTCCCTGCGAATGGCCGCGAGCGCGGTCGCGGGGTTCTGCGAGCCGTACCAGTCGTGGTTTCCCGGAACGAACACCGCGCGCGGGCGGGTGGTGCCGCCGCGTGGCGCAAAGACCTGGATCTGGCGCGCCAGCCGCAGGGAGTCGGCAACGACGCCCGGGCGAAGTCCCTCGGGATAGATGTTGTCCCCCAGAAAGACCACGGTCGTGAGCTCCGGCCGCCGCCACGCCCAGCGCTCCAGCGCCTCCAGCACGGGTGCCGGACCGGACAGCTCGGTGCCGGGCCAGGGGTCTCCGGCGTCACCGATCAGAATGAGCCGCGTCAGAAGGCCCGGTTCCTCGAGCGAGTCGGTGCTCGGGCAGGGACCGGCCTTGCATCCCGTTCCAAAGACCATTCCGCGAGGCAGCCCGGCTCCGCACGCGGCGAGCGCCAGCGGGGCGAGAAGGAGTGCGGAGAGAAGGGCGAGGTGTCCGCGGGTGCGCATGTTGGCGGCTCCGGTAGCTGGTCCACTGAGCTAACGAAACGGGTCAAAGGCCCTGCACGAACCGGAATTTCGGATTTGCTGGTCGGGGGTCACCTCCTTTGCGGGTCGATTCCACCCCGTTCGCGGGCCCGTTCGGCGAAAGGCGGTGGGTAGCAAATGCGTGATACGCATTTCTGGAGCAGCACTATGAGGTGCCTCCCGGACGTGGTCAAGACTCTCTCTCGTGCCGACGGGGTCGGGCACCATGAACGTCCGTATACGGCCTCTGAGGAGGAAACGATCTTCTTACGCGGGCGCCGCTCCGCCCTTCGGCAAAACAACAGAATTGCCCCCGGCGTCGCCGCGCACGATATTGACTCTATCGATTATTGTGTCTCCAAAGTGATGGAGCAGGTCCGCGCCCCAGCCACCGTTTCCTTCGTCGCTCCACCGTTTCGCCGCACGCACCGCCCCGCACGAAAATCGTCGGTTTGCACCACGCGCACACTCTTTCATGGCAGGCACCATCATGCTGCCCCACGCACCGTTCCGTGCCCGCCAGGCGGGTGCAAGTTGAGAAAGACCATCCTGGCCCTCCCCAAGAACTGCGTCCTGGGGCCGCTGGTGGCGCTCCTGGAGCGCGCGGGCATCACCCTGGACGCGCCGGTGGCGGACCCCGGGCTGCGCCGCTTTCGCCTGCCGACCAGCGACGCGGAGCTGGAGGTGGTGCTGGTAAGGAACTGGGACACCGTCACCCTGCTGGAGATGGGGGCGGCGCACCTGGCGATCACGGGGAGCGACGTGCTGATGGAGCGCGGCTCGCGGGGGGTGGTTCCCCTGCTGGACCTGCAGGAGGGCCGGTGCCGCCTGTCGCTGGCCGCGCCCGCGGGGCCGTGGCCCCCCGCCGCGCCCGAGCCCGGCGCACGGGTGCGCGTGGCGACCAGCTACCCCGCCGTCACGCGTCGTCACTTTCGCGAGCGCGGGGTGGAGGCGGAGTGCGTCGTCCTGCAGGGAAGCGTGGAGATGGGGCCCCTGCTCGGCCTGGGTGAATGGGTGGTCGACATCGTCGATACCGGGCGCACCCTGCGCGAGCACGGGCTGGTGGAGGTGGAGTGCATCGCCCAGGTGAGCGCCTGCCTGGTGGCCGCGCGCACCTACCACGAGTGCCGCCCCGACGAGGTCGACCGCTGGCGGTCGCTGCTGGAAGGCGCGGTGCTGGCGGCCGTGTGATCCCGAATCCGTAAGACGACCACGCGGAGGACGCGGAGGAAACAAGAGGGACGCAGAGGACGGGCGATCCCTCTGCGTCCTCCCCGTTTGTCTCTGCGTCCTGTGCGTTGAAACCTTTCATATCATACCGAATCCGCAAAAAGACTGGGTCTCACACGGGTCTCACACAGAAACAGAGTCAACAGAGTTAACAGAGTGAAGCCTCGGCGAGATGACCGCCCTTCGTGCCGCATCGATCGTTTACCAGCGATCGGATGAATCGCGGAGTACATCGCGCGGCACGAGAAAACTCTGTTGACTCTGCTGACTCTGGGCCTGTGTGAGGCTTAATCTTTTAGCGGATACGGTATCACAGCCTGAACTGCGGGTGAGGACCACTCCTTGGGAGGCCTCCGTGCGAGCATGAGGTCGGAACGGCGGCCGACGGGACGGGTGAAGCCGGGTCCGGCGACCCGGGGTCAGGCGCTGGCGGTGAGCGGAGGGGCGGACGCGGCATCCGCCAGGACGCGCGCCAGCTTCGCCAGGTTGGAGCTCCCGATCATCCGCCAGAGCACCTGCCGGGTGCAGGCGCTCAGCCGCTCCGGCGCGGGGGCCGCGCGGCCGTCGATCGCGTCCAGCGCGTCCGCCGCCTCCACCGCCCCCGTGATGCGAAGGTAGTCCGCCTCGTCGCGAAGATCGAAGCACGCCTCCGCCTGCCAGGGGTCGGCAAAGGAGGCCGCCAGCGTGCGCGCCGCCGCGGCCCAGGCGCGTCCGTCCGCGTCCCCGCCGTCCCCGCACGCCGACAGCTCCAGGAAGACCCGGGCGGCCTCCCGGGACTCCGCCGCGCGGAAGCCGAACAGGCGCTCCCACTCGCCGCGCAGGGCGTGCAGGTGCCCCCGGAAGGTGCGCGACACCCGCGCCAGGTGGTCCGGGGTGCGCCCCTCCCACGGCAGGGTGAACGCCGCCGCCAGGGGGTGCGGGTTGCGCCACCGGAACGAGCCCATCTGCCCGCGCGCCGGGTCCGCCCAGTTGGCACGCATCTCGTCGCCCGCGCCCCGCTCGATGGAAAGCGAGGGCACGCCCACCGCCGCCGCGAGGTGCGCGTTGCTCCCCGTGGAATTTCCCACCATGCCCTGCACCCGGCCGTCCACCAGCAGCGCCGCGAACTCGCGCAGCGAGATGCCGTCCCGGGCGCGCGCGTCGCCGGCCACGCCAAACACCCGGGGGTGCCCGCGAAAGGCGTCCGCCAGCTCGCGCATCCGCTCCAGGTTGGCATCGTCCCCCGGCTTGAGCGCGGCGGCCACCAGCAGCCGGTGCGCCGGAAAGTCGCGCAGCAGGCCCTCCACCAGCGCCGCGTAGTCCGCCGTGTCCAGCAGGTTGTCCACCGCCTTGGGGCGGGTGGACTGCCGCGTGTGCGGGTTGGAGGCGGTGGGGTTCACCACCAGGATCGGGGCGCCGCCCCCGCCCGCGCACCCGGTGATCCGGCACGACGCCGCCCGCCGCTCGTCCGGTCCCAGCCGCATGGCGAACGCGCCCGCGTCGGGGAGCGCCGTGTCGCCGTGGCGGTGCGCGGTCGCGACGAAGAGGTTGGGCTCGTCGGTGCGCCGGGACCACCCCGGGGAGCCGCGCCGCGCGTACGCCATCCCCGTGTTCCAGGCGTACAGGGCGTGCTCCGGCTCCGGCCGCCAGGCCGCGGGGGGATGGGTGGTGGCGAACACCACAAGGTCGTGCGGCGCGGCCATCGCCTCCTCCAGCGCCTCCGCCGGGTACAGGCGGTCGACGGCCGGATGCCGCTCGAACAGCTCCAGGTAGTGGGGGTTGGTGCACACCGAGACCCGGATCCCCGCCCGCTCCAGGCAGGTGACCCAGCTGGCGTGGCAGAACAGCTCGCCCAGGTACCAGCGGTCGTGCACGTGGCACAGCAGCGCGCTGCGGATGCGCCCCTCCGCCAGCTCCCGGGCCAGGGGGAGCGCCGCGGCGGCGCCCGCGGCCCGCATCACGCGCTCCCCGCGCGGCGGACGCGGAAGCGCTCCACGTAGAGCGCGTCCAGCTCCGTCGCCGCCAGGTTGCGGAGCGCGTCGTCGGGCGACTCCACGATCGGCTCGCCCGGCCCGTTGAGCGAGGTGTTCAGGACCACGGGAACGCCCGAGAGCCGGTGGAACTCGCTCACCAGCGCGTGAAACGCCCCCGCCCGGGGGCCGACCGTCTGGATGCGGGCGGTGCCGTCCACGTGCGTGACGGCCGGGATGCCGCCGTTGCGCACCTCGGCCGTGAACAGCATGTAGGGCGAGGGAAGGGGGGCGCCGCGGAACCATGCCGCCGCATGCTCGGCCAGCACCGCCGGGGCGAGCGGCCGCCACTGCTCGCGGTGCTTGATGCGGTTCACCCGGCGCCAGTTGTCCCCGTGCGCGGGGTTGGCCAGGATGGAGCGGTGTCCCAGCGCGCGGGGGCCGATCTCGCTGCGCCCCTGCATCCATCCGATGACGGCGTTGCGGCTAAGCAGGCGGGCCGCGTCCGCGGCGGGGTCGTCCACCTCCTCCGCCACCACCGTGCCGCCGGCCCGCGCCAGCGCCGCGCGGATCTCGTCGTCGCCGAAGCGCGCGCCCAGGTACGCCCCGCCGTCCGCCTCCGCGGAGGCGCGCGGCTGGGCCAGGACGGCGTGGTACAGCGCCCGGGCGGCCCCCACGGAAAGCCCGCTGTCGTCGCACCCCGGCGGCGCGAACACCTCCGCGAACCCGCCCTGGGCGGCGATGCGGGTGTTGGCGGGGCAGTTGAGGGCGGCGCCGCCGGTCAGGCACAGCCGGGGCGTGTCCAGACCGCTGGCATCCAGCGCCGACCGCAGCGCCTCCACCGCGCGCAGCATCCCCTCCTCGAACAGCCGCTGCGTGCTCGCCGCCACGTCCACGTTCACCGGCTCCGTGACCCTCGCGGCGTCGGCGAAGGGCGCCATGTCGTACCCCGCCTCTCCGGCGGCGCACAGCATGTGCTCCAGCCAGCACGCGCCGCCCTTGGCCTCGCCCACGCGCGGTGCGTCGTACCAGTTGCCCTCCCACTCGCGGGAGAAGAAGCGCGGCTGGCCGTATGCGGCCAGCCCCATCAGCTTGCCCTCGCCCCCAAGCTCTCCCAGTCCCAGCGCCACCGCCACCTGGTAGTAGACCGAGCCCAGCGACAGGTGGTGCGGGGCCAGGGGGTGGAGTGCGTCGCCGCGCCCCAGGTAGAACATCCCGCTCCGGTACCCGCGCCGAGGGGAGCCCCCGTCGTGGCTCAGCACCGCCGCCTCGGCGAATCCGCTTTCGTAGAAGGCGTACGCGGCGTGGGCGTAGTGGTGCGAAAACAGGGCGCCGGGGACCGCGCGCCCGTCCAGGCGCACCGTGACGGGAAGGTGAAAGCCGCGCGCGAACTCCGCGTCCCGCGCCAGCCCGTCCACGCGGGTGCGGGCGATGTCGGCCAGCGAGCGCGGCGCCGCCCACTCCGGCGCAAAGGAGAAGTCCTCGATGGAGGGCACGTGCGCCAGCGCTTCCACGTCCACCCCGTCGTACTGGGCGAACAGCCGGCGATAGAAGTGCGGATCTCCGGAGGCGTAGATCCCCGCCAGCTGTCGCCGGCCGCCCCGCAGGGTGCGCTCCAGCCCGCCCGTGGCGCACAGCCGGTCGTACAGGGGGCTGGGCACCTCGCGCGCCAGCGGGCCCCCCACCTCGAACGAGAGCGCCGCGGGGTCGAAGAACAGGTACTCCAGGTCCTGCGTGGAGGTCACCGCGCAGAAGTCCACCTCGCCGGCGCCGACGCCGGCACGCTCCAGCACCTGCGCCACGTCGCGGGCGTCCAGCCCCATGGCGTGCTTGATCCGCTGCGTGCGCTCCTTGGACAGGAACGCGGCCACCCGCCCGTCGCGAAGCACGCAGAGCGACGCGTCGTGGCCAAAGTGCATCCCCAGTACGAGCATTGAATCTCCAGGGTCGGGCCGCGGGGCGGCACGGGTTCATGAACGTCCGGACCGGATATGAAGAATGCGGATGACGGAGCGTGGAGCAGACGGTCGGTGGTGGTCGTCAGCGTAGCCACGAAGGTGCGCCGAAGCTGGGCACGAAGGCGGGGCGAAGATGCGCTCCGGTCTGGCGAGGCGGGTGGGGACGAAAACGCCTAATGCGCCACTATAAGTCGGTTAATTCGGAACTGCAACCCTTTTGAGATGCAGATCCGAACTATCTCGGAGGGGCTGCGCCAGGAACCCTGAGGCCGGTGAGGCCGTCGCGAATGCCTCCATCGAAAAGCCTCATACCACCTCGAAACGGAGACGCGGGGAGAACGGATCTCCCGTGTCTCTCCGCGTCTTCGCGCAAGGTCTGGTTGCAGGGTCGGCCGGGAGGGAGAACGGAAGAGGCGCGCGGCGAATCACTCGCCGCGCGCCTCCGCGTTATCCCGTCTCCGGCGCGTTGCCGCGACCCGCGATCTGGTTGGGCGACACGCATTTTGTCGCACCGGCGACATGCAAGTTGTCGCTCCAAGAAAAGCAAATTGTCGCACCGCCAAACGCAAACTGCGTAAGCCTGGATTCCACAGCGCCTTACGGGAGGCAAAGCCGCCCCGTTCCGGGCAGCCCCTTCTCTTTATGCGCTCGCACCGCCCGGCGCCGTCGGATCAGCCTGCACCGCCCGGAGAGGATGCGGCCGCGTAGAGGCTGTCGAACAGGGCCGCGCCACGCTCGATGCGCCGCTCGTCGTCGGGCTCGGAGCGCGCGATTCCCGCGATCAGCAATTCGAGGCCCGGCGTCTCCGGCCTTCCGAACTTCCCGTCCTTGAGGTCGATGTCGTGCACGATCTCCGAGATCTGCACGAGTCCGGGGTCATCTCGTAGATCCATCTTCTCCAGCAGCACCTCGAAGGTGCAGCGGTCGCCTTCGTGGGTGAACTCCCCCTCGAACGTGTCGAACCGCAGCTCCCCCGAAGCCGGCCGGTGTTGGTCCCCCGCCACGAACCGGAACCGCGCGTCCGGGTCGATGAAGCGGCGGATGAGCCATGCGCTCGCCATCCGGTCGATGAACACGTCGGAGCGCGTGACCCAGGTCCGTCCGCGCAGGGTCCCATCCGTCTGGCGGTCCCCGCCGGCTGCCTTTCCGTGCAGCACCCTCGCCTCCGCTTCCGTCAGGGCCGCTTCCGCGGCGTGCCGTCCGGGTGCCTGAAAGAAGTCCAGGCGCACGGCGTCGGCCAGCTTCCGCTTCACGCGGAAGAGCGTGCCCGCGCCGGCCTCGCCCGACAGCAGGGCGGCTTCGTCCGCGATCTCCGCGTACCGCCTGTCGCACTCCCGGCTGAACTGCGCCGTGAGCTCGTCGTCCACGATGCCGGTGACGAACGAAGCCTCACAGACGATCGCCTCTCCCCCATCGCCTTCGATCTCCTTCGCCAGCCACTGGAAGTCCTCCACCCGTCCCGGCGTGGCCGGGAGAACGTAGACGGAGTTCTTGAGCGCCACCGCGCCAAGCCGCTGCAGCCTCCGCCGCACTTTTACACGCAGGTAGTCCGGCTTGGGCGGAACTTGGTGGATCAGCAGGAGCCAGCGGTCGCGCTCCTCCCGGGGAGCGCCTGCGTCTATCACAGGTGAATCATTCATGGCCTGCAGTATAATGACGAGCAAACCCGCCCACAACAGGCATCGAATCGCACGAGAGCACGCAACTGAATCCTTGCGCATTGTCGCAACTGAATCATATACATATATCAGCTGAATCATCCATCCGCTTCCGAGCACAGGAGAGCAGCACCATGACTTCGCGAATGCGCCGCCTGACAGCTCTCGTCGTACCTGCCGCGCTGTGGGCGGCGCACCTGGACGCGCAGGGCACCGCCGCGATTCACCCCACGCCGCCGCTGGTAGTGCGGGCGGAGCCGCGCGCCGCCGTGGTGGTTCTGGACGGCGTGCCGGACGAGGATGCATGGCGCTCCGCCGCGCCGGCGACGCAGTTCACGCAGACGCGGCCGCGGGAGGGGAGCCCCGCGACGCAGCGGACGGAGGTGCGGTTCCTTTACGACGAGTCCGCCCTTTACGTCGGCGCGCGGATGTACGACAGCCTGGGGGCCGCCGGCGTGACGAGCCGCCTTACCCGGCGCGACGACGTGCGCGACGGGGACAGCGACTACCTGATGCTGGTGCTGGACGCCTTTCACGACCACCTGAGCCGCGCGCAGTTCTTCGTCACTCCCTCGGGCGTGCGGCGCGACGCGCTGGGACTGGGAGGGGCGGAGCCGGATCCCGCGTGGGACCCGGTGTGGGAGGCGGCGGCCCGCGTGGATTCGCTCGGCTGGACGGCCGAGATGCGGATTCCGTTCAGCCAGCTGCGCTTCTCGCCCGACGAGGGACAGACCTGGGGGGTGAACCTGATCCGCAACGTCCAGCGGCTGAACGAGCGCGTGTTCTACGCGTGGTGGCGCCTGAACGAGCTGGGCGGGGCGCCGCGCTTCAACCACCTGGAGGGCCTACGGGTGGGGCGGCGGCCCGCGCGCGTGGAAGCGGTTCCGTACACGGTGGCGGGGGCGGTCCGTGGCGCGGGGCCGGCCGACGGTCTGAGCGTCCGCGGAGGGATCGACGCGCGGTATCCGGTCACCTCCAGCATGACGCTGGACGCCACGCTGAACCCGGACTTCGGGCAGGTGGAAGTCGATCCGGCCGTGGTCAACCTCACCGCGTTCGAGACCTTCCATCCCGAGAAGCGGCCGTTCTTCGTGGAAGGAGGAACCGCCTTTGCCTTTGGCGAGGCGCCCTGCTTTCTCTGCAGCGACACATCTCCGCTCAACCTGTTCTTCGCCCGGCGCATCGGCCGCGAGCCCCAGCACGCGGCCGCGCTGCGGCGGGCGTACCCCGGCGCCAGGGTTCCCTCCGCGACGGAGATCGCGGCGGCGGCCAAGCTGACGGGGCGAAGCCGCGGCGGCACGACCCTGGGACTCCTGGCGGCGCTCACCCGCCCCCAGCACGTCGATGCTCCGGACACGCTCCTGGCGGGGACCCGGCGGATTGCGCTGGAGCCGGCCGCGGTGCACCTGGTGGGCCGGGTGAAGCGCGACTACCGCGGCGGGGCCACGGTGCTCGGTGCGTTCGGAACGCTCGTCTCCCGCACCGGCAACGACTCCGCGCTCGCGGACCTCACCCGCCGCGCCGTGGCGGGCGGCGTGGACGCGAAGCTCTTCTGGGGAGGACAGACGTACTCGCTCACCGGCCAGCTCGCCGGCTCGCACCTGGTAGGCGAGCCGGCCGCGATGCTGCGCGTGCAGCGCTCCAGCGCGCGGTACTTCCAGCGGCCGGACCGCCGCGCCGGCTCCGGCGGACTCTTCGCGGACCGCCTGGACCCCGCGGCCACTTCGCTGGCCGGCTACGGGGCGCACCTGCGGCTGGCGAAAGACGCGGGCGACTGGCTGTGGGAAGGTGCCGCCAGTGCCCGGAGCCCGGGCTTCGACACCAACGAGCTGGGCTTTCTTCCCCGCGCCGACTACGTCTGGACCGGGGCGAACGTCATGCGGCAGTGGACGCGGCCCACCCGGTGGACCCGCACGGCGAACGTGGTGCTGGGCGCGCAGCAGCAGCGAAACTACGACGGAAACCTCACCGGCCGGGAGCTGCACCTTTCCACCACGGCCCAACTGGCGAGCTACTGGACCATGGGCGCCCTGCTGGTGCTGAGGCCGGAGCTGGACGACGACCGTCTGAGCCGGGGAGGACCGGTGGTCCGCCGCGCCGCGGCCGTCCTGGCCAGCGGAAGGATCGGCACCGATGCGCGCAGCCCGCTGTTCCTGCTCTTTTCTCCGAGCGCAGCCCGCGCCGCCGATGGGGGCTGGACGCTGGGGGCGAGCCTGAACGTGAGGTGGAAGGCTGCGCCCAGCGTGGTGGTATCTCTCACGCCCGCGTTCGCGTCCAGCCGTACCACCGACCAGTTCGTCGCCGGCTTCAGCGATTCGACGGCGACCCACTTTCACGCGCAGCGGGTGGTCTTCGCCCACCTGCGCCAGCGCAGTGCGTCGGTCGAGGCGCGGGTGAACCTGACCTTTACCCCCGCGCTCACGCTCGAGCTGTTCGCGCAGCCGCTGATCGCCAGCGGCGACTTTTCCCGCTACCGCGAGTTCCTTGCGCCGCGCACCCGCCGGACGATGGAGTACGACACCCTGCAGCTGCACCCCGTGCGCTCCGCGCCGGCGAGGGACAGCCTCTACCGCATCGATCCGGACCGGGACCCGGGTACGCCGGGGTTTTCGTTCGCGAACCCCGACTTCACCCTTCGCTCCATGCGGGCGAACGCGGTCGTCCGCTGGGAGTACCGCCCCGGATCGACGCTCTTCCTCGTCTGGCAGCAGCGGCGGGAAGGCACCACGCCGGACGGAAGCTTCCGGCTGGTCCGCGCCCCCGCGGCACTGTGGGATACACGCGGCCAGAACACGCTCGTGCTGAAGCTCAGCTACTGGTTCGACCTCTGATGCCGGACCCTCCGCTCGATCCATGCAACACTGGCGCAAATGCGCAGCAGCCGCGGCGGACTTCACCACGGCTGCTGCGGATCGCCCCTCGTTACGCCGCAAGCCGCCGCACCACCTCGACGGCGCCGCGCTTGTAGACTGTCACGCACACCGGCTCGCCCGCGGATCGCGCACCTCCCACCAGCAGTCCTTCTCGCGCTTGAGTTTGGTCGTGGCCAGCAGTTCCCCGACCTCGAATAACCTCGAATGCAAACGGCTGAACAGCAGAGGGCGCCCGGGTTACCCCTGGCGCCCTCGCTTCAAGTTGAACTATGACAGCCACTTACACCCATGCGACAAAACTGGATGTCGCGAGCGACAAGATGAATGTCGCAACTGCGACAAAACTCATGTCGCGCTACAGATCCTACCCCTGCGCCGCCTGGATCATGTCGAACATGGGGAGGTACATGGCGATCACCATGCCGCCGATCACCACGCCCATCACCACGATCATGATCGGCTCCAGCACCGAGGTGAGCGCCGTCACCGCCGCGTCCACCTCGTCGTCGTAGAAGTCGGCGATCTTGGAGAGCATGTCGTCCAGCCCGCCCGTCTGCTCGCCCACGTTGATCATCTGCACCACCATCGGCGGAAACACGCCCGAGGCCTTGAGCGGCTCGCTGATGGTGGCGCCGCCGGCGATGCTGGCGCGCGACGCCATCACCGCGTCGTGGATCACCCGGTTGCCCGAGGTGCGGGCCGTGATGGTGAGCCCCTCCAGAATGCTGACGCCCGAGCTGATGAGCGTGCCCAGCGTGCGGGTAAAGCGCGACACCGCCGACTTGCGCAGCATGGAGCCCAGCACCGGCATGCGCAGCATCATGCGGTCGATCACCAGCTGCCCGCCGTCGGTGGCGTAGTAGCGGCGCAGCAGAAAGAAGAAGGCGACGACGCCCAGCACCAGGAAGAAGATGTAGTCCTGCAGGAACCCGCTGATGGCCAGCACCACGCGCGTGGGCGTGGGCAGGTCCAGCCCCGCCTCCAGGAAGATGTTGGCGAACACCGGCACCACCTTCCACAGCAGGATGGTGGTGGCGACGATCACCACGAACAGCATCACCGCCGGGTACGTCATGGCGCCCTTGATCTTGCGCACCAGGGCGTCGTTCTTTTCCAGGAAGGTGGCCAGGCGCAGCAGGATCACGTCCAGAATGCCGCCCGCCTCGCCGGCCGCCACCATGTTGGTGTACAGCTCGGTGAACACCTTGGGGTGCTTCTTCATCGCGTCGGCCAGGGTCTGGCCGGCCTGGATGTCGTTGAGCACCTGCGTGGTGATCTTGGCGAAGTTCTTGTTCTCCGTCTGCTCGGCCAGAATGGTCAGGCTCTGCACCAGCGGCAGGCCGGAGTTGATCATCGTGGCGAACTGGCGGGTAAAGATCACCACCTCACGGGTCTTGATCCCCGTGCCGAACTGGATGTTGATGTCCTTGGACTTGGCGTTCACCGACACCGGGCGCAGCCGCTGGCGCACCAGGTAGCCCACCACCTCGTCGCGGCTGGGCAGGTCGATCTCG
>DASUVG010000294.1:0-10264 GCA_036379135.1 Longimicrobium sp.
CGAATCCTCCGACCGACAGCCCTGGTGGTGCTGCTGGCGGCGCTCGGCATGGGCGCGGCGCCGGCCGCCGCGCAGAGCCTGCGGGGTTCGCGGCCCAGCATCGACCGGATGTACCAGCAGGCGCGCAACCACGACCTCACCTTCTACCGCACGGGGACGGGGGTGCGCGGCGCCGCGCGCGACGGCGACCTGGTGCGGCTGAGCGGCAACGACGACTACCGCCTTTCGGGCGTTTCCTACCCGTACGCGCTGCCCAGCGCGCGGATGTTCGTGCAGCGGCTGGGCGCGCAGTACCGCGCCCGCTGCGGCGAGCGGCTGGTGGTCACCAGCGCCGTGCGGCCCACCTCGCTGCGGCTGGTGAACTCGGCGGACCGCTCGGTGCATCCCACGGGGATGGGGATCGACATCCGCAAGCCGCGGGGGCGGGCGTGCCTGGCCTGGCTGCGGCAGACGCTGGTCTCGCTGGAGACGCAGGGGGTGATCGAGGCGACGGAAGAGAATCGTCCGCCGCACTTTCACGTGGCCGTCTTTCCCACGCAGTACCGGCGCTATGTGAACAACGCGGACGGGGGCGATGACGACGAGGGGCGGCCGTCCACGCGCGTGGCGTCGCGCGGGACCGGATCCAGCCGCTCCAGCCGCTCCACCTACCGCGTGCGCCAGGGCGACTCGCTGTGGGAGATCGCCCGGCGCAACGACACCACCGTCGACCGCCTGCGCGCCGCGAACGACATGCGCAGCAACCGCATCGTCCCCGGGCAGATCCTGATCATCCCGACCCGATAGACACCGGCACGCACCCGTGCTTCCGCGGCGCGCGGTTTTCACGCGGGACGCAGAGCTGAACGGACGCAGGGGGGGACGACCCCCTCCGCGTCCTCTTTTTTTTGTCTCCACCCTCCGGGGTGAAAACCGCGGATCCGACCGCGGGGGGCGGTGCTGCGGATCTTTGTATCAGCGGATCGAATCACGCGTTGCCGTTCTTCCGCGCGCGGACAGGCATCGTCCACGGGGCCGGACAGGGCGCGGCGTCCTCATCGACAGAAATCAAGCAGCGGCGCGGAAAATCCAGCGCGCCGGCATTTGCTCTCCCCGGTTGGCGTGCCGTCCCCGCAGGTGGGGCGGACCTCGGAGCGGGACCCCCAGAGCAGAGAAACGACGATGATCAGGATGATGCGCGGACTGGCGGCCGGCGCGGCGCTGGCGCTGATGGCGGTATCCGGCGGATGCGCCGGGTACGGCTGGGAAGACGGATACGGAGGCGGCGGATGGGGCACCCCCTCGGAGGTGCGCGGCCAGGTAGAGGGCGTGCAGACGCGCCTGAACACCATCCAGCTCCGGCGCGACAACGGCCGCCGCGCCGTGGTGCACTTCGATTCGCGCACCGAGGTGGTGTCGGAGGGCCGGCGCTCGAGGCCCGAGTCGCTGGACCGCGGCGACTACGTGAGCATGCGCGTGAGCCGCGACTCGCGCGGGCGCCTGTACACGCGCCACGTCACCGTGCGCCACGAAGTCCGCGACGTCTACCGCGGCGACCGTGACCGCGACCGGGTGCGAGATCGTGACCGCGACCGCCGCCGGGACGACGGACGGTACGAGGACCGCCGCGGGCGCGGCGACGACCGCTACGATGCGCGGTCGGTGGAAGGGCGCGTGGGGCGTGTGGACCGCGCCGGCCGGCGCTTCGAGCTGCGGAGCGACCGCGGCACCGTGTGGGTCACGGTGGCGCCGAACGCCAGCCGCGGCGTGCGCGAGCGCTTTCAGCGGCTGCGGACGGGCGACCGCGTGGGCGTGACGGGCCGGTACGTGGGCCGCGACCGCTTTCAGATGGAGCGGTTCAGGTAGAATTCCGCGCGCGGGCGGCTCCCGCGGCGGCCCGCATCGTGCGGGCGGCGTAGAACGTACGCCCAACGTCCGCGGGAGATTCGCCGGGAGGGATTTCGCGGTACATTGGTGCTCAGACACCGTTCGGGGCCGCGCCGGGGCAGACACTGGCGCGGCCTCGCCGTCCGCTGCACTCCACCGCCAGGACGTCCATGCACACCGCCGCCGATCATCCCCACTACTACCACGCCCAGGACCTGCCGCGCTTTGGCGAGATCGGCAAGGACGCGCCGGAGCTGGCGGAGAAGTTCTTTGCCTGGTACAACGCGGTGTTCGCCGAGGGCGCGCTCACGGCGCGGGAAAAGTCGCTGATCGCGCTGGCGGTGGCGCACGCGGTGCAGTGCCCGTACTGCATCGACGCGTACTCGGGCGACTGCCTGCAGAAGGGCGCCGACACGGAGCAGATGACGGAGGCCGTGCACGTGGCGGCGGCCATTCGCGGCGGCGCCTCGCTGGTGCACGGCATCCAGATGCGCAACCACGCCGGCCGGCTGGGGATGTAAGGGGACAGGTTCAAGTGTCCAGGTTCAAGGGTCAAGTGGTTTCATCCGTGACTTGATCCTTGAACCTGGACACTGGGCACTCTTCACCGAACTCTGAATCAACATCGAATGCAGTCCGCTCCCTCGCGCCACCGGGTCCTTCCCACGCTGCACAAGCGCCACGTCCCGCTCGCGTCCACCGAGGCGCAGCGGGGGCTGCTGGCGGGCGTGCCCGTGGCGCGGTCGTTCGGTGACGCGCTGGAGGGCGCGGGGCTGTATCCGCTGCGCGCGACGGGGATCGACGTCCTGCAGATCAACGTGGGGCGCAAGTGCAACCAGACCTGCCGCCACTGCCACGTGGACGCCGGCCCGGACCGCACGGAGATGATGTCCGACGCGGTGATGGACCGCTGCCTGGAGGTGATCGAGGGGACGGACGTCCCCACCGTCGACATCACCGGCGGGGCGCCGGAGCTGCACCGGCGCTGGCGCGAGCTGGTGGTGCGCGCGCGCGCGGCGGGCAAGCACGTGATGGACCGCTGCAACCTGACCATCACCCGGCTTCCCAACTACGCGTACCTGCCGGCGTTCTTCGCGGAGCACGGGGTGCACGTGGTGGCGTCGCTGCCGCACTACCGTGAGAAGGGGACGGACGCGCAGCGCGGCGACGGCGTGTTCACTGAGTCCATCGAGGCCCTGCGCGCGCTGAACGCCGTGGGATACGGGGACGATGCGGGGCTGCAGATCGACCTGGTCACCAACCCGGTGGGCACTTTCCTTCCCGGCGATCAGGGGACGCTGGAGGCGGAGTGGAAGCGGCAGATGGAGCGGCTGTACGGCATCCGCTTCAACCGGCTGTACACCATCACCAACATGCCCATCAGCCGCTTTCTGGACTTTCTGGACGAGAATGGGCGGCTGGACGAGTACATGGAGCGGCTGGTGACGGCGTTCAACCCCGCGGCGGCGGCGGGG
This sequence comes from Longimicrobium sp., assembly GCA_036379135.1. Lineage (GTDB taxonomy): Bacteria > Gemmatimonadota > Gemmatimonadetes > Longimicrobiales > Longimicrobiaceae > Longimicrobium. The sequence continues at coordinate 3,342 of DASUVG010000294.1, forward strand.
GTGATGTGCCGCAACACGCTTTCCGTGGGATGGGACGGCACGCTGTACGACTGCGACTTCAACCAGATGCTGGACCTGCCGGTGCACCCGGCCGCGGCGCGCACCATCTTCGACTTCGACCTGGACGCGCTGGCGAGTCGCGAGATCGTGCTGGGCCCGCACTGCTTCGGCTGCACCGCCGGCGCCGGCTCCAGCTGCGGCGGCGCGACCGCGTAGGCGCCGCGTTTCGCGTGAAAACAGAAGGCCGGCATCTACGCGCGGGATGCCGGCTTTTTCGCACCGTACGGCTCTACTGATCTGGCCTCACACAGAGTAAGCGGAGTTAGCGGAGTTGTTCCGTGTGGTTCCCCGGATTCTCTGCCGTTACCGCGATCGTTCAGAATGCCTGCATGGACGAGACGGAGCCCGGGACTCGCACCGCACGAACTCCGCTAACTCCGCTGACTCTGCGTGAGGAATTCTTTTGGTGGTCGGTCCTCAGCCGCCGGCCTCGATGGCGGCGACGCGCTGGCGGACGCGGTCGATGGTCTGCGCCTGGCGCCGGGGGGCGCGCTCCAGGTACAGGCGGTACATGGTGAGCGCGCGCTGCGGCTGGCCCAGGTTGTCGTACGACAGGCCAAGGCGCAGAGGCACGTCGGCCCAGAACGGCTCCAGGTCCATCGCGGTGCGGTACTCGGCGGCGGCCTCGTCCATGCGGCCGGCGGCGTACAGCGCGTTGCCGTGCTCGAAGCGCACCACCGCGTCGCGCGGCGCGATCTCGGCGGCCTGGGCCAGGTGGTCCACCGCCTCGGCCGCGTTCCCCTCCCGCAGCGCCAGCCGCGCCAGCCCGATGCGGGCGGGGTACGAGGCCAGGTCCTCCTCCAGCGAGCGCTGGAACGCCTCCCGTGCCCGCGCCGTGTCGCCGGTGGTCTCGTACAGCAGGCCCAGCGCGTACTCCCAGGTGGCCTTGGACTCGTAGAAGTACGCCACCCGCCGCTCGTCGCGGTCGCGCAGGGCACCCAGCAGCGACTGGATCTCCACGATGGCGCTGTCCGTCTGCCCCGCGCCCACCCACGAGAGCGCGCGGTAGTGGCGCGCGCGCAGGTGGCGCTCCGGGTTGCCGCGGATCATCCGCCCGAACAGCTGCGTCGCTTCTCGAAAATCTCCCTCGCCGTAGTTCATGAACGCGGCCATCCCGTCGTTCCACCAGAGCCGCCGGCCCAGCATGGCGAAGAGCGCCGCCTCCAGCCCGCGGTGCACGAACGGGTTGCGCACGTAGGCAAGCTGGTAGAACGAGTCGTTGCGCACCACCTGCGGGCGGTTGACGATCTCGTCGTCGCCCTCCAGGTAGGCGATCCACGAGCCCTGGTCCAGCGCAAAGAAGGTGGCCCACCGCCCCAGCAGCGGCTCGGCGCGGGTGGGGTCCAGCCGCGCCGCCCACTCGAAGGCCGCCATGGCCTGCCTGGGGTTGCGCTGGAACTGCCGGTCGCCCATGGCGAAGTAGCTTTCCCAGTCGTTGGGATCGGCGCTACGGGGCAGGTCCGGCGGCGCCTGCGCGGCCAGCGGCAGGGCCAGGAGCAGCGTCGGGAGCAGGCGAAGGAGCATGGTGCGCATTTCGGAACGTCTCGGCGGATGACGATCGTCAGCGGGCCTGGCCCAGGGCGGCAAGGCGCTCGGTGACGCGCTGGATCTCCTGCGTCGCGCTGCGGGGGGCGCGCTCCAGGTAGGCGCGGAGCGCGGCGGCGGCCCTCTCCGGCTGCCCGGCGTGGTCCAGGGCGACACCCAGGGGCAGGTACGGCGCGGCCCAGTACGGCTCCAGCTCGGTGGCGCGCTGGTACGCGGCGATGGCTTCGTCCCGGCGCCGGGCGGCCATGAGGGCGTTGCCGTGCTCGTAGTGCATCACCGGGTCGCCGGGGGCGATCTCCACGGCCAGCGCCAGGTGCTCCACCGCCTCTTCGACGCGGCGTTCGCGCAGCGACAGGCGTCCCAGCGCGGCGCGGGCGGGATACATCGCCAGGTCCTCCACCAGCGCCCGCTCCCACGCGGCGCGCGCCTCCGCCGGGCGGCCGCGGACCTCGTGCAGCATCCCCAGCGCGTACTCCAGGAGCGCCTTGGAGTCGTAGTACTCGCGCATGCGCACCTCGTCCTCCGTGCGCAGCGTCTCCAGCAGCAGCGACAGCTCCACGCCGGCACTGTCGTACTGCCGGCCGCCCACGAAGGCGAGCGCGCGCCAGTAGCGAAAGCGGGCGTTGCGGACGGGGTTGGCGCGCACCACCCGGCCGAACCCGGCCGCCGCCTGCGGAAACTCGGCGCGGCCGTAGTCCAGGAACGCACGGGCAGCGCCGTCCCAGCGCAGCTGGCGGCCCAGCCGGGACCAGAGCGCGGCCTCGAAGCCGCGGTGCACGAACGGATTGCGGTAGTACGCCCGCTCCCGCAGCTCCTGGTTGGCGAGCACCTCCGGCCGCCGCAGGACGCGCTCTTCCTCGTCCACGTAACCCAGCCACAGGCCCCAGTCGCGCGCATAGAAGGTGGCCCACTGCGCGAACAGCGGCTCGGCGCGCGTGGGGTCCAGCCGTGCCGCCCAGTAGAACGCCTCCGCGGACCGGGTGGGAAAACGTTCGAAGTGGCGGGTACCCTCGTCGAAGTAGGCCTCCCAGTCGTTGGGATCCGCGCCGCGAGAAAGGGCGGGGCGCGCCGGCTCCGGCTGCGCGGCGGCGACGGCGGGAACCACGGCCACCGCGACGATGATCGCGATGCGGATCAACGGGTTGCACATGCGCGTGCGGAGATCGGGCGGAGGGATGCGCGCGGCGGATGGGAGGTGCGGAGCGGGCGCGCGGGCGAAGGAAAGCCGCCGCCCGCGGCAGACCCATGATACGGCGGTTTCGGAGCGCCGGCAACGATCACGAACGCGGGACCGGCTTCGAAGGCCCGCTCGGAACGGGGATCTCACGCGAAGGGCGCGGAGAAACAGAAAGAGGACGCGGAGCCCATCACTTCAGGTCTCCGCGTCCTCTCCGTTCCTCCGCCTGGTCCTTCGTGTCCCGCGAATCAGGATCCTTTGCGCTCACGCACCTCAGTCGTCTCCCGCGGAGCCGACGGCCGCGGTGAAGTCCGGCTCGGGGGTAAAGTCCTCGCCGGGGTTGATGAAGCGGTCGCTTTCCAGCGCGTACTGCCGGTCGTGCAGCTCGCGGTAGCGGCCGCCCAGCGCCATCAGCTGCGCGTGCGTGCCGCGCTCCACCACCTGGCCGGCCTCCAGCACCAGGATCTGGTCCGCGCTGCGGATGGTGGACAGCCGGTGGGCGATGACGAACGCCGTGCGCCCCTGCCGCAGCCGCCGCAGCCCTTCCTGGATCTTGAACTCGCTCTCGCTGTCCAGCGACGACGTGGCCTCGTCCAGGATGAGGATGCGCGGGTCCGCCAGCAGCGCCCGGGCGATGGCGATGCGCTGCCGCTGCCCGCCGCTCAGCTTGATCCCCCGCTCGCCCACCACGGTGTCGTAGCCGTCCGGGAACTCGCTGATGAAGTCGTGGGCGTTGGCGATGCGCGCCACCTCCTGGATCTCCGCGCGCGTGGCGTCCGGCCGGGCGAACCGGACGTTGTCGGCCACGGTGCCGTCGAAGAGGAAGTTCTCCTGCAGCACCACGCCCAGCTGCGCGCGGTAGTCGGCCAGCTTGAGCTCGCCCAGGTCGCGCCCGTCGATGAGCACGCGGCCGCTGGTGGGCTGGTTGAACGCCATCACCAGGCTCACCAGCGTGCTCTTGCCGCTGCCGCTGCTCCCCACCAGCGCCGTCGTCGTCCCCGGCGGCACGTGCAGGTTCAGGCCGCGCAGCACGGGCTGCCCCTCGTTGTACTCGTACCACACGTCCTCCAGCCGCACGTCGCCCTCGATGCGGCCCAGCGACTCGCGGTCGCGGTCCTCCTGGTCCTCCGTGCGCATCGCCATCACCTCGCGAATGCGGTCCAGCCCGGCGAACGCCTCGCTCACCTGCGTGCCGATGGAGGCGATCTGCATTACCGGCGCGGCAAGCAGGCCGGTGAAGAAGACGAAGGCGAACAGGTCGCCCAGCGTCATCGTCCCGTTGAGGATGGCACGCCCGCCGATCACGATCACCGCCAGCGACACCGCGCCGATCACCGCCGTGCCCACGGACGCGACCAGCGAGATGCCGGTGATGGAGCTGGCGATGTTGCGGAACAGCCGGTGCGCGCCCCGGGTGAACACGCGCTGCTCGCGCTTCTCCGTCCCGTACGCCTTGACCACGCGGATGCCGCCCAGCGTCTCCGTCAGGCGGCCGTTCACCTCCGCGGTGATCTCGCCGCGCTCGCGAAAGATGGGGCGCAGCTTCTTGAAGGTGGTGCTCATGGTAAGGCCGAACCCGGCCAGCAGGACCACGATGGCCAGCGTGAGCACCCAGTTGAGGTACAGCAGCGCCCCCAGCGCCAGCGTCGCGGTGAACGCGCTCCCCACCAGATGCACGATGCCGGTGCCCACCAGGTTGCGGATCCCCTCGGCGTCGTTCATCACCCGCGACACCAGCACGCCCACCTGGGTGCTGTCGAAGTACCTGATGGGGAGGCGGGTGATGTGCTGCTGCACGCGCCGCCGCATGTCGGTGATGGCGCGCTGCGCCGTGACGCTGATGACCTGCGAGAGCGCGTAGCCCGTCACGCCCTGCACCAGCGTGGCCACCAGCACGGCGCCCGCCAGCGGCAGGAGCAGGTCCGGCCGCCCCGGCGCCTTGAGCACGGTGTCGATGAGGTACTTGGAGCTGGCGGCGGGCACCAGCCCCGCCACGCGGCTCACCAGCATGAGCACCAGGCCGATGCCCAGGTAGCGGCGGTGCGACCACACCAGGCGCCTGGCCTCGCGCCACGCCTCGGGGCTGCGCAGGGGCCTGGGCTTCGTGGCCGGCCTGGGTGCTTCGTCTGCCATCACGTCCGTCCTGTGCGGGTATCGCGGGATCTCACGCGGAGAACGCGGAGGGCGCGGAAGAATATTCGGTCGATGACAGCGTCGTCTCGTACCGCGCGGCAGGATCTCCCGCCGCCCGCCTCCGGATCGATACAACCCGGTTGCGGACGCGCAGGCCTGAGACGCCGTACGCGGCCGGGCCGCCGAGTCCGCGCAGGCGGACTTCGTGGCGTGATAGCCGCGGCTTCAACCGCCCCGGGACGGGGCCCGTCGATGCGGCCTCAGTCCTCCGCCGCGGCGGCGTGGGGGCGGCGGTCGGCGGAGCGGCGGCGGGGACGGTCCTCCGCCGGCTCCTGGGGCGATTCCATCGGCTCCGCGAGCGGCGGCGCGCCGGCGCCCGCGAAGGGCGACTGGTGCGCGGGCACCTGCGCCTGCCGCAGCGTGCCCACCAGCGCCAGCGTGAGCAGCGTGGCGCCGATCGCCACCCATCCCACGGTGTTGTACCCCGTCAGCGGCTCCCCCTCGCCCCCGCCGATCAGCAGGCCGGCCACGAACGCCGCCGCGCCCGCCGCGCCCTGCTGGACGGACGAGTTCAGGCTCATGAAGCCGCCCCGCCGCCGCGGCTCCACCACGCCGGTGATGAGCGCGGTGACGGAGATCATGCGCCCCGATGCCATCACCATCATCGCCGTGGTCACCACCAGGATGACGGTCATCGACACGCGCGGCAGGTTGGTGACGGTGGCGATGGGGATGATGCTGAGCATTGCCGTGAGCGCGAACACCCGCGCGTGGCCAAAGCGGTCCGCCAGCGGTCCCCAGAGGAACGGGCCCGTGATGATGGTCCCCACCCCGCCCACCAGGTAGATCAGGTCCAGCTTCGTCTCCGGCATCCCCACGTTCTCAACCAGGTACGCGCTAAGAAAGGGCACGACCGTAAAGGCGGAGAACATGATGGCGGTGGTGAGCGCAAAGGCGCGCAGGTGCCGCGGCTCGCGCGCCACGGCCAGCAGCTCGCTGAAGGGCGACGGATCGTCCCTGCGGCGCCCCGTCATGTGCGAGCGCATGGACGGCAGCGCGAAGGCGGAGACGACGAACACCACCGCGGTCACGCCGGCCAGAAAGAGGAAGGGCGTCTCCCACGCGCCGCGCTCCGCCAGCGACAGGCCGAAGGGCAGCCCCAGCACGGAGGCCGCGCTGAATGCGCCCATGACGATGCCCATGGCGGTGCCGCGGCGCTCGGGGCGGATGTAGTCGCCCACGATGGCGAACACCACGCCCGCCAGCACTCCGCCAAAGGAGCCGGCCACCACGCGCGCCGCCATCAGCAGCCAGTAGTCGTCCACCAGCCCGCACAGCAGCGTGCCCACGCCGAACCCCGCCAGCAGGAACAGCAGCATGCGCTTGCGGTCGTAGCGGTCCATGAACGCGGCGGCCAGCAGGCCGGACGCCGCGGCCGCGAAGGTGTACGCCGACACCAGCAGCCCGAACTCGCGCGCGGACACGTGCAGCGAGCGCATGAGCATGGGCGCCAGCGGCATCATCAGGACGAAGTCCAGGATGTGGCAGAACTGCACCGCTGTCAGCACCAGCAGCAGCAGCCACTCGCGGCGGGTGAATACGTTCGATTTGATGGAAAGACCCGCCATCCTGCTCCGGTTCTGATTTACGTACGGCCCTGGATCGGCCTTCCTCTACCCGGGCGATTTGAAATCGCGGCCGAAAGGGCACGAAGTCCGCCTGCGCGGACTGTAGCCGCGGCCCCGGTGTGCTCCGGCTGGATCCCTGTCGGCCGCCGGCGCCCCCCTCTCCCGGCCTCTCCCCCACAAACAGCGTGGGGGAGAGGAGAATTCGAACCCGCGTTGCCGGCGCCCGCGCAAGCCCGCCTGCCCGCGGGAGCGAATGAATTCGCCGCTGGAAAACGCAAAGTCCGCCTGCGCGGACTGTAGCCGCGGCCCCGGAGCGCTCCGGCCGGATCCCTGTCGGCCGCCGGCGCCCCCCTCTCCCGGCCTCTCCCCCACAAACAGCG
>DASUVG010000295.1:0-20247 GCA_036379135.1 Longimicrobium sp.
GTCGAAGCGCGCCAGCAGCTCGTTCCCCACGAACGGCTCACCCGAGGCGTACACCCCGTCCAGCAGCTCGAAGAAGCCCTGACCCTCAAGGTCCGGCAGCGCCTGGCGCACCGGGAGCCCCTCCACCGCACGGTGCGCGCCGACCACCTGGCGAAAGAGGGGGTTGGCGGTGATGATGCGGTGCTCGGGTCCTTGCGTCACGGCGATCACGGCAGGCGCCTGCCGGAAGACGTCGGCCATGCGGTTGCGCTCCACCTCCAGCTGGTGCTGCAGGCGGCGCTGCTCGGACACGTCACGCACCGTCATGGCCGCGCCGATCGGAGTGCCGTCGGAGGCGCTGACCGGCACCGCGCTCCCCATCACGGTGACCTGGCGTCCGTCGGCCCGCACCACCCGCCACTCGTCGTCCACCACCCGCTCGCCGCGCAGCGCCCGGGCGAGCGAGATCCGCTCCATCGGTCGCTCCGCGCCGTCCGGATCGAGCAGGCGAAAGGGCTGGGTGGCGTCCCAGATCGGCACCCCCAGCCGCATCTCACCGTAGATCGCCTGCGTCGCCGCATTGGCGAAGGTGACGCGCCCCTGCAGGTCGGTGGTCACCACCACGTCGGCGATCTGGCCTAGAATGGCGGCGCGCTCCGCCGCGAGCGCCTCGACCCGGTGGCGCGCCTCGACCTGTTCCGTGACCTCCACCGCGTGGGCCATGATCCCGAACACGGCACCCGTGGAGTCCTTGAGCGGCTGGTAGACGAAGTCCACGTAGACGCTCTCCAGCTCTCCGGTCCCGCGGCGGTCCAGCTGCACCGCCGCCTCGCTGGCCGTGAACGCCTCGCCGCTCCGGCGCACCCCGTCCAGCAGGTCCACGAACCCCTGCCCGCGGATCTCCGGCAGGGCGTCGGCGACGGGCTTTCCCACCACGTCGCGCCCGCCCACCAGCTCCCGATAGCGAGGGTTGGCCACCGTGAACACGTGCTCGGGCCCCTCCAGCACCGCGATCGCGGCCGGCGCCTGCATGAACACGTCGTACAGCCGCTCGCGCTCGGCCGTCGCCTCGGCCAGGGCCCGGTCGCGCTCCTGCCGGGTGCGCACCTCGGAGGTCACGTCGAACACGGTGACGAACACCCCGCCCACGCCCCCGCTCTCATCCAGGATGGGGCTGTAGGACAGCGTGAGATAGAAGTCCTCCACCACGCCGAAGGGCGCCAGAGGGTAGACGGTCTCCCTGAACGAGACGGTCTCGCCGGCAAATACCCGGGGATAGATGGTCTCGTTGATGTGCCACGCCTCGGGCCAGCACTCGCGGTTCCCCTGCCCCAGCCCCGCCGGGTGCTTGGCTCCCATCAGCATCCGGTAGCGGTCGTTGTAGATCTGGATCAGTTCCGGCCCCCACAGCACGATGCTGGGGAAGTCGGTGTAGAGCGCTACACTCACGGCCGTGCGCAGGCTCTGGGGCCACTCCGCGGTGGGCCCGAGCGGCGTGGAGCCCCAGTCCGTGCCGCGGATCAGTGCGCCCAGTTCGCCCCCGCCGGGGGGGAACGCCGCGCGAGGTGTCTCCTCCGGGTGCTGCGAGGAAGCGTTCGAGACGCCGAGAGCGGCGCCGCTAACCATCTCTGCCATGCAATCCACGGTTACAGGTGCAGCGAGAGCGGGCACCGTGGGGCCGTCCCGGGCGGCGACGCGGTGCCCGCTCTCCGCGGCGGCCCGGGCGAGCGTCTCCCGGGACGTCCGCGAAGGCGTGGGTAAACGCATGGCTACATCCGCAAGATCCGGACTCGCAGGGCCCGCAGCAACGCGTGCTGGCCCGGTTTTTCCGGGTTTGTCACCGGTTTGGGATAATGCCCCCACCCGCCGCCGCCGGGCCGGCAGCCAGAGGAGAAGCGTGTGAACTGCAACCTCGGGGATTTCCAGCTCGCTGACATGCTGCGCTGCAGCCAAGGGCTGCGCAGGGCCGCGCAGGGTGCGCCGTCCATGGAATCGGCGGCGACGGCGGTATGCCGGTTCCTGTACGACGAAATCGGCGATGGTGGGGAGGGACGCGCGTGCGTGTTGGTGCGCTTCTACAAGACACATCCGTACGGCGCGCTGCCGCCGGAACTGCAGCGCTTCGCCAAACGGGCGTTCGGCGCCGTGGCCATCTCCCCGCCCGAGCCAGGGATGAAGTGCCTGACACTGCTGGCCACCGTGGGCGACGAGCCGCAGTGGAACGACCGCCGCGCCTCGGAGAACCATCAAGCCATCCCGCTCCCCAGTCCGTACGTGGTGGAGCGTGCGCCCATGATCGCGCAGCTCATCCGCGAATTCGGGATGGATCTCGGCAGCGTGGTGCGACCGTCCGGCGACGTGGTGCGCGCGCTGGGCGGGAAGAGCTACGGCGTCTTTCACGTGGAGAACGCGGCCGGAAGCCCGTACATCCCCGCGCAAGAAGGGTTCGTCGACCGCTACGGGATCCGTTCCGTGGTGGGCTTTGGCGGCCTCCTGCCCACGGGTGACCTGTTCGGCGTGATCCTCTTCTCGCGCGTGCACGTGCCCGTGGGCTCGGCCGACCGGTTCCGCTCGCTCGCGCTGGACCTCAGGAGCTGTCTGATCCCGTACGGAGACGCGGCCTTCGTGCCTCAAGCGCCCGATGCACCGCCGAGCTAGGCCCGGGCGTGGAGCTCCTGCGTATGCTCCACGCAGTACGCGGAGGACAGGGATCCACCGAACGCGGGGGCGGAGACGGGATTTACGATGATGCTGGCCGCCGGTCCCCGGCTGCTGCGGCTGGGCGGGCGCCCCACCGGACCGACGAGGGACCGATCGCGCCGGTTCAGGGCGGGCCGGCGGCTTCGGATTCCAGGGAGGCTCGGAGGTGTAGGGGATACAAACAGCCCCGGCGAAGCGCTCGCCGGGGCCAATCTTCTGCCATGGGAATGATCAAGCCGCCAGGCACCCCACCGCCTCTCCTCGCCGGTGCTGCGCTTGGACTGCTGCGGGATTCAGGATTCACCGCCGTCGCAGAGGAATCCGATATCTGCCGAGTCAGGTCCGTGGGGCTGAACATGAATCTCCAAGAAAGCTTCCCATGAAGGGTAGATCGCGATGCTGCTTTGACCCGGGTTCTCATGCGGTTGCCTCGTCGGGGTTATGATTGACGTCCCGCGGCGGTGGGCTGCGGCGAAACAGCCCACCGCCCGCGGGGTCCGGCACGCCGGCAGCCGTCCGACTACCGCCGCAAGCTCCTTCTGGACGGACGAGGGGCCGCGCCGGTAGTGTTGATCCATCCGTCCGGGTAGAAGCTCGGTCCTCCGCCGGCGCACCCCCCACGCCGCATGGCCATCGCCCCACCCAGCCTCTCGCTCCCCGCCGGCGGCGCTGTGCGCGGCCTGGGGGAGTCGTCCCAGCCCAGCGCCTTCTCGGGAGCGGCCACGCTCTCCGTGCCCATCTTCACCACCCCCGCGCGCGGCTTCGCGCCCGCGCTGGCGCTGGCCTACAGCTCCGCCGCTGGCAACGGGCCGTACGGGCTGGGGTTCTCCGTGGACGTGCCGCGCATCTCGCGGCAGACGCGTCTGCACATCCCCCGCTACGACGACAGCGATACCTTCGTCTACTCGGCGGCGGGCGATCTGGTGCCGGGGCTCAGGTACGGGGGCGGCGCCTGGGTGCCGGACCAGCGCACCGTCACGGAGGACGGCGCCGAGTGGACGGTGCGCGCCTACCAGCCCCGCGACGCGCCGGGGCCGGACCGCATCGAGCGCTGGACGCGCGACGACGACGGCGACGCGTACTGGCGGGTGGTGGGGCCCGACGGCACCACCACCGTCTTCGGCCGCGGCGAGCCGGCCCGCATCGCCGACCCGGACGACCTGTCGCGCGTGTTCCAGTGGCTCCCCGAGGAGTCGGTGGATACGCGCGGCAACCGCATCGTCTACCGCTGGAAGCCCGAGGACGGCGCGGGCGTGCCGGACACGCTCTCCCAGGCCGGCCGCAGCTGGCGGGGGCAGCGCTACCTGCACGCCATCGCCTACGGTAACTACCTGCCAGAGGTGGGCGGGCCGGAGGCGTTCGCGTTCGAGGCGGTGTTCGACTATGGAGAGTACGAGATGGCGGGGCTGGACCAGCCGGGCGCGGATCTGTACCGGCCCGTGCGTTCCTGGCCGGTGCGGCTGGACCCTTTCTCCAGCTACCGCGGTGGCTTCGAGCTGCGCACGCTGCGGCTGTGCCGGGGCGTGCTGATGTTCCACCGCTTCCCGCAGCTGGGGCCCCAGCCGTCCCTGGTGCGCGGCACCCGCCTGGCCTACGAGGAGACGCCGACCTTCTCCTCTCTCGCCGAGGTGCGGCAGGTGGGCTACCGGCGCCGCGACGACGGCAGCTACAGCGAGCAAGCGCTGCCGCCGCTCACCTTTGCCTGGTCGCGCTTCGACCCGCCGCGGGCGCCGCGCTTCGAGAACCTGATGGTCCCCCGCGGCGCGCAGCTGTCCGGGTACCTGGCGCCGGGCGGCTTTCTGCCCGTGGACCTGGACGGCGAGGGCCTGCCCGGCGTGCTCTACAGCGACGGCGCCACCACGCTCTACTACGCGCCGCTGGGGGATGGGGTGTACGCGGCGCCCGAGGCCCCGGCCGATTTCCCCACCGTGGGCGTGCTGCCCTGGGACGGCGCCGCGTTGCGCGACGTGGACGGCAACGGGCGGCTGGAGCTGGTGGTGGAGACGGAGGCGCTGCAGGGCTACTTCGCCCACGAGCCGGGGGGCGGGTGGAAGCCGTTCGCGCCGTTCACCGCCTATCCGGCCTTCCTGGACCGGGGGGCGGTGCAGGAGGCGGACCTGGAGGGAAGCGGCCGGGCGGATCTGCTCACCTTCAGCGGCCGCACCCTGTCCTGGTACCCGTCGCTGGGCACCGCCGGGTACGGCGCGCCGCGGTTGCGGACGCTGCCGGCCGGCTTTCCCGCGCAGCCGGCGGCCGGCGAGCTGGAGGTGGTGGCCTTCGCGGACCTGTTCGGCGACGGGCTGCAGCACCGGGTACGGGTGCGCGACGGGCAGGTGCAGGTGTGGCCCAACCTGGGCTACGGGCGCTTCGGCGCGCCGGTGAGCCTGGGCAACGCGCCCCACTTCGCGGCTGGGGTGAGCGCGTCGCGCATCTACTTCGCGGACGTGGACGGCTCTGGGCTCGCGGACCTAGTGTTCGCCTATCACGACCGGGTGGAGGTCTTCCGCAACCTGAGCGGCAACGCCTTCGCCCTGGCGCTCACGGTGCGCCTGCCGGGCGACTTCGACGACCTGGCGCAGCTCACCTTTGCGGACGTGCGGGGCCAGGGCGCCACGGCGCTGGTCTTCACCCGCGCGGAGCCGGAGGTGCGGCACTGGTTCTACGAGTTCGGCGGGATGCCGGCGGCCGCGAACGGGGAGGCGCCGCGGCCCTGCCCCAGGGCGTACCTGCTCACGGAGGTGGACAACCACCTGGGCGCCACGATGCAGGTCACCTACGCCAGCTCCACGCGCCTCTACCTGGAGGACAAGCGTGCCGGCCGCCCCTGGCCCACGCGGCTCCCCTTTCCGGTGCAGGTGGTGGAGAAGACGGTCACCACCGACGCCGTCTCCGGCGCCCGCTACGCGCAGCGCTTCCGCTACCACGACGGCTACTGGGACCCGGTGGAGCGCGAGTTCAACGGGTTTGGCTACGTGGAGAGCTGGAGCGCGGAGACATACGGCCACTTCGCCGTCTCGGCGGCCGCACCCGGCTCGCCGGTGCAGCGGCTGGACCCGGAGCTGTTCGTGCCGCCGGCCTACACCCGCGCCTGGTACTGCACGGGGGCGTACGAAGACGCCGGTCCCATCGCGGCCGCCTACCGGGCGGAGTACTGGCGCGATCCACTGGCCTACCGGATGCCGGCCGCGCACTTCGACGCGCCCGTCCCCGGGGCGGACGCGGCCACCCAGCGCCAGGCGCACCGGGCGCTGCGGGGCCGCCAGCTGCGCCGCGAGGTGTACGGCGAGGACGGCACGCCGCAGGCGGCCAATCCCTACACCGTGGCGGAGAGCTGCTGGCAGGTGCAGCTGGTGCAGCCCGGGCAGGATGGCCGCCCGGCGGTGTTCTCCGTCCGCGCCCGCGAATCCATCGCCTACGACTACGAGCGCGACCCGGCGGACCCGCGCGTCCGGCACGACTTCGTGCTGGAGGACGCCCGCTTCGCCCCGGGCGGCGGCAACGAGTTCCGGGTGCGCACCTGCGGGGTGGACTATGCGCGGCGTCCATCCGCCCATCCCGACGTCTACGTCTATCCCGAGCAGGCGCAGCTCAAGGCCACCGCCGCGGAGCAGCGCCTGACCCGCGTCACGCAGCCGTACCGGGTCGTGGGGGTGCCCTTCGAGGAGCGCGCCTGGGAGCTGGCGGGGCTCTCGCCCGGGGGCATGTACTTCTCCTTCGACGAGATTGCCGCGCAGGTGCAGGCGGCACTGGAGTATCCCGTCCCCTACGGGGAGCCCCTCACCCCCGGCCCGCCGCAGGCGCGGACCTGTTCCTGGGAGCAGACCCGCTTCTGGGACGAGACGCAGGCGGGGGCGCTGCCGCTGGGCGTCGTGTCGCCGCAGGCGCTGCCGCACCACGTGCAGCGCGCCGCCTTCGACGACGCCTGGGTGCGGGAGGTGTACGGCGGCCGGGTGGACGCGGCGCTGCTGGCGGAGCAGGGGGGCTACGCGCGCGCGGACGACGGCGTGTGGTGGAACCGCGGGCTGGTGCAGCACTTCTACGCGGACCCGGCGCGCTTCTACCAGCCGTTCGCCGCCGCCAACGACTTCGCGGCGGACGATCCCGCGGCGGCGGACGGGCTGCGGGTGCGCACCACGGCGGAATACGACGCGCCCTGGTACCTGGCGGTGGTGGAGGTGCGCCAGGAGGTGGACGCGGGCGCCAGCTTGGCCACGCGGGCGGAGATCGACTACCACGTGGTGCAGCCCTGGCAGCTCACCAATGCCAACGGCGTGGTGAGCCAGGTGCTCTACGACCCGCTGGGGCGGCCGCTCGCCACCTCCATCTTCCAACGAGCCGCGGATGGGCAGCCCCGCGCGGGAGACGGCGACCTGCGCGACTACGTGGTACGTCCCGCCGTCACCGTCCAGTCCGTGCTGGACGACAAGCCGTTCTACCTGCAGGATGCCACCACCTTCATCTACTACGACGACCGCGCGTACGCTTGGCCGGCGGAGGAGGACGGCCCGCAGCCGGCCGCGTGGGTGCAGCTCGCCCGGCAGGTGCACGTGTCGGACCTGCCACCGGGCAGCGCCAGCCCCATCCAGGCGATGATCGACTACGCCGACGGGCTGGGGCGCGCGGTGGAAGCCAAGCAGGAGGCGGCGCCCGGCCCCGCCGTGCTGCACGCCGGCGGGGGGCTGGCACGGGATGCCGAGGGACGCGCCGTGGTCGGCGAAGCGGCGCGGCGCTGGATCGTCACCGGCCGCACCGTCTATAACAACCAGGGCCAGCCGGCCGAGGAGTACCTGCCCTACTACTCGGACACGGCGCGGTGGGAGCCGCAGGCGGAGGTGGACGCCGAAGGGCTGGTGCCGCCGCCCACGCGCCTGCGCTATGACGCGCTGCTGCGCCCGGTGCGGGTGGAGACGCCGCAGGGGTGCTACGCGAAGACGGACTACGCCTCATGGCAGGTGACGGCGTACGACGAGAACGACACCATCCGCGACTCGCACTACTATCTCACCCACACCGCCTCGCCGGACACCAGCCCGGAGGAGCGCGACGCGCTGGAGAAGGCGGCGCGCTGCTTCAACACCCCCGCGGTGACGGTGCTGGACGGCGCCGGTGCCGCCATCCGCCAGGTGGAGAACAACCTGGGTGACGTGCCGCCGGACGCCTTCGCCGCCATGGTGGCGGGCACGGAGGTCACCTCGCAGGCGCTGTGGGCGGAGCTGGTGGCGCGCGGCTACCTGCAGGCGAGCGACACGCCCCCCGTTGGCACCTGGCTGACCGGAAAGTTCCAGCCCTATACCGCCGGCTTCACGCTGGAGCTGGGCCCCGCTTTCCAGCCCTTCGCGCCGGCGGTCACCGAGTACCTGCGCCAGGGCGTGCTGACCACCGCGCTGCTGCCGGACGTGCAAGGACGCACGCGGGAAACGGCGGACCCGCGCCTCTTCTACGCCGCCGTCACCGAGGGCGCCGCGTACCGCAACTTCCGCTACGCGTACGCGATGGATGTGGACGCGCCGGCGTGGACGGAGAGCGCCGACGCCGGCCCGCGCTGGGCGCTGGCGAACATGTTCGGCAGCGTGGTGGCGGAGTGGGACGGCCTGGGCCAGTGCCTGACCTACGCGTTCGATCGGCTGCAGCGGCCGCTGACCACGTGGGTGCAGCCGGCCGAAGGCGCCGCCTGGGAGAGCGAGGTCTTCACCTGGGGCGAGGGCCAGCCGGACGCGGCCGTGAACAACCTGCGCGGGCGGCTCTGGCGCGTGCAGGACCAGGCGGGAGTGGCGGTCTACCCACGCTACAGCCTGGAGGGGCTTACCGCCCATGCTACCCGGCAGCTGCGCGCGGACCCTCGCGGCGACGCGGACTGGGCGGGCGAGGTGCCGCTGGACCCCAAGCTCTACCAGACGCGCTGGCGCTACGATGTGCAGGGGCGCGTCACCGAGGAGCGGGTGGACGACGGCACCACGATCCTGACGGACTACCATCTCTCCGGTCGGCTCGCGGCCGTGCGGGTGCGGGACGCGGAGGGTGCGGTGGAGCCGATCGTCGCGGAAGTGGCGTACGCGGCCGCGGGGCAACGGCTGCGGGTGGAGCTGGGCAACGGCGTGGCGCAGGAGTTCACCTGGCAGGACACCACCCGGCGGCTGGTGGAGCTGGCGGCTACGCTGCCCGCTGCGGACGGCGGGAAGCCGGCGGCGCTGCAGGACGTGGCCTACACCTGGGATCCGGTGGGCAACGTCACGCTGGCGCGGGACCGCACGGCCGGCGACGTGTTCTGCTACGGACAGGCGGAGACCGTGGGCGACTACCGCTACGACCTGCTCTACCGTCTGGTGAGCGCCACGGGGCGGGAGCACCCCGGCATCCAGGCGGACACCGGCCTCACCGGGTTCAAGCAGAGCCTGTTCGCGCCGCTGTGTCCGGCGGACCCGGCGGAGCAGGTGCAGCTCGGGACGTACGCCGAGGAGTACACCTACGACGGCTCCGGCAACCTGCTCGGCACCGTGCACACGGCCGGGTCCGGCTCCTACGCGCGTGGGAGCCCGGTGCAGGCGGGCTCCAACCGCTTGGCGGACACGCCCTACGATGCGCGCGGCAACCCGCTGGAGCTGCCGCTGCTGAACCCCGTGGTCCTGGCCTGGGACTACCGCGGCCGGCTCGCCGCCACCTCGCCCATCGAGCGCCCGGGCGCCACCGAGCAGGACTGGTTCGACTACGACTGGGCGGGGGACCGCGTGCGCCGGGTGGTGGAGCGCGCGGGCGAGGACGGGACGGCGGAGACGGAGGAGCGCATCTACCTGGGCAGCTACCAGGTGATCCGCACCACGCGGGAGGCGGAGGGCGGCGCGGCGGTGAAGGAGCGCAGCATGCTGCGGGTGCTGGACGGCGCCGGCTGCGCCGCCAGCATGGAGACGCCGGCCGCGGCGGACGAGGCGGCGCCGGGGCCGCGCCGGGTGCGCTGGCAGCTGGGTGACCTGCTGGGCTCGGTGAGCGTAGAGGTGGACGGCGCGGCCGTCCCGGCGACGTACGAGACGTACCTACCGTACGGCGGCACCTCCGCGATCGCAGGGACCGACCCGGTCGAGGTGGAGCCGAAGGTCTACCGCTACTCGGCCAAGGAGTGCGACGACAGCACGGGGCTGTACTACTACGGCGCGCGCTACTACGCCACTTGGCTGGGGCGCTGGCTGAACGCGGACCCGGCCGGTCCGGACGGCGGGCTGAACCTGTTCCAGTTCGTGGGCGGCAACCCGGTGGGGAGCGTGGACCCGGACGGGCAGGTGGGCTTCAAGGTCGCGAACCTCACCAACGACGAGGTCTACGCCGCGCTCCTGGATCTGCGGACCGCTGTCCGCGCCTCGGCCGATCCGAACTTCAACCTGGGGATCGCCACCACCTACGGAAAGCCGACGACCGCGTATCACCCGGTGACCATCACCAAGTTCATGGACTGGCACAGCGCCATCGCCGCCCTGGGGGGGCAGAACTGGCCCAACGTGACCATCCAGGGGCCGCAGAGCACCGGGCGGGCATACGCGACCTGGAATAAGTCGAACTACTTCGTCAAGGGCGGAGGAAAATACAAGGAGATCACCCCGAGCTCGGACGTCGTCCATAACGCGCGCAACAAAATGCTGGGCAAGATGCCCATAGCCGCGACTGAGCCCAAGGCAAAGTCCGACTATTTCGCGACCATTGCGTCCCTGTCCGAGGGCCAGCGCGACACCATCGGCAGCATCTCGGCGGTAATGGGGGTGCACAACGTCCACAAGCTGTTCAAGGCCGGGAAGGATCATGAGGCCAAGCAGCTCTTCAACACCTACTTCAAGGGCAAGAAGCCCACGCTCTCGTTCGCGAAGGAGAGCGGGGGGCAGAAGTTCCTAACCGACGTGCGCGACACCGGAACGGCCAACATCGACCCCGACTTCCAGACGGGTCTGATCAAGGTGACGAAGCAGTACCTGAACACCGTCAAGCTGGACAAGGGCGGGGCCCTGCTCTCCAGCCAGACGTACCAGTCCCAGCAGGAGCTGGCCACGAAGGTGAAGGAAGTGCTCTACCGCAAGTTCGGGGTGCAGCCGCAGCAGCAGCTGGGCCAGGTGCAGAACCAGAACCCGCAGGTTCAGAACCCCCTGAACCTGAACCAGAACAACCAGCACCTGCAGGTCCAGAACCAGCCGGTCGTGGTTCCGCAGCCCCAGAATCCGCAGGTCCAGATCCCGCAGGTGCAGATTCCGCAGGTCCTCAACCCGGCACAGAACCTGTATCCGCCGGTTCTGAACCGGCGGATACAGAACCCGCAGGCCCCGCTGGTGATCAACAACAACGCCCAGGTGCGGCCCGTGCAGGCCCAGTACGCCAAGTACCCCAAAAAGCCGTGGAGCTCGCGGCGCAAAGGCGGGCCATAGAGGGCTCCCGGCGCCGTCCGCGCCGCGGCTCACCCGCGTCGCCTGCCCGTCGTTCCGGCAGCCGCGGCCGGGTCGGCGTTGCCCCAGCTCAATGCGCCGCGGTAGTACACCACCAGCACCACGTCCAGCAGCCGGGCCGGGTCCAGGAAGCCGTCCGGCCCGGTGAGCGTGGCCGGCGCCTGGTCCAGCGCGAAGGCCAGCGTCCACTCCCCCGCGTACTCCGCCGTCTCCAGCGGTACCAGCCCCGAGTTCTCCGCGCCGATCGGCACCGCCACCTCGTCGCTGCCGGGCGTGCGGAGCGTGAGGTAGGGGGTGGACTCGGAGGGCGCGGGTGCGTCGCCGGCCACCTGCAGCTGCACGAAGACGGCGGCGGTCTCCACCGCCTCCACCTGCGGCGGGGCCAGCGCCGCGATGCCGAAGGGCAGCGTTTGCACGGCGGGATCGGTGTGGTCGCGCAGGAAGGCGTACCATGCGTCCGGATACTGCTGCGCCAGGTCGAGGTAGCGCCCCGCCGCGTACTCCCGCACCGGCTCCAGCTCCGTCACCTGGCGGCGGAACGCCTCGCCGCCGTCCTTGGCGGTGTAGCTCACCCGCACCACCACGTCGCTGATGGCCTCGAAGTCGAAGCGGTTGGCCGCCTTGGGCATGGAGAGCCGCCAGGTGGAGACCGCCCCCGTGCCCTCGAAGGGCAGGTAGCGCGGGTCCTGGAAGTTCAGCACGAACATGCCGTCGTCGTTCACGCCGGTGGAGAGCGCAATGCCCTGGCGGTTCCACCAGTCGGTGCGCAGTTGGCCGGCCGGCGGGGCCGCCTCGGGGCTCAGCCCCAGCAGGTAGCGCACGGCGTCGATGGAGGGGGTGAGCACCACCTGGTTGGAGGCCTGCGTGAGCGTGGCCTTCACGTTCTGGTACGGCCCCACCACCGCGGGGATGGAGACGGAGAGCGTCTTGATCTTGCGGGCGTAGTGGCCGGGAAAGTCCTGGTCGAAGAGCCGCTCGCTCAACTCGAAGGCGCACTCGCCCTCTTCGCGCAGCCGCAGCAGCGCCAGCGGGTTGTGCTGCAGCAGCGAGAAGGTGCGCTCGATCTCCAGCGGGCGCGGCGTACCCGCCAGGTACGCCGCCTCCATCTGGTTGAGCGACAGCAGCAGCCCGTCGCCCGCCAGCAGCCCGCGTTGCGGGGCGCTCCAGTAGCCGAAGTTCACGAAGGCCTCGCGCGTGTCCAGCTCGTACTGGTAGGCGCGCTGCGCGGAGAGGGCCAGGCCGTACGCCAGCGAGTAGGCCTGGAAGTGCAGCCCCGACAGCCGCGACGACATCCACTGGTACAGCTCGCGGTTGGTGAACTTGCGCCGCAGGAACTCTTCCGTCTCCGCGTTCTGCACCACCTGCCGCCGGTGCACCTCCAGCTCGCGCTCGGCGATGGCCAGCTGCAGCCGCGCCGCCTCCAGCGAGTCGTCCGCCGCGGCGACGTCCAGCTCGGCCAGCTGCTGCTGCAGCTCCCACTCCTGCGCGCGCCGCTCGTACCCGGCCATGGTCAGGCTGCGCTGCCCCATGTACGAGGACACGGTAGAGCCGATCTCGAGCACGGTGCTGGCCGCGCTGAGCGCCGCGCCGAGTTGCTTGCCGCCGTAGGTGATGGCGAAGGGCGACCCCACCTGCGGCGCCGTGTAGCCCAGGGACGCGAGCATGCGCGTGCCCGAAGCCAGCACGTTGTAGACGAGCGCTGCCTCCATGGACGCCAGGTTGGAGAGCTCCGCGGGGGAGAGCCCGCGGGCCAGCAGGTCCGAGTAAAAGCGGTAGCGCAGCGCAGCGCTCTTGCGGCCCTCCTCCAAGGTGGCGAGCTGCCAGCGCGCGGCCTGCACCTGGTCCTCGCGGATGCGCGTGGTGAGCCCCAGCAGCGCCTGCTGCTGCGTGGTGCCCAGCAGCGCCAGCTCCTCGCCGTCCAGCGCCTGCAGCGCCCCCAGCAGCGCCGAGCCCAGCTGCGCGGTGGAGAAGGCCATCGAGCGCGCTTGCTCCAGCACGACGGTGAAGCGGTAGAAGGGAATGGCCGGCTCGGCGGCGCCCTGCACCGGCGGCACCCCGCCGCCGGCCGCCGCGCCCGCCTGCACGGCGCGCGGGTCCAGCGGCGGCTCGTACTGCGGGAGCTGCCGCTCCACCCCCTGGATGTTCATGCAGTGGCGGATCTTGAACAGCCGGTCAGCGACGGTCTGCCAAAGCGCCAGCAGCTCCGGGTTCTCCGGCACGCAGAAGTAGAGGTCGCCGTCCACGAAGGGCGTGTCGGTGGGCGCCACCCCGGCGGCGTTGGGCCGCGCGGCCGGCGCGCTCTCCGCCTCGATCAGGAACTGCGGGATGCCCAGCACCTGGTAGGTGGAGCCGGTGTTGGGCACCGGGTTCCAGGGCGCGGGGACCACGGCCGTGCGGGTGGCCCCCGCGTACGCGGCGATGGTCCGCAGCTGCCCGCCGCCGGTGCCCGAGGTGATCTGCAGGGTCAGCCCGTCGTAGTAGCCGTCGCGGTCGGAGGCGTTCTGGGCCAGCGTCAGGGTGGTGGCCGTGGCGCCTTGCACCTGGCCGAAGGTGTCGTAGGCGTCGCGGATCTCGGCGTAGGTCCTGGGATTCTGGATGCGGGAGGTGCCCAGGTTCACCGGCGGGCGGCCCAGCAGGTCCGCGGCCAGCACGTACAGCAGGGTGGCCTGGGTGATGGTCTCGCGCGTGTCCTGGGTGAAGAGCGCGTCGCCCCAGTCGATGAGGTTCTGCACGTAGCGGATCACCATCGCGCGCGGGTAGGCGCCGGGGCGCAGCCGCGCGATGGCGTCGGCGTCGAACGGGTCGTTGTTGTACGCGTCCAGCTGGGCCACGCTGGTGAGACTGGCCTGCATCGCCTCCGGCGTCTGGCTGCGGAAGGGCAGGAAGCGCCAGTACACGTCGTTGGAGCCCGCCTCCGCCCCCGGCTGCATGGGGTCGTAGACATACTCGTACCAGCGCTTGGCCTGGTCGAAGCGGCGGCTGGCGTTGAGCCGGTCCGCCACCAGGAACACCGTATAGAACCACACCTCCCAGAAATAGGGGCCGTAGGCGCCGTCGAAATCCAGCTTGTCGGTGGTGGTGTTGATGACGTTGGCCGGGGTGATGGCGGGGTCGGGATAGAAGCGGTTGAAGGGCAGCTCGGGCGACTCCTGCGCGGAGACGGTGAGCAGGCGGTCGATTCCCCCGGAAAAGAGCAGGCGGGAGAGGGTGTCCACGGTCTGGGTGCCCAGCCGCGTGAACGCGAACACCTGCTCCTCGAGCTTCGGCTTGCCGGTGGTGTACAGCGGGTCGGACACCACGTACAGCGGGCCCACGGGCCACTTCGCCCTGGTCAGCTCCAGCGTCATGATCTCGGTGATGGAGCGCAGCGGCTGGAGCCGCATCACGGCCAGGAACGCGTCGCCGCCATTGTCGAACACGAACCAGCCGGGCTGGTTCTTCACCGCGGTCACGGCGGTGTTCACCGCCGCCAGGTTCACCAGCACCTCCACGCTTTGCCCCTCCGCCGCCTCCGCGAGGGGGGGCGCGGGCCCCGCGGCCGCCAGGGCCAGCGGCTGCGTGCGCGGGGCGGGTCTCTCCACCACCTGGTCCCCGTGCTGGACCGCGAACTGGCTGGGAAATCTGCGCACCCACAGGGTGCGGTTCTCCAGCACGCCCGAGAACGAGAACGGGACGAAAGCCGGGAGGTCGTCATGGAACACCGGGTCCACGTGGTCCACGATCAGCGTGAACGCCATCGCCAGCGTCGTCTTGAGCGGGACCTGCCCGCCCACGATCGTCTCCGCCGCCGCGAGCTTCTGCCGCTCCTGCTGCAGCTCGTGGATCTCCCGGTTCAGCAGGTAGCGCGCGCTCACGGCATCCATCGGGGGCGCCTTCACGGTGTAGCTGGCGCCCGGCGTGAACCCCAGCCAGGGTCCGTACAGCACCAGCAGCTGTTCCTGCCCTCCGAAGGGCGCACCCCCGTCGCCGCGGTAGGCGCCGGGCCGCGCGTGCAGCACCGTCACCTGCCGCCACCAGAGCCGGCGCGGGTCGAAGAGCGCGGGGTCGAGCCCCACCGACCCGGGATAGGAGTTGGGCTCCACCGAGACGATGATGTCGCCGGCAAGTGTCTGCGGGGGGGCCCACTCGCCGCGGAAATTGAGGAACGAGTAGCGGATGGAGGCGCGCACCACCACGTAGTCCCGCGATTCCTGGCCGGCGTCCACGTACGAGCCGGTGGTCTCCGCCTGCTCCGCCCAGAACACCATCAGCCGCTCCCAGGCGTACACCGGCGTCACCCGCTCCGCCGCGATGGTGAGCCCCACCTTCACCCAGGGGCTCCAGGTGCCCAGCGTGCGCCACCTGCCCGTGGCGGGGTCCTGCTCCACCGCGTAGTGCTCCAGCCGGCGGTGGTAGTAGACGTACGGCTGCGCGGACGTGCGTCCGAACTGGAAGAGCGTGTCGGTGGTCTCGCCGGTGTCGGGGTTGGTCACCGGCGCGCGATACACCCCCGCGATGCGCAGCTCCGCCGCGCTGACGAAGCCGTCCAGGTAGTCGCGGTACGCCGCGGCCACGCTGGCCTCGTCGATCTCCGCCTGCAGCAGCGCGTCCTGCAGCTCCGTGTAGATGGGCGTGCGGGAGCGCCGCAGCGACGGGTCCACGTAGCTCTCGGGATAGAGGAAGAGCTTGCGGTTGGCCTCCCAGATGCGGTAGGTGCTGAGCCACTCCCACCACACGGCGGGCACCGGGATGGCCTCCACCCCCGGCTCCAGGTGCAGCCGCGCCCGCTGCAGGTACAGCTGCACGGACGAGATGCCCTGCGCGATGCGCGAGACCCGGTCGCAGTTGCTGGTCTCCACGTCGATCAGCAGGTACTCGTACAGCGCCGACGCGTCGGGCAGGCCCAACGTCCAGCAGGCGTAGGGGAGCAGCGCGTCGCGCTTTCCCGTGGCCACGGCGTCCTGGATGGACGCGTTCACGTGGTCGCGCTCGGTGCCGGCGTAGCGCGCGTTCACCAGGTCCAGCACGCCGCCGGCGGCGGTCTGCCAGGCGTCCCACGCGGCGGGATCGGTGGCGCCGCCCACCACCAGCGGCAGGGTGGAGAGCGCCTCCAGCGCCAGCAGCGTGTTCACGTCCGCGCCGGTGGCGGCACCGCGGTCGAACGCCACCTTCAGCCGCGCCACCCCCGCCACCGTGCCCGAGGCGTCGCTGTCGGGCCAGAAGCGCTCCACCAGCGTCTGCAGTTGCTCCGGCGGCCAGCCGGTGAGCGAGGAGAGCATCGCCAGTCGCACCTCCTCCTCTGCGTCGCTCTCCAGGTAGCGCAGCAGCTGGTCGTCCGTATCGCGAAAGGCCAGGGTTAGCGCCTTGAAGGTCCACAGGGACTGCATCGCCGCCAGGTCCAGGTCGCCGTCCGGCAGGCCGAAGGCGGCGGGGTCGGCGATGGCCCCGGCGGCCTCGGCCGCGCTGTAGCGCAGCTTGTCCAGCACGTACAGCAGGCGCGCCAGCAGCCGGAACAGCTCGTCCATCTCCGGCGAGTGCACCGGGGTGAGCAGCGCCACCAGTACCTCGACCACCCCCGCCAGCGGCGCCGCGAAGGGGAGCAGCACCGCCATCATCTCGCTCTCGGCCCCGAAGAACTGCGCCACGCCGCCCACCGCGGCGCTGCCCTGCAGCTCCCACGTTTCGGCCAGCAGCGCCAGGGTGTGCTCCACGTCGCGCTGCACCTGGAGGAGCACCTCGCGCACCTGGTTCTGCTGGTGCTGCGCGTCGGGATCGCCGGGAAAGAGGTAGCTCAGGTCCGTCGCGGCGGTGAACGACGGCGCCAGCGCGCCCACCCGCGCGTCCTGTGCGCTGGGGACGATCTCGCCGTTGGCCACCAGCAGGTCGAACGCGTCCGCCGATTCCTGCGGGGTGATGTCGTCGGAGACGAAGCTCGCCTCGCCCAGCGGGTAGACCGGGGCCACCGCCGTCCATTCCATCTCGGTGGGGGCGACGCGCAGGATGCCGTCGGGGCTCAGGTAGCCCACCGGCTGCACCAGCCCCTGAAAGACGCGGGCGGACTCGTCGGTATCCACGTCCTCGAAGACGAAGCTCTCCGGGGTCAGGCGCGCGCCCATGGAGGCGGTGGCCAGCGAATCCAGGAAGGGGCCCACCTGCGCCGGGTCGTAGCCCGCGCTCACCTTGCGGTTCTCCCGCCCGGTGATGGCGTACTCCAGCTGGAAGGGGTCCCACCTGGAGAGCTTCATCCACGCCGCCACCTCTGCCTGCGCCGCCACGTCCAGCGGGGTCAGGCGCGCCGCGCCGGCCGGGCGGTCCACGCACGCCTCGTCGGGGCCGTACATCACCCGCAGCAGGATGAGGTACGCCTCCACCCCCAGCCCCAGCGCCGCCGGCAGCCGGGTGAGGCGAAAGAGCCCGGAGAGGTTGTCCAGCGTCGTGGGGAGTGGGGCGTCCTGCCGCAGCCCCAGCAGGCAGCGCAGGTAGTCGACGGCCAGGGTCAGCTCGTTGTCGGTGACGCCGAGCGCCGCGGTGAGCCGGCTGCGCACCTCCAGGTCCTGGCGGCTGGTGCCCTGCGGCAGCCAGTCCAGGGGACGCGCGGGGTCGAAGGGGATAGGCTCCGGCGGGGTGTAGGGGTCGCGCCCATCCAGCAGCACCGGCGCGTTGAAGGTGCGGTCGAACAGGTCCTGCGGGTGCTCGGCGCTGACGCGGCCGATGGTCTTGAGCGGGTACCAGAAGCCGGCCAGCACGTCCGGCTCCAGCCGCAGCCGCGTGCGCAGGTGCTCGATGAGCGCCAGCGCGTCGAAGACCTGGGCGATCTGGTCCCCGCTGGCCGCGGGATCCGCCACCGAGCGCATCGCCCAGTCCAGCGCGGCGTAGCTCCATCCCGGGTGCGCCTGCAGGCGGATGAAGCGCATCAGCCGGTCCAGCCGCGGGATTGTCAGGTTCGCGATGGTCTCCACCGGCGCGGCGGGGTCCGCGTCGTCGAACGCCAGCTGCAGCGGCGGCGGCGCGTCGGGCCCGGTGTCGTTGATGAACAGCGTGGGCGCGACGGTGGGGAACTCCTGCGCGTCCAGGTCCTGGTACAGCAGCGAGACCAGCTGCGGGCGGACGAGCCCGGTGCGCTCCAGGAACACCTCCACCCGCGCGAGCTCGTCGAGCCGGGCCGCGAGGTCGTCCCAGCCGTAGAAGGGCGAGAGCGACTCCGGCGTGTCGTGCGGGGTGACCAGGTCCTCCTTCTGCTCCAGCGAGACCCGGAGCGACTCGCGCGCCACCGCGTCCGCCGGGGCGCCGAAGTCCGCCCACACCCGGGCCAGCGTGCTGCGCAGGTGCGGCAGCGCGGCGCGGATGCGCTCCAGCGGCAGGGAGTACGGCTGATTGAACGGATACCTGGCCGCGGCGAAGGCCAGGTACGGATTCTCACCCAGCTCCAGCGCCAGACGCGCCTCCAGCACCTCGTTCACAATCACCAGGATGGGCTGCGTGGCCGTGCCGTTCTCGCAATCCAGTTCCAGCGTGTAGAACAGGTCGGGGCGGCGCTCCGCCAGCTGCCAGCCGGGGGGGATGGTGCCTTGGTTGGGCTCGCCCACGTAAAAGTCGGCGATGCGCATCAGGTCCAGGAAGTACGCCGCCGGGCTGAGCACCGAGGCGCACTCCGGGCACTCCACGTAGTACAGCCGGCCGAAGAGGTCCTGGTAGCTGGGGACGCTCTGGAAGTACTCCACGGTCGCGGTGGAGGCGTTGTAGAAGCGCGTGGCGCGAAAGTGGGGCGAGCCGGCGTCGGCGACGGCGGCCCGCAGCAGCCGCACCCGCGCCCGCACCGCGCACGCGGCACGGTGGACGGCGCGCGCCGCCTCCGGGCCGCCCAGCGCCTGCGCGTGCCGGGCCACGAAGCGGTGCGCGGGCACGGTCGCCACCTGGTGGGCGGAGTGATAGCCCAGCCCATAGAGGGTGTCGGCCACCGCAGCATCCGGGTACATGCGCAGCAGACGGTGGTACGCGCGCAGCACCGGCACCTTCTCCGGCGCCACGCCTTCCGGCGCGCCGCCGCCGCCGCGGAAGAAGTCGTGGGCCAGGAATTCGGCGTCCGTCCAGCCGGAAAGCAGGTCCGCGAACCTGCCGCCCGCGACGGCCGCGAAGGAGTGTGGATCACGGGGGGCGGGCGGCTCGGGGAGCTGGAAGGGAGGCTGGTCGGGCATGGGAGTCCGCGCGCGGGGCGCAGCAGGGCGTGGGCGGCCGAGGCAGCGCGGTCAGGGCACAGCGCGCCTGCGGACTCTGGAGTATCCTGAGCATGGGCGCTCAGGATCTGGAATCGTGCCGTAGAATAGGTGCGTACCGGCGGAAGATGGAAGGAAAACGGTGCGCTCGGGCGCCGCGCCGGTGGCAAGGCCGATCCGGCGGGAGGGCGGAGGCGCTTCCCTGTTAGGACAATCGGGCAGCTATCAGGGTACCGGGGTTAGACTGGGGATTCTCTTATATTAGTGCTGGACCTCCACAGAAACTTTCGTATGTCCCCCACCTGCATAGCAACGCATGGGTCGATGTCGCCCCTGCCCTGACACCGCGGGATCTGCCTTGCTACGTAGTCGTCGCGCGCGTCCCTGGGAATCGGAGAGTCCCCTCCGACACCCGCAATCCCTTCGGGGCCAAACCTTCCTAATGCGTCCCCACCGAACGTCGTGCACCGAACCCTCTGCGCCCCCTCGAACGAGCTCGTTTGAGGGTTGCCTATCGGGCTCTCGCCAGCGCCAGACCGTGTATGTTTTTGTGTATGTTTCTACCCCCGCAAACCCTCTCAAATGCCGTTTCGGATGCAGCAAGGCCCATCAAAAAAGCTAGTAAATCCGCCATCTTGCGCATTCTCGATGATCAGCTGACTTAGATGGGGTTCAGGGGGTCGCCGGTTCAAATCCGGCCGTCCCGACTAGCTTAAGTGATTGCCCCGGCAGCGGTTACGCTGCCGGGGCTTTTCACGTCCAACGCGGGGTGGAATAGGTTTTGGAATAGGTTCGTCACGCCACCTCTCCCTTCCCCGCTAGTGTAGTGCCTTCAAAGTCTCGTTCGCTTTGGTCACTTTCTCCAGGATGTGCTGCACGGAAGCGGTCCAGGTGAAGGGCTTGGGATCAGAGTTGCGCCGATCGATGTAGGCGGTGATGGCCTCGATCAGCTCGGCCAC
>DASUVG010000296.1:0-61290 GCA_036379135.1 Longimicrobium sp.
GCCCGGCGGGGCGTTTTGCGTGAACGGGTGAACGGGTGAACGGGTGACCGGGTGAACGGGTGAACGGGTGAACGGGTGAACGGGTGAACGGGTGAACGGGTGAACGGGTGAACGGGTGAACGGGTGAACGGGGTGGGGGGGTGAGGCGGCGGTACGGGAGTTCGTGACGCTTGCATTTTCGGTTTTTATTCGGCATATTGTCCGCCCTGCGGTGGTGATGCGTGGACGCGACAACGGGGGAGTGATGCCGATGATCGGGGGAGAAGCGGCGGAGAGCGCGGCACTCGCGCGCCGTCACGTTGATTTCGATGCGCCGGACGACCTGCGCGATCCGTACGAGCTGGGCTGGGTGATGGACTGGCTGTACGGCGATGCCGTCCTGCCGCCCATGCCGCTCCCGCCCGAGCCGGAGCCCGTCCCCTTCCCTCGGAGGAGACACGTCGCCCCGATGCTCCAGGACGCTCCGCTCGTCCCGGAGCCGCACGGGCACCGCGGCCGCCGCCGCACGCGGCAGCTCGCGTTGCTCTGAGCAACCTGTTCACCACGTCACCCGTTCACCCGTTCACCCGTTCACTCGTTCACCCGTTCACCTTGCCGCGCGCGGCGGTGGTCCGGAGATTCCATGCGCGTCCTGCGTGGCGAGACACGGAATCGTACGAGAGGCGAGGGAATGGAGCGCAAGACGCTGCTGGTGGGGCTGGCCCATCCGGACGACGAGGTGGGCGCGGCGGGGACCATCCTGGCGCAGAAGGCCCGCGGCGACCGCGTGGTGGTGGTGTGGCTCACGCGCGGGGAGATGACGGAGGCGTTCGGCCCCATTCCCCGCGACCAGGTGGCCGCCCGGCGCGAGGAGCACGGCCGCCGGGCGGGCGAGATCCTGGGCGTGGAGACGCGCTTTCTGGACTTCGGCGACTGCCGCCTGGAGGCGAACGTGGAGTCCGCGTGGCGGGTGGCCGGGGTGCTGGCGGAGATCCAGCCCGACGCCCTGCTCACCTGGGGCGATGCGTGGGGGCGCGGGATGCGCCACCCCGACCACCAGGCGTCGGGCAAGATCTTTCGCGACGCCATCACGCTGGCGCGCATCGCCAAGGTGGTGGCGCCGGGGCCGCCGCACCGCGCCGTGGTCCCCGTCTTCACCTACCGCGGCGCGCACTCGGTGATTCCTCCGGTCGCGGTGGACGTGGAGCCGTACGTGGACACCATCCACGAGCTTGCCCGCTTCTACCGCGAGAGCATTGGATTCGGCGACCGCGAGTGGCTGGACCGGCGCCTTCGCGTGACCGGCGAGCAGTACGGCCTGCGCTACGCCGAGGTGTTCGACGCCTGGGAGACGCGTCCCGGCGTGGTCCCCCACCTGCTCCCCGCCGAGCCCGACTTCCTGAGCGAGCACATCCACCCCGAGCGCGCGCAGTAGCGGACGTGCCTGGTTGCGGACGCGCAGGTGCCTGGAACGCCGCTTGCCGCCAGGCCGCCGAGTCCGCGCAGGCGGACTTTGCGTAGTTGTAGCGGCGAATTCATTCGCTCCTGCAGGCGGGCGGCGCGATTGCCGTTTGGACGCGTATCCAACCGCCGAAACCAGGGCTGGTCGTCGGGGCTGGATCATTCGGCCACCGATAGCCCTCCGAACGCGAAGAGGCGGCCCGCTCCCGGGCCGCCTCTCCTCGAACTCTCCGCCGGCCGGTCAGCGCATCAGGACGCGCGGTTGTAGACCAGCTTGTAGGTGAGCGGGCTCGGCAGACGCGGGCTGGTGATGGTGACGTTCATCGTCATGGTGTTGCCGTCCGGGCTCACCGTGAACACGTTGACGCGCTGGCCGTCCTCGGCGCGGAAGGTCTGCGTGAGCGCGCCGTTGTTCCACGCCGTGGTCACCTGCACGCAGTCGCCGCGCATCTGCGCGCAGGTGCGGCCCGTCTCGCGCTGCCACAGCACCGGCTGCCCGTTGGCGGGGCTGCTCACCGAGGGGCGGCCCTGCATGTCGACGCGGATGTTGGTGGCGTCGTGCACGATCACCAGCTGCGGGTAGGCGGTGTTGGTGCTGCGCAGGCGCGGCCGGGCGATCTGGCGCACCACCACGTTCATCCGCGCGACGGCGGTGTTGATCTTTGCGTTGATGTCGTCGCTCTGCGTGCGGTTGAGCGTCCAGGTGCCGCGAAGCTGCGACGCCTGCTGGGCGCTCAGGGCCGCGGGGAGCACGGCGGACATCACGAGCGCGGCGAGCAGGGCGATGCGTTGACGGCGCATGGCAGATTCTCCAAGATGCGTGGGAGACGGGCCGCACTTGCCCGGGCGAATCCCCGGAGGCGGCGGTGGTGACGGCAGGTTGTCCGGAATCTAAGACGTGCAGGCGCAGCGCGGTAGAGCCGGCGCAAACACCCTTTCACGCACGATCCGTACACCGCCGCGTAGCAGCCGGGTCCGTCCGCCGCTGAAACCCCGCGGCGCAGGGGCCGTACCGTCACCCGTCCCAGCGGCGCCGCCGCACCCGCACCCCCAACACCGGCCACGCCGCGACCGATGAGCGATTCCACCCGCGTCCTCACCCAGATCGACCCGCGCACCTGGGAGCACCCGGCCGACCGCGCCGCGCTGAACGCGCTGCGCAAGATCCCGGTGTTCGACCAGGTGCTGCGCACCGTGTTCGGCTTCTTTGGCGAAAAGCCGCTCCGGCTGGCCTTTCTCTCCAGCTCCGTGCGGGTGAGCCCCACGCAGTTTCCCCGCGTGCACCGGCTGTACCTGGAGGCGGCGCGCACGCTGGACGTGGAGCCGTACCCGCTGTACGTGCAGAAGGGGTACACGCTCAACGCCTTTGCCTTCGGCATGCAGAAGCCGTTCATCGTCCTGAACTCGCTGACGGTGGACGAGCTGGACGACGACGAGCTGCGCTTCGTGCTGGGCCACGAGCTGGGGCACGTGCTGAGCGGCCACACGCTCTACCTGACGATGATGGTGGTGCTGTTCCAGCTTTCCACCGTGGGCTTTCCCATCGTGGGGCTGGCCGCGCGGGCGGTGCTGATGGCGCTGATGGAGTGGCACCGCAAGGCCGAGCTTTCCTGCGACCGCGCCGGCATCCTGGCCGTGCAGAAGCCCGACGCGGCCATGCGGACCATGCTCAAGTTCGCCGGCGGCAAGGCGGACGAGACCAACCTGGCGGACTTCATCGCGCAGGCCGAGGAGTACCGCGAGACGGGCGACCTGGCCGACCAGGTGTTCAAGGTGCTCAACGTGCTCGCCCTTACGCACCCCGCGCCGGTGATCCGCGTGGCCGAGATGCGCAACTGGTTCGAGAGCGGCGCGTACGAGCGCGTTCTGGCCGGCGACTACCGCCGCCGCGGCGAGCCGGAGCCGGGGTACGCCGAAGACGTCGCGGCCGCCGCCGCCTCGTACCGCGAGAGCGCGCGCGACGCGTTCGGCAACGCGCAGCAGGCGGCGCGGCGCGTGGTGGACTCGTTCCGCCAGGGCTTCGGCACGCGGTAAGCTCCCCGCCGGGGCTCCGGGCTTTTTCGGGATGGTCTCACGCATGGACGCGGAGGCGCGGGAGAGGATTTTTCTCTTCGTGCCTCCGCGTCTTGCGCGTGAGCCGGTTTTCTTCCGACGGATTTTTTGGCGATTTTGCATGTAGATGCTCGGCTTTGCGGGCTGGCGGCGTCTGGCGGGGCGGGGGGTGGGGGTGGGACTATCCTGCGCAAAATCAACAGGTTAGGCCGTCCGCGGGGCAAAGTTTGAGGCGGGGACTGGGCCCGTGCGGCAGAGGCGGGCGTGCGCGGTGTGTGCGGAATAGTCTTAAGCCCAGCAATGGCGCCGCTGAATGTGGAACCGGGTTTGCATCACGGCGCGCGCGGGCCCGCCGACCGGCCGCGCCCGAACCTGAACCGCCCACGCGTGGAGACTCCCATGAACAAGTCAGAGTTCATCGACAATGTCGCCGAGAAGGCCCAGATGAGCAGGGCCGCGGCGGCGCGCGCGGTCGACGCCATCTTCGACACCGCCGCCGGGGCGGTTTCCGAGGCGGTGCACGGGATCGGCGAGCTGTCCATCCCCGGCTTCGGCAAGTTCACCAAGAAGACCCGGGCCGCGCGCCAGGGCCGCAACCCGCGCACCGGCGCCGTGATCGACATCCCGGAGCGCAGCACCATCTCGTTCACCGCGGGCAAGAACTTCCGCGAGGGCTCGCCCAGCGGCCGGCGCAAGGCGGCGGGCGCGGCGCTGGGCGCGGCCGCGGGCGCGGCGGCGGGTGCGGCCGCTGCGGCGGCGGCGAAGCCCAAGGGCGGTGCCCGGGGCGGCGCGGCGGTGACCGGGGGCGGGACGGCCGGCGGCGCCCGCGCGGGTGGCGGCACGGGCGGAACGACGGGTGGAGCGACCGGCGGCCGCGCGGGGCGTACGGGCGGCGGCAACGGTGGTAACGGCGGCGGCGGCCGGGCGGGCGGCGGCGGCGCGACGGGCGGCCGGGCGGGTGGCGGGGCCGCCGGCGGTGGCGGCGCGCGGGGCGGAGGACGCGGCGGGCGCTGACCACGGCAGGTGATGGCCCCGCAGGCCGCGTCCCCCCGATGGGGGCGCGGCCTCGTTCTTTCATGTAGTCCCGCGACGCCGGTACGCCGGCCCCGACCGGCACCCGTCTCCCCACAGGCACGCGCATGGCCGAAGCAGAGGTCCGCCGCATCATCTGGAGGTCCGCCGACGTGGCGCGGGTCTTCGCCATGGGAATGGTCTTCTTCTTTCTGTGGCGCTTTTTCTGGCTGGTGCACAGCGCGCTGTTCATCGTCATGCTGGCCATCCTCATCGCGATCGTCATCCACGCGCCGGCGAAGCTGATGACGCGGCTGGGCGTGCCGTTCCGGCTGGCGCTGCCGCTGATGGTGATCATCTTCGTGGGCTCGCTGGTGGGGCTGTTCGTGAAGATGGTGCCGGAGATGATGGCGCAGGTGCGGCTGCTGTCCACGTCGCTTCCCGAGACGCTGGACTCGTTCCAGGTGTGGTTCCGGCAGCAGACGGGGCAGGGGCCGGAGTCGCAGCTCTCGCGTTCGCTCAGCGCGCAGGTCTCCGGCTTCATCAGCCGCTTCGTGCCGCTGGCGTTCAACATGATCAGCACGCTGCTGGGCTCGTTCGCCATCATCGTGCTGGCGACGTTCTTCGCGGCGCAGCCGGAGGTGTACCGCGACCTGCTGCTGCGATTTACCCCGCTGGACACGCGCGACCGGTGGAAGCAGGCGTACGCGGAGGCGGCGAGCAACCTGCGCCGCTGGACGCTGGGCAAGGCCATCACCATGCTGGGGATCGGGGTGGTGACGTACATCGGGCTCACCCTGCTGGGCGTGCCCGGCGCGCTGGCCCTGGCCGCGTTCGCCGCGCTGATGGAGTTCATCCCCAACTTCGGCCCCACGATCGCGGCGGCGCCGGCGATGGTGGCCGCGTTCGCCATCTCGCCGCGGATGGCACTGTACGTGGCGGCGTTCTACTTTCTGCTGCAGCAGGTGCAGAACGCCATCACGGTTCCGCTGGTGGAGCGCCGCGCGGTGAACATCCCGCCCGCCATGCTCCTGGTCTGGCAGCTGATGCTGGCGGTGGGGTTCGGGATCCTGGCGCTGTTCGTGGCGACGCCGCTGCTGGCGATTCTCGTGGTCGCCGTGCGCATCCTGTACCTGGAGCCGGCGGAGGAGCGGCAGACGTGGAACCGGCGCGAGGGAGAGACGGTGCCGGTGCCGCCGGACCCGCCGCCGCCACCGGACTCGCCGCCGCCGCACACGCCGCCCGTGGCCCAGGGGGCGTGAGAAGGCGGTCCGGCCGCCGAGCAGGCACCCTTCCGGGCGAGCATCACTCGCCCACCTCCCCCGAACCGTCGGGGGAGGTTTTTGTTTGGCCAGGGATCCGCGGAGTCTGGAGCGCGTCGACGGAAGCGTGAATGGCCGAAGGCAGATTCCTCAGTCGCGCGCCAGGCCCGGGGTTGGGGACGGCTCCGCGCGGCATTCCTTCGGAATGACGGATGGGTGGTCGACGACGGGATCGAATTCTCCCCTCTCCGCGAGGAACGAGCGGGGAGGGGCCGGGGGAGGGGCCCCGTCGGGCGCAGTGCGACGCACCTTCCGGAGCGGGATCGAATTCTCCTCTCCCCTCCGGCAGTTCGGGGGGAGAGGCCGGGTAAGGGGGGCGGCTGCGGGCGCAGCTGGATTTCCGTCGTCGAGCCGGGGGCCCCGGGGGGACCTACAGCTTCTCGCAGGCGGTGGCGCGGATGAGGATCTCGTCCTGGCGAAAGCGGGATTCCAGCTCGCGGCGGTAGGCGCACCACCAGTCGCGGTCCAGCTCATCCGCCATCACCTCCACCATCACCACGTCGTCGCGGGCCACGCCGCCCTCGTCGTCCTTCCAGGCGCCGGCGGCGGGGGCGCGCAGGTGCGCCGTCACGCCGCCAAAGCGCTCGGTGAGGTCGTGGCGCACACGGTCCAGCGCCGCGCGGGGGAACGGATTTCCCTCGTTGTCCTGAAGGGGGAGCAGGATCTCGATGACGTGCATCACGCGTCTCCATCCACCGAAAAGAAAAGGCGGGCTCCGCAGGGTCGCGGAGCCCGCCGGTGCATCGCCGCGATGGCCGTCAGGCGCGGACGCGCAGGGCCACGGGCTGCGACAGGCGCACGTCCTGGGTGCTGCGCACGCGGTTGATGACGCGCTGGAACCACCCCGGGCTGCGCCGCGCGCCGCCGTTCTCCATCACCATCCGCGCCAGTTCGATGACGTCGGCGTTGCGCATGCGCACGCAGCCGTGCGACTCGGCCTGGCCCAGCGAGTCGGTTTCGCGGGTGCCGTGGATGTAGTAGTCCGGCGCGCGGAAGAAGATCTTCACCCGCCCCATGGGGTTGCGCGGGTCGCCCGGCTCGCGCGCACGCTTCTCGCGCGCCCACTCGGCATCGGGCGGAACCCACCGCGGGTTCCAGATCAGCCGGTTCACGCGAAAGGCGCCCGTGGGCGTGGGGTGGCGCGACTGGCCCACGGCCACGCGGTACTCGCGCACCGTCTCGCCGCCGCGCGCCACGTACAGCATGCGGTCGGAAAGGTCGACGGTGATGGAGAAGCCGTCCTGCACCGCGGCGGCCTCGGCGCGTTCGGCGGCGGCGGCCTGCGTCGCCGCGCCTCCGCCACCCACCAGCATGCCCGTCGCGAACGCGATGAGGGCGGCCCTGCGCCCATGAGTCTTCGTCATCTCAGATCCCGTCCCTGCAACGGTTTACGTATCCAGACCGCCGCCGCACAAGCCAGTATCGTGCCAAACGGATGGTGCGCGGCGCCGGTGGACGGGGTGCGAGGCCTTGACCAATCAAAATCGGCTGATGTATAGTTTGGGCATGGCTACGCAAACCGGAACCGACATCGAGCGCGCGGCGCGGCTGTTCCACGCGCTCTCCGACGAGAAGCGCCTGCGCATCATCGAGGTGCTGCGCGGGGGCGAGCGCTGCGTGTGCGACCTGGTGGACGTGCTGGATGCGGGGCAGTCGCTGCTCTCGTTCCACCTCAAGACGCTCAAGGCCGCCGGGCTGGTTAGCGACCGCAAGCAGGGGCGCTGGTCGTACTATCGCCTGAACGCGGATCCGTTCGAAGCGGTGCAGGAGCTGGCCGCCACCCTGCGCGCCGACGCCGAGCGCGCCGACGACTCCACCTGCTGCGGGTGAGGGTGGATCTCGGCCGGACCGCGCGCCGCGGGTCGGCGAGAGTGCCGTCGATGGCGATCACGCGGTAGAACGGGCCGCCCGCCCGCCGCGGCGGATGGTGCCGGGACGGATCCTCACCCCGAAGAGGCCGTCCGCCCGCGGAGCGATGAATTCGCCGCAACGACATCGCAAAGTCCGCCTGCGCGGACTCGGCGGCACGGGCGTGTGCGGCGTCCCGGGCACCTGCGCGTCCGCAACCCGCGATTCGCCAGGTCCGGGACGCACTTCCGTACTTTCGTACTTTCGTACTTTCGTACTTTCGTACTTTCGCACTCCCCCCACTCCCGCACTCCCATGCGCATCGCCCTGATCTCCGACATCCACGCCAACCTGCCGGCGCTGGAGGCGGTGCTGGATTCCATCCACGCGCGCGGCGACGTGGATGCGGTCTACCACCTGGGCGACCTGGTGGGGTACGCGCCGTGGCCGGACGAGACGGTGGAGCGCATTCGCGCGGAGGGGATCGCGGGGATCGCGGGGAACTACGACTCCACCGTGGCGACGGACTACAAGCACTGCGGGTGCAAGTACGAAGACCCGCGGCAGGAGGCGCTCTCGCACCTGAGCTACGACTGGACCCGCCGCCACGCGAGCGCGCAGACCCGCCGGTTCCTGGGCGCGCTCCCCTTTCGGCTGGACGTGCGGCCGCTGGGCGGGCACCTGCCGGGGCCGCGCGTGATCCTGGTGCACGGCGCGCCCACGCTCAACACGCTGTACTGGACGGCGGACCGCAGCGACGAGTTCTGCCTGAAGATGGCGGAGCAGGCGGGCGCGCACGCGGGCGACGTGATCTGCTTTGGCCACACGCACGTGCCGTGGACGCGGGAGGTGCAGGGCATTCACTTCGTCAACACGGGCTCGGTGGGACGCCCCAAGGACGGCGACTGGCGCGCGGGGTACGTGGTGCTGTCGGTGGATGGGAGCGGCGTGGAGACGGAGGTGGTGCGCGTGGAGTACGACGTGGAGCGGACGATGGACGCCATCCGCCGCAGCGACCTTCCCGACGACTTCGCCGAGTACCTGCGCACCGGCGGCAAGCCGCAGCCCGCCGCGGTGTAGTCTCCCGGATCGGAAGAATCCCCGGACCGGGGTACGGGGGTTCAGGCAGACAAAAAGGAGGACGCAGAGGACGGATCGTCCGTTCTCTGCGTCCTCTCCTTCTTTACCGCGGACTCTGCCTGAACCGCCTTCCTCGCCGGATTCGGGGATGCAGCCCGTCAGTACTCCAGCAGCGCGTGCACGGGATGGCCCGGGAGGGCGGCGCGGCCGTTCAGAAAGGCGAGCTCGATGACGAACGCGATCCCGGCGATCTCCCCGCCCAGCTCCTGGATGAGCTCGGCGGCGGCGCGGGCGGTGCCGCCGGTGGCCAGCAGGTCGTCCACCAGGAGCACCCGCTCGCCGGGCTGCACCGCGTCGCGGTGCATCTCCAGCGCGTTGGTGCCGTACTCCAGCGCGTACTCGCGGGTAATGCGGTCCGCCGGCAGCTTGCCCAGCTTGCGGATGGGGACGAAGCCCACGCCCAGCGCCAGCGCCAGCGGTGTCCCGAAGATGAACCCGCGCGACTCGATCCCCGCCACCACGTCGATCCCCTGCCCGCCGTATCGCACCGCCAAAGCGTCCACCACCTGCCTGAGCCCCGAGGGATCGCGCAGCAGCGGGGTGACGTCGCGGAACAGGATGCCCGGCATGGGAAAGTCCGGCACGTTGCGGATGAGCGTCTTCAGGTGCTCCATCGGTGTGTCCTGTGGCGGGAAGGGGATCGATGGGGTGCGGCTGGACGGAGGCCCAATCTAGGCGCCGCCCGCGCGTCCGACAAACCGGCGGCGTTGACCGGCCGGGGCGCCCGGCGTATCGTGCCTGCAGAGGCGCCACGCCCCTCCTTTTGCCGCAGGCCATGCTCTTTCACCGCGTCACCGAGGGCATTCGCGTAACCGCGACGCCGTTCTACCTGCAGGCGCGCTCCGACCCGGGCGCGCCGCGGCACGTGTTCGCCTACCGCATCCGCATCGAGAACGTGGGCGACGGCACCGCCACGCTGCGCTGGCGGCACTGGTACATCCACGACGCGGCCGCCGGCGAGAGCGAGGTGCAGGGCGAGGGGGTGGTGGGCGAGGAGCCGACCATCGCCCCCGGCGAGGTGCACGAGTACGAGAGCTTCTGCGTGCTGCAGGGCCGGGAAGGGCACATGGAGGGATACTACGTGATGGAACGCCCCG
This sequence comes from Longimicrobium sp., assembly GCA_036379135.1. Taxonomy (GTDB): domain Bacteria; phylum Gemmatimonadota; class Gemmatimonadetes; order Longimicrobiales; family Longimicrobiaceae; genus Longimicrobium. Next base: position 9,911 of record DASUVG010000296.1, read on the forward strand.
ACGGCTCCAGCTTTCGCGTGGTCATCCCGCGGTTCCTTCTTCGCGCGGAGGTGGAATGAGGCGGCGGCTCCAGGGCGCCGCCCTGGCCGCGGCGGCGCTGCTGCTGGCCGGCTGCCGCGGCGGCGGCACCGACAGCTCGGACCTTCCGCTGCGGCTGACGGTGCAGCCGTCGGGCAACGTGTCGCCCGGCGACAGCCTGCGGATGACGGCGTACCTGGTGAACCCGGGAAACCGCCCGGTGCGGCTGGAGTTCGAGAACCAGTGCCAGGTGGAGTTCTACGTGCAGGCGCCCGACAAGACGGTGCTGCACCCGCCCGGCGGCGGCACCTCGTGCATGGGCGGGCCCTCGGCCATCGACCTTCCCGCGCGCGACTCCGTGCGCTTTGCCGACACCTGGGTGGTCGCGTCCACCTTTGCGAAGGAGCACACGGCGTACGCGGTGCTCTGGGAGCACCACGAGCCCAGCGGCGACGAGCGCGAGTACGAGCGCGGCCACCGATCCAACATCGCCACGTTCTTTCTCGCGCCCCCGGCGCCGTAAAGATCGCCTCATCCTCATACCGAATCCGGGAAAAGAATGTGACTTCCTGAGGGAGCGCACGCGCAGATCCTGCCGCCTGCACTGACTCCGGCGCGCGACCGAAGGACCTCCTTTCGGCTACGCAGGGGATGGATCAGGACGCGGATCCAGCCCCTTCGTTCTGCTGGCGAGGTCCTTCGGTCGGCGCGCCGGGTTCCCGGTCGAGGCGAGGTTCGGCGCGGCGCCTCTCTCAGGAAGTCATGCACTCGATTGCCGGATCTAGTATCAGCCGCGGATTCATCCGCCGGTGCAGAGCTGGCGGGAGCGGAAAACGAAAGGGGCGCGGAGAGGAACCACCTCTCCGCGCCTCCGAGTGTTCGTGGGACCCCGCCGGCTACAACGCGCCGGCGGGGGTGGTGCGCAGGTTGTGGCAGGTGGACAGGTCGCAGCCGTCCATGTCGGCGCCGGTCAGGTCGGCGTCGCCCAGGTCGGCGCCGTCCAGCGTGGCGCCGCGCAGCGTGGCGCCGTTCAGCCGCGTGGCCTCCAGGCTGGCCTCGGTAAGGTTGGCGCCGGACAGGTCCGCACGCTCCAGGTTGGCGCCCGAAAGGTTGGCCCGCGAGAGCCGCGCGCCCCCGAAGCGCGCCCCCACGGCGTGCATGCTGGACAGGTCCGCCGTCTGCAGCCCAGCGCCGCTGAAGTCCGCGCCGTCGGCGGTGGCGTGGCGCAGGCTGGCGCCGTCCAGCTCCGCGCGGTCCAGCCGCGCGCCGGAAAGGTCCGCCTTGTTCAGCCCCGCCTCGCGCAGCCGCGCGCCGGTTAGCGTGGCCCTGCGCAGGTTGGCGCGGGTGAAGTCGGCGCCGGTGGCATCCGCGCCGGTGAGGTCGGCGCCCTCGAGCACGGGGGGATGCAGCGCGCCGGTGCGGGTGGTGTTGGCGTCGCGCAGCGTGGCGTCGGTGAGCGTGGCGCCGGTGAAGTCGGCTTCCTGCAGGCAGGCGCCCGTCAGGTTGGCGCGCGACAGGTTGGCCCCCGTGAGCTTCGCCCTGCCGAGCTCCGCGCCGCGGAGGTCGGCGCCCGACAGGTCCAGCCCGGTGAGGTCGGCGCCGCCCAGGTTGGCCCCCGCCAGCGAGCACCCGTCCTGCCCCAGCCGCGCCTCGATCTCGGCGCGCGACAGGGCGGGGGACGCGGCGGCCGCGCCGCCTCCGTTGAACAGGCCGGAGATTCGGTCGAGCAAGGGCATGTGGCCTCCCGGGTGAGCCGTGGGGTCGCCGCCGGGGACGGCGGCGGAAAGGCTCGGCGCGGGCGCGTTCGGTTCGCCCGTTCGCCGATCACGGGAAAAGTTGCCGCACGCTTCGTTCCGTCAGGAAAAACCCCAGCCATTCGTCGGGAAAATCCCTACAGCCGGCGTCCCCTCTCCGGGCCGCCGCCGGCTCTCTTGCATCCACCCAAACCCGCATCGGCCAATCGTCGCGAGACGGAATTCGCCGTGCAGCGCGACAGGGTGTGCCGGTGCGGGACAGGGGGTGAGCCGCGACTCTCGCGGTCCGGCGGGGAAAACGCGAAACCCCACGCCGCGGCGCGGGGTTTCGGCCACCATCATCCACCGGATCGTCCGCTACGACTCCAGCGTGGCCTCGAGCTGCAGGTCCACGCCGGCCAGCGCCTTGGAGACGACGCAGTTCTTCTTGGTGTCCTGCGCGGCCTTTTGAAAGGTCGCGTCGTCTACACCGGGGATCCGGGCGCGCACCTGCAGCCGGATGGTGGTGATCTTGAAGCCCTCCTCCACCTTTTCCACCGTGCAGGCGGCGTCGGTGTGCACCCGCGTGGCCGGCGTGCCCGCCGCCTCCAGCCCCGCCGCCAGCGCCATGCTGAAGCACGCCGCCTCGGCCGCGGCCAGGAGCTCCTCGGGGTTGGTGCCGCCCGCGTCCGTAAAGCGCGAGCCGAACGAATAGCTCGCGTCGATGGCTCCGCTCTCGCCGCGGAAGCTTCCCGTGCCGCCCCGCAGTCCCCCCTCCCACGTCGCGCTCGCCTTGCGTGTAGGCATCCGCACCCCCTCTGTCGCTGGTTCGCCGTTGTCGCGGCAGGTTTGCGCTCGCCGCGCCCTCCGGTGAACCTACGCGCCGGGGCCGTCCACGACCAGACGCCGCCTGTCCGCGCACCTCATCGCCGGCAGAATGAGCGGGGAAAGGACGATCATCCCGCTGGCTCTCCGCGGCCGGCTGCGCTCGCGCTCAGGCCTGCGCCACGTCGGCGGCGGGCGGACGGGTGGGCGGCACCTCGTCTTCGGGAAAGGCGCTGCCGTCGGCGGCCTTCTGCAGGATCTCGGAAAGCCATGCGGGCGCGCTCTCGGCGTGGGTGGCGTAGAGGTCCTGCAGCGTATCCAGCAGCGTGTGCAGCGCCCGCTCGCGCCGGTCGGGCGGCAGGTCGCGGACGAGCGCGCCCAGCGCGGCGGCGATGCCGTCCACCGTGAGGTCCGCGCCCAGGTTGTTGCGCTCGCGGTGCAGCCAGTCGAACAGCCTGCGGCGGCTCTTCTGGTACGGCATGGCCCCGTTCAGGAACTTGTCCAGGCCGCTGGGGCTCATCCCCACCTGCCGCGCCACCGACCGCAGCGAGGTGGCCTGCACCCGGATGGTGACCGCCTCGCGCAGGCGGGTGATGGACGTTTGCGGACGATCGGTCGTCATGGGGCCTCTCGCGGGGCGGAGTTTTGGCCAAAGTGGACGTGTTCTCGTAGTCTACTTTGTCGCATTTCCGTGCGCAAGGCCAGTGTCTGTGCGCCTGTTGGCGCAACGGGGGCGGTCTTGTTCGGGTGTAGACTGGCCGCCGAACCGCGCTTAGAATGAGCCGGAACGCTGGAGCACGCCTCCGGCGCGATCATGCCCACACTCATAACCCGACGCACTCCGACAGGAGGCCCCATGCGCGCCAGCCCCTTACGCCCCGGTTCCGTCACCCGCAGCACGGATTTCACGTCGCCGCTCACCGTTCCGGGCGGGGAGGTGGCCGGGACGGAGATCGTGCGCGAGCTTCCGCCGGAACTGGCGCTCACGGTGTGGCAGGTGCTGCGCAGCGTGCTGCTGTGGGCCGCCGAGATCCCGGCCCAGCGCGGCGACCTGTTCGAGCCGCGGGCCATGGAGCAGTGGGAGCGCGAGCTGCTGGAGGGGACGTTCGATACGGAGCTGCGCTACCCGCTGGCCGTGATCGTGGGCGAGCTGGCCGATCCCGAAGCCGCCTCGGGCGAGCAGCTGGCGCACGCCTGCCTGTGCGTGACGGAGTGGGGGCTCGCGCACAACGGGACACGCACCGCACTCGCCTTTGCCGAAGCCGCCGCGCTCTGCCGCCCCGACCACCCCCGGTACGCGTGGATGGCGGGGCGCATGCTCAGGACGCACGGGTACCTGCGCGAGGCGGAGCAGTGGATCAAGCGCTCCGTGCGGGTCGCCGCCAGCAAGGGAGATTGGGAGGCGCAGACCCTCGGGCTGAACAGCCTGGGAAACGTGTTCTATGACATCGGCAGGTATCGGGAGGCTCAGCAGTCGCAGATGCAGGCGCTCCGAACCGTGCGGAAGCATGGTCTTCGCGATCGAGAAGGGGAGGTGCTGCACGATCTGTTCGTCGCCACGGCGCACGTAGGCGAGCTGGAGCAGGCGGAGGAGTACGCACGCGCCGCGCTGGACGAGTACCTCCCGCGGCACGACAGGCTTCCTGCCCTGGCCTACGATGTCGCGTTCCTGTGGATGAAGCGCGGCGAGTTCTCTCGCGCTCTGCCCGTACTGGTGGAGCTTTCCGAACATTTCCACGAGCCGCACGAGCGCGTGGTGGTGCTCGCATCTACCGCACGCGCCGCAGCGGCATGTGGGGACGAGGACGTGTATCGGAGGTTTTCTGCCGAGGCCGCGCAGCTGGCCGCGGAGAGCAAGACGGGGCGGGGTGTTCCCTTTGCGCTGTATGAGCTGGGACTGGGCGCGTCGAGTGTGGGACGGTGGCAGAGTGCGGAACAGTTTCTGGTGCGTGCTGAATCCGCCGCCCGGCTGCGCGGCGAGGCCGATGTGATCGTGAACGCGGAGCGCGCACTGTCTGCAGTGCGCGCTGAAAGTTCCGCGGAACGCACCGAGCTCGCCGCGTCGCGCGGGCGGAATCAACTCTCTCGCGAAACGCTCACCAGCCGCTTCGTCGTTTCACTCCGCGGGCGGCTGATGGAGGCGGAGGTCGCCTGAGGCGGCCGGATCAGTTCCCGGACCCGAGCATTCCGCCTCCGCGCTGCGGCGTGCTGTCGCTGCTCGTGGTGGTGCCGCCGGTGTCGGACGTCGCGGTGCCACCGCCCGAGCCGGGGCCTTCATCGAAGCTCACCGCGGCGCTGGCGGGTTCGGTGGGGGTGGCGGAGGAGCAGGCGCCGAGGACCAGGGCGGCGGCAAGGACGGAGAGGCGCAGCGACTTCATGGAATCATCTCCTGAGAACGGGATACGGAGCAGGGGTGCGGCCGTGGGAGGAATTTTGTCAACTTTGTCCACGGGTCAACGTCGTACCTGTCGCAGATGACCGCCCCCATCGCGCCACCGTTACTCAATTTTTCGGCCATCCTGCGTCCCCTGCTGGTGATGGAGCCGGAGCTGGTGCCGCTGTTCCAGATGGCCGGCGCGCCGTTCAGCGTGGTGGGTGACGTGTCGTGGGGGGAGCTGGACGCCTCGCTGCGCCGCGCGCCGGCCACCACGGTGGTGGTGGTGGACCCGTACGCCGGCATCCGCCGCGGCGACCGCTTTCCGCGCGTGCGGGACCTGCTGCGCGGCTTTCCCTCGGTGCCGGTGGTGGCCGCGATGGAGCTGCGCCCGGAGATGGCGGGCGACGTGGCCATGCTGCTGGAGTGGGGCGTGTCGGAGGTGGTGGCGCTGGGGACGGAAAGCACGCCGCGCGCGCTGGCCGCGCGGCTTCGGCAGGCGCACGTGCGGCCGCTCAAGCGCGCGCTGGAGGCGGCCTTCTCGCCGTACGTGAACGCGGAGGCGCGGCAGATCCTGATGGCGGCGGGGGAGGTGGCGGCGGAGGGCGGGCTGGCGCCGGAGCTGGCGGCCCGGCTGGGGGTGACGCCGCGCACGCTGACGGTGCGGTGCGCGCGGGCGGACCTGCCGGCGCCGCGGCAGGTGCAGGCGTGGCTGCGGGTGCTGCTCGCCTGCGTGCTGCTGGACGACCCCGGCCGCACGGTGTACGGCGCCGCCTACGCCAGCGGCTACCAGACGGAGCGCTCGCTGCGGCGCGCCATCACCACCTTTCTGGGCGTGGACAGCACCACGCTGCGAAAGGCCGGTGCCTTTGCCACCGCCGCCGCCGCGTTCAACGCCGCCCTGCGCGACGCGCGCGAGTCGGCCCGCGAGCGGCGGCGGGCGGAGCTGCGGTGAACGGGTGAACGGGTGAACGGGTGAACGGGTGAACGGGTAAACGGGTGAACGGGTGAACGGGTGAACGGGTGAACGGGTGAACGGGTGATGGGGCAGATCGGGATACCGGATCCGCAAAAACGATTCACGCAGAGCAGCAGAGAGGCAGAGTAGCAGAGGAGACACGCTGCCGTCCTCTGCTGCTCCGCCTCTCCGCTGCTCTGCGTGCCAGGTCTTTTCCGGATTCGCAGGGAGGCGGGGCAGGCAGGAAACGGAAAGACCGGCGCGGATCGGGGCGGCGGGAAGCGGAAAGAGCCCGCCCGGCAAACCGCGCCGGGCAGGCTGTTCCCTTCGACGTCCCTGGTCCCCCGGAGCGAAAGCTACTCCGAGTACCAGCCGCGGACTTCGGCGATCCAGGCGGGCACCGGCGTCTGGCTGTCGACGCAGCGGCGCTCAAGCACGTCCACCAGCTCCAGGGTGGTCTCCCGGGCAAAGGCGGGGGCAAAGTGCCCCACCAGCAGCCGCAGGGCGTTGTTCGCGGCTTCGGGCGAGACCGCCTGCACCTGGCGCTGGGCCTCGCGCAGATACCACGCGCGCAGCTTGCGCTCGGTCTTTACGTACGGCGCGGCGCCGTCAAGAAAGCCGCGCAGACCGGTTGGGCTCATGCCGATGTCGCGCGCCGCCTGGCGCAGCGACGTGGCATCCATGAAGGTGCGTGCGGCCTCGCGAAGCGTCTCGACGGAGGCGTCGTCTTTACGCGGCGGCATCCGTATCCGTTCCGTCCCGCCCGCCAGGGGGCATACAGGGTTGTCGTCAGGGCCTTCGTCCAGGCGATAGAGTAGAGCCCGGCCCGCTCCTTCACAAGAGGAGCGGGCTATCTGCGCCACCCGTGGCCCCAAGTGGTCAGGCCGAAGAAGGCTCCGTGGACACCCGGTTCCCGCCGCCCGGCGGGGCCAAAAGCGTACACCGGAGCGCGATTCCGCGCCAGGCGCGGCCGCGGGACGGAGGGTGGCGCTTCGCTCGCCAGCTCATCGAGCGGGTGAACGGGTGAACGGGTGAGCGGGTGAGCGGGGGAGCGGGGGAGCGGCTACTTCTTCTTGCCCTTGCGGCTGCGGCGGGCGACGTCGATGGCCTTGTCGATCCAGGGGCGCAGGCGCTCGGCGTCTTCCAGCAGGTCGGCGGGAAGCTCGTAGTACTGCATGGCGCCGCCGCCCTCGAAGGGGCGAAACGGGCCCATCCCCGCGGCCTCGAAGTCCGGGCGGTTGGTGTCGTCGACCTTGAGGTAGAGGGCGTCGTCGTCCAGCAGGGCGAAGAAGAACCCGCTGGAGTACACGCCCACGCCGCCGAACATGGCGCGCGAGGTGACCGGGGCCACGCGCCCCAGCTGCTCCAGCACGAACTCGCGGTACTCGGGGGTAACGGACATGGCGTGATGGGAACGGGGTCAGCCGCGGGCGGCGGGGCGGCTCCAGAAGTACGCGTAGTGGGTGCGCGGGTCCACGGCCAGGTAGCCGCGGTCCGGCCCGGCCGGGATCTCGTACACCTGCAGGTACCCGCCCTGCGTTCCCGACAGGGTGCGCGAGGTGATGGGGAACCACTCCGTGTATCCCGGCGCGGGCACCAGCACCTTCTCCACCTCCGCGTGCGGAAGCAGGCGCATTCCCCGGGTGATGGCGGGAAGGTCCGCGTCCGCGAAGGTAAAGCGGACGAAGCGCTGCCCCGAATCGCGGTTGTTGCGCGCGTGGATCTCCGTGGCCGTCGCGGGGATGAAGCGCGGTACGTCACCGCGCTCCACCGCCTGCGCGGTGACGGCTTCGGCGTGCGTGCCGTAGAACGTCTCCGGCTGCTGAAAGCGCCGCACCGTCATCGGGATGGCGATCATGATCGCCAGCAGCACGGCGACGATCGCCAGCGTCTTGACGTTCTTGCGGCGCACCGCCGGGTCGTACGGGTCCGGCCCGGTGGCGGGCGGAAATTCTGTATCGGTCACGGATCAGATCGGTCGTGGTAGCCGGGCGCTTCGAACAGGATCGAACCGCGCCGGCGGGGGCCCCCTCCCCGCTCGTTCTTCGCGGAGCGGGGGAGAACGGCTTCCGTCATCCGGATGCCCATTCGCGGCACCAAGATACGCATCCACCCCCCGGGCCGCGAGCGGCCACGAAAAAGCGCCGCCCGGGGAGCGAATCCCCGGCGGCGCACTTCACTCCATCTCTCCATCACCCGTTCACTCCATCACCCGTTCAACCGCTCACCCGTTCACCCGTTCACCCGTTCACCCGTTCACCCGTTCACCCCTACTCCGTCTCCCGCACCCGCGAGCAGTCGTCGCGATCGGGCGACGGGGCGCGGGCGTCCAGCAGCTCGGTGACGGCGATGGCGCGGCGGTATCCGCCCATGTGCCCCCAGTTGCCCTCCGTGGTCAGGTCCACGCGTACGGTGACGAAGATGGTGCCCCAGTCGCCCTCCACCAGGTCGGCGTAGGCGCGCATCATGGGCCCGGGGTTGTTGACCCACCACTTGCCCCGCTGGCCGCACGGCTGAAACGACTGCTCCTCCCAGCCGACCGTATAGTAGCCGGACACCACCCGCTCGTCCGCGTGCGACGCGCCGGAGGAGGAGAAGAGCGAGAAGAGCGGAAGGAGCAGGGAGCGCAGGCGCATCTTTTTGTCATCCAACAGGTTGCCGTCATCGTCAGCACCCGGTTGGAACCCCGTTCCGCCCGAATGGTTGCCCGTCATCGGCCCTGCTCGATGGCCCTGCGGGCAATGCGGTCCACCACGCGGGGCGCGATGAGCTTGATCCACTGCCCCACCTTTGCCCGCGCCGTCATCACCACCTGGCGCTGCCGGCCCGCCGCCGCGTCGATGGTCAGCCGCGCGCACTCCCGCGGCGTCATCACCTCCGCCTCGTGCACCGGGTTGGCCCGCAGCGGCTTTCCGTCCGGCCCGAACGCGCGCGTGCGGATCCCTGTGCTAACGAAGCCCGGATACACCATCGTCACCGACACCCCCTCGTCGGCCAGCTCGATGCGCAGGGAGTCGAAGAAGCCGGCCATGGCGTGCTTGCTGGCCGCGTAGCCGCTGCGGGTGGGCACCCCCGTGAGCCCCGTGAGGCTGCTTACGCCCACGATGCGCCCGCGGCTGCGCTTGAGGTGGGGGAGGGCGGCGTGGGTGCACCACACGCTCCCCATGTAGTTCACCCGCATCATGGTCTCGAACGGCGCCAGGTCGGTGACCTCGTCCAGGCGCGCCCACATGCTTACGCCGGCGTTGTTCACCAGCGTGTCGATGCGGCCGTACTCCTCCACCGTCCGCTCGACGAGCCGGCGGCACTGCGCGGCGTCGCCCACGTCGGTGGGGATGGCCACGGCGCGGCCGCCGCGGGCACGGCAGTCGGCGGCGGCGGCCTCGAGCTTTTCCGCGTCGCGCGCGGCCAGGGCCAGCCACGCGCCCTGCTCCGCCAGCTGCAGCGCCATCTCCCGCCCGATGCCGTCGCTGGCGCCGGTGATCACCACCACGTTGCCGTGAAAGGGAGCGGCCATGGTCCGGTCAGCTCCGGGGCGTGGTGTCGGACCGCTGCTCCTGCGCCTGGATCACCTCCTGGATGCGCCGGACCAGCTCCGGCATCACCACCTGCAGGCGCTCCTGCGCCACGCGCTGGGAGCCGGCGGTGAGCTCCGGCAGCGTCTCGATCATCCGCTGGCCCAGGGGCGTGCGGTAGAAGGCGGTCATGGCGCGGATCTCCGCTTCGGTGTAGATGTCCGCGTACAGGCGAGCCATCCCGGGCTCCAGGTCCTCGTAGGGAAAGTGCTCGTCCAGCACCTGGCGCACGGCCGTGCGCAGCTCCGGCGTCAGCTGCCCCATCCCCACCTCCATCCCGATCTCCATCCCGCGGATGAAGTTCTCGCGGCTGCGGCTCACTTCCAGCAGCTCGCGCGCGGCGGCCATCTCGCTCTCGGCGGGCTCCGGCTGCGCGGCGGCGGGGGCGGCGGCCAGCACGAGCGCCAGCATCATCAACAGTCTCTTCATCCTGCGGGCTCCGGATCAAAGGGGGATGGGAGGAGGAGATCAGCCGCGGCGGCGCTCCAGCAGCAGCATCATCAGCAGGCTCAGCACGCCCAGCGCCTCGGCCTCGGCGCTGATCTCGGCGGTCTTCTGTACGGTGTACTTGCCCTCCCACACGGCGGGCTGCTTGGTGGAGCGCAGCACCTCGGTGCCGTCGGCGGGAACTTCGGCGGGCGGGATGAATGGTACGCCGGTGGAGGACGGCGGCGCCAGAGCGCCGTACCCGCGTGCGTCGGCCGGCGCGGCCGCCGCGGGTTGCCACGGACAGCGGCGAGCAGGCAGGGGCAGCAGCCACGGGCTGAAGCCCGCGGGCAGTAGCCACGGGCTGAAGCCCGCGGCTGGAAAGGCCATAAGCCCGGTCTCGGCTCGTTACACTCGCCGAACCGGGCTTCACCTTCATGCGCGCGACACCGTCCGGGTGCGGCCGCGGGATCGTCGTCCTCGAACGCGGCTTGCGCATCCGCGCGCCGACCCCGGCGGACCCGAGCGGTTGAAGCCCCGTTCGGCGGCGCGTCAGCGGCGCCGAGCAGCCACGGGCTGAAGCCCGCGGCTGGAAAGGCCATAAGCCCGGTCTCGGCTCGTTACACTCGCCGAACCGGGCTTCACCTTCATGCGCGCGAAACCGTACCGGCTCCGCCGCGAGTATTTTGCGCTCGAACACGGCCTGCGTAGCGCGACGGGCCCGGCGGACCCGAGCGGTTGAAGCCCCGTTCGGCGACGCGTCAGCGGCGCCGAGACGGGGCTATCGCTTTCCCAGCGGCGGGTTTACCCGCTCACGCGAGACCGCCCCGCGAGATGTCACTCCTCAGATCCGGTACGCGGTCTGGACCAGGCGCTTCTCGGCTTCGCCTTCGATGAGGGCTTCGACCTCCACGTAGTTCTCCAGGCCGCTGCCGGAGAGCTTTTCGCGGAACAGCTGGTCCAGCTGAAAGATGCCGGCGGAGTTGGTCATCTCCACCCGGATGCGCACCGGCTTCTCCACCCCCGTCTCGATGTGCACCGCCTCGATGGCCGCCGCGCTGATGGAGTGGATGCTCATCATGGGCCCCTCCGCCTCCATGGCGATGCGGGACCGCCCCTTGGCCATGTCCAGCGCGTCCGCCACGCGCACCACGCCGCCCTCGATGGTCATGGGCTTGCCGCCCGCGCGGTGGCCGATGATTGCGTGCAGGATCTCGGAGCGGATGATGGTGGCCTGCCCGCGGGGGTAGATCCCGTCCAGCAGCTCGCGCAGCTTGAGCTGCGCCACGAAGAGCGAGAACTCTTCGTGGTCCTTGCGGTGGATGCTCATCCCCACGTCGTGCAGCAGCGAGGCCATGATGACGACGACCTCCGCATCCTCCACCCGCATCCCGTAGTTCATCACCACGCCCGGCTGCACCCCGTGCTCGGTAAGCACGCGCAGCAGCTTGGTGGCGATGTTCATCACGATCTTCACGTGAACCGGGCCGTGGTCCGTCATCCCCAGCCGCTCCACCGCGTTCACGTTGGCGGCCAGCCACAGCGCGTACAGCTCGTCGTCGGCGTTGATGCGCTCGATGAGCCGCTCCACGGCGGAGTTGCCGCGCGTGGGGATGTTGAGCATCAGCCGGTTGGTGAACCGCTCCTCTACCGTACGCCCGAAGGTGGATTTCACCGCCGCGGCGTCCACTACGTCCGTCATCTCGAATCCGTCACTGTCCAGAGGATGTAGCTACCGTTTTTCCCTGTCGATTCACGCAGGTTTCGCTCCCGCCCGCCCCGCGAGGAAGCGCGCCGCCTCGCGCTCTGCCCAGAAGCGCGGCGCGCGCGGCGATCCCGCGATGAAGCCCACGTGGCCGCCCCGGGGCACGAACGCCGTGTGCAGGTGCGGGTTGGCGTCGATCACGCCGTGCGGGATGGCGCGCTCGTCCACGAACGGGTCGTCCAGCGCGTGCACCAGCAGCGTGGGGACGCGGATTCCGTGCAGGTACCCGGCGCTGCTGCTGCGCGTGTAGTAGTCGTCCGCGTCCGCAAAGCCGTGCAGCCGCGCCGTGAGCGCGTCGTCGAAGTCGCGGAACGAGCTCCACCGGCGCATGCGCCGCTCGTCCAGCACCACGCCGTCCAGCGGCACGCCGGCCGCGCGCTTGAGCCGGTACTTCACCACCAGCCGGCGGACGAAGTGGCGCGTGTACACCCGCCCCATGAACGACGCCGCCAGCTTGTCGGACCCCCGCCCCAGGTCGAACGGGATGGAGATGGCCGCCGCGGCGCGGATGCGCGACGCCCCTCCCTGCTCGCCCAGGTACTTGAGCAGCACGTTGGCGCCCAGCGAAAACCCTGCGCCCAGCAGCGTGGCGCGTGGAAAACGCGCGGCGAGCAGGTCCAGCAGAAAGGCCAGGTCGCCCGTCTCGCCGGCGTGGTAGAAGCGCGCGGTGCGGTTGGGCTCGCCGCTGCACGAGCGAAAGTTCATCGCGACGGTGCGGATGCCGTGCTCCGCCAGCGCCCGGCTGGTCTCCAGCACGTACGACGACTGCGCGCTCCCCTCCAGCCCGTGCACGGCCACGCAGAGCGGCGCCTCGTCCCCCGCGGCGGGCGCGCCGTCCACCGTGGCGAAGTCCAGGTCCAGAAAGTCGCCGTCCGGCGTCTCCACCCGCTCGCGGCGGTAGTGCACCCCGTGCGGCGGGCGGATGTAGCGTCCCGCGATGGTCTGCGCGTGCGCCCCCGGCAGCCACCACGCGGGGTGGAAGGGGCGGAGGGTGAAGGGGTCGTCCGTCATGCGGGGAATCTATCGCCGCGGCGTGGGTTGGTTCCAGCGGCGGGGCGTAACAGGGAGGTGACGGAGGGTCAGGAGGTGAACGGGTGAACGGGTGAGGGGGTGACGCGTTTCCGCAGGGGCCCTCTCCCCCGCCGACTTCGCCGCTCGTTCCTCGCGGCTCGCGGCGACCCCTCCCCCAACCCCGGGGGAGGGGTTGGGGACGCAGCCGGGTGCCTGCCATGACAACACCCCTCCCCCGCAGTTTGGGGGAGGGGTCGACCGCCGTCGCGAGGAACGAGCGAAAGGCTGGTCGGGGGAGAGGGCCCCGCGGGTCGCGACGAGCCCCCCGTTCACCCGTTCACCCGTTCACCTAAAACCCGCTCCCCCCGCCGCCGCCCGACCCGCCGCCGCTCGACCCGCCGCCGCCGGATCCCGACGAGCTGGGGCTGGACTGCATGCTGGCGCCCGTCTGCGTCGTCATGGTGCTCATACGCGAGGTGAACTCCGACGCGCGAAAGTGGCCGTATCCGCTGCCGCTGTACCAGTCCGGCGGCTCGCGGTACAGGTCGTCGAAGGCGCGCGCCCAGCGCTTCTCCACGCCGAACGCCATGGCGTACGGCAGGTAGCGCTCGAACATCTCCGGCGAGGTGATCATCCGCCGGTAGCGGTCGCTTTCCACCTTGTCCAGGAACTCGCGGAACCCCAGCGACGCCTCGCGCGCCCGCGCGCCGGCGTGGGTGCGCGCCGGCATCATCAGCCCGAAGCCGATCAGCACCACCGCGCTGACCCCCGCGCCCACGCCCAGCGCGAATGGCGATATCCACGCGGGCGCCATGCCCGCCAGGAACCCGGCGCCGAACAGCCCCACCACCAGCGCCGCGATCCCCAGCCCCAGCCAGTTTCCCTTCACCTTGTCGGGGCGGTGGATGTAGTAGCCGCGCTCCACCAGCTTTTCGTAGATGGCGTCCTTGATGCCGGGGAGCGACCTGTAGAAGCGGTTCGTCAGCTGGCTCATCCGCACCGACTGGGTGGGGCGCGACCCCGCCGCCGCCAGCCGGGTGGAGAACGCCTGGCGGTCCAGCTCGCCGCCGGCCTCGTGCACCCGCCGCGCCTCGGCAAAGGTGGCGCGGATGTCGTCCCACGCCTCGTCCGCGGTGGACGCGATGCTGAACAGGGCGTCCAGAAAGCGCTCCTCGTGCGCGGCCAGCCCGCTCCACTCCTCGCGCGGCCTGCGGAGGTGAAAGACGTACTCGGTGTTGGAGATCAGGCCGAACAGGTGCTTCTGCACGCGCTCCTCGATCCCCACGTACCCGCGCACCGCCAGGTCCACCAGGGTGGAGATGATGTCGCGCATCTCCGCCTCGTGGTCGATCAGCGTCCCCATCTCCGCCGGCGTCATTCCGTCCGGCGGCTCGTAGCCCACCATGATGGACTGCTCCTTGGGATCGCGCCCGTGGCTGCGCCAGGCGCGAAAGCCCAGGAGGAACGCCAGCAGCGGCAGCCCCAGCGGCCACAGCCGCAGCTTCTCCGCGCGCGCGTGCGCCGCCAGCAGGCGCTGGTGCTCCGCCTCGCTGGGGCGCGAGGCGAGGGCGCCGGGGGGCCACCCGGCGGCCACCGTAAGCCCCTCGCCCTCGGCGAACTCGCGGGTGGTGGTGAAGGTGACCACGCGCCGCGCGCTGTCCACCGCGATCTCCGCGTCGCGGCCGGTGCTCCCCGCGTAGCCGGTGTAGACGGCCAGCCGCGTGGGGAGCGTGTTGGGCGGCAGCACGATGCGCGCGCTGGCCCGGCCGATCGGCATGGTCCAGTCGTTCCCCGTCACGTTCCAGTACAGCTCGTCGAAGCCGGGGGTGCTGTCGCGCGCGAAGTAGTACCGGATGGCGTTCTTCACGCGGTAGCGGATGACGACGGTGCGCTGCGCGTCGTGCGCGCCGGGGACGTAGATGCGCAGGCGCCGCAACCACCCGTCCGGCTCCTCGGGCTCCATCCGCAGCGGCCGGCCGCGCTCGTCGGTGACGGACACCACCTCCACCTGCAGCTTCTCGCGCTTTCCCTCCGCCGTGTGGTGGTTGAGGGAGATGTCGCGCAGGATGCCGTTCCACCTTCCCACGAACTCGAAGCGGATGATCTCGGTGACGTCCACCACGCCGTCCAGCTGCACCAGGAGCTCGGTGTCGTAGCTGTGGATGACGATGGTGCTGTCGCTGCTCTGCGCCCCGGCCGGGGGGGCGAGCGCCAGGAGCAGCGCGCAGATGAGGAGGAGTGCGCGGCGCATGAGGGATGCGTCTGGGTGGATGGGGACGGGCGGGCGCGGCGAAGGGTGCCCGCGCCAGGTTCAAGTGCCCAGGTTCAAGTGCCCAGGTTCAAGTGCCCAGGTTCAAGTGAATAATGCCGATCTGCGCGATGTCGGCACCTGGCACTAGACACTGGGCACTGGACACTGGGCACTCGGCAAATCAGAAGCTTACGCGCGGCACCTCGCGCTCCACGGGCGCCGCCTCGAAGAACTCGCGCGGCTGAAAGCCCATGGGGCCGGCCAGCAGGTTGCTGGGAAAGGTCATGATGGCGGTGTTCAGGTCGCGCACCACGGCGTTGTAGTAGCGCCGCGCGTTCTGCACCGCCTCTTCGATGCCGGCCAGCTGCCCCTGCAGGTCGCGAAAGCCGCCGCTGGCCTGCAGCTGCGGATACGCCTCCATGGTGACCGACAGCCCGCGCAGCGCGGCGGTGAGCCCGGCCTCCGCCTCGGCGCGCTCGGCGGGGCTGGCGTCGGCGGCCGCCACGGCGCGGGTGCGGGCGGCGACCACGGCGTCCAGCGTCTCGCGCTCGTGCGACGCGTACCCCTTGACCGTCTCCACCAGGTTGGGCACCAGGTCCGAGCGCCGCTTGAGCTGCACGTCGATGTCGGACCAGGCGTTCTGCGCGCGCAGGCGCAGCCCCACCAGGCGGTTGTACAGGCCGATCCCCAGGACGACGACCAGGGCGACGACCGCGAGGATGATGATGAGCGTCATGCGCGGGCTCCGGCGGGGTGTGGCGGCGGGCCGGCTCTCTCCCCCGGAGGGAGCCGGACGGGCAGAAGCACAAGCTAGGCGCGGCGGGGGCGGGTGTAAACACTGGTCCCGTCGCAGATGCTCGTCCGCGCATCGCGGCTGATCCGATTGACAGCCGCGATGCGCTTTTGTAGCATGAATGCGGGCGCGACAAGGCGCCAGCTACTACAGCCGAGCACGCGGACCAGGAGCCGCGCGGCGGGGGACCCAATGGGCGAGCGATCGCCCCGGGGTGAATCCGGATCCGTTCCGGACGGAGACTTCCTTCTCCGAACCCGACAGCTAACCCCGCAGGCTTCATAGGGAGAGTGGTAGGATGATTCACGTCATCCCGCCGGGCCGGCGCACACCGCGTGCGCTGCCCGGCTCCGTTCGTTATGCGGCCGCAAGCCCGCTCCTCGCGCAGGAGCAGGGCTCGCGGCTGTTCGTGCTTCTACTGCTTTGGCCTCACACAGAGTCAACAGAGTCAACAGAGTTGTTTCGTGGTGTCTCCTCGGACCAGGGCGCGAGGGAACGGCACGAGAAAACTCCGCTAACTCTGCTAACTCTGTGTGAGGCCAATCTTTTTGAGGAATGGCAATGAGTCAGGGAACGCAGGATCGACAGGGCGGCCGCTACCTCGCGCTGATGTCACTGGCGGCGCTGGGCGTGGTCTACGGCGACATCGGCACCAGCGTGCTGTACGCGGTGCGCGAATCCTTTCATCACACGCACGGCATCCACCCCACCCGCGACAACGTGCTGGGGGTGCTCTCGCTGATCTTCTGGGCGCTGGTGCTGGTGATCTCCGTCAAGTACGCCGTCTTCGTCCTGCGCGCCGACAACCGCGGCGAGGGCGGCATCCTGGCGCTCACCTCGCTCGTGACGCCCGTGGGGGCGATGCGGCGCAGCCCTCGCTGGGCGCTCATCATGCTGGGGCTGTTCGGCACGGCGCTGCTGTACGGGGACGGGATGATCACGCCCGTGATCTCCGTCCTGAGCGCGGTGGAGGGGCTGGAGGTGGCCACGCCGCTCTTCGAGCCGTACGTGGTCCCCATCACCATCGTCATCCTGATCGCGCTCTTCGCCATGCAGAGCCGCGGGACAGCCACGGTGGGGCGCATCTTCGGCCCGGTGACGCTGGTGTGGTTCGCCACCATCGCGGTGCTGGGCGTGGCGAACATCGTCCGCGACCCCAGCGTGTTCGCGGCGATCAACCCGCTGTACGGCGTCCGCTTCTTCGCGCACAACGGGTGGAGGGGATTCCTGGTGCTGGGCTCCGTCTTCCTGGTGGTCACCGGCGGCGAGGCGCTGTACGCGGACATGGGGCACTTCGGGCGCAGGCCCATCCGCCTGGCGTGGTACTGGATCGTCCTTCCCGCCCTGCTGCTGAACTACTTCGGGCAGGGCGCGCTCATCATCCACCGCCCCGAGGCCGTCGACAACCCGTTCTTCCGTATGGTGCCGGGGTGGGCGCTGTACCCGGTGGTGGTGATCGGGACGATGGCGGCGGTCATCGCGTCGCAGGCGCTCATCACCGGCGCGTACTCGCTCACGATGCAGGCGGTGCAGCTGGGCTACATCCCGCGCGTGCAGATCGACCACACCTCGGCGCGCGAGCGGGGGCAGATCTACATCCCGCAGGTCAACTGGCTGCTGATGATCAGCTGCATAGGCCTGACGCTGGGCTTTCGGGACAGCACGCACGTGGCCGCCGCGTACGGCGTGGCGGTGACGACGACGATGGTCATCACCACCCTGCTCCTCTTCCGCGTGGAGCGCGAGCGGTGGAAGTGGCCGCTGTGGGCTTCCCTGCTCTTCACCGGCTTCTTCCTGGCGGTGGACCTGGCGTTCTGGGGCGCCAACATCGTCAAGATCCCGGCGGGCGGCTGGTTTCCGCTGGTGGTGGGCGCGGTGATCTTTACGGCGATGACCACGTGGAAGACGGGGCGCGCCCTGCTGGCGCAGCGGCTGAACGCGGGGACCATGCCGATCGAGATGTTCCTGGCCGACGTCGGCCGCAACCCGCCGCACCGGGTGCCGGGGACGGCCGTCTTCATGTACGGCAACCCGGCCGGCACGCCGCCGGCGCTGCTGCACAGCCTGAAGCACTACAAGGTGCTGCACGAGCGCACCGTCTTCCTCTCGGTGACGACGGAGGAGGTGCCGCACGTGGAGCCGGCGGAGCGGCTGGCGGTGGCGGAGCTGGGGGAGGGATTCTACCGCATCACGCTGGCGTACGGCTTCATGGAAGATCCGGACGTGCCGGAGGCGCTGTCGGCGGTCCAGGTGCCCGGGCTGGACCTGAGCCCCGCGCGGACCAGCTACTTCCTGGGCCGCGAGACGCTGATCCCGTCGAAGGAGCCCGGGATGTTCCGCTGGCGCCGCGCCCTCTTCGCCATCATGGCGCGCAACGCGCGACCCGCGACGGCGTTCTTCGGATTGCCGGCCAACCGCGTGGTGGAGCTGGGGGCGCAGATACGGCTGTGAGCGGGTGACGGGGTGATGGAGTGCGGGAGTGCGGGAGTGCGTGAGTGCGGGAGTGCGTGAGTGCGTGAGTGCGTGAGTGCGGAAGGCGGCCGGTCTCTACCGGGGCGGTTGAATTGAAACCGCGGCTACAAAGGCCAAAGTCCGCCTGCGCGGACTCGACGGCCCGGCCGTGTGCGGCGTCCCAGGCGCCTGCGCGTCCGCATCGGGCGCGCGACGGGCGATCTGGCGAATTCATTCGCTCCTGGGCGGACGTCGCGGCGCTGTTTTGGGGTGGACGCTTCCCAGGCCGTGAGGGCGCGTTCCCCGATGACCGGATCGTTTGTCTTGACACCGGGGCCGCCGGCAATCGCGTATTTACGCGAGCGCGTTGCGGACCCATCTCAAGGGCGTGCCGATGACGATCCAAAGATCCTGGACGCGGTGGAGCGCGGCGGCCCTGCTGGGGCTGGCGGCGTGCGGCGAGAGCGGGCCCAGCGGCGAGCTGGGCGGCGACCCCCGCCTGCGCGGCGGCTGGACGGCGGAATTCCAGGTGGCATCGCCGCTGCGGTTGCGCACCGACACCGCGACCGTCGGTACCGTGCGCGGAGAGCTTGTGCTGATGGAGAACCGCGTGGTGCAGAGCGTCGCCCGCCTGCAGGGCCCGCCGACCCACTACGGGGCCTACGGCGCCGACTTCCGCAGCTTCGGGCTGCCGGTGGCGGCGACCGGCCGCGTGCCCACCGTCGCCGCGCGCATCACCAGCGCCGACTCGGTGGAGATGGTGCTGGACGGCGTCGGCAGCGGCATCGTGCTCACCGGGCGGCTGGACGCCGATTCCGTCGCGGGCCGATGGACCTACGCCGGAGACCGCGCCGGCGGAGCCAACGGCACCTTCGTCCTCCGCCGTCCCAGGGACTGACGGCCACACGGCCGCCTGACGCACGAAAGCCCCGCGAACGGCGGGGCTTTCGTGTTTTCCGCGCCGGCGTCTGCCTGGTCGGCTACTGCCGCAGCGTGACCGAGAAGGTCTCGCAGCCCAGGAAATCCACGAACCCGTAGTACCGCACCCGTTCCAGTTCCATCCGCCCCACCAGCGGAACGGGAAAGTAGCCCTCGGGCTGATCGATCCACTCCCCGCCTTCCAGCCGCAGCACCAGCCCGGACGTCAGCCTGCCGTAAACGCGGTAGCTGCCGCGGGGCACGCCCGGATTGTCGGGGTGGGCCGAGAACGAG
The DNA here is from genome assembly GCA_036379135.1 of Longimicrobium sp. Classification (GTDB taxonomy): domain Bacteria; phylum Gemmatimonadota; class Gemmatimonadetes; order Longimicrobiales; family Longimicrobiaceae; genus Longimicrobium. The sequence goes on from DASUVG010000296.1 coordinate 29,303, forward strand.
AAGGTGCCCTCCACGCGACCATCCTCCCCGCCCCGCAGGTCCAGCCGCAGCGACGTGAGCCCCTGCGCGCAGATGTACGACCCGCGCCAGGTGCCCGTCACGCCGCGCGCATCCGCGTTGCGCGGAATGTCCGTCTCCTCCTCGTCCTCCGTCATCGGCGGCGTTTCGGTGGTCCACACGGTGCCCGCGCTCGCGCACCCGGACAGCATCAGCAATCCGAACAACAGTGTGATCGGCTTCATCGGCATGGAATCGGAGGGGATGATGGGTGGGAGTTCGTGAGGTGGTTCCAACTCCGTCAATGTGCCGTCACCCTGGGGTTCGCACAACGATTTCCCGCGAGAACGGACGGCCCGCAGCCCGCGGAGCCGTCCGTTTCAATGCGATGCGTCCGATACGCTACTGGTACAGCCGAAAGCAGACGCACCCGCTGTGCGTGTAGCAGATGCCGTAATGGTAGCCCCTGGAGATGCACAGCGCGGTGCAGACGTTGTCATCGCAGACAGAGTCGCCGGCAGGGGGCCTGGGACTCGCGAACGCCTGCGCGCCCCCGAATCCCATGCAGCCCAGTACGCCGGCCGCGAACAGCGCCTGGCGCGGGTCGATCAATCGCGTCATGGGGACTCCCGTGCTATTCGTCGATGCGGTAGCACTCGCAGCCGCGGTACGAGCAGTACCCGCCCCAGTAGCCCCTGGCCAGGCATCCGGCCATGCACACATTGTCGTTGCAGATCGAGACATCGGTCGTGGGCTGGGGCGTGGCGAACGCCTGCGCGCTCCCGAAGCCCATGCAGCCGAGCACTCCCGCCGCGAACAGCGTCTTTCGCAGGGTGGATGATTGCGCCATGGCGGACCTCCTGACGTAGCGGTGGGCAGTGAGTGCGCGGTGACATGCGCGCGAGAAGTTACCCTTCCCGCCGCAAAATACCCGCCAACGCACAACAGCCTGTGGAGTGCAATGAAGTTCTCCCCCTCTCCCGGCGCAGTTTGCCGGGAGAGGGCCGGGGCGTGGGGTCTCTACTCCGCCACCACCTGGATGTTGTAGCGGATGTCGGTGGATTCGGCCGCGTGGATCCAGCTCTGCACGTGGCCGGCAAGGCCGTGCAGCGGATACAGCGCCCGCCCCACCGCCGCCACCTCCGCGTCGCGCCGCGCGATCACCGCGTCCCACCCGTCGGCCGGCGTGCGACCCAGCTCCTGCGCCAGCGCCCACGCCACGTCGCGCGCCACGTCGATGCCGAAATCGAAGAGCATGTCCTCCAGCGCCGGCGCAATGTCTTCGATGCGCTTGAGGCGAGGCGACACCTCGCCCAGCTCGTCCTCCACCACGATCACCAGCCGCGACAGGACCTCGTTGATCTTCTTGAAGTCCGGCCACAGCGACTGCAGCGCCTCCGGGCTGGGCGCCACCGTGGCCGCCGCGATCCCCAGATCGAGGTTGATGTGCGCGTTCATCCCCACCAGCAGGTGCTGCACGATGAGCGGGCCCGGATCGTCCAGCAGCGCGAACGCTGCCTGCCAGCTCTGCGACGGCGTTCCGCCGGCCACGTGCTGGTCCCACGCGGCCAGAAAGCGGTTGGCGAACACCACGTCCAGCCGCTCCATCCGCGGATTGTCCTGGAACACGTTCCCCGCCACCAGCGCGCGCCGAACGTTGGTGGTCACCCGCTCGTACAGCGCGGCAAAGTAGCCGATGCGCGTGCCGCCGCGCAGCGAATCGTCCAGGATGCCGTTCAGCCGCACCAGCACCTGGTCGATGGTCCGCGGCAGCGTCTCGGCGGCAGAGGGCGCGGCCGGGGCGAAGGTGCTCATGGCTGTCGGGAAGCGGGAGGTGGGCCGGAGGGCTGGCCCTGGACCAGCGTGTTGTGGAACGCCGTGACCTTCCACCCGTCCGGCGCGCGCACCAGCACCAGCGTGGCGGTGGCCCCGTGCGCCCCGGCGAGCGGTCCGGACGGAGCGTCCATGGTCTGGGACGCATGCACCAGGATGACGTCGTCCGTCAGCGGCCGCGCATGGGTAAGCGAATAGTGGATCGTGCTGCCGCGGTAGATGGTGTCGAAGATCGCCTGGTGGCCCGCGGCGATGGCCTCGCGGGTGCGATGGTGGTCGCCGCGGATGGCGACGAAGTCCGCGTCGTCCGTGAACGGCGCGGCGAACGCAGCGCCGTCCGCCGCGTTCCACGCCTCCTCCAGCCGGCGCAGTACGTCTTCGCCCGCCTGGCGTACGTCCGTGTTCATGATTTCCTTCCGCCGTATGATTACGATGTCCTTCATCAACCGCCCGGCCGCCTTCATCCGCCCGCTGTCCCCTCTCCCGGCCCTCCGCGCCGGACTGCGTGGCTATGCCGCGGGGGCGTTCTCCCAGCGAACCTGGTAGCGGCACACCTGGCCGCCGCGGGCGCGGCACTCGTCTTCGCGGATGGAGACGTTCTGCACGCCGCACAGCTCCAGCGCGCGCCTGTACCAGCCGATCACGCTCAGGCAGTCGGGCGCGCTGAACGTCTCCGCCTCGTAGGTGGTCAGCACGCCGGAGCTCTCGCCCGTCTGCTCGTACGTGCGGTGGCCGGTCTCGTAGTAGAAGCCGTAGATCTGCGGCGCCTTGCCCAGGAACACGTGCGGCCGGCCGGGCGTGAGGAACTGCTTGTGGACGCTGGACAGGTTTGCGTCCGCCGAGGCCGCGCCCAGCCGCTCGAACACCTCCGCGCGGCCCTCGCCCAGCACGTCGACGATGGCCTTGTCCAGCCGCTCGCCGATGGCGAACGGGTACCACTTTACCGTCAGCAGGGTGCGCAGCGTGCGCTGGTCTTCTTCCGGCAGCGAGGCCACCACCTGGTCCAGCCCCGCCCTGCCCCAGTGCTGCTCTACGAAGCCCAGGCGGGCTTTGAGGATTGCGCCCTTGATCTGTTGCATGGGGGATGTGGAATCGGGTGGATGCGGACCCAGGACTCCGCCATAATAAGGCGTTTTCCGACACGGCGCGCAACAGGTGCGCTCCGGAGCGGACCTCGCCGCGACGCTATCCCTCGGGCGCGTACAGGCGGACGAGCGAGCAGCCGGGGCAGCGCCACGCGTACATCGTAAGCTTGCGGCGGCCCTTGATCTTGATCCCTCCCCAGAAGCTCTTTTCCGGCGGACCTTCGATCCACTTGCCGGCTTCCTGGCCGCCGTGGGTGGTGTCCAGCAGAAAGCCGCCTTCCATCGGCCGCTGGCAGTCCGTGCAGAACGGTGTGGCCATGCTGTGTTCCGGCAGTGTCGTGGATGGATGTCATCGATAGAGCCGCAGGCAGGGGGATTCTGACGATCCTCATGACGTGCGGGTTGGAGCGAGGGGAGAGCGTAGCCGCTGGAATGGGCCTCGTCGACTGAATTCACACTGCGTCCGCGAGGCGCCCCCTCTCCCGGCCGCTCCCCCAAAAACCCCTGGGGGAGAGGTGACGCGCGTCGACAGACCTCGCCCGACGCGCAGCGCGCGACTCCCTCCGGAGCGGGATCGAATTCTCCCCCTCTCCCGCGCAGCGGGGGAGGGGGCCGGGGGGAGGGGGCCCCATCGGACGCAGCTCGATGCCCTTCGTCGAACCCGGATCCCTCTGCAACACCAACGTCGCCAGCCACCCGGCGTGGTCAGTCCGCCACCAGTGCCTGCAGCTTCTTGGGGGCGATCATGCAGTAGGACTGCACCAGGAGCGACCGCAGCTCGTCGTCATCCACCGCGTCCAGGCGAACGCCGAACCATCCCTTGGTGCCCACGTACGGGGGAACGAAGAACTTCTCCGGCTCGGAACGGACCAGGATCTCCGCCACGCCCAGCGGGGCGGCGCACCACAGCGATTCGTGGCCGGCGCCGTGGTGGTTTCCGGCGCTGGCGTGCATGGCGAAGACCTTCTTGCGCACGCGGAACGTGGGCTCGCCCCACGCCTCCTGCTCCGTGGCCTCGGGGAGCGCCAGGGCCGCCCGCCGCACGCGTTCGATGTGGTCGTCGCTCATCATCCACCCTCCGTCGTGGAAACCCAGCGCGGCGCCGAATCCGTCACCTGGCGCAGGATCAGGTTGAGCTGCGCCGTATGATGCTGCACGTGGCGAAGGCTGTCCACAATCAGCTCCCCTTCGCTCAGCCGCAGCCAGGGGATGTCGCAGGGCCGCTGCGCCGTCTCGTCGGTCAGCGCCTGGACGGCCGCGCGGGCCCTGTCGCGGCCGACGCGCAGGTACGCACGCAGCTCGTCTTTCGTGTACACGCGCGGCGGAAGGATGCCGGCGGGATCCATCTCGTCCAGGTTGAACGGGTCCGGCGGCGCGAACCCATCCACCGTGCCGTACGAGTACAGGTCCAGAAAGAAGAGCGTGTGATACGCCACGTACCAGAACTCCGGCTGCCGCGAGCGGTCGCCCCACAGGTCGTCCGGACAGGCGGCGATCGCGTTGTCCAGCATGTCGATGGCGGCCGCGTACTGGCGCCACAGGATGGACTTCCACACGGTGTTCATCATGATCCGTCTGGTGTCGGCGGGCTGTCGGGGCGCGGCCGGGGCTTGCGGCGGGCGTACGCGGCCATGCTGCGCTCATAGCCCAGCTTCTCGAAGAACGGCTCGTTCCCCGGCTGCGCGCCGAAGAACAGGCCGGTGGGCGAGCGCTCCCACGCCCGCTCCATCAGCGCCCGCCCGATCCCCCGCCCCTGCCAGCCCGGGTGGACCAGGATCTCCGGAACGGTGCCGAAGAAGTAGCCGTCCGTGAGGATGCGAACGCAGCCGATCAGCGCTCCCTCCACCCGCGCCGTGAGGTTGATGGTGCGGCCGAGCGCCGCCTGCACAGCCTCCGGCGCGTAGTCGCCCGGCCAGACGCGCTGCGCCAGCCCCAGGAAGTCGTCCGCCGGGAGATCCGGCTCTTCGGCGTAGTCGATCTGCATCGGCAATCCGGGAGGAGGATGCGGATGAGGCGATGGACGTGGAGCACGATGACCGCCGCGCTCCCTGGCGACGGCGTCGTACGTCTCGACGAACCCGCGCGTGGTCCCACGGTCCTGGCTCGGCAGGGTCAAGCGCCCGCCTCCAGCGAGCCCGGCCGGCGCATCACCAGCACGTCGAGGCCGCGGGTGCGGTAGCCGGCCATCCGGGGGCGCAGGAACGGCGGGGCGTTCTCCTCGGGAATCGCCACGAACCCGGCGCCGCCGTAGAAGCCGGTGAGGTGCGAGTACGGCACGCAGTAGCACTCCTCCGCGCCCAGCTCCGCCACCAGCGCCCGCAGCAGCCGCCAGCCGATGCCCCGGCCGCGCCACTCCGGCGCCACCTGCATCCCCCGCAGCATGGTGACCTCGTGCTCCCGCGTTCGGCGCACGATGCCGACCAGCTCGGCGCCGCTTTCCGCGAGGTAGACCCGGTCCTCCGGCTGCACGCCGCCGCCGTATCCCCACGCCTCGTACGTCGCGAGAACGCGCGGGTGCTCCTCCGGCCGGGCGATGCGGATGGTTGCGTCGGTCATGATGTGGTCTGCAGCAGGTCCCAGCGGTTGCCGTACAGGTCCAGGAACACGGCCACGGTGCCGTACGCCTCCTGGCGCGGCTCCTCCACGAAGCGGACGCCGCGCGAGCGCATCTCGTCGTAGTCGCGCCGAAAGTCGTCGGTGCGCAGGAAGAGGAAGACGCGCCCGCCCGTCTGATCGCCCACGCGGGCAAGCTGCTCCGGCGTGGCCGCGCGCGCCAGCAGCAGCGACGTCTCCGCCGCGCCGGGCGGGGCGACGAGCACCCAGCGCTTGCCGTCCTCCCACGGCGCGTCCTCCACCAGGCGGAACCGCAAGGTCTGCGTGAAGAACGCGATCGCCTCGTCGTAGTCGCGCACGAGAAGCGCGACGTGGGCCAGCGTCTGCCGCACGGTCACAGCAGCGGGCCCCCGGCCGCGTCCCACGCCTGCAGCTGCGCGGCGGCGGAGGGCGAACCCGGGTACTCGGCGCGGAGCAGCGACCACACCATGGTGTCGCGCCTGGCGCCGTCGACGGCGCGGACGTTGGCGCGCAGGGTGGCCTCGTGCGTGTAGCCCAGCTTGCGCGGCACCGATGCGCTGCGCTCGTTGGCCGGGTCGCAGCGGATCTCCATCCGCTCCAGCCCGTGGAGCTCGAAGCCGGTGCGGGTGAGCGCGGCCGTGGATTCCGTCGCGAATCCCTTTCCGACGTGCCGCGCGCTGATCCAGTAGCCGATCTCCAGCGCCCCCTCCCCGATCCGCGCGTGCAGCCCCGTGCCGCCCACCACCTCGTCCTCGGCGGCGTTGAAGATGGCGTAGATGTAGTCCTGGTCCGTGTCGAACCGGGCCCGGAAGCCGCGCAGCCGCTGAACTTTTGCCTCCAGCTCCTCGGGCTCCGCCTGCACCCACGGCATCCACGGGCGCAGGTGGTCCAGGCTGGTGGTGACGGCGTCCGCCAGCAGCGGCGCGTCCGCCGGCTGCCAGCAGCGAAGGACCAGGCGGGGCGTCTGGATGCGGTACGCGGGAGGGGGCACGGGAGATTCGGCGGAAGAGTCGGCTGGTGATGTTCGATGGCGGCGGCGCGCTGCCCAGGCTCCGGCACGCCCCCTCCGCTCGCTCGGTGTCGCACCTCCCCAAAAACCCTGGGGAGGCCGAACTGCACTTCCATACGGCCGGTGCGCCGCTCCCGCTCATCGTTTGCGCGCCGGCCCCTGCCGACCCGAGCAGGTGAAGCCCCGTTTTGCGAGGAACGAGCAAAGACGGGGCTTGTGGCCGTTCCAGCCGCGGGCTTCAGCCCGTGCCGGCCGCCCCCGGCCTACGCTCGCTGCTGCTCCGCGGCGGCGGGAGCAGGGGGCGGCGGCGCCTCGAACTCCTCGAAGCGCTCGGAAAGGTACATGCGCGTAAGCAGGTATCCCTGGATGACGCCGGCGATGAAGAAGTAGACGATGAGGGCCCTGGCGAACGAGCTCGCCCGGGCGGCATTCCCTCCGCCCAGCGCCTGCCCCAGGTCCGTCGACACCCGGTCCACGAAGCGGCCCAGGCTGTGGAACTGCAGCAGCCCCACGCCCACGATGATCTTGGTCAGCCAGTCGGATACGATCTCCACGTTGCTGTTGGGCCGGTGGGTCACGCGGTCCGTGCCGTCCAGCGTGACCCGCGGAATGCCGAACAGAAAGCCCAGCAGCCCGCCCACGGCCAGGCACATCATCGCCCAGAGCTGCGCCGTGGAGCCGTGCACGGGCGAGATGCGAACCACCCAGAACCCGGCGAGGTTCGCCAGGACCATCACCACCGCCACCGTGAGCGTGGCGCCGCCGCCGGCGAACGTGGGCATGGGCCACGCAAAGGGCTGCCGGGGCATGGGCGGCGGAACGTCGAAGGCGGGTCTGCGGGGCCAGCGGTACAGGTAGATCGCGCACAGCGCCATGAACACGTGGTTGGGCACCAGCAGCACCCGCGCCAGGCTGCGCCACTCCCCGGCCACCCCCAGCGCCTCGTCGTACGCCAGCATCCGGTAGATGGAGGGGAGAAAGGCGGCCAGCAGCACCAGCGTGGCGACGGCCGCGTACCTTCGCGTCCTGGTGATCAGGAGAAGGATGCCGACGGTGACTTCCACCATCCCCGTCACCACGGCGATGAACGTCTTCCACGGAAAGCCGGGCGGGATCATCGCCTCGGCCTTGAGCCGCGCCGTAAAGTGCATCGACCCGAAAAGAATCCACTCCACGGCCAGGACGAAGACGCTCAGCTGGTACACCCGCAGTGATTCGCGCTCGATCATGGCACCCCGCCTTCCAACTGACCTTCGATAGAACCCGCATCATAACATCTGCATTCGAACGCTCCGCCGCGCCAGAGTGGCGTTCGCGGCTCGCCGCTATCTCCGGCCGCGCGCCCCGTCCGCGATCGCGCGGATCTCGCGGTTGCCGATGATGCGGCCGCGCTCGCCGTCCCGCGTCGCCTGGATCATCGCGATGCCGATGTCCTCGCCCGCCACGTACATCCCGCGCAGTCCGCGCAGCAGGCGGAAGGCGGGACGGATCGCCTGGTACAGCCGTGGCGCGCTGTCCGACGTGGCCCCGTCGATGAACGCCGGCCGCCAGCACACCGCGCCGACCTCGTCCATCAGGCCGCGCTCCGTCTCCGCTTTCACCCGCGCCCACATCATCCGGCTGTCCAGCCGCGTTCCCTGCCCGCTGATGAAGTGGAACGCGGCCGCCGGGCTGTGCCGCCGCAGCATCCGCGCGGCCGCCAGCGCGAAGTCGTGCGTGATCGCGCGATACTCCGCCTCGCCCGCCACCTGCCGCACCGAGATCCCCAGGCACCAGAAGCACGCGTCGATTCCCGCGAACGCCTCCGCGACCGCATCGTAATCCAGGAAGTCGCGGTGGATGAAGATGCGCAGCTTCTGGTGCGTGACCGGCAGCGGCCGCCGCACGATGGCGCGCGCCTCGTCCACGTGCGGCGAGTCCAGGCAGGCGCGCAGCACGCTCCCCCCCGCCGCCCCCGTCGCGCCGAAGACCAGGACCTTCATCGGGAGCACCGGCTCGTCATCCAAGGAGGCCGTCCTTCCAGGCGTAGTAGCGGCCCTGGGTAAAGAGATGCGACAGGTTCCCGGCCGAGATCCATGGGTATCGCTCCCCGACCGACGTCTCGAAAAGGCGCCGGGCCTCGCGCTCCTTTCCACCGGCGGCGTGCCAGAGCTCCGGCACCTGCAGCTGTGCCCAGGTCATCGCGGCGCGGCAGGTGGCCTCGTACGCGTCCAGCTCCTCCGCCGTCAGCTCGGGATGGCGCTTCGCCAGGCGGGGCTGGATGGGCTGCAGCCAGCTGGCCCCGAACTCCATCGCCAGGTCCAGCCCCACGTTCAGGATCTCGGGACGTTGATCGGGCACGCCGGCCGGTCCGGGTTGGCGGGTGGGAACATGCGGCGGGATCGTCACACGCAGGGGCATATCCTGGAACGGGATCCGGCGGTTTGAGCCCACATCCGTAGAGCGCACCCGCGGCCGTGGGTATCGTCCGTCACGGCTCCCGGCGAGAAGACGCGCCGAGGAGGCAGGCAGACACCGCTACACGGAGAAGCAGACATGGCACGGGTCCCACGGAACGCCTTCGGGGCGCTCCTGATCGCCGCCGGCGCGCTCACCGCCGCCGGCTGCGGCGACGAGATGACGGGCCTGGCGGACCACGCCGCCGCCGCGCCGTCGCGCAGCATGGGCGGCGCGGCCGTCAAGTTCTACGCCTGGACCGACGAGGCGCGGTTCATCGGCAACAGCTACGGCATCGGCCTCACCTTTCACGGGCCGTACGACAACTCGCCGCCGGTGTACGACGCGCGGCTGGACCGCCAGTTCGTGCCCGTGGCCAAGACCTGCGACCGGGCGGGCGGCTGGACGCCGCGCAACGCCTGGTTCGACCAGAACCTGGTGAACTTCGCCGCCGCCAACGCCGGCAATCACTTCACCTACATCGTGGGCGACGAGCCGGACGTCCCCGTCCGCGACGGCGGCAACGAGGTCTGCGCCGCGCTCACGCCGGCGCAGTACGCGGCGGTGTTTCACGACATCTACCAGTACATCCACAACGGCCCGGTGGACGGCACCGCCCGGTTCGAGCCCGCCGGCCTGGGCTTCAGCGGCGAGTTCCTGAGCGGCACCGCGTACGCGCAGCAGGTCTACGACCGGTACGTGGAAAGCTACGGCTCGGCGCCCCCCGTGTCGGCGTGGCGGTTCAACATCTTCTCCACCACCGCGCACCCGGACCATCTGGCCACGTGGGAAACCGCGGTGAACCAGGCCAACGCCTGGGCGGCGGCCAGGGGCTCTCCCTGGGTGCTGGGCTCCTTCGGCATCCCCATGATCCCCGACTGGTACTACAGCGGCGGCGAGCACTGGGCGGCGGTGGCGGAGGCCATGCCCCGCATGTTCACGCACGTCCGCGCCCAGTCCAACGTGATCGCGGCGGCGTGGTGGCGGTACGAGCGCATTCCGCTCACGCAGTGCAAGGACTGCATGCACCCGCTGGTGGAGAACGACACCCTCACCGCGACGGGCAAGAAGTTCCGCGAGCTCTCCGGCGCCGCGTTCACCGCCCCGTACGTGCAGTACCTGTCGCACGTGGCCGACCAGGGGTGGGACGTGAGCTACCGGCAGGACGGCGCCATGTCGGGCACCACCGGCCTCGCCCGCGACATGCAGGCGGTCAAAATCCGCCTGGGGCCCTCGCTGCAGGCCGCCGGGGTGGGCGTGTGCTACGACACGTACCTCCGCGGGCAGACCTGGCAGGGCGAGCGGTGCAACGACGCCGAAGCCGGAACGACGGGCCAGTCGCGGCCCATGCTGGGCCTCAAGGTGCGGCTGACCAACCCGCGCCCCGGGATGCGCATCTGCTACCGGGCGCACATCGCCTACATCGGCGACACCGCGCCCGTGTGCGACAACCAGCAGGTGGGCACGCTGTACGACAACGGCAGCGACTACTACCAGGACATCCAGGCCATCTGGATCTGGGTGGAAGGCGCGTAGCCCGGCCGCTCTCTTCCACCACGCAAGGACCTCCGGACGCACGTCCGGAGGTCCTTTTTCCGCGTGCTGCACGGATGCGTTGCAATCTCGGCCGTTAGCCTTCGCTTCCCTGCTTCACGGGGCCCGCGGGAACCCCGCGCTCCACCTGGCGATGTTCTGCAAGCTGCGCGAATTCAGCCGGTGTGCGATGCCCAGGTTTCGCTGCAGGTCTCCGCCCACGTGGACGCCCACCAGGATGAACTCGCCGTTCCGCTCCACCCACACGGGACTGCCGCTCATCCCCTTCTCCGTGTTCACGCTGTAATAGAACACGTCTTCGTCGTCCGAGGGGATGACCTTCCCCCGGCCGTGGAACATCAGGCTGCCGGTGTTCGCGCCCTCGGACGGGTAGCCGGCGACGGTCACGATGGAATCCGTGCCCAGCAGCACGTCCTGGCCGGGCTCAGGGAGCCGAAAGGAGGAGGGGCGCGACGCGGGGGTCCCGAACCAGAGCAGCGCGTAGTCCGCGGCCCATCCCGCCCCCGGGTACTCCGCCGGATGACGCATGTGGCGATGCCGGTCGTAGTTGTCGTCGTATACGCTGAACCAGGGCTGCTCGGGCACCACGCCCATGCCGCACTCCACGCTGCGCTCGCGCGCGATCGACTTCAACGTCGCATAGTTGTGCCCCGCGGTCAGCAGCAGGTTGTCGTCCAGCAGCGCGCCGCTGGAAACCCACTGGGTGCCGTGTACCCAGAGAGTGACCCGCAGCACCTTTGACCGGCACACGCTCTGGTACGGGGCGGGCGCGGAACCGGTCACCGGCTCCATCCTTCCCAGCGGAGGCGGCTGGAACGGCGCGGATTGTGGGACCGGCCGGGTGGGATGCGGCCCCAGCTCGCATGTGGAAAGGAGCGCCAGCGCGGCGCCGACGAACGAGCGGGTGAGAATGGAGCGCATGGACGAAAATCCCTCCGTTTGGGTGAGGTCAACATCGCGCATGAAAAGCCACCACGGCTTACCTGGAGACGTTCCCCGCTACTCGTCCGGGTCCACGCGCTCCCGGCCGCGGACGTAGCGCAGGACGGTGTGGTTCTGCACACAGCTGAACCAGCGGTCGTGCATGGCGCGGCCCTCCGGCGTGGTCGTGAGCCATTCGCGAACGGCGCGCGGACCTTGCATGCCCATCCGACAGGCCTCGTTCACACCCCGCCCGCCACCAGTGCGGACTTCGTGGTCCCCGCCACGTCCAGCCAGCCGGCCTGCTGCTGCAGCTCGTGGTACACCTTGCTCGCCCCCTCCACCGTCGCGGGCGGAAAGACGCCGTCGTCGGCCGCGAACTCGAACGAGAACTCGGCGACCATCGGGTAGTGGTTCTCGGTGTCGCCCACGTACCAGAAGGTGTGGCTCATCTCCAGGATCGGTCCGCCGCCAATGCGAAAGCCGCCCACGCGGCGGGCGACCTCGTTCACCACCAGCCCGCCCACCGTCTCCAGCGGCGTCTGGGCGATGATCCCCAGCCCGCCCAGCGCGGGGAAAAGCGCCGCGGCCTGATCGACCGTCGCCGGGAGCGCGTCGTCCTTCTGGTCTTCGAGCGTGTTGGAGCGCGAATACTGGCTGCTGAACGGCGGCACCACGTCCTCTTCGAACTTCTGCTTCCCGCCCACCGGCGACGATGCGTCCTTCAGCACGGAAAGGAGCCGGTCGGGGGAGCGGAACTTCACCGTCACGTCGGTGCCCTTTGCCTTCCGCCGCAACCGCAGAATCCATCCCTGGTTGCGGAAGCCTGCGTCCCGCGTGTCCAGGAACGACGTCTCGCGCTTCTTCTCGATCCACGCGTCAGGCTGTCCCTCGGGCCACTTGTCGGGCTTCTTCCCCTTGGCCTCTGCCTGTTGGGCTTCCAGCTCCCGCTGCGAAAGAATGGTCGCGCCCACACGGCCGACGGCGCGCCGCACCAGTCCCAGCCACTCGTCCGCGACCGAGCTGCGGTCGCGAAAGCGTGTGGTGCTCAGCAGCAGCTTGTACTCGCGCGAGGTGATCTCGCTGGAAGCCATGGTTTCCGTCCGGATGAAGGTGGGCGGCGGGAGATGGGCTACCGGCCAGCACAGGGATTGGATGGGCGGGCGGGAAGAAAGTCTCTCGGTAATGCGATCGCGGGAACGGTGAGACGGGTGTTCGTACGGATGCTGCACCCTGTGGCTCTCTCCCGGATCCAGCCGCAGCTCACCCGAACGTCACGCGCCCCGTCGGACAGTCGAGGATGAACGACAGCCCCGGCTCCGCCCCAACCTCCACCCGGACTCCGAGCGGGAGAGACCCGAGCACTGCTCGGACGCGTTCGGGAGCCGGATCTTGCAGCCGCAGCGAGGCAAGCGTGCACCCGGCCGGCGTGGTGCGCGACGGGTGCACGCTCATGTCCGCCCAGCGGATGAAGAACGGCAGCGTGACGCTCTGCGATTCGGCCAGGCTGAGGGTGCTCCACTCCAGGAGCGTGCCGTCGGGCCGTGCCCGCGAGCCGGGGCGGATCGGCGTCGTAAGGATCGTCGCCGCGGTCAGGCGGGCCTGCACCCCCTCCAGGCCCTGCGCCGCCGCCGCCCAGCCGATCGGCGTGAGCGACTCCAGCGTGCGCAGCCCCTGCTGCATCGGGGCATCGGCCGTCTGCCGCGGATCAGGTGCGAGGATCTCCAGGTACTGACCCTCACCGAGCGAGACCAGCGCGTTCTGCGTCCCCCGCCCCGGATGCACTCCGCCGAACACCGGGCGCACGCCGGTGCGACTCTCGAACTGTTCGATCCCGCGCTCCAGGTCGCCGATGCCCAGGATCAGGTGATCCACGCCGAGGTCCGGCCCACCCGCCACGGTCAGCGGCGCAACGGGAGGATGCGCGCCGCGCGAAGCCGTCGCGCAGCAGGCAAGCATGAGCAGAATCGCGGGGGCGAGAGCACGCATGCGCGCCTTGAGACGGGAAGGGGGATGTGATGCGCCGGCGTGAACGATCGGCGCCGAACCATCGAAGACCGCTACTCGTCCGGATCCACCCGCTCCCAGCCGCGGACGTAGCGGAGGACGGTGTGGTTCTGCACGCAGCTGAACCAGCGGTCGTGCATGGCGCGGCCGTCCGGCGTGGTCGTGAGCCACTCGCGAAAGGCGCGCGGGCCCTCCATGTCGGGCCAGTACGCCTCGTTGACGTACTTGGGGCGGTTGTGCACCGGCCGGGGGTGCGTGTAGCTGCCCTCGAAGCCGTCCGCCAGCAGCCAGGTGCTGCGCTCCACGCAGCCGAACCGCTTGGCGGCGGCGGCCAGGCCCGTGTCCAGCCACTCCACGAAGTCGCGCTCGGCCACGCCGCGCTTTACGTCGAACAGGTGCACCGTGTGTCGGTTACTGCCGGAATGCGCTTAAATCCCAGTTCTCACGCGGATAATTATCTAGATACATGCCTAATAGAGGTTCATCATCTCTTTTGCGCTCAAAAGCATCGCGCAGAGCCTGTAGCAGGTTGACGTTCGGATCAGCACGCTCAATCCCGACGATGACCACTTGCCGCTCCTGTGCCGTCAACTCAGAAGGCAACCGGAACTCGTCATCGTATCGCCCAACTTTTAGAGAGTGAATGCGGAGCTGACTCGACGGCAAAGCATCCGCGACCCATCTCGCAAGGATTTGAGCTCGGTCTTTGGCGCGCCGCTGCTCCTCACCTTCACCCTTAGTAGTGAGTTCCCGTGACGCAGCCCCAATCGTAATGATATCAGTGAAGCCACTGAAGATTCCATCAGCCGCCATCCGCCTCACCAATGCTGCCCCATCGGCTCCCGCTAGCCGGTTTTCCCCAATTTGCCAAGAATAATCGCGCTCCAGCACTTCAACAATGAACTGTGCGTGTTTACCTGCAGAATCAATTCCGGCAAGCTCGTGCTCGTCCGAGTACACCGGATGGGAACGTAGTTTTATTTTGACCTTCTGCCGCTCCTCTGGATGTGTCCGTGGCGTCGCGACTACATAAAAGTGGAGTTCCCGTGACACAGTGTCTGGCGGGCTGTAGGTGCCTGTCTGAGAAATTTCACCTAATCTACCGCTAGCCTTATCAGACGCTAAGCCTTCGATGTCCCACAGAATCCCTCTCCGACATTCGTGGTATTTGGCTTCAATCGTAATAGATCGGCCTGGTACTACAGGTTGGTCTTCTGACGGAAATAGCATTAACGGCTGGTGGGCGATGCTGGCTTTGTATCGTATATATCCGTATGCCGACACTGCTACAAGCGAAAGCAAAAGGGCAAATACGCCAGATAGCGCAAAGAAACGATATGTGAGATCCAGACGCGTACGCGGACCTCGTATCCACATTTTGTCTATGTCATACCCCAGCGACTCAAATATTTGCTGCTTCGTAAGATAAGGGTTGTACGCCTGCATATGAAGCGCCTGTGGAGTCAATTCTGGCCCTCCAATAATCTTCTCAATTGCAGGACCCGTACCACTTGGGTGGAACACAGAATACTGATAATACCGAGTGATATGCGCATGCCCAACAACCGCAAAGATGAACCATAGACTTGCCGCAATAGTACCTAAAGCATAAAGTCCCGTATATCGGCACGCCTGGATAGAACTAGGCCACACAAGGAACGCAATCAGCCCAACGAGGACTCCGATAGAGAAACGCCACCTAGGCGCCACATCAAAATGATGCCAAAACGGCAACAAGGCTACAATTGCCATGATCGCCGAAACAACAAACCTGATGATCTGAGGAAACTCCGGCAACTGCATATCCATAGAATCACATGTGTAAAATGTTGACCTGTTAAGCGAGTAACTTGACTGCCGGTATTCGTTCCTTCTCAACCTTACCCGAGGTAACCTCACACGCCCTATTTTCTCGCTACTTCATACTATACAGCCGTTCCATCGGAAGTTGCAACACCAGAATTCTATTGCAGGTTTCCTACTCGTCCGGATCCACCCGCTCCCAGCCGCGGACGTAGCGCAGCACGGTGTGGTTCTGCACGCAGCTGAACCAGCGGTCGTGCATGGCGCGGCCGTCCGGCGTGGTCGTCAGCCACTCGCGAAAGGCGCGCGGGCCCTCCATGTCGGGCCAGTACGCCTCGTTGACGTACTTGGGGCGGTTGTGCACGGGGCGGGGGTGCGTGTAGCTGCCCTCGAAGCCGTCGGCCAGCAGCCAGGTGCTGCGGTCGCTGCAGCCGAAGCGGCGGGCGGCGGCGGCCAGGCCGGTGTCCAGCCACTCCACGAAGTCGCGCTCGGCCACGCCGCGCTTTACGTCGAACAGGTGCACCACGCGGATCATCGCTTCCTCCCCATCACGAGTTGCACGAGCTTGCGCAGCGGGTCGTAGTGCCGGTCCACCACCCGCTCCTTGAGCGGGATGATGGCGTTGTCGGTGATGGTGATGTGCTCGGGGCACACCTTGGTGCAGCACTTGGTGATGTTGCAGTAGCCGATGCCGTGCGCGTCCTTGAGGTCGTCGACGCGGTCCTCCACGTCCAGCGGGTGCATCTCCAGCGCGGCCGCCTGCACCAGAAAGCGCGGGCCGATGAACTCGGCGTGCTTGTGGTGGTCCCGCAGCACGTGGCACACGTCCTGGCAAAGGAAGCACTCGATGCACTTGCGGAACTCCTGCACGCGATCCACGTCGCGCTGGTCCATGCGCCAGGTGCCGTCCGGCGCGTCCGGCGCCCGCGGCTTGAACGGCTTGAGCCGCTTCTTGACCTCGAAGTTCCACGACACGTCCGTCACCAGGTCGCGCAGCAGCGGAAACGTCCGCATCGGCTCCACCGTCACGGGCTTGTCCAGGTCCAGGTCGTTCAGCCGCGTCATGCACATCAGCTTCGGCATGCCGTTGACCTCGGCGCTGCACGATCCGCACTTGCCGGCCTTGCAGTTCCAGCGCACGGCCAGGTCGCCGGCCTGGTCCGCCTGGATCTGGTGGATGGCGTCCAGCACCACCATCCCCTCGCTGACCTCCGTGGTGTAGTCCTCGAGCTTTCCACCGCTCGCGTCGCCGCGCCAGACGCGGAAGGTGGCGCTGCGGCGGACGGACGAGGCCGTGCGGTCGCTCTTGGCCGCCGCCGCGGCGCCGGCGCGCACCGACTGCAGCCCGTCGGCCGTCGCCTTCCCCGCCTGCGTTGGAGTGGTGCTCATCGGTTCTCCTCCACGATCTGCCGCAGCTCGGGCGGCAGCGGCGGAATGGGCTCGCGCGTCATCTGCATCTCCCCATCCGGACCTTTGCGGAGGACCAGGTTGAAGGTGCCGTACGCCTCGTCCTTCTCGGGATGGTCGTCGCGAAAGTGGCCGCCGCGGCTTTCGCGCCGCTCCAGCGCGCTGCGCGTCACCGCCTCGCTCACCGTCAGCAGGTTCCCCAGGTCCAGCGCCGTGTGCCAGCCGGGGTTGTACTCCCGGTTGCCGTTGACCCCCACGTTGGCCGCGCGCGCCCTGAGCGCCTGCAGCCCCTCCAGCGCGCGCTGCATCTCGTCCTCGCGGCGGACGATGCCCACCAGGTCCTGCATCATCTCCTGCAGGTCGTGCTGCACCTGGTACGCGCCCTCCCCCGCCGCGCCGCGGTCGAACGGGGCCAGCGCCAGCCGCATCGCCTCGTCCGCCTCCGCCGGGTCGGCGTTCCCCGCCCCGTTCTCCCGGGCGAAGCGCGCCGCGTGCTCCCCCGCGCGCTTGCCGAAGACGAGGAGATCGGAAAGCGAGTTGCCGCCCAGCCGGTTGGCGCCGTGCAGCCCCGCCGCGCACTCGCCCGCGGCGAACAGGCCGGGGACGGTGGACATCTGCGTGTCGCCGTCCACGCGGATGCCGCCCATCACGTAGTGCGTCGTGGGCCCCACCTCCATCGGCTCGGTGGTGATGTCGATGTCCGCCAGCTGCTTGAACTGGTGGTACATGCTCGGCAGCTTCTTGCGGATGTGCTCCGCGGCGCCGGGGAGCTTTTCCTTGATCCAGGCGATGTCCAGATAGACGCCCCCGTGCGGCGACCCGCGCCCCTCGCGCACCTCGCGCACGATGCAGCGCGCCACGTGGTCGCGGGTGAGCAGCTCCGGCGGGCGGCGGGCGTCCTTGTCGCCCTGGGTGTATCGCCACCCCTCCTCGGGGCTGTCCGCCGTCTGGCCCTTGTAGTTGTCGGGAATGTCGTCGAACATGAAGCGGCGGCCTTCCGCGTTCAGCAGCACGCCGCCCTCGCCGCGGACGCCCTCCGTCACCAGGATGCCGCGCACGCTGGGCGGCCACACCATCCCCGTGGGATGAAACTGGACGAACTCCATGTCCATCAGCGCCGCGCCCGCGTGGTAGGCCAGCGCGTGCCCGTCGCCCGTGTACTCCCACGAGTTGCTGGTGATCTTGTACGCCCGGCCTATGCCGCCCGTCGCCAGGACGACGGCGCCCGCTCGAAAGAGGCGGAAGCGCCCCCGCTCGCGGTCGTAGGCGAAGGCGCCGCACACCCGGTCGCCGTCCTTGAGCAGGGTGACGACGGTGACCTCCATGTGCACGTCGATCCCCTGGTGAATGCCGTGGTCCTGCAGGGTGCGGATCATCTCCAGCCCCGTCCGGTCCCCCACGTGCGCCAGCCGGGGATAGCGGTGCCCGCCAAAGTTGCGCTGCAGGATGCGCCCGTCCGCCGTG
This sequence comes from Longimicrobium sp., assembly GCA_036379135.1. Classification (GTDB taxonomy): domain Bacteria; phylum Gemmatimonadota; class Gemmatimonadetes; order Longimicrobiales; family Longimicrobiaceae; genus Longimicrobium. Next base: position 47,393 of record DASUVG010000296.1, read on the forward strand.
CGGTCAAAGAGCGCGCCCCACGCCTCCAGCTCGCGGATGCGCTCCGGCGCCTCCTGCGCGTGCAGCTGCGCCATCCGCCAGTTGTTCAGGTACTGCCCGCCGCGCATGGTGTCGGCAAAGTGCACCTTCCAGCTGTCGCGCTCGTCCACGTTCGCCATCGCGGCCGCGGCGCCGCCTTCGGCCATCACCGTGTGCGCCTTGCCCAGCAGCGACTTGCAGACGAGCCCCACCCGCACCCCCTCCGCGGCCGCCGCGATCGCCGCCCGCAGCCCCGCCCCGCCCGCCCCGATCACCAGGACGTCGTGCTCTACCGTGTCGTATCCCGCCATCAGAGGATCCTCCAGTCGGTCCAGATCCCCATGGAGCAGAGGCGGATGTAGAGGTCGCTGAACGCCACGCTGATCAGGCTGGCCCACGCCCACTTCATGTGGTTGCGGTTGAGCTTGCTGCACCCCTCGTAGCAGGCCATCTGCACGGGGTGCTTCGAGAGCTGGTCCTTGCGGCCACCCACCAGGTGGCGCAGCGAGTGGCACCCCAGCGTGTAGCCGCTCAGGAGGATGGTGTTCGCGACCAGGATGAGCGTCCCCACCCCGATGCCGAAGCGCCCGCGCCCGGTGAGCCCGTCCACGAACCACATCGCCTTGAGCGCGTCCCAGGCAAGGATGAAGATGAAGATGAGCGCGATGTACAGGAAAACGCGGTGGGCGTTCTGCAGGATGAGCGGCAGGTAGCGCTCGCCCCAGTAGCTTTTGCCGCGCGGCTCGCCCACGGCGCAGTTGGGCGGATCTGCCCAGAACGCCTTGTAGTACGCGCCGCGGTAGTAGTAGCAGGTAAAGCGAAAGAGGCCGGGGAACGGCAGGATGAGCAGCGCGGGGCTGAACGGCAGCCACCCCGGCCACCAGCGCGGCTGCGGCCCGAACCACGCGTGGTGCGAGCCGCCGAACAGCTCGGGCGAGTAGAAGGGCGACAGGTACGGCCCGTGGGTGTAGTGCGCGTTCTGGAACGCGGCCCAGGTGGCGTAGAGGACGAAGCTGGCCAGGATGGTGAAGGTGACCGCCGGCTGCACCCACCAGGCGTCGGGGCGGGCGGTCTGGCCAAAGCGCCGCGGCGGCGCCAGGACGGGCAGGGTCGTCCTCGTCAAATCCCACGCTCCTTGAGGCGGGCGACAGGTGTCACGGCGGGGATCCGCGCCGGGCGTGGATCGGGCGCGCGGCGGGTGCCGTGGTCGAAGTGTACGGCTAAGATGCTGCGCGCGTCACGGCAGGACAAGAATTTCGGATTTTCTCCCCGCCCGCCGCGCCGCGGGTCAGCGGCAGACGGACCCGGTGGGGCGAAATCCCTGGTACACCTGCAGCTCGCCCGGGCGCACCGGCACCATCAGCACCTCCGGCGCCCGCGTATCGCCCGCGCGCGCGTAGACGGCGATGCGCCCCAGCGAGCCCAGCCGCGCCAGCGCGCCGGGCTCGAACCGGCGCGGCAGGCCGTACCTGACGTAGCGCCATCCCTCGAACGTGATCGGCGTGTTCTGCACGAACCACGGCGCATCCGCGGCGTAGGCGGCCCCCTCGGCCGCGATCAGCGTGTCGCGCGAGATCATGCTGACCGGCGTCCCCAGCAGCCGCGGAAAGTCGGGGTACTCCTCCCCGTACGCGGAAACGACCCACCGCCCGTCCTCCCGCCGCCACTCCACGAACACCGGCGAGCGCGCGTCCTCGCCCGGCGGCACGAAGCGGTTCCCCCGCACCCGCCGCCATCCGGACCGGTTCATCATCGCCTGCATGGCCAGCGCGCCTTCCACCGGCCCGTATTCCCCCGCCGGCTGCGCGAACGACTCGCACGCGGCCCCGCCGGCGGCGATGGCCCGCGGCGTCTCCGCCGCGGCGAACCGCGCGGTTTCCGTCCGCTCGCCCCGCGAGCGTCCGCCCCACGTCCTGACCCGCGCCCACTCGCCGCGGCGGGGAAAGAACGCCGCCACCGGCGCCAGGTCTCCCTCGTTTAGCGCGTCGAGAAACGCCTGCATCCGCGCCGCGAGCGGGGCTTCGGCGGCGGGCGCGCGCGTCTGCGTCCGCGCCGCCGGAGGCAGCGCGGCCAGCCCGAGGAGGGGCATCAGGAGGAGGATGGAATTCCGCAGCATGAACGGGTTCTCACGCGGAGGACGCAGCCCGGGCAGGACGATCCAGCGGGACTGCAGGCTCACGATACCGAGCCCCCGAAGCGGCGCGCCAGAGGTGGACGTGGCGGGTGAAATCGGCGGAAGACCGACGACTTATACCGTATCCGCTAAAAGAATAAGCCTCACACGGAGTTAGCAGAGTCGACAGAGTTTTCTCGTGCCGCGCGATGTACTCCGCGATTCATCCGATCACTGGTAAACGATCGATGCGGCACCAAGGACGGTCATCTCGCCGAGGCTTCACTCTGTCAACTCTGTTGACTCTGTGTGAGACCCAGTGTTTCTGCGGATTCGGGATTACGATAGTGCGCCCGCCGAGCCGCGCGCCAGAGCCGCCGGGGCGTGGGGAGAGCAAGGGAACGGGAGGATCGCAGACGGGGGAATGCAAACGAGCGGAGGCGCGGACCCGGTTCCGCGCCTCCGCTCCTGTGCGGCCCCGCCGGCTGCGGGGCTACGCCAGGTCCTGCAGCATGGCCGGCGCTGCCATCAGCGCGAGCGCCGCGATGGTGAGGGTGGGGTTGGAGGTGCCCACCGTGGGAAAGACGCCGCTCCCCAGCAGGTACAGGTTGGGGTGGTCGTGCGACTTGAGCGTGGGGCCCACCACCGACTGCGCGGGGTCGTTGCCCATGCGGTAGGTGCCCATCACGTGCCCGGCGCCGTTCAGCGTGTACTCCTGCTCCTGGTAGGTGAAGTTGAACGGCCACGGGCCGGTGGACGTGGGGGGCGTGGGCTCGGTGAAGTCCTGCGCGCCGATCCGCTGGAACACCGCGTGCGCCGCCTGCCGCGCCGCCGCGAAGCCGGCCATGGTGTAGGCGTCCAGGTCGTACGAGATCTGCGGGCGGGGAATGCCCAGGCTGTCCATCACCGGCGAGAGCGTCACCCGGTTGGTGGAGAGGGGCTGCTGCTCCACCAGGCTGCCGAAGCGCACCTGCCCGATCACCCCCTGGTTCACCGCGGAGACCAGGCTGCCGCCGATCACCCCGGGCGAGCCGTTGCCTGTGATGGCGGCGTTCACCGTGGTGTAGGGGTCGCCCGCCGCCCAGTTCCACCCCTCGTTGCCCATCTCCATGCGGAACGGCGCGCGCTGTGTGCGGAAGGGGCCGTCGCGCAGGCTCTCGATCCCCGAGGTGGAGAGCGGGCCGCGGAAGGGGTAGACGGGGGACGTCATCCGCGCCCAGCTCAGCTGCACCGGGTGGTCCATCAGGTTGCGGCCCACCATCCCGCTGCGGTTGGCCACGCCGCCGGGAAGCGCGCTGGTGGCGGAGTTCAGCAGGATCTTGGGCGTCTCGATGGCGTGCGCCGCCATCACCACCAGGGTGCCGCTCACGGTGCCCGTGGCCGTGGCCGGCCCGTCGGGCACCTGGTACTGCTTGTAGCTGACGCCGGTGATGCGGCCCGAGCCGGGGTCCACCACCAGCCGGTCGACCACCGTCTGGGACCACACCGTGACACCCAGCTGCCGCGCCTTGTTCAGGTGCACGCTGGCGTCGTACTTGGCCTGGATGGGGCAGATGGGGATGCAGTTGGTGTTGCCGGCACACTGCCGCCGCCCGTCGTACGGCCGCGAGTTGCGCGCCTGCGGCGTGGGCGTCACGGTGACGGGAAGGCCGTCGAACGTCATCCCCGATCCAATGGCGGCGGCCATCTGCGTGTCGGCGTAGCTCTGCGCGATGCCGGGCATGGGGTACTGCTGGCTGAACGTGAGGTTCAGGTAGCTCTGCTGGTTCATGTCGCCCGCCACGCCGATCTCCGCCTCGGCCTGGCAGTACCACGTCTCCAGCTGGTCGTAGGTGATGGGCCAGTCCACTCCCACGCCGTACGTGGTCTGGGTCTGAAAGTCGTTGGGCAGCAGGCGCAGCGCGGTGCCCAGCCAGTGCCAGGTGGTGCCCCCGCCCACCCGCTCGTAGGTGCTGGCGAAGGGCAGCGGCCCCGTCTGCACCAGATACGAGTTCGGGGTGGGCCGCGCCGGGTTGGTGGTCAGGGTGCCGGAGTCGTCGCTGCGCGGGCGCGGCGCGTCGGGGATGTCGGGATACGGCGACTCGGGCACCTTGCTCATCGCCGTGTAGAAGCGCTGCATGTAGTCGCCGCGGTTGGGCGGCACGGCGGGGCCGGCGTCCAGCACCAGCACGCGCTTGCCGGCGAGCGCCAGTTTGTACGCGGTCAGCGCGCCGGCGATGCCGGCGCCCACGATGACCGCGTCCCAGGTCGGTGTGTTCACGGTCACGCTCCCGGATTCTGAGGCTGAGGCGGAAACTGGGGTGCGGGAAGGGGGAGGGCAGGGCCGGTGGACCAGTACCCGTAGTGCATCTCGCTGTAGCCCATGGGGTGCGCCTGGATGGCGTCCCACGCCAGCCCGCCCGTGTAGGCGTTCGCCGACACCACCACGCCGTTGGGGTTCTGGGGGGTGGAATCGGGCGACGGCGGCTCCTCGAAGTACCAGATGCCCAGGTACCACAGCCGGATGATGCGCCGCGCCAGCGGCCCCAGGGTGGGGTCGGCCATGATCTGCTGCTGCACCGCCTGCTCCGTGGGCGGCTGGATGGCGTTGAACTTCTGCAGCAGCTGGTCCATCAGGGGCTGGCCCACCTGTTCCGTGACCCAGGCCAGGAACTGGGCCGAAAGGCCGATGGGGTCCAGTGTGGGCGCCACGCGCGCCGCCGGAAAGCCCGTGAGCACGCAGGACAGCGTCTGGAAGGCGGGAAGGTTGGGATCGGCCATGGTCAGTTCCCTCCCTGGCGGCTGGCGGCCACCACCGACTGCGCGCGCTCCAGCAGGTAGCTGAAGTCGCTGAACACCCCGCTGGTGGTGGTCGCGTTGTTGTGGCATCCAATGCAGCTGGACGAGACGTTGGGCACCTGCCCCTGGACGAAGGTCTCCAGCGTGGTGTTGGCCAGGAACTGCGGCGCGGGGTTGCCCATGGGCGTGGGGCCGCTGAGCGACGCGTCGGGGTTGGTGGGCCACTGGGTGCTCACCAGCTCGTAGAACTGCCAGACCGAGCTGTCGCTCACCGCCCGCAGCCGTGCCTGCCACTGGGCGTTCAGCGCCCTGGTAGCGCTGTCGATGGGCGTTACCCGCGTGATCTGCGAGGGGGTGGACTTCACGTTGGGGTTCCAGGGCGGCGGCAGCGGCTGGTTCACGGGGCAGGTGGTGCACGCCGGGTTGTTGAAGCTGGCGCGCAGCCCGCTCCCCGCCGGCACCTGCACGTTGTCCACCTGCTCGAACGTGCTCCACAGCCACTGCGGCGCGCCGGACGTCTTGTGGGCGATGTGGAACCCCACCAGCCCCACGGTCTGCAGCACGCACGACTGCGGGACCACCGGATCGCTGGACGAGTCGGTATAGACCAGCACCCGCGACTTGTGAAAGCGCTCCGGCCGGTCGTTGGGGCCCAGCACCTTCCACGCGGACTTGATCACGATGGCGCCCGTGACGGCCGTGCTGTTGTCCCCCTCCGGAAACCGGATGCTGTCCGCCTCTGCCTGCCCCTGCTGGTTGTACAGGGTGTCCTGCACGATGAACTCGAAGGCGTCGCGGTTCAGGTGGATGGCGTACCGCGCGTAGTTGCTGTCCTGGTCCACCAGAGGCCCGGTCTGGAACGGCTCCTCCATCTCGTCCAGCACGTCCTGCGGCGCCTTGGTGATCATCCGGAACACCGGCGTCCCCGCCGCACCCACGCCCTGGCAGGCCGCCGGATAGGCGCGCGGCGCTCCCCACGGCGAGGGCGCCGCGCCGTTGGGAAGAAAGACCTCGTAGCTTTCCTTGTACGTCTCCCACACCGTCGGGTGGTCGCCCGAGGCGCCGATGGTCTGCGTGGTGTCAGCCTCGCCCCCCGCGCCCACGGGCCAGTTGAGCGCAACGAACGACCTCCACGAGTACATGTCGAACTCGTGCTGCATCGAGTCCAGGACGAACGGGGGGGTGATCTGGGCGTCGTGGGGAACGACGGGACTCAACATGGAGTCTCGGGGCGCGGTGGAGGTGGTGTCGGTGAGCGTGCCCTGGGCACCTTGGCCCTGGCCGTCGCCGCACCCCGCCAGCGCCAGCGCGCACAGGAGCGCGCCGTGCATTGCCTGCCGGGTCCGGTGCATCGATGAATCTTTCCGGGAATGAAGGTGGTGCGGAGGGCCGGCCCCCCGCGGGGTGGGGACATCATGAAATTGGGTTCATCGCGGATCTGGTTGCACGCCACGCCTGGCGGGAAGCGGTGGCGGGTTCACCATGCGCGACACCGTGTCCTGCGCGTCGGCAGGGGCGGGGCACACCGGGCTTCCCTGAGGACCTCGGGAACTGCAGGCAGATGGACGCCCGGCAGGGAGCCATCCGCATTTTTCTCTGGAACACCTTCCCGCCGCAGCGCCCCGCAGCCCACCATTCCGGCTGCACCCGATGCGCGACCCGCGAACCGTCCCCCTCGCGCGAACTTCTGCGGGAACGCCCCCGGCCTTCTCGCGGGCCCAGGCTTCGCCAGATCGCGCATCGGGTGTTTGTGGAGGCCGGCTCCGGTGCGCCGGTAGGAGGTCGGCGCCAGGCTGGGGACGGATGGCGGGATAGGTATCTCTCTAGAAAATTCTCATGGCCCCCTGCCGCGCTTCCCTCCCTCTGCCGTTTCCGACGCGTCCACACACGCGTGGAGCGACCCCCGCCCGCCGCCGTGCCCTGACACCCTTCACTGCATCGCGGGTCATCTCGCCCCTGGAGAGCGCAACCGCGGTTTGCAACCAGATCCGCGATGAACCTGAAATTGGCGGTATGCTGCTGCGGCTGGAGCGGGCGCGGAGGGGATGCCGCCGCGGAGTGCGCAGTGGCAACCCGGGCATCAACGTCGGAGAGGGCTCCCCGCCGCTGTTAGAGCATGTCGTTAACTGCGAGTTATTATCAGACTAGGGCCCGCTCGTCCGTCGCACAAGGGTTCTGTTACACTATTTCGTGTCAGTTGCTGCCTGCCCTCCGGAAGGCCGCAGCCCGGCACTCCCTTGCCTCTTCTCCTGCGAGATCCGTCCTCGTTCCGCATCTCTCCCTGCCCTACGCCACGGCTTCGCGGACGTCGCCGCCCGGTTCCGGCGTCATTCGTCGGCGAGAAGCCACGCGAGCGCCTCCACCGGGTCCAGGAAGATGTGCATCCGGGCGTCCACCTGCCCCTCCGTCAGGAGCTCGAACTGCCGTCCGAGGCCGAAATCCGCCCGGCTCCCCATCACGACGGCCGCTTTCCCGTCGCCGATGTCGGTGTTGTGCGCGAGGTGGTTCTCGCGGGCCTCCAGCATCTGCTGGTAGCCGCTGCCGCCAAAGCTCAGCTCCCGGTGGTCGAAGAGCACCGCCGTGCCGGGGCGCCAGAAGTCCCGGGTGACGATGTCCTCCACCATGCGCCGGTGCTCGGCGGCGTCGAACGCGCCGCGCGTGGTGACGACCACGTGGTCCGTGCAATCCTCGACCGTCCAATCCATCGTATCCTCCGTTCCGTTCACTTCTATCCGCCGCCATACAAATTGGTGCGGGGGTGAATCACCCCGTCCGCGCAGGCTGGAGCTCAGGATTGTTTCGAGTGCGGAACCGGTCGCATCATTCCTCCAGCAGCCAGCGGATGGCCTCAGCCTCGTTCAGAAAGATCTGCAGCCGGGCGCCCACGCGCCCTTCCGTGAGCAGCTGGAACTGGCGGCCTCGAACAAAGTTCACGGGCGTGTTCATCAGAACGGCGGCCTTGCCGTCGCCGATGCGGTCGTCGTTCGCGCGGTGGGTTTCCACGGCCCGCTGCATCGCCTCCAGGCCGCTGTCTCCAAAGTCCAGCTGGCGGTGGTCGAAGAGCACGGTCATGCCGGGGCGCCACTCCTCGCGCGAGATGACGTCCTCCGTCATTCGCCGGTGGTCCTCCGGCGAAAACAGGCCCCGCGTGGTGACCACCACGTATTTCTCCGCCCGCTCGAAATCCACCGTCCATTCCATTGCGGTTTCCTGTGCGACAGGGTCACCGGCATCGGCCGGCGGATTCCATGGAGCGCGATCGCGGACCCTCGGCCTCGTCAATCCCGCGGGATCGTCAATCCCGCGGGCTGCCCTGGAGCAGCGGCTCCATCTCCACGCTGCGCGGGCCGCCGTCGTCGCAGACGGCATAGGTGCCGCCGGGGTACATCGTCACGCCGGCGTGCTCGCCGCGGGCGTTCAGGACGTAGAACTGGATGCCGAAGTTGGGCGTGCCGCGGCTGTTGAGCAGGCGGCGCTCCACCGTGTTCTGCACGATGCGGCGCAGCCCCTCCATCCCCGCGTCCCTGGGGCTCATCCCGCGGCGCAGGCTCTCCACGATCAGGTACGAGGTCAGGTTGTACAGGTTGGCCTCGCCGCGCCCCGTGGAACCCGCCGCGCCGACGGCGTTGTCCACGTACAGCCCCGCGCCCAGGATCGGTGAGTCGCCCACGCGGCCGGGGATCTTCCACGCCAGCCCGCTGGTCGTCGTGGCGCCGCAGACGTCGCCGCGGGCGTTGATGGCGTTGCAGTTGATGGTGCCGTAGTAGTGGTGCGGATCGATCAGTCCCTCGTCCACCATCCGCAGCCCCGCCTCGTGCCCGGCCTGGGCGCGCCGCTCGGGGTCCAGAAAGCGCGCCGGGTCCGTGCGCCGCTTCCACTCCAGCCAGAGCCGCCGCGACTCCGGCGTGTTCAGGTCGTCCTCGACGGTGAACCCCATCTGCCGCGCGAAGCGCTGCGCGTTCTCCCCCACCAGCAGGTGATGGTCCGTGTTCTCCATCACCGCCTTCGCGACGAGCGAGGGCGTGCGCACCCCCTCCAGCGCGGCGACGGCGCCGGCGCGCCTGCGGGGCCCGTGCATCACCGACGCGTCCAGCGACACCACGCCCTCCGCGTTGGGGAGCCCGCCGAAGCCCACGCTGGTGTCGGCGGGGTCCAGCTCGTTGAGGTTGATGCCGGCGATGATGGCGTCCAGCACGTCGGCGCCGCCCATCATCCGCGTGAACGCCGTCTCCACCGCGGCCATCGGCCCGCCGTTGCGGTACTCGTTGCCGTTCCCCGACGAGATGACCACCGGCCGCACGTCGCCGCGTACCAGGACGGCGGGCGCGCCGGCCAGCGGTCCCGGGAGCGCGGCCGCCACGCCCGCGGCGGCGCCGGTGCGTACGAAGTCACGTCGGGTGATGGGGATGCTCATCGGCGGATGCGGGTTTCGGTGGATTCGGTGGATGGGAGGATGCGATGCAGCAGGCTAGCCGTCCGCGGCGACGGCGGCAAGGATTCGACCCGCCCGCACGCGCCACGCCGGCCGGGTCCGCACTGCGCCCGCGCGGGGCCCCTCCCCCGGCCCCTCCCCGCTCGTGCCTCGCGGAGAGGGGAGAATTCGATCGCGCTCCGGAGGGTTCTCCGAATCATCCGGACCGCGGGTCGGGAGGCGCGACGGCTGGCACCGAACTGCGCCCGAAACGGCCCCCTCCCCCGCTGCGCGGGAGAGGGGGAGAATTCGATCCCGTTTCGACGGGCGGTGCTCGCGGTATCCCCGCCCCATCGCTCGGGATCGTCCGCTCGCGTCACCTCTCCCCCATGCAGTTCATGGGGGAGAGGCCGGGAGAGGGGGGCGGCCAGCGGACGGCAGTTCGCCCCCAGCGGTCGAAGGACGATCGCCGTTCAACCTCCCCCAGGGTTTTTTGGGGGAGGTGGGCGAGGTTTACGAGCCCGGAGGGGGGTGCCCCTCGCGCAAAATCCATCCGTTCCCGCGCGGGACGGGGCGACGACTGGGGAAATCGCGATCGGCGGAGCCGCTGGCAAGGGTTCTGCAAAACGGCGCGCCCATGCGCATCGCCCAATCCAGCCAGCCGCCCGGCGACCGGCACGCCGGCCCCGAGCCTTCGGACACGCACCCGGATACCGCGGGAACCGCGGGGAGCCCCGACGCCCCCGCGCCGGGTGAGCCCGGGCGCGAGACGCGGGAGCGCCAGGAAGCCTGGCGCCGCGCCGAGTCCCTGGCCGCGGCAGCGGCCGCCGGCGGCGAGGAGCCGCGCGACCCGTACAGCGGCCTGGCGGACCCGGAGATCGCCCGCCACGCCTTTGGCGCGCTCGCCGAGAACGTGCGAGACTACGCCATCTTCCTGATGGACCCGGAGGGCGTCATCACCTTCTGGGGCGAAGGCGCGCGGCTGATGAAGTGGTGGACGCGCCAGGAAACCGAAGGCGGGCACCTGCGCATGCTGTACCCGGACGGCGGCAGCGAGGACGGCACCGCCGAAGACCACCTGCTGCAGGCCGCCCGCGACGGCGAGTACACGGGCGAAGGCCACCGCGTGCGCAACGACTGCTCCACCTTCTGGGCCGGCGTCACCCTTACCGCGCTGCGCGACGCCGGGGGCGAGCTGCTGGGCTTCGCCAAGGTCACCCGCGACCTTACCGCCCGCCGCGCGGCCGACGCGGCGCTGGTGGCGGCGCACGAGGCGGCCGAGCAGGCGCGGCGCCACGCCGAAGAGGCCAGCCAGACCAAGAGCCTGTTCCTGGCCACCATGAGCCACGAGATCCGCACGCCGCTCAACGCCATCATGGCGTACACGGAGATCCTGGGGATGGAGATGGCAGGGCCGCTCACCCCGGGGCAGCGCGGCCAGCTCACCAAGATCCGCACCAGCAGCGGGCACCTGCTGGGCATCATCGACGACGTGCTGGACCTGTCGCGGGTAGAGGCCGGCCGCATGGTGGTGGGCCGCTCGATGCTGGAGGTGGACACCGTGCTCTCCGAGGCGCTGAGCCTGGTGGAGCCGCAGGCCGGCGAGCGCGGAGTGGAGCTCTCCAGCTCCCTGTCGGGGCTGGCGTCCGACCTCACCGCCTGGGGCGACGCCGAGCGGGCGCGGCAGATCCTGCTCAACCTGCTCACCAACGCCATCAAGTTCACCGCTCCGGGCGGGCGCATCACGGTGAGCGCCGGGGCGGCGCTGGATCCGCCGGCCGAAGCGCGGCTGGAGGGCCCGGGCCCGTGGGTGTACCTGCGCGTGGAGGATACCGGAAAGGGCATTCCGGCGGAGCGCCTGGAGGCCGTCTTCGAGCCATTCGTCCAGGCCGACATGACGCTCACCCGCCAGCACGGCGGCAGCGGGCTGGGGCTGGCCATCAGCCGCCAGCTGGCGCGGCTGATGGGCGGCGACCTGACCGTGCGCAGCAGCGAGGGAGTGGGCTCGTCGTTCTTCTTCTGGCTCCCCGCCGCGCCGGCGGAGATGGTGCGCGCGGCCATGGGCGACGCCGCGGTGGCCGATCCCGACCGGACGGCCATGCTGCGCGAGGTGCGCGACGCCATCTTCGCCGAGATGGAGCGGCTGCTGTACGCCTTCGTGGCGCGCCTGCGCAGCGATCCCGCTACCCCCAGCGCCCACGCCCGCAGCGAGGCCGAGCTGGAAGACCACCTGGCCAGCTTTCTCTCCGACGTGGCGCAGACGTTCGGCGCGCTGGACCTGGCCGCCGGCTTCCACGCGGAGTCGCTGCGGGACGGCAGCGACATCCAGCGCCGCATCAGCGAGCGGCACGGCGAGCAGCGGTTCCGCTTGGGCTGGACGGAGTCCGAGGTGGTGCGGGAGCACCAGATCCTTGCCGAGGAGCTGGGCGCGGCCATCCGGCGCCACGTGCGCCGCGAGCGGGCGCACGCCGTGGAGGAGATGATCGACGCCGTGCGCCGGTTCCTGGCGGCCGGCGAGCGGGTGAGCCTGGAAAGCTACCGCCGCGCCGCGCAGGCCTGATACCTGGCCTTCGGAAACGTGGGGGGTGTCGCTGAAGCCGCATTTCCGCGGTTGAAGCCCCGTCCGGCGAGCGCCGGTGGGCCGGGACGGGCCTTCACGTCATCCATCCCCCGGCTGCCGGCGGCGCATGGAGGCCACCGGCCACGGCGAGAGCCAGCCGAATGTTCCCAACACCAGGGACCGCAACCGCGCCCAGAACCGCCGCATCGAGATCACCGTCACCCTGCCGTGACGGCGAGCCTCCCGCTGTGAGCTCGTGAAGGAAGCCAGGTCTGCAGGTCTCGCGGATAACGAAATTCGGCCGCCCGGCACCATCGCCAGGCGGCCGAACTGCTTCTGCGCCGACGACACGTTACGACGCCTCGCCGAAAAGCTTTTCCCATTCCAGCACCACGCTGGACGTCCGGAACTCCTCGCGCGCGCTCACGTTCGGGCGCCCGTTCTCTCGCCAGTCCAGGATGCGCCGCAGCACGGCGTCCCGATCCTCCAGGTCCATCAGCTCGTCCGGGTGGCTGCGCACTTCGGGGTTGGCGCCGTGGTGCGCGCCGATCCACGGCGTCCCCACCGCGTCCGCCTCAGCGTGCACCAGCCCGAAGGCTTCGGGCATGTGCAGGTTGTAGTCGAGCACCATGAACGCGCTCCGCATCTCCTGGATCACGCGATTCCACGTAAGCGACCCCAGCTGCACCACGCGGTCCTCGGGGATCTCCACGTCCACCTGCCGGTAGCCGGGGCTGGCAATGTGCAGCCGCGCATCCCGCAGCAGCGGGTGGTCCGCGAAGCGCGCGAAGAACTCCAGCGTCTCCCGCAGTCCTTTGTCGGGGATGGAAAAGAACACGAACTTGTCGGGATCGACGGGCGTGTCGTCCGGCCGCAGATCGTCGGCGATGGGGTTGTACAGCCGCGCGATGCGGTTGGCGTGGGGCCCGTGCTCGAAGTGCTGCAGGCAGTCCCGCCACTGCGCCACGTGCCAGTCGCTGAGCAGGATCGCGGTGCCGCTGTGGCGCATCAGCGCCTCCGCGTCGCGCTGAAAGCCCGACTGCTTGCGCGGCTGGTCGTGGTACCACGCGTACAGGCGGGCGCCGGGCCACTTGCCGGCGATCTGGCCCAGCATGCCGCAGGTGCGCATGAGCACCACGTGGCTGGGGTCGAAGTCGCTGAGCTGGTTGAACGGCGTGTGCTCCACCCCGTTGACGTCCGCCCGCTCCGCACGGTTGTGCTGGGTGATGCGCACGCGGTGGCCTCGCTGGGCCAATGCCTCGGCGATGCGGGTCACCGTGCTCTCGGTGCCGCCCTGCGGCTTGCTCTCCAGCGTGTTCCCGTCGTACGGCACGGGACAGACGGGGTCGACGAACAAGACGTTGTGCATGGACGTGTGCGGCCGGGTGCGGGGCTGGATGCGACTGGACTCGCGGTGATCCGGTAAATCGTAGCGCCAAAGGGTAGCTGTGCAAGGGACGCACCCGGCGCCCACGTGGCACGTCCGGAGCGGTGCCCTCGCGCCGACCCGGGAGATTGCAACCGGCCCCGCGGCATCGAAGCCGCGGGGCCGGTCGTTATCCATCGTTCCTCACGTGAGTCCAGTCCGCTCCTGTGCCGGTCCCCTCAGGGGATTGCCGGGGCGCGATTCAGCCGGCCGGTGCCGGTACAGGATGAAGAACGACGGGTCGCGGATCGACTCCACCCCCCGCTCGGCATGCACCCCGGCTCGCTCCCACTCGGCCGGCGAGAGCCCGTGCCAGAGCGCGAGGTTCGCCTCCCGCAACGCCCGGAACAGCGCGAGCGCCCGCCACGGGTCCGTGGCCGCATAGCGCCCGGTCTCGGCCCAGCGGTCCTGGTCGAACGCCTGGATCTCCGTACCGGGGGCGGCGAGAATCAGCCGGATACGGTACGCGCCCACGAGCTCGTCGTCGGCGAGATGGGCGACGACCTCCTGAATGGACCACTTCTCCGGCGCCGGGCGGCGGGCGCAGAGCGCCGGCGGTACGGCCGCGAGCAGCGCGGCGAGCGTGGCGGGA
>DASUVG010000297.1:0-4964 GCA_036379135.1 Longimicrobium sp.
ATGGCGCCGCATCCTGCCGTAACCCGTATCCCACCTGCTGGAGGATCGATGAAGCGCACCCTCACTCCCCTTGCCCTCGCGACGCTCGCGTTTGCCGCGGCCTGCTCCGACGCGGCCCAGGCCCCGCTGGCCGCCCCCGGCGCCGGCGCCGCGCCCCTGCTTTCCGCCGCGTCCGGCAAGGGCATTCCCGGAGAGTACATCGTCGTGCTGAACGACGGCGCCGACGCCCGTTCCGTCGCGGCGATCGCCGGCGTGAGCCCCAAGCACGTATACACGGCCGCGCTGGACGGCTTCAGCGCCACCCTGAACCAGGGCCAGCTGGTCGCGCTGCAGCACAACCGCAACGTGAAGTGGATCGAGCAGGACCAGGTGGTGGAGGTCAGCACCACGCAGACCAACGCCATCTGGGGGCTGGACCGCATCGACCAGCGCGACCTGCCGCTCAGCACCACCTATGACTACACGCCCACCGGCGCGGGCGTGCGCGCGTACGTCATCGACACCGGCATCTACACCGGCCACACCCAGTTCGGCGGCCGCGCCAGCATTGGCTGGGACGGTATCCTCGACGGCTCCGAGGACTGCAACGGCCACGGCACCCACGTGGCCGGTACGCTGGGCGGCACCACCTACGGCGTGGCCAAGAACGTGACCCTCATCGGGGTGCGCGTGTTCGCCTGCGGCGACACGGGCAGCACCTCCACCATCATCGCCGGCATCGACTGGACCGCGGCCAACGCCATCAAGCCTGCCGTGGCCAACCTGTCGCTGGGCGGCCTGGCCGACCCCGCGACCGACGCGGCGGTGAACGGCCTGATCAACGCCGGCGTGATCGCGGTGGTGGCGGCGGGCAACGACAACCAGCCCGCATGCAACTACTCGCCCGCCCGCGTGGCCAATGCCATCACGGTGGCCGCCAGCACGTCTTCGGACGGCCGCTGGATCAACAGCAACTACGGCACCTGCGTGGACGTGTTCGCGCCCGGCGTCAACATCTATTCCGCCTGGATCGGCCATCCCTACGGCACCGGCAGCATCAGCGGCACCTCCATGGCCGCGCCGCACGTGGCGGGCGTCGCCGCGATGTACCTGGAGGGCAACACCACCGCCTCGCAGGCCACGGTCGCCAGCGCCATCATCAACTCCGCCACGCCCAACAAGGTGGTCAGTCCCGGCACGGGCTCGCCCAACAAGCTGCTGTACTCGCCGCTCACGGTTCCCGGAGCGGGATCCATCACCTACACGGGCTCGCTTCCCGGCACCAACACCAACTCGTACCAGCCGAGCACCTCCGGCTACACCAGCACGGTGTCGGGCACGCACAAGGCCAACCTCACCGGCACGGGCACGGACTTCGACCTGTACCTGCAGAAGTGGAACGGCTCGTCGTGGGCCAACGTGGCCACGTCGCTGAACTCCACCTCCACGGAGAGCATCACCTACAACGGCACGGCGGGCACCTACCGCTGGCGCGTGTACGCCTATCTGGGCAGCGGCAACTTCACGCTGGTCACCTGGCGCCCGTAAGCTCCGGCTGACGGGGTTGGATGAAACGCCGCCCGGTGCACCCCGCGCCGGGCGGCTTTCGTTCGTCAGAGACTCCGGCTGCAGGGATGTGGGGCCGGGCATGCTTTCGGGCGGATGAAAGTCTTGCGCGACGGCCCCGCACCCCTGACCCTTGTGTCGTCAGGCATCACGGGGAGCCGGCGCGAGCGAAAATCTTGAAAACAATCGGAATCAGAAGCGAGACACAGCCAGGATGACGATCGCCGACCACGACGCCTACATTGCCGCGGCGCCCGAGCCCTTCCGACCCTCCCTGAAACAGTTGCGCGCGCTTCTGGCCCAGGTTTGCAGTATTCTTGCCGACGGCAGGCTTTCACGCCGGCCGCGCACCCTTGACCCTTGGGCGTCAGGCCGCTGGGCAAAGAATCGAGGTAACCGCAGGTGAGCCTGCCCTGCGGCCACCATGCCAGAACGAGTTGCCGAATTGCTCGCCCCGGGATCAGGCGTTATGCGCCCGAACGCGTCGATCAGAGGTAACCATCTACCATCGAATCAGCTCGATTTTCGAGAGGGAGCTATGTCACCTTTTCACGCTCACACGATGGAAGATCTGATCCCGCGGCTGCGTGCCTTCGGTACGCCGAACCAGCCGTGTACTCCAGAGCAACTTCACACACTCGCCGCCGAGCTGGGCTGCGAGATCGACGCGGATCTCATGGCGATCTACGGCGATCACGATGGCACTACAGACACCTGGGGCGAAGACGATGCGAAGATCGCCTTCCGGCTCGTGCCCGTCGCAGAGGTAGTCGACATGTACCATACGTTACGGGAGGGCAAGTTCGAATTTCCGACGTCCGACTGGCGCGTGTTCTGGACTGACGACCAGTCCAACTACGCGGCCGTCTACGTGGAAGGCCCGCTTCGCGGCAAAGTCTGCTTTGTGGCGCACGATTCAGTCGAGGAGAACTACATTCCGTACTTTCGCACTGTCCGGTCGTTCTGCGCGGAACTCGTACGGGTTGCCGCCTTGGAAGGAAGGTGGTCGAAGCTTTCCATGGACTATCCCGCTTGTGCCTCGGTCTCGCCGGCGGACGAGGAGTCCGACCGAGGTTTGGCCCTCCAGTACGCAGCCGAATGCAGGATGGCTGACGAAGACGAACGACAGGAGTACCTGGCCGGCTGCGTGATCCAGTTGATTCCCTATGCCGACGGTGGCTTGCTCCTCTCTCTCAGCCAGGACGAGAACGAGCACCTCCGCCAGAGAGCAGGGGGGCTGATCCAGCAGCGGCAGCGGGAGGAGCGCGCTACGTCCGCCCTCCCGCGCCTTGTCGAATTGATCCGCACGGGCCCGCATGGCAGACGATCGGAAGCGCGACAGGAGATCAGCCGATTGTTCTTTGAGGTCGACCGCGAGAGCCTGCGCAGATTGGGCGTGGAGGTGAGGACCGTGCGAAAGGGAATTGAGTACCGTGCATCGCCGGACTCCGCATGGGAACGGCTGGAGCGCTAATTCGCTTGTGCAACGGCAATGCTTACACCCTCGTGCCGTTGGATCCAGACGGCGGGCGGCTCGTCGCGAATCTCGAACGGAGGACCATGGGACTCTTGACCTTCAGCCTCAACGTCACCCTGGACGGCTGCGTCGACCACCAGGAAGGAATCGCCGACGACGAGACACACGCCTTCTTTACCGGCCTCATGGACGAGAGCGGGGCGATGCTGTGGGGCCGCGTCACCTACGAGATGATGGAGGGCTACTGGCCGGCGGTCGCCCGCGGCGACGTGGAGGCGGCGCCGGCGCTGCGCGACTGGGCGGTCAAGCTGGAGGCCAAGCCGAAGTACGTGGTGTCCTCGACGCGAACGGACTTCCCGTGGACCAACAGCCACCACATCGCCGGGGACCTGCGCACGGGGGTGCAAAAGCTCAAGGACGCGATCCCTGCCGGTGTACTCCTCGGTAGCGGCAAGCTCGCGACCGAGCTGGACCGGCTGGATCTGATCGACGAGTACAAGCTGCTCGTGCATCCCAGGATCGCCGGCCACGGACCGACCCTGTACCAGAGCGGACTGCCCAGCACGCGTCGGCTCGAGCTGGTCTCGTCGACGCCGCTCCGCAACGGCGCGGTGGCAATGCACTACCGGCGCGCGCCCTGACTCGAAGATGGGTCATGTCGCCTGACAACGCGCTGCACGCGGACGGGCCTGGCGCTGCTCGGCCCACCGGTGAGCGCAGGCGTAAGGCCGCTGGACCAGATTTCTCAGCGGACGGAGGGTAATTCCTCTCGCTGGCCATGGCTTTCCAACGCCGGTACCCGTCCCAGGCGGCGAGCCGCCGCACTACCTCCCGGTTATGGCCGTCATCGAATGCAGGAACACCCGGGTTGGCATCCACTCACACGACCTCGAGTTCGCATACCAGTCATACCGCGCCTGCTTTGAGGAGTCCGCGGCAGCCTCACGTTCTGGATTGAGCCGCTCTGCAGCCGGGGGCGGCTTGTTACCGTCACTAGCCAGATGTGTGGCGCCTTCGCTGTGAAATCAGCAACGCCCCGCCTGACCGCCGCCCACAAGGAATGCGGGCCGTCCGTGCTATGGTCTTGGCCACGCCGCGGCACACTCGAGGTCGTGTAGTCTTGCAGGCACCACTCCTCTTGCCGTTGTTAGTCGAGCAAAAGCTCACCCGGCTGCGCTTGTGAGATAAAGCGCTGGGTCCGAGCCACCAGATCGCGAATGTCGAAGCCCGTGTAGATCGGTGCGGCCTGCTCGGCGTACGCCAGGATCTCCGCTGGATCGTCTTTCAGCGCGGCAGCCAGCAGCAGCGCCATAGGGATGGCGCGTGCCGCATGCGGCGCGCCTGGAGTCCATGTCACACCGGGAGTACCACGAAGGATGAACTCGGATAACCCGCGATAACTGCTCAGGCGGTCGAACAGGGGGGCTACGTGCGTGTCATAGGTCTCGACTACGTACCGCACCGCCTCATCGACCCGTTCCTGCGGATGCACCAGCGCAGGGTCCACAGAACCCTTTTCCTTTGGAGTCATCGCCGCATACTCATTGACGAATATATCGTATTTGTAGGGCTCGATGCCCATCTGCGAAAAGCCGCCAAACGCCCCTGCACCCATCGCGGATCCAACAGCCTTTTCGAACAGCACTTCGAGTTTTGAGAAGCGAACTGAGAATCCGCCGCCAACCGATACAAGGCCGCTCCGGCCATCGAAGTCTACAAGAAACTCCTGGCTTGCCGGGCCGGCGGTGCCGCGGAAAACATGGTTCTTTTTATGATAGGTAAAGCCCTTGCCAGTCATGACCCTCGGTTATTCGCCTGAGATCAACTCGGAGCAGCATAGAACGAAAAAACCCATGTCGCATCTTCTTGGGCAGCAGTAGGATGGGTGGTGTCTAAGCAACCATCCGTCCACAGACCCTCGAATCCACGACATGGGTGAAGA
>DASUVG010000298.1:0-82905 GCA_036379135.1 Longimicrobium sp.
GTCGAAGCGCGCCAGCAGCTCGTTCCCCACGAACGGCTCACCCGAGGCGTACACCCCGTCCAGCAGCTCGAAGAAGCCCTGACCCTCAAGGTCCGGCAGCGCCTGGCGCACCGGGAGCCCCTCCACCGCACGGTGCGCGCCCACCACCTGGCGAAAGAGCGGGTTCGCGGTGACGATGCGGTGCTCCGGCCCCTGGGTGACCGCGATGACGGCAGGCGCCTGCCGGAACACATCGGCCAGGCGGTTGCGCTCCACCTCCAGCTGCTTCTGCAGCCGGCGCTGCTCGGAGACGTCGCGCACCGTCATGGCGGCGCCGATGGGAGTGCCGTCCGCCGCGCTGACCGGGACCGCGCTCCCCATCACCGTGACCCGCCCGCCGTCTGCCCGCACCACCCTCCACTCGTCGTCCACCACCCGCTCGCCGCGCAGCGCCCGGGCGAGCGGAACGCGCTCGACGGGCCGCTCCGCGCCGTCGGGCTCGAGCAGGCGATATGGCTGCGAGGGATCCCAGATCGGCACGCCCAGCCGCATCTCGCCATGGAGGGCGCGCGCGGCCTCGTTGGCGAAGGTGATGCGTCCCTGCACGTCGGTGGTCACCACCACGTCGGCGATCTGCCCCAGGATGGCGGCGCGCTCCGCGGCGAGGGCCTCCACCCGGCGGCGCGCCTCGACCTGGTCCGTGACCTCGACCGCGTGGGCCATGATCCCGAACACGGCACCCGTGGAGTCCTTGAGCGGCTGGTACACGAAGTCCACGTACAGGCTGTCCAGCTCTCCCGTGCCCCGGCGGTCCAGCCGCACCACCGCCTCGCTGGCCGTGAACGCCTCGCCGCTCCGGCGCACCCCGTCCAGCAGGTCCATGAACCCCTGCCCGCGGATCTCCGGCAGAGCGTCGGCGACCGCCTTGCCCACCACGTCGCGTCCGCCCACCAGCTCCCGGTACAGGGGATTGGCCACCGTAAAGCGGTGCTCGGGCCCCTCCAGCACCGCGATCGCCGCCGGCGCCTGCATGAACACGTCGTACAGCCGTTCGCGCTCCGCGGTGGCCTCGGCCAGCGCCCGGTCGCGCTCCTGCCGGGTGCGCACCTCGGAGGTCACGTCGAACACCGTGACGAAGACCCCGCCCACGCCTCCGCTCTCGTCCAGGACGGGGCTGTACGACAGCGTGAGGTAGAAGTCCTCCACCACGCCGAACGGCGCAAGCGGATAGACAGTCTCCTTGAACGAAACGGTCTCGCCCGCAAACACGCGCGGGTAGATGGTCTCGTTGATGTGCCACGCCTCGGGCCAGCACTCCCGGTTTCCCTGGCCCAGCCCCTGGGGGTGCTTGGCCCCCATCAGCATCCGGTAGCCGTCGTTGTAGATCTGGATCAGCTCCGGCCCCCACAGCACGATGCTGGGGAAATCGGTGTAGAGCGCCACGCTGACCGCCGTGCGGAGACTCTGGGGCCACTGGCCCACGGGGCCGAGCGGCGTGGCGCCCCAGTCCATCCCACGAACCAGCGCACCCATGTCGCCGCCCCCCGGGGGAAACCCCGCGCAAGCGGTCTCCCCGGGGTGCCGCGAAAAAGCGTGCGCGACGCCCTTAGCGGCGGCGCCGGCCATCTCTGCCATGCAATCCACGGTTGCAGGTACACGAGCGCGCACACCCTGTCCGGCCAAGCGGCCAGCCACCCGGTGCGCGCCCTCCGCGCCAGCCCGGGAGTACGCCTCCAGGACGCCCCGCGAGCCATGCGTAAACACATGACTGCTCCGCAAGATCCGGACTCACCAGCACGGGTGGCCCGCTTTTTCCGGCTCCGCCATCATTTTGGACTACACCCCGACCTGCCCCGGCCGGCCCGCAGCCAGAGGAGAAGCGCGTGAACTGCAACCTGGGGGAGTTCGAGCTCACCGACATGCTGCGCTGCAGCCAGGGGCTCCGCAGGGCCGCACAGGGTGCGCCGTCCATGGAAGCGGCGGCGTCGGCCGTCTGCCGGTTCCTGTACGATGAGCTGGGGGACGGCGGTGAAGGCCGCGCGTGCGTGCTGGTACGCTTCTACAAGACGCACGCGTATGGCGCGCTGCCCCCGGAGCTGCAGCGCTTCGCCAAACGGGCGTTCGGCGCCGTGGCCATCTCGCCTCCCGAACCCGCGATGAAGTGCCTGACGCTGCTGGCCACCGTGGGTGACGAGCCGCAGTGGAACGACCGCCGCGCCTCGGAGAACCACCAGGCCATCCCGCTCCCCAGCCCCTACGTGGTGGAGCGTGCGCCCATGATCGCGCAGCTCATCCGCGAATTCGGGATGGATCTGGGCAGCGTGGTGCGTCCTTCCGGCGACGTCGTGCGTGCGCTGGGAGGAAAAAGCTACGGCGTCTTCCACGTGGAGAACGCCCCCGGAAGCCCGTACATCCCCGCCCAGGAAGGGTTCGTGGACCGCTACGGGATCCGATCCGTGCTGGGCTTTGGCGGACTTCTTCCCGAAGGCGACCTGTTCGGCGTGATCCTCTTTTCCCGGGTCCACGTGCCCGTGGGCTCGGCCGACCGGTTCCGCTCCCTCGCCCTGGACCTCAGGAGCTGCCTGATTCCCTACGGAGAGGCCGTCTTCGCCCCATCGTTCGGTGGCCCGCCGAGCGAACACCGCTAGTCTATCTTCCAGCGCATGGCGCGCGGTGCGCGCGCCCGGGTTACTGGCACGATCACGCAGGTTCGCAAGTCCACGTCGACCTTCTGGTCCACCGCATGATCGAACGGCAGCGGCGCCCGGCCGGCCTCCCGGAGTACCCTCAGTTGTCGAGCGCGACAACGACGTTGCGCAGCAGCCCGGGCACGAGGCGCCAGCGACGTCGAAGCCTGCGCGTTGAGCACGTGGCCGCTGGCGTGCAATTCCCTCCCCTATCCCCGGCGGTATTCTGTTACGGCGGCACCACCTCCTCGGGCGGCCGGCTCCAACACATTTCGACGGGAAATCGGCCTGGCTAGCACCAAACGTTCCCTACCCTCGGCGATAGCTTGTACATAGATTGAACACGTCCCCCCGGACCTCCATCCGAACTCCCTCCCTTTCATGCAATTGCTTCCAGACGCCGTACGGGCACTCCACCTCGCGGATGCCCTCCAGCACGCCGAGGAGCGCTTTGTAGCGACCTTCGAGCTGGCGCCCGTGGGAATTGCTCACGTGGCCCCGGACGGACGCTGGCTGCGCGTGAACGGCCGCCTGTGCACCATCCTGGGCTACGGGGGAGAAGAGCTGCTCGACCTGCGCTTTCAGGATCTGACGCATCCCGAAGATCTGGCCGCCGACCTGGACCAGGCGCTCCGCACGGTCGCCGGCGAGCAGTCCAGCTACCGGATCGAGAAGCGGTACGTCCGCAAGGACGGCACGAGCGTGTGGGCCGACGTGCGGGTTTCGCTGGTACGCGAGGCAGCTTCGGAGAAGCCGCTGTACTTTGTCGCGGTAGTCAACGACATCTCGCTCCAGCGCCGTGCCGAGGAGGCGCTGGCGCGCCGGTCGGCGGAGCTGCAGGCGCTGCTGGACCACCTTCCCGATATCGTCGCGCGCTTCGACCGGCAGGGCAGGCACCTGTACGTGAACCCAGCGGTGGAACGCGCCACGGGGCTGTCGGCCGGGCAGTTCATCGGCCTGACCAACCGCGACCTGGGCATGCCGGCGGAACTGGTGGACCAGTGGGATACCGCCCTGGCAGCGGTGCTTGAGACGGGCGAGTCGGGGGAGATGGAATTCGCGTTCCCGTCACCCGACGGCGAGCGAAGGTTCTGGAGCCTGATGGTGCCCGAACACGATGCGGACGGAAGCATCGTGGGCGCGTTGAGCGTCGCGCGCGACATTACCGATACGGCGGCCCTAACGGGAGCCGCCTGCGAGCCCGAGGTCAGCACGGTCCAGCCGGCGGACGCATTCCACGCCCTGTTCGAGCAGGCCGGCATGGGCATGGCAGAGCTGGCGCTCGACGGGCGCTGGATCCGGGTGAACGAGCGGCTGTGCGAGATGGTGGGCAACGGTGCCCGCGAGCTGGAAGGCCGTCTCTTTCAGGAAATCACCATCACAGAGGATCACGCGCGCGTGCTGGGCCAGATCCACCGGCTTGCCGGCGGCGACGCATCCGCGTGCTCGCTCCGCCAGCGCTTCATCCGGCGCGACGGGGAAACGGTTTACGCGGACGTGACGATGGCGCTGGTGGCGGACGCGCAGGGCAGGCCCCGGCACCTGCTCGCCGTTCTGCACGACCTCTCGGCCCGCAGGCGCGCCGAGGCCCACCTGGCGGACAGCGAGGCGCGGCTGCGCTTTCTCGCCGAGATGATCCCCCACCTGGTGTGGAGCGCCCGGGCCGACGGGCACCACGACTACTACAATCACCGCTGGATGGAATACACTGGGTTGCCCGCCAGTGTGCACGGACCGCGGTGGAGCCGGATCCTTCACCCGGACGACTTAGGACGCGCGAAGGCGGTGTGGCGGCGCTCGCTGGAGGCGGGCGAACCCTACTCCATGGAGCTCCGCATCCGCGAAAAGGGGGGTGGCTATCGCTGGTTCCTGGCGCTGGCGCTGCCGCTGCGGGGAGAGGGCGGCCAGGTCGTGCGGTGGTTCGGCACCTGTACCGACATCCAGGCGCAGAAGGACAGTGAGCAGGCCCTGCGCGAGACGCAGGAGCGCCTTCGTGCGGCGCTCAGCGCATCGGGGACGGCGACCTTCCGCTGGAACCTGCGCACCGGGGACGTGGCGTGGGACGCGGAGCTGGACCGGCTGTTCGGGATTGCGGAGGGGACAAACCCGCACTCGGCGGCCGGGTTCCTGCTCGCCGTGCATCCCGACGACCGCGCGCGCCTGGCCCGGGCCGTCGATCGGTGCGCGGCCGGGGAAGAATGCCTGGAGGAGGAGTTCCGGGTGGTGTGGCCGGATGGGACGGTCCACTGGCTGCTGGACAAGTGCGTCACCACGCCGGGGGACGACGGACGTCCCCTGTTCCTGACGGGGGCCTGCCACGACGTTACGGCGCACCGGGCTGCGGAGGCCGAACGGGAGGCCCTGCTGCAGAGCGCCGAGAACGCGCGCGCCCATGCCGAAAGGGCCGACCAGCTGAAAAGCCGGTTCGTCGCCCACATCAGCCACGAGGTCCGCACCCCGATCAACGTGGTACTGGGCTATGCCGGGCTGCTGGACGCGGGCGTGCATGGTCCGCTGAACGACCAGCAGCAGGAGCATGTGCGCCGAATTCTGCGCAGCGGCCGGCACTTGGTGGCACTGGTGAACGACGTGCTGGACCTCGCCAAGGTCGAGGCGGGGGAGATGACGGTGCTCCGGCGGGCCGTGGAGATTGGTACGCTGTGCAGGAACGTCGTAGAGATGATCGAGCCACTGGCGGCCTCGCGCGGGATTACGGTCACGGTTGAAGGCGCCGGTTCCGGCATCGCGGCATGGGGCGACGAGGACCGCATCCGCCAGATCCTGTTGAACCTGATGAACAACGCCTGCAAGTTCACTCCCGTGCAGGGCCGTGTCATCCTCCGCTGCGGGTTGGCCGTGGAGGCGCCGGCGCCGCTGGGCTCCGGGGGGAGCGGCCCGTGGGTGCGGATCGACGTCAACGACACCGGCATCGGGGTGGAGGCGGAGATGCGGGAGCGGATCTTTGCTCCGTTCGTGCAGGGAGCCCGTGCCCGGCAGGAAGCCGGTGGAACGGGGCTCGGCCTCGCCATCAGCCGCACGCTGGCAAGAGCGATGGACGGCGACATCGTACTCACCAGCCCGCCCGGCGAGGGATCGTGCTTTACCCTCTGGCTGCGCGCCGCCGACCCTGCTCCGACCGGCTGAGTCAACCCGGATCGGCGGCGCGGTCGTGTGGCGGGGCGCTTCGCCTGCTTGATGAGCGAGCACTCGATGTACGAAGGGCCATGCATTCTGCCGCGGTCATGAATCTGGCCAATTCAGGAACTCGCAGCCGATGTGGCCGTCGGCTCGATCCCGGTGACGAACACCGGGGGTTCGGAATGGATGGCGAATCCGACCGGGAGGACCTCGACCTTCCCGGTACACCGCGCCGCCCGTACGAAGGCTGAAAACGCGGGCCCACGGCACGCCTCCGTGGGCCCCATTCAACGGCTTGGGCGAAGCCCGGAGGCGGTCACCTTCAGCGGCCCGGCTGTCGCGTCGACCGCGCTTAGCCCGCCAAGCCGGTGAAAGAGGATTCAGCGGTTCTCCGTGCTGTCGTGCAGCTCACGAACGCGGGTCGCCTGGGCGAACAGGCGGGTGAGAGGAAGGCGAGTCGTCCGGCCACTGCTCCGCGCACGGGACAGAATCTCCTGGACCCGCGGCCGGTCGATCCGGACATCTGGGTATCCCGCCTTCAGGAGCGCCTGGTATACGGCTTCTGCGTGCGTCGCGCGCCGGCCGTAGATGTCAGGGTAAATCACGAGCTCACCCTGCAGCACCTCGACCGTCTCGTACCGGACGACGAAAGTGACGGAATCCCCGAAGCGCGAGACCCGCGTCTGTCCCGACCGCGCGAGCACCCCGGGGATCTGCTCGGGAGCAAGCGTGGGTCTGGCCCTGTCATGGAGCAGGGTCGCGAGCTCGACCATGTCGTCGTTCAGCATCCGCACGCAGCCGTGCGAGGCGGGCGTCCCCAGGCTCTCCTCGTCCGGCGTGCCGTGCCGATAGTACAGCGGCGCGAAGTACAGCTTCACGCCCCCCATCGGGTTGTCGGACCCCGGCGGGGTGGGCTTCGAGCCCCGCGCCCATGCGCTCGCCGGCGGCCGCCACCACGGGTTCCACTCGGCGTGCGAGATGGTGTAGGTGCCGAGCGGCGTCTCG
Organism: Longimicrobium sp.; assembly: GCA_036379135.1. GTDB lineage: Bacteria > Gemmatimonadota > Gemmatimonadetes > Longimicrobiales > Longimicrobiaceae > Longimicrobium. Next base: position 6,810 of record DASUVG010000298.1, read on the forward strand.
TGCCCCACCTGGCCGACGGCGACGGGATAGGTCTTCAGCACAGTGTCGCCCGCGCGTACCGTCACCCGCAGCGCCGGGACGCTCAGGTCGATCACCAGCCGGTCGTTCTCCTGCGCCGCCGCCGGTGGGGCGGCCGCGGCAAGGACGACGGCGGCAGCGACGGTCCACGAAGTCGATTTCGTCATCACAGTCACGTTTCCCCTCAGTAGATCAGCACGGGCGTACCGATCTCCACCTCATGGTAGAGCCGGCGCGCGTCTTCGTTGGTGACCCGGATGCACCCGTGGGAGATGTCGTCTCCCAGCAGCTCCGGCCGGTCGGTGCCGTGGATGGCGATCTCCTCGCCCAGGAAGAGGGCGGAGGTGCCGAGCTCCCCTTCCCTGCGCCGTAGGGGCGAGTCGGGCGGCGGCACCGCCTCGCCACGCTCCACGAAGTACCAGTCGGGGAGGAACCAGACGGGGTCCTTCTGCTTCACCTGCACACGGAACATCCCTCTCGGCGTGGAGAAGTCCCACGTCTGCCCCGCTCCGGCCAGTCGCGTCCCGGTGCCTGTCCCGATCACGGCGGACCAGAGCACGCGGCCATTCTCCACGACGTGCAGGCGGTGCTCGTCCAGCGAAACCACTACGTGCCGCTCCACGACGTGAGAGGCCACGGTCGCCGCGGCGGCGGGCGGGTGTTCCCTGCCGTGCACGACCAGCCCTGGCGAGGTGGGGAGCGCCTGTCCGCGCGCGGTGCCGGCCGCCAGCAGCACCGCGGCGGCGGCGGTGAGCCGCCTCACTCCCGCCCTCCCGCGGCTGCGGAGAGCACCTGGCGGAACGTCTCCAGCGGAAGCGCGCCTTCGACCAGGCGACCGTTGACGATGAACGACGGCGTGGCGCGGATCCGCGCCGCGTCCGCCGCACGGTTGTTGGCGCGGGTGCGCCAGCCACCCCGGTCCTCCCGGTAGCACGCGGCGAACCGGCTGGCGTCGAGCCCGATTGCCCGCGCGTAGCCCGCGAACAGTCCGGCGGGGCTCCCGCTGCGCTTCCACTCGCGCTGCGCGGCGAAGAGGCGGTCGTGCATCTCCCAGAACTTTCCCTGCTCGGCGGCGCACTCGGCCGCCCGGGCGGCCTCGGCCCCGTTGGGGAACATCCCCATCACGAACGGCACGTACTTCCAGCGCACCTTCCCCGGCTCCACGAACTCGCGGTGGAGCGCGGGATAGGTGGAGGTGGCGAAGGTGGCGCAGAACGGGCAGCCGAAGTCCGAGAACTCGATTACCACCACGGGCGCGTCCGCGCGACCGCGGTCGTAGCCCAGGCGCCGCAGGTCGATGGTGTCGGACGGAGCAGGCTCTCCGGCGTCATCCAGGATCGGTGCGGGCCCGGGCGCCGGCGGGACATCGAGGCCCGGCGGAGTCGCGGCCGGCTGGGTCGGGGCCGGCCCAGCCGGCGCGGCGAACACCGTCTCGGCGGACGGGACCATTCCCGGTGCGGCCTCGGCCGTCCGGTCGCCGCACGCGCCAAGCACGGTGGCGGCGGCGGCGAGTGCGGTCCGCGCAAGCGGCCGCGTGAAGCGAGTGCGAGTCATATCCATCATTCCTCCAGGGTCGATCGTGTGGTTGCACGCCCGGCTCACAGCCCCACCTCGACGGGCGGGGAGAAGCGGGCGAGCCATGCGGTGAGGGCGGCGAAGCGCCCGGTGAACATCAGCACGCCGAGCACGAGCAGCGCGGCTCCAGAGGCGCGCTGCAGGGGCATGAGCCAGCGCCGCGCGTGGACCGCCCCGGCGAGGAACCAGTTGAGCGAGACGGCGGCGACGAAGAACGGGATCCCCAGCCCGAGCGCGTACGCCGCCAGCAGTGCCATCCCGCGCCCGGCCGTTTCCGCCATCCCGGCGTAGAGGAGGACCGAGGCGAGCACCGGGCCCACGCAGGGCGTCCACCCGGCGCCGAACGCCACTCCCACCAGCACCGATCCCACCTTGCCCTCGGGCCGGGAGGCCAGGTGCACGCGCCGCTCGCGCATGAGGGCCGGGAGCCGGAGCACGCCCAGCAGGTACAGCCCGAACCCGGAAACCAGCACCCCGCCCACCTGCTGCAGGAGCGGGAGCGAGCGCCGCAGCACCGCGCCCAGCGCCGTCGCGGACGCTCCCAGCGTGATGAACACCAGGGAGAAGCCCAGGACGAAGAGCGCGGCGTGCAACGCCGCCTGCCGGCGCGCCTCGGCGCGCCCGCCCTCGCGCAGCTCGTCGAGGGTGAGCCCGGTCACGAACCCCACGTACGAGGGGACGACGGGGAAGACACAGGGCGACAGGAACGAGACGAGCCCGGCCAGGAAGGCGAGGCCGAGAGAAACCGTGGGCTCCATCAGCTTGCTCCCTCCGGGGCCGCGGCCGCAGCCGGCTCGTCCAGCAGGCGGTCGACCGCGTGGCGCAGCGCCGGCTCGGCGAAGAAGCCTTCCACTCGATGGCGGACACGGCCCTGGCGGTCGATCAGGATGGAAGTGGGGAGCGCGCGCACGCCCCTGAACGCCTCCGCCGCCTCGGGTCCGGTCACGGCCACGGGGTAGGTGATGCCGCGCTCCCCGAGGAAGGCTCGCACCCCCGGCTCGTCGCCGCGCTCGTTCGAGAGCCCCAGCACCACCAGCCCCCGCTCGCGGCGCGAGTCCCACACGCTGGAAGCCGGGCATCTCCATCCGGCAGGGCGGGCACCAGGTGGCCCAGAAGTTCACCAGCACCACCTGCCCGCGCAGCCCCGCGAGCGACACCTCGTCCCCGTCCAGCGTGGAGACGGCGAGCGCGGGTGCGTGGGAATCGGGCGCGCCCACGCCGAGCGCGGCCGCGGCCTGCGGGCCCACCCGCCAGGCGAGGAGCGCCAGCACGGCGCCCCACACGAGCACGTCGAAGCCTCGCCTCGCCGTGCGGTTCTGAAACATTCGCATTGGATCATCCCAGGCTGGATTCGCTGCCGGCGCGCGAGAAACGGCGCTCGCCGGCCGCACGTCCGCGAAAGTGCGGGCGCGCGCGGATCTTTCCCGTCAGGCGACGGGATTCAGCTCAGGCGGGGAGGACGGAACTGCGAGTCCGCAAGGAGGCGGACGGGGGGAAGGAGCCGCGCGGGGAGCGCCGCGGCGGACGCGGTGCCGTAGGCCGGCCACGGGGACGCGTCCACCGGCATCGCGGGCGCTGTGCACGTCGCGACCGCGTGCGGGGCGGGTGCCTCCGGCGCGGAATCATGGTCCGGGGCGGGCACCCCCTGGCGGTGCGACTCCGCCGCGCCGCGCGTATTGGCGAACGGTGCGGCGGGTGCGGACTCGGCCCGCCGGGCGCAGGTCAGCCCGGCCGCGGACGCGAGCGACGTCCCCTGCCCCAGGAGGAGCAGGAGGAGCGTAACCAGCGGCCGGACCAGGGACTGAAATCTCATCGCACCCTTACAGGAGTATCTCGGGGGCCGCACCGGCGACCGGCCACCAAACATCCGTATTCCGACCGGTGACCGCAAGGCCGTGCCGGGAGCGCGCTCCCGGCAGCGCCACCCGGCGCCGGTCCCCGTCAGGACGTCCGCGGGACGGCGAACATCCCCCGCCGCGCCTCTGCGTCTGCCTGCAGGCGGCCGCACATCAGGTCGCAGAGCGCGAACACGTCCTCGTTGGCGAGGGCGTAGCGCACGTACAGCCCCTCCTTGCGGCGGGTCACGAAGCCAAGCGAGTGCAGGAGCTGCAGGTGCTTGGAGACGTTCGCCTGGCTCAACCCCGTATCCTCCATCAGCTCCGACACGGTGCGCTCGCCCCCGCGCAGGGCGTTCAGCAGGCGCAGCCGCGCGGGCTCGCCCAGCGCCTTGAAGCGCTCGGCGACCAGGGCCATCATCTCCGGCGTGAGCGGCTGCGTACCCATGACACACTCCTCCCCTCGTGGACTTAATAAGCACATTCCAATATAGTTGATTACTTTGCATTCAGCAATCGGGCATCATCGGCCTCTCGCGGCACCGGACGTGCCGACGAAGCCCCGAGGCCAGAACCAACCGGAGGAGGAACGGATGACGAAGCAAATCAGCAGTTACGGGTTTTCAGTGACGGTGCCGCTGCCGTACGAGCAAGCCGTGGAGCGCACCCGCGAGGAGCTGGCCCGCGAGGGCTTCGGCGTGCTCACCGAGATCGACGTGGCCGCCACGCTGAAGAAGAAGCTCGACGTGGAATTCCGGCCCTACGTGATCCTGGGCGCCTGCAACCCCGGCATGGCGCACCGCGCGCTCAGCGCCGAGCCGGACATCGGGCTCCTGCTTCCCTGCAACGTCGTCGTGCGCGCGGGCGAGGTGGAGGGGACCAGCGAAGTGCTGGCCATCGACCCGGAAGCAGCCCTCTCCCTCGCCGGCAACCCCGAGATCGCCCCGGTCGCGAAGGCGGTCGGCGAGCAGCTGCGGCGGGTGGTGGACCGCGTGGCCGAGCGCGGCGGCGCGTAGCGCGGGCCGCGTCAGGTGGCGTCGCGCTCCCGTCCGGCCGTGGCGGCGGGGCGCAGGGCCAGGAGCAGTACCGCGAGGACGAAGAGGCCGGGGATGTCCGTGGCCAGGTGCAGCCGGTTCGCGGGCTCCCGCCACGCATCGATCGCCATCACCGCTCCGTGCGCCAGGCTGGAGACGATGGTGAAGTCAATGATGGGCACGTACCGCTCCGGCCGGCGCGCGGCGAGGAGGAGAAAGGCACCCAGGCTCGTGTAGATGGCCGTGATCATCCGCTCGAACCCGGGATGCGGGGGGCTCCACCCGAACCCGGCGGGCCAGATGCGGGAGAGCGGATAGAGCCCCACGACCAGGAACACCCCTGCTCCGAGAAGTACCACCCGCAGCAGGGTGCGCCGGGAGGTCAGGGACTGATTCGCCATGGGCTACCTCCAGGAGGTTCAAGGTGCGCTCGCCGCGATGCCGGCGAGGTCCCGGCGGAGGGTGCGGACACCATGCCAGCCCGGTGCCGAGGGGTTGACCGGTGAGTAATACAACTATATAGTTATGTAGTTAATGCACGGCCGATTGTCCGCCGCGCCCCGATGGAATCCGGGAAACGACATGAGGACAGCGATGATGGAGAACAATCAGGGGATCGCCCCGGTAGTGGGCGCGGGGGAGCTCGCGGCGCTGCTGCGCGACCAGCCGGGGATCCGGCTGCTGGATGTGCGGACCCCCGGCGAGTACGAGTCCGCACACATCCCCGGCGCGTACAACGTGCCGCTCGACACGCTGGGCGAGCACGGCGACGAGATACGCGCGCACGTGGAGACGCCCGTGGTGCTGGTCTGCCAGTCCGGGAGCCGGGCGCGCAGGGCCGAGGAGGCGCTGCAGCAGGCCGGGATGCCGAACCTGCACGTGCTCGACGGCGGCGTGAACGCGTGGGTAGCCGCGGGACAGACCATCGCCCGCGGACCGGAGCGCATGTCGCTGGAGCGCCAGGTCCGCATCGTCGCCGGGGCGCTTGCCGCGACGGGCGGCATCCTGGCCATCGGCGTGAACCCGCTGTTCGGCCTCCTCTCCGCGTTCATCGGGAGCGGGCTGGTGTTCGCGGGCGTGACCGATACCTGCGGGATGGCGATGGTGCTGTCGCGCCTGCCCTACAACCGCCCCGCCTCGTGCGACGTGGACGCCATGGTCCAGGCGCTGAAGACCGGGGCGGCACCCGCGGGAATGCGCCGCGCGCCGGCCGCTTCGGCCGGAACCGCGTCCTGCGCGCGCTGAGGGAGCCGAGATGACGATCCTCGCGGCGGCGCTGGCGGTCCTCGTCGGGCTGTCCCTGGGCCTGCTGGGCGGCGGCGGCTCCATCCTGACCGTGCCCATCTTCGTGTACGTTCTCGGGTTCGCGCCCAAGGACGCCATCGCGGCCGGGCTGGCGGTGGTCGGCGCGGTGAGCCTGTTCGGCGCGGCCGGGCACTGGCGGGCGGGGAACATGGCCCTGCGGCCCGCGCTGCTCTTCGGGGTCGCGTCCATGGCCGGCGCCCTGCTGGGCGCCCGGCTCGCCACCGTGGTGAGCGGCGCGGTGCAGCTCTTCCTGTTTGCCATCGTGATGCTGATGGCGGCGGTCTTCATGCTCCGCGGCCGCAAGCCCGGGGTCGAGGAGACAGGAACCTCCGCGGGGCCGGGGGTGATCCTGCCGGCGGGTGTGGGCCTGGGCATCCTCACGGGGCTCGTGGGCGTCGGGGGCGGCTTCCTGATCGTTCCCGCGCTCGTGCTCCTCGCCGGCCTTCGGATGAAGCAGGCCGTGGGGACAAGCCTGGCCGTGATCGCGATGAACTCCACGGCCGGCCTCGCCGGCTACCTGGGCCAGGTCGAGCTCGACTGGGGCGTGATCGCGGGCTTTATCGGGGTCGCCATCCTGGGAAGCCTGGCGGGCGTGCGGCTGGTCAGGCACGTGCCGCAGCGCGCCCTGCAGCGCGGATTCGCCGTCTTTCTGCTGGTGATGGGACTGCTGATCGTGTACCAGAACCGCGGCGTGGTGCTGCCGCCCCCTGATTCGTCCGACGACGCTGCGATGACTGCGGCCGGACACTGAACCGAAAGGGATAGGACGATGATCCTGAAGCATTTCTACGACGAGAAGCTGGCGCAGGCCAGCTACCTGGTGGGCTGCGCGGCCACGGGCGAGGCGCTGGTGGTCGATCCCAACCGCGACGTGGACACGTACGTCCGGGCGGCCGAAGCCGCGGGGCTGCGCGTCACGCACGTCACGGAGACGCACATCCACGCGGACTTCGTCTCCGGCGCCCGCGAGCTGGCGGAGCGCACCGGAGCGCGGCTCCATCTCTCGGACGAAGGCGACGCGGACTGGAAGTACGCCTACGCGTCCGAGTACAACGCGCTGCTGCTGAAGGACGGCGACACCTTCCGGGTGGGCAACATCCGCGTGAAGGTGATGCACACCCCGGGGCACACGCCGGAGCACCTGTCGTTCGTGATCACCGACACCGCCGGCGCGGACCGGCCCATGGGTGTCTTCACCGGCGACTTCGTGTTCGTGGGCGACGTCGGCCGGCCGGACCTCCTGGAAAAGGCCGCCAACATGACGGGGACGATGGAGGCGGGCGCGCGCACCCTGTTCCAGAGCCTGCAGGGCTTCAAGGCGGAGCTCCCCGATTTCGTGCAGATCTGGCCGGGGCACGGCGCGGGCTCAGCGTGCGGCAAGTCGCTCGGCGCGGTACCGCAGAGCACGCTCGGATACGAACGGCTCTTCAACTGGGGGCTGGCGGCGGAGGACGAGGGGGAGTTCGTGGAGGCCGTGCTCGCGGGACAGCCGGAGCCTCCGAAGTACTTCGCGCAGATGAAGCGGATCAACAAGGAGGGGCCGCGCGTGCTGGGCGGCTTCCCGCGGCCAGCACGTGTCGACGTGACGGAGCTCCCGGGGCTGATCGACGGGCTAGCGATGGTGGTGGACACTCGGCCGGCACCCGCGTACGCCGGGGCGCACGTCCCTGGGACGCTCAACATCCCGCTCAACCGCTCGTTCAACACCTGGGCCGGGTGGCTGATCCCGTACGACCGCGACTTCTACCTGATCGTGGAGCGGTCGGAGAGCATGGACGAGGCGGTGCGCGACCTGGCGATGATCGGGCTGGACCGTGTGGCGGGCTTCTTCACCGCCGACGTGATCGACGCATGGCGTGCCGCGGGACGGGAAACCGGCACGGTCCAACAGATGACGGCGGACGAGTTGGCGGACCGGATCGCGTCCGGCGACGTGAACGTGGTGGACGTGCGCGGAGCCGCGGAGTGGGAGGCGGGGCATCTCCCCGGTGTGCCGAACGTCCCCGTCGGCTACCTCGCGGAGCGGCTCGCCGAGCTGCCGGCCGACCGGCCGGTCGTGGTCCACTGCCAGGGTGGCGCACGCTCGGCGATCGCGGCCAGCGTGCTGCAGGCGAACGGAGTCCGGAGCGTCGCCAACCTCCCCGGCGGATACCAGGAGTGGGTCGCCGGGGGGCACTCGGTCGAGCGGGAGGAGGCTGCGGCGGGGGGGCGCTGAGGATCCGGAGACGCCAGCGGATGTCCGTGGACGGCCGTCGCCAAGGCACCCCGTCTCGGCTTCCTCCGACTCCCGGCCGTTCCGGGCAGCTTCAACCTACAGTTCTTTCTGCCGTCTGTGGTGGGCGAGGCGCTGGAGAGCGAGGCGCTGGATCGCTTGCCGTTCGTCCGCGACGAGATGGCGAACAAGGTGTGGGCGTGGGGTAGGTGATCCCCACCGCCACGGGAGCCGGCATCAACGCCACGACACGGCGGACCGTACGGGGCGTGCAGCCGGAGCCCATAGGGAACGCCCCCGCGGCCTTTCGCTATGCGCTGGGGACGACGGTCCCGGAGAACTGGGTCCGTTTCTCCGCGTGGAGCGGGGGAGCGTGCAGGACATCGCGTTCCAGGGCGCGGCCATTTGCCCTGGCTGGACTCACAGCCGTGGGAGGTGGTGCGGGTCAAAGGCGTGCTGCTGAATGAGCCGGCGAGTGGCACTTCTTCCTTGTTCACGAAGCACGGCAGCGCCGGCACCGTCGTAACTCGCACCTTCAGCACGTCAGCGACGACCGCACCTGCCTTTAGATCGGTGGCGCTGCGAGAGCGGGCGCGGGTTGGGCAGGAGCGGGCTGCGATTCCACCAGATCGAGGAGATCGCCCGGCTAGTTTTTCGGAACGGCTGGAGGCGGCTTCGAACCCGGCTTTGCCTCCGCAAGATGACGGCCGCGCAATCGGTACGGTGCAGGCGCTGCCCAGGCGGAGTCCACGCGCTCCGGATGCTCGGCCATCCAGCGGACCAGCCAGCGATGGAACGCCAGCATGACCGAATCCGCACGGATCCCATCGCGGCTGACCTGCAGCACGTACTCGTTCATCTTCGCCCCCACCTCGGGATCGGCGATGAGATTCCGCTCGTAGAGCAATGGTGCATCCAACCGATCCTACGTTGTCCAAGCCCCTTGGAGTATCGAACGTTCAGGCAAACGCAAATGCAGTCGCCCAATGTTTTCTTCCCTTCGGGGCCACGTGGTTGGCCGACACGAGCCCCTGCCCCGCCAGGCGCTCCGCCACCTCCAGGTCCGGGTGCAGCGCGGCCAGGCGCTGGTAGATCCGCACCCCCGCCCGGTCCTGCTCCGGGTCCAGCCCGGGCCCACTGCACTCCCGGGTCGCCCATCCGGCGTCCGCGCGCGCCCGGCGTGGGACGAATCCGGCCTTCCTTTGGTCTTCACGTGCTTCGTCGTGCGCCGGGACGGCGGCCCGGGGGGTGGGGCCGGCCGGACCGCGCCCGGGTGGATCACAGGTGGGGAAGAACCTCGTCCAGAAACAAGGCGAGGCTGCGGGAGGCGAGCTCGTGCGGCATGGAGCCGAAGTCCAGCTGCCACAGCACCTCGTCCACCCCCACCACCTCGGCCAGCCACTGCGCCACCTCCCGCACCCGCGCCGGCGAGCCCACGACGGCGCTCCGCTCGCGCCGCATCCCCTCGGGCGTGGCGGCGCGGATGACGGCGGCCATCCCCGCGTATCCCGGGTAGTCCTTTCCCTCCACGCCCTCCCATGCCCCGGCCGCGCCGGCCCACACGCCCAGGTAGTGGCGCAGGTAGGGGGTGCTCTCGCGCGCGGCCCGTGCGTCGCTCGGGGCCACGAACAGGGGAACGCTGATCGCCACGCGCTCGCCGCCGGGCGCGTGGGGGTGGTGCTCGCGGTACGTCCGCCGGTACGCCGCGATCATTCCGGGGAGCGCGTGGTCCGGGGCGCGCAGGGCGCTCACCAGCAGGCCGAAGCCGCGCCGCCCGCCCCACTCGAAGCTTTCCGGAGTTCGCACGGCGGCGCACCACACCGGGGGGTGGGGGCGCTGCGTGGGCCGGGGCAGGCTGGTGGCGGCCGCCAGGCGAAAGAACGGCGTCTCCACGTTCACCTCCGGCTCCGTCCACAGGCGGACCACCGCGTCGATGGTGGCCTCGAAGCGGGCCCGGCTCTCGTCCAGCGGCACCCCGAAGGCGGCAAACTCGTACGGCAGGTAGGCGCGGGCGAAGCCCACCTCCAGCCGTCCCCCGCTCAGCGCGTCCACCATCGCCGCGTCCGACGCGATCTGCAGGGGGTGGTGAAAGGCGGGGAGGATGCACCCCGTCATGAGCCGGATGCGGTCGGTGCGCGCGGCCACGGCGGCCAGGAAGCCCAGCGGGCTGGGGCAGTAGCCGCCGTACGCGTGCAGGTAGTGCTCGGTCATCTTCACGGCCCGCAACCCGCCCGCGTCGGCCATGGCCGCCAGCTCCAGGGCGTCCGCGAAGTAATCGGCTGGCGCGCGGACGGCGGGGCCGGCGTCGGGAAGGAACGAGATTCCGAACTCCATGCGGCGGGGCTCCGGGCCGGGGGACGGGGACGAGGGACGATCCGGGGGCGTGGGGCCCGTCACGGGGCCCCCAGGCGCAACTCGGCCACGGAGGTCTCGGCGTAGTAGTCGGTGCCCGCGGCGCGGGCAAAGAGGTCGGCGTCGCCGCCGCCCAGGGCGCAGGGTGCAAGCCCCATGGCCGTGGCCACCAGGTACAGCGTCTGGAGGAGCACGCCCGCGTCCTTGAGCACCAGGGCGTAGGCCATGGACTCGTACTTCCACGACACCCGCTGGAAGCGCGCGGCCAGCACCACCAGCACCTGGGCCGGCGAGGCCCCATGGGCCACGATGCGGGAGTCGCGCAGCAGCGCGTGCACGGCCGCACGGTCTCCCTCCCCCACCCCCGTCAGGCGGTGCTCCGCGGGGCAGTAGTGGTACAGCCCCGGCTCCAGCCCCTGACAGGAGCTCACGGCCAGGTACAGCTCCAGCTCGTGGCACGCCCCGCCGCCCGGATAGGGGCGGCTGCTCAGGTCGCCGCGGGGGGTGGGGATCACGCGCCGCAGCCGGGCCGCCCGGAAGAGCAGCTCCCCCAGCTCCGCCAGGGTGATCATCCGCCCGCCCTCCTCGCGGATGGAGCGCCGCTCCTCCAGCACGCGGGTAAAGGGCACGTCCTCGCGCAGCAGCCCCTCCAGGTCGGGCCGGGGCAGGGCGACGGCGGGGCCCGCGGGGTGCGGCCGGACGGCGGGCAGGGGGGCGAAACGGCCCTCCCCGCGGTACGTGCCCCCGTAGCCGCCCAGCTGCCGCCCCACCCGGCTGCGGGCGTGGAAGAGCAGGTCGTGGAACTCCCACTGCGCCAGGGCGGGATCGTCGTCCTCGGGCGAGGGCCGCCCCTCCTCCACCTCCACGGCGAGCGCCGCCCCGCGCAGCAGCCCCAGCAGCGCCGCTGCCCCCTCCGCGCCGAGGTCCGCGTGCCCTGCCACCTCCTCCGGCGTGGCGGGCTCGGCCAGGTGGACGGCCGCCGCGGCGGCCGCCGGGTGCTCCAGGCACACCCGCAGCGGTGAGCGGGGCGACTCCAGCCAGGGCCGCCCCCCCTCCGCGCGCAGCAGGGCGAAGCGCGACAGCCGCAGGGCCCGGCCCGGCTCCGCCGGCGCGGGGGAGAGCTCCAGGTGCGGCGACACGCACCGGGCCGTGGCCAGCAGCCGGTCGCCGTCGGTAACGGCGTAGCCCAGCCACCCGCGCGCCGTCCACGCCCGCAGGTGGTGGAACAGCAGGGGGAGCGCGGCGGGCCCCAGGGCCTCGCGCACCCGGGCGGCCAGCTCCTCCTCCGGCGCCGGCCCGGCGTCCAGGCGGCGCAGGGCCACCGCCATGCCGGGGTCCGCCGGGGCCGCCGGGGTGCCGCCGGGCCCGTGCAGCACGGGGGTGCCGTCCGGCCCCTCGCCGCGGCGCACGGCGGGGTCGAGCGCAAGCAGAAGGGCCATGGCTAGAAGAAGACGGGGACTGGGTTGAGCTGGTCTTCGCGGAGGGGGGCCGGAAGCCAGCCCTGCCGCACGGGGACCTCGTACAGCCGCCCGGGGGCGAAGCGGGCCCAGAAGTGCCGCAGCCCCGGCACCACCACCTTCACCACCGCCAGCTCGATGTCGGGGCGGGTCTGGTCCAGCACCAGCGTGTCCATCCCCTGCGCGGCCGCCAGCCCCACCAGGCGCCGCACGTCGTCCGCGATGTCGCCGGCGCCCCCGTGGGGAAAGTCCTCCGCGCGGCGGGGGCGCAGGCCGGGATGGGGGGCCAGGTACAGGCGGTTGGCCAGGGTGGAGCCGGTGAGCCAGGCCAGCGCCTCCTCGTCCTCCGTGCCGTACGGCGCCGGCGGGTCGGCGTGGCGGGGAAGGACCACGGGGAGGAACTGGTTGGCCTCGGTGATGGCCCGCTGCACGGCGATGGCCGGGTCCAGGTGCGCGCCGAAGCCCAGGGTGATGTCGGGCGGGTGGACCCCCGCGCGCTGCGACACGGCCGCGAACACGGGCACGCCCAGGTCGGCCGTGAGGTCCAGCACCCACAGGTCGCGGCCCAGCGAGCGGTAGTAGTCCCGGACGGCGGCGAAGTAGGGGTCGCCGAAGCTCTCCAGCTCCACGGCGGGGCGAGCCAGCCGGTTGTACCACCACACGGCCACCGCGTCGCGCTCCACCAGCTCCAGCAGGCCCTGAAGGACGGCCTCCTCGCGGGTGTTGCCCGCGGCGCAGCCGTTGGAGTCGGCCCAGCCGAAGCGCTCGGGCGAGGGGAGCGGGTAGCCGTAGTAGCAGAGCGCCGTGGGGAGGTACTTCCACCGCTCCTCGCCCAGCGACCAGAGCGGCGACCACTCCACCTCCGCGTCGGGGTCCAGGCGGCGCGGCACCCACTGGTAGCTGCGGCCGTGGCGGGCGTTCCACGCCTCGCGCCCGTCGTACTGCGCGTCGCTGAACAGCATGCTGGCGTTGGGGTGCACCCCCGCGTCGCCCAGTCCGCGCAGGGTGGCGCGCCGGCGCGGCTCGTCGCCCTGGAACACACCGCAGTGCCGCTCCACCGCCTCGCACAGAGCGCTGGCCCGGGCCTGCGCGTCGGTGACGCCCTTGCCGCCGCTCTGGCCGCGGAAGTTGTTGCGCAGGAAGTGCAGGTCGTCGGTGGCCTTGGCGGTGTTGCGCCCTGCGGCGTACACGGGGGTGAGCTCGGAGCCGGCCGCGGCGGTGCGCACCAGCCCCGCCACCACCCCGGTGATGGGGCTCACCAGGTGCCTCAGGCGCTCCAGCGTCTCCGCCGGGGCGTGGGCGCGGTGGCCGGACTCGCGCGAGTAGCGCGCGGGGCACGGCCGCAGCACCAGCGGCTCCGGCTCGCGGCGCCCTCCCGCACCGCACTCCGGACACTGCGGCCGCCGCCGCACCGGGTGGTGGGTGATGGCCAGCCCCAGGGGGTCCAGCGCGGCCAGCGCCCCCGTGAGCGGCTCGCCGCGGCCCAGCGCCAGCCAGCGCGCGGCCTGCACGGCCACCAGGTGGGCCGCCGCGCCCGCCGTGGGGAGCAGGGCCGCCGCCGGAGGGAACACCGGCTCGTCCAGCCCGCGGGTGCGGCGCACCAGCCCGGCGGCCGCACGGTTCCCTTCCAGCCGGTGCGCCAGGCACTGCCAGCACGCCGTCTGCCCGGGGACGAAGAGCGGCCCGATCCAGGGCGCCAGCCCCGCGGGGCGGGCCAGGAGCCAGGGCCGCGCGTCCCGCACGGCGCGGCGGTTCACGTGGGCCAGGCCGGGGTGCAGGTAGTCGGCCACCAGCACCACGGAAAGGTCGGCGGCGCCGCGGACGCGGACGTGCACCCCCAGGGCCTGCAGCGCGGCCCGCACGGCCGCCCCGTGGGGCGAGCCAAGGTCCGACACCGTCGCCGTAGCGCCCTCCAGGCGCGCGGCCGCGGCGGCGGGGTCGGCGCCCAGCGCGTCCCAGAACGCCTGGGCGTCGGCGGCCACGGCGGGGGCGGCCTCGCGCAGGTATCCCCCCGCCGAGAGCCGGTCCACGGCGTAGTAGACCTCCGCCGGCGTGGTGTCCTGGCGCGCCGCCCGCACCAGCTCGGGGACCGAGCGGGTTCCGTCCAGCAGGGGGGCCAGGCGGGCGTAGACCTCGCCCGTGAGCAGGTGGTGGCCGTTCTCGGCCAGGAGCAGCACGTGCCGCTCGTCCATGACCTCGGCGCGGAAGTGTGCGCGCAGCGTGGGACGGACCAGATCCATGGGAGGTGCGGGCGGGTCGAAGGCGGAGAAGGGTGGAGCGCGGAGGCAGGCCCCCCGCGCTCCGGGCCGGGGTCAGCAGCTGCAGCAGCAGCTGCTGCACACCGTCACGCCGTCGTCGGCGTCCAGCCGGGCCGAGGCTCCCTCGGGGGGCGCCGCGGGCAGCGGAAGCACGACGGTGATCCCGGACTCGCCGTCCTGCACCTTCAGCTTCACGTCGGAGGGGAACTTCACGCCCTTGGACGCCAGGGCCGCCGCGGGGTCGCTCTGCAGCTGCGACTTGAGCTGCGGGTTCTGCCACGAGCTGGAGACCAGCTGGGCCCACGCGGTCTCGAAGGCCTGCGGATCGGGATACTGCGGGTTGGAGTTGGCCATGGGTGTCTCCTTGGGAAAAGGGTCATCGGCGGGGCGCGAATTGTCCGATACCGGGCGGCCGCGCCCCCGCGCCGCCGGCGGGCAAAAGGGTCAGGGGTGCGTCATCCGGGCGCCGCCGCCAGCACCGGCAGGGCACGGGATGCGGGGACGGGGGCGGCGGGGCGGACGGTCCGCTCCGCGCCGGCCTCCAGGCTGGCCAGGAGCGCGGGATCGGCGGTGGCCAGCGGCACCCAGCGGCCGTCCAGGCGCACCACCACCCCTTCGTCCACCATCCAGTCGTGGCCGGTGCCGGGCACGAACGCCCCCGGCACCAGGGCCGCGCAGAGCTGCGCCGTATCCAGCACCCGCACGCCGTTGCCGTGGGCGAGGCCGCGGGTGTCGGCCAGCTCGTACCACCGGCCGTAGATGGGGCGCACGTGCAGGGCGGGCTTTTCGTCCGCGCGCCACCCCTCTATCCAGCGGGCGCACCCGGAGTACAGCTCGTCCAGCAGCTCCGGCGCGCCGTACAGGGCGCTCTCGTAGTCCCCGCAGAAGTGGTACGCCAGGCGCCGCACGTCGGCGTGCGGGGGAAAAACGTCGGCGTAGGTGGCGTAGGGGCGCAGGTTGGCGATCCCGTACCCCTCCGCCCGGTCGAAGTAGGGGCTGAAGCGGTCGATGCTCAGGTGGCTGAGCCCCGAGGGGGGCTGCAGGTGCCGCAGCAGGGGAAGGAGGGCCGCAGTCTCCTCGAACTCCCTCAGCTCCTCGCCGGGAAACCCCCAGAGCAGGTTCCAGTGCAGGGTCATGCCGGTCGCGCGGGCGTAGCGCAGCAGGGCCACGTTCTGCCAGGCGTGCACGCCCTTGTCCATCCGCCGCAGGATCGGGGTGGAAAGCGCCTCGATGCCCGGCTGGATGTCGTGTACCCCCGCCCGGTGCAGCAGCCGCACCTTTTCCAGGGTCAGGTTGGCCTTCTGCTCGTAGAACACGTGCAGGCCGGGAAGCTCACGGGCCAGGCGGGGGAGCAGCGTGCCGAAGTAGCCGTGGGGCATGATGTTGTCCACCATGAACACCCGCCGCTGGCCATGGCGCCGCACCAGCTCGCCCAGCTCCTCCACCACGTGCTCCGGCGACTTCTCGCGAAAGCGGATGCCCAGGCCGTTGAGGCCGCAGAACGTGCAGTGGTGCCGCTGCCCCCACCAGCATCCCCGGCTGGTCTCGTACGGCATCCACGTCGTCTCGGGCCGCTCCTCCGGGGAAAGGAGCTCCTCCAGCTGCGCGAAGTAGTCGTCAAAGCAGGGCGGGGCGAGCGCGTCCAGGTCGTGGCAGGGCTCGCCCCGCACCACCGGCCCGCCCGGCGCGCGGCCGGCGGAGAGCGCGGCCAGGAACTCGGGAAACGCGCGGTCGCTCTCGCCGGAGAACACGTAGTCGACCCCCGCGCCCAGCGAGCGGATGCCCTCGGCCATCTCGCCCTCGCAGTTGGCGCCGCCCAGCACGGTCACCACGCCCGGGACCAGCCGCTTCACCCGGTCCAGCAGGGCCACGGCCGAGGAGGTCTGCTCGAAGGTGGTGGTGGCGCCCACCACCCGCGGGCGCGCGGCCGCCACCACCCCGGCCAGCTCGTCGCACCAGGGCTCCGCCAGCGCCTCGGCTTCGAGCAGCTCGGCCAGCGAGGGGCAGGACAGGACGGCGCCCTCCAGCCCCACGTTCCCCTCGCGGCCCACCATCACCTGCGGGTCGTAGATGCGCTCGTGGCGGCGTCCCAGGGCGGGGCCTCCGAACGCGGCGCGGGCGAAGATCCGCTCCCCCACCAGCGCGTAGAAGGGCGCCATGCGGATGGCCTCGTAGCGTGCCACGCCCAGCCGCCCGGCAAAGTGCAGGTTTGCGTACAGCACCCCGGTCCGCACGCCGGCGCGGCGGGCGCCGGCCTGCAGCAGGTGGGCGCCCAGGGACGGGCCGTCGATCGGCGCGAACGGCGGCACGATCAGCAGAACGTCGCAGTCCGGCACGGTGATGCGGCGAAGGCGGGGGCTCATTCCGGCGTCTCGGAAGGGCGGGAGGAGGGGGGCTGGCGGCCGGAAGCGGCTGCCCGGCCGGGCTCGGTATCAGGGGAACGGATTGCGGCACCGTCGGCCCGGGGCGCCACGTCCGGGGACAGGAGCCGCCGCAGGGCCGCGCGGCGGGCCTCGGGCGGCAGGGCCTCCACCCGCGCCAGGATCTGGCGCCGCAGCGTAGCCTGGGCGCGCTGAAAGCGGCGCTTGGCCGCGCTCTCGGCGATCCCCAGCACGTCGGCCACCTCCTTCCAGCTGCTCCCCGACATCAGCCGCAGGCGCAGCAGCTCGGCCGTGCCCTCCGACACCTCGGCCAGCGCCTCGGCGGCGAACGTCTCCAGGGGGCGCGGCGGGGGGGCGTCGTCCCCCGGCTGCAGCCCGGCGGCCATGGTGCGAACCCAGTCGTCGCCGCGCACCTCGTCGCGCCCGCGCACCTCGCGCAGGTGGTCCAGCAGCACGTTGCGCGCGATGGTGAGCATCCAGGCCACCAGCCGGCCGTCGCTGGCGAAGGTGCAGCGTCCAATGGAGGTGGTGGCACGGATGAGCGCCTCCTGGCACAGGTCCCGGGCAAGGTCCTCGGCATCGGGCGCGGCGAGAAGCCGGGTGACGAGGTAGCGGTACACGGGCCCTTCCAGGCGGCCCATCAGGCGGTCCAGCGCACACGCGCTTCCGGCTTGGGCACGGCGGCCCAGGTCCGCGAGCGATCCGGCGGGGTCGCTCGCGGGCTGGCGCCGGCTCACCGTGCCTGCGTGGGGCGGAATCTCGTGCGGGGAGGGGGCGCCGGGAGTGTGGGCGGGGGGCCTGGATCAGCGAGCTTCATTGTCGTGGAGCCGTTCCAAGGTGGCCCGGTGCTCGACCCGCCGCTGGGCGTCGGGATGGAGCGCCGGTCTTGCATTCTCCCTTGGTAACGGAATCCGGCACCCCTTTCCCGCCTGATAGGTGCGCGCGCGCCGGGCCGCAGCTGTTCGGGAACCCGCCGCGCTCTGCGGCCGGGTTCGCGCGTGGCGAAAGGCCGCCGCTGCACACGCTGCCGCTGCACCGCGGCGGTCGACGTGGCGGCGCGCCCGGCGGCCGGCGGGTGACGGGAAGGTTTCGTGTCGAGGGGAGCGTGGGGACCGGCACCCCAATTCGTTTCCGAAGATTTCGGGCGGTGTTGATCACCCGGGCAGGGTGGCCGTGTGCCCAGCCCCACCGTCGTGTGGGTGCGGCTCCGGCATCCCCCCGTCCGAGGCCAGGTCTCCGAGGTAGTGGTCCACGTACATTTCGTGGCGGTCGATCTGCGAGGACATGGCTGAGAATCAGTGCAGGCGCATAAACGACGCGGCGCCCGGCAAACGATGCCGGGCGCCGCGGGAGGCGTTTGGATATGGTAGTGCGCGCGAGGATCGAACGGCCGCGCGCATCGGGTCGGGCTACGTTGCCCGGCTCCAGCCTTTCTTGGTCGCTTCCGCCCGGTACCCGCTCAGAAGCTCGTCCAGCCGCTCGGGCGTATGTGCGATCCGGGTTTCCGTCTGCAGGGGCTCCTGCCTGCTACGCGAGTAGTCGGTCCAGTGCAGCGCGAAGCGAGCCGGATCGTTGCACTCCACGACGACGATCTTGCATACGGCCGTGTCCGCCGGGTCCCCGCTTTCCGGACATCACCTGCTCCATGTGGGTCCCGCCATCGTTCCAGACCTTGTCCTCGCGAATGCAGCCGAACGTGGGGGGGTGAGCTATGGCGAGGCGAGACGCCGGTGAAGCGCAGGCTGGTGCCGTCCCAGAAGTAGGTCTGGTTTACGACGGGCGTCCCGTCGAGCGCGCGCCTGGAGCGTGCTACCGTCCGGCCCGGTCAGCGCAGAGGATCGAGAGGACGCCGTACTGGCCTTCGAACTCCCCTTCCACGAAGCCGATCGCGACGCAGTCTACGGTCAGGCTCGGCTTGATCTTGTGACGTATCGTCGGCGTGCGGAAGGCGCACCACGATTCCTTCCAGCCCGCGGCTGGTTACCGCGCTGAACCACGCGGTGACTGCCGAGCCGGGCATTATCGCGCCCCCGACACGGTGGCACGGGCTGGCGACGTTCTCGCCGCACAAGCTGCCCAGGCCTGGAGATCACAGACCTACAGGCGGGTGGCCCGGCACGGTCGCGGAAAGCGCCGGATCGGAAGACTCCTCCGCCGGATGGGGGCCCGATGAACCCTGTGACTACGATCACCGTCGGCTGGATCTGTAGTCCGGGCTGTGGTGGCTAGTCCGAGCGCGATGTGGATGAGCAACATCGTTCGGCTCAGAACGCCGACCAGTTAGCGGCGTCTCTGTACTAAACCCGTCCAAGTTGACGGACCCACCCCGGGCCCACGGCAAATCGCCGTGGGCCCTCTGCCGTTTCCGCCCCAGAGGAGCCTCCGGCGGCTTCCCCCCACACCTGCCCGTCCACCACGCCTGCCTATGCCTACCCCGCTCCCGACCCGCACGCCCGCGCCGGCGGGCGCGGGCGAGGGAAGAACCGAGAAGGGCGTGATCTCTCTCCTTCTCTCGAACCGCCCCACGGAGGTAGCGATGCCCAGTTCCGCGCCCGCCGCGCACCCCGCCGGCTCCCCCGCGACCACGCCCCACGACCGCTCCCTCCGGCTCTCCGAGCTAGAGCGGGTAGCGGCAACGTATGGCTTCGAGCCGGTCCTCAACGAATCCCCGCACGAAGCGGAGCCCGAGCCGGCGGAAGCCGTTCTCCGCCGCCACCTCCCCTACCTCCGCCTCGCGGGGAGCGTGCTCGACCCCTTCCACCGGCCCCGCCCCCGGCTTTCCGAGATCCCCGCGCTGGACGGCGTCCCCATGCGCGTGGAGGCGATGGAGCGATACGCACCGCTGCAGCACTGCATCCTCTGCACACAGACGAAGGGCGAGACCTACACCATCTGCGCCGGATGCTACACCACGCAGATGCGCTTCATCGAGCGGATGCTGCTGGAAATCCGGCCGGACATCGACGAGGCGACGCTCAGGAAGCACCAGGCGCTGGACCACGCCGATTACGTGCGGGCCATCCGCCGTACGCCGCGGCTGGAGCCGAAGCGCCGCGGCCGCCTGGAGCCCGGCGTGGAGGCGGTGCGGCGCGCGGCCCGCCGCGCGCTCGAAGCCGCCGAGCGGGCGGCCCGCCTGGACACGCTCCGCGGGGCGGCGGAGGAGGACGGGCTCGCGCCCGCGGAGCGGCGCCGGCGCATCAAGCACGTCCGGGCCGCGGAAGCCGCCGCCAAGGTAGCGGCGCACCTCGACGCGCTCCGCGTGCTGGCCCAGGAGCCGGGACTCTCGGACGGAGAGCGCAGAGAGCGCATCGCAGACCTCCGCGCGGCCGAATCCGAACAGGTGTGGAACCCTTCCGCGTGGCGACGCGGCCTCGCCGCGAACCCGCTGGAAGACGCCTGGCTCGCCCTCCTCCTCGCGGCCGGAGAGGCGGACGAGGAAGAGCGCGAGCCGGACGACGACTACCCGGTGGAGTGGCTCGCGGCCGACTGGCTCCAGGCGCCCGACCGGGTCGACTTCCTGGAGGAGACCGCGCCGCCCCTCGTCCCGCACCCCAACACCGCCGCCGGCGGCCCCGAGCACCTGGCGGCGCTGGAGCGGAACGCCCTCCTGGACGCGTACCGGGCCGCGCGCGCCCGCGCGGCCTACGAAGAGGGCCCGAGCCCCTACGTGGACTGGCTGGCGGCCGAGCTCGACGCGCGCGGCGGGATCCCGGCACGCCTCCGCGCCCGCGCGCCGCAGGAGTGGGACGCGGAGGAGTGCGAGCGCTGGGACCGCTGGGTCGACTGCCTCCTGGGCGGGGAGCCCGCCGCCGCGCCGGAGGCGCTGGACCCCTTCGACGCCGCCGCGTGCGCGCACTGGGGTGCGGCCCTCACCATCGGGGAAGACGGCGAGCGCACGCCCGTCCACCTCTCCCGGCTCGACCGCGGCCTCCCCTCCGGACGGATGCGCTGGCCGCGCTTCATCCGCGAGGAGATCGAGGCCGAGTTTCAGCCGTGGGGACGCTGGGTGGAGATCGACGACGAGGACGTCGGCGCGTTCCGGGCCTGGACCGACGACGACACCCCGCCGCGGCGCAGGCGGCTCACCCGCGCGGCGACAGATGAGATCCTGCGCCGGCGGCTGGAGGCGTGGGCGAAGCACGGCGCCGGCGCGCGCCGCCATGGGCGGCGGCGCTCGCTGGAGGCCGTGCGGCCGAGGGGATCGCGCGGCGCGTGGGAGCGGGAGATCCGCGCCGAGCGCCGCCGGCGCCGCTTCGAGCAGATGGCCCGCGCCAACGCAGGCGTCCACGCCACTCATCTCGAGCACGCCCGCAGCCAGAGCATCTGACCCGGCATCTGACCCCCCACCCACTTGAGGCCCCGCCCCGCGAGGGGCGAGGAGACAAGGCCCCTGCACATGCACCCTGTTCCCGGTCCCGACGCGCTGTGGGACACCCTGCGCGCCGCGCTCGCCGCCGAGCGCGCCGAGGACCGCACCCTGAACCGGGAGCGGTCGCTGGACCGCCCCGCGCGCGTCCTCTCCGCCCATCCGCAGTCCGGCGGGAGCACCGTCCTCGCGCTGGAGCGCCCGGTGCGGCTCGCCCGCGGGGCCGAGATCCTCCTGGTGGGGGCCGCGGGCCCACGGACGGCCACCGTCGTCTCCGCGGGCGCGGCCCAGGTGGAGGTGGACGGCACCCACGCGGACGCCCGGCAGGTGCTGGGGCGGCCGCTGCACCTCTCCGAGCGGCTGGAGGGCGCGCTGGAGGCGGCGCTCTCCGCCCGCTCCGGCGTCGTGGCCGCGGCGGCGGGGTGGGAGCCCGGCCGCCCCGGGCGGCGCCCGGCGCCTGCCGAGACGCTGCTGGACGGCCTGGAGGCCGAGCAGGCGGATGCGCTGGAGCGCGCGCTCGGCAGCGACCTCCTCCTGGTGCTCGGCCCGCCGGGGACGGGGAAGACCGAGACCCTGGCGCGCACCGTGGCGGCGCTCCTGCTGGCCGGCGAGCGGGTCCTCCTCCTCGCGCCGACCCACGCGGCGGTGGACACCGCGCTCGCGCGCATCGCCGCGGCGGCCCGCACCTGGGACCTGCCGCCGGCCGCCCTGCTGCGGCAGGGGAGCCACGGCCCGCTGTGGAAGGGCGTCCGACTGGAGGGCGCCCACCGGGAAGGTGGGCGGGACGCCGTGCAGGACCTGGAGGAGCGCGCGGCCCGCCTGGGGCGCGGCCGCTGGGACTGGGCGTGGGACGTGGCCGGGGCGCTCGGCGCCGGGTGGAGCGCGCTCGCCCGGCTGGAGCACCTGGAGGCCCGCGCGCAGGCGATCCTCCGCGAGGACGGCGCGCGCGTGGACGCCCTCTCGCTGCTGCGCGACGCGCGCGCGCTCATGCGCAGCGTGGCGGCGGCCGGTGCGCCCCCGCGCCTGGTGGCCGCCACCCTGGCCGAAGCGCTGGTGCGTCCGCCGGCCGGCCCCTGGGACGCGGTGATCGTGGACGAGGCCGCGATGGCGCACGTCCCCTACGCGCTCTGGGCGGCCTCGCTCGCCACGCGCCGGCTCCTCCTCTGGGGAGACCCGCACCAGCTCGGCCCGGTCTCGGCGGTGCGCGACCCCGCGGCCCGCGCGGTGCTCGGCCGGAGCCTCTTCCACCATCTGGGGTGCGAGAAGGCCGCCACCGAGGACCCGCGCCGGCCGGTGCTCAAGGTGCAGCACCGCATGGCCCCGCCGATCCGGCGCCTGGTGGGCGACGCGTTCTACGAGGGCGTGCTCCGGGACGGCGCGGCGGTCCAGGGCCGCCCCGGGACGGTCGAGGTGCTGGACAGCGCGGGGCTCGCCCGCGCCCGCGTGGTCGGCGGCAGCCGCGCCAATGACACCCACGCGCGGATGGCGGCCGCGCGCGTGGAGCGGCTCCGGCGCCTGGGCATCCGCTCGATGGCGGTGCTCACCCCCTACCGCGCGCAGGTCGACTGCCTGCGTGCCGCCATCGCCGAGCGCGTCCCCGACGTGGAGGCGGCCGGCGGGCTGATCGGCACGGTGCACAGCGCGCAGGGGGGCGAGCACGACGCCGTCATCGTCGACCTGGTGGCCACGCGCGACGATCCCGGCCGCTTCCTGGACGAGCGCGGCAACCCCGAGGCCGCCTCCCTCCTGTGCGTCGCGCTGTCGCGGGCGCGCACCTCGCTGACGGTCCTGGCGGACCACCAGGCGCTCCCGTACGGCGGCGTCGCGCGGCGCGCGCTCATGGCCGCGAAGCGGGCGGACGCGGCCTGAGCGACCGTCCCCGCGCCACCCGCACGGGGTAGAACAGGGCAGCGAAGATCCTCCTCTTCTCCAGGGGGAGACGCCCCACTCCGCCGCCTGGCCGCCATGTCCGACGTCACCCCGGCGACGCTGAATCCCCCGATCGCGGCCCCCGTCAGCGTCGAGCCCGCGCCAGCCCCCGAACCGGCGATCCTCGCAGAGGCGCAGTGGAAAGGCCCCCGCGCGTCGGTGAGCCTCACGCTCGAGCAGGCCGGCCCGGCGGACGGAGCCGCCTTCCGGGTCGTCGAGAAGCACAGGGACGAGCTCGAATCCAGCACCACCGTCTGGTACGGCGGCGGGGATCTGCGCGCGGCGGTCCGGGAGTTCGAGACGCAGCTCGACTGGCTCGCCCGCGAGCCGCGCGGCCACAGCGACCCGCCGCAGGGCGGCGGCCCGTACGAGGAGCGTACGCTGGTGCGCTTCGACCACGACGGGCTGGACAAGCTCCTGGCGCGGCTGCCGCAAGGAGCTCCCCGCTTCGCGCCGCCCCGGGAGCCCACCTGGCCAACCCGGCGGACGGAGCCCGCCGCGCTCTCCCCCCAGGCCGCCGCGGTGCTGCAGTCGATGCGGGAGCAGGTGCGCGGCGCGAGCCCGTACCGGAGCCGCATCCTGGCCCGCCATCCCGCCCCCGCCACCGACTTCGATGCCCCGCCGGACCCGGAGGCCGCGCGCGCGGCGGAGCGGATCGAGGCGCGGCTGGCCGCGCTGGACGGCCCCGCGCCCGCGGCCGTCGCCGCGCCGGAGGGCGCCCCGCCCGCCGAGGCGGTGTCCGCGGCGCCGCGCGAGGTGCAGCCCGCCGTGCTGGAGCGGATCGAAAGCGTCGTCTACGCCCATGCTGCCGACGCCCATGGCGCCGAGGAGGCGCTCCGCGCCCGCGCCCGCATGATCGCCCCCGGCGCCGAGCGCGCCGTCCTCGCCTCGGTACGCGAGCCCGGCGTGGGCTCCGGCGAGGCGGCCGCCCTCGCGGCGCGCGCCGCCCTGGGCGAGCGCGGCTTCCAAGCCGAGCGGGACCAGGTCGCGGAGCTCGCCGCCGGCGCGTGGGAGGCGCGGGGCCGGCTGGACCGGCTCGTCGATCGCGCCGCCGAGGTGCTGGAGATGCGCCGGCCCGGCACGCTCCCGGCAGACGCACGCACGGACGCCCACGAAGTGCTCCGCGAGGTGGAGCGCCGCCGGGCCGAGCTCGCGCGCGCAGACCTGGAGCGCCGGGCGAAGGGCGACCGCACCGTGCTCCCCGCCGGCCGGCCGCGGATGCAGGAGGGCGGGAAGTTCCAGGACATCCGCTCCATCGACTGCCTGCGGTGCGGGACGACCGCGGGGCGCGAGGACGGGCGGAGCCGCCTCCACATGGGCGGCACGCCGAAGACGGACCCCGACGGGCGCACGGAGCGCTACGCGCCGCGCGACGGCGAGGTGTGCACCCCGTGCTGGCTGAACGGCGCCCCGATGTCCATCCCCGAGCTCAAGCTGGCGCAGCGGCAGGCGCGCCTGCTGGAGGGGGCGCAGGTGCGCTTCTCTCCCGGCCAGGCCGGGTGGGACGAGCGCGCCGCGGAGTGGCCGGCGCGCGCGCGTGCCCGGCGCGGCCTCGCATCCCCCCTCGACGAGCGCCTGGACGTGCCTTCCCCCTGGGTGGTGCAGCCCAGCCCCGCCGAGACCGCCGACCGCCGGGTGGAGGCGCTGATCGAGCGGGAGGCGCTCCGCGAGGAGGCGCTGGAGAAAGGCCAGTGGGACCTCCCCGAGGGGCGGGAAGCCGACTGGTGGGACCTCAAGTTCTCCGGGATGTTCGCGGGTGAGCCGGAGGCGCGGCCGGAGCCCTCGCCCGAGCAGCGGCTGAAGCTGGAGACCGAGCGGCTCGCCGAGGCCGAGCGGCGGCTGCTGGCGGTCGTCGGCGTGGAGGACCCGGCGCTCCGCCGCGTGCTGGAGACGCAGGCCGCCGTGCGTCTCCACCTGGCCCAGGGGAGCGCGGTCCGCGAGGCGTGGGAGCAGACGCGCGGGATCCCCCGCGCGGACGCGCGCGCCGCCGCGCGCGACGAGGTGCGGCGGCGCTTCCTGGCCCCCGAGACCGTCGCCCACCACCGGCGCCTCCGCGAGGCCCGCGGGCTCGTCCTCCCGAAGGACATGCCCGCGGAGATGCAGGCCGCCATCCGCGCCCGGCAGGTCGAGCGCGTGCTCGCCGACCTGGACGTCCCCACGCTGGTCCGGCGCACCCGGGAGGTGGCCCGCGCGGCCACGAGCCCCGAGGCCGCCCGCGCCGCCGCCGAGCTCCTCCACCGCCTGCGCCCCGCGCTCGCCGACATCCGGCTGCAGGGCGCCGTCGCCTCGGCACAGCTCGCCGAGACCGCGCGGCAGGAGCGCGGGGTGTTCCACAGCGGCCTGGACGAGGCGGTGCTCACCGGCGAGCGGCGCGGCGAGGCGCACGAGCGGGCCATCGACCGCTGGCTGGCGCGGAGCGACCGCGAGGGGACCCTCGCCGCCGGCGAGGTGAGGTCCGCGCGCGAGCTGGCGCGCGAGGCGGGCGACCTGAACCCCCGTCGCGAGCGGGCGGACCACACCCCGTCCAGGGCCGAAGGCACCCTCCCATGGCAGCTCGCCGAGCGCGACGCGGTGATCGCCGCCGAGGTCGCGAAAGGCGGCCACAGCGCGCCCGACCGCATCCTCGCGGCGCTGGAGCAGTACCGGGCCGACGTGGCCGCGCGGGGCACGGAGCTCGGCGACCCCTTCGGCGAGGACGTGCGCGAGCGCCTGGTCGAGTCCGCCGCCCGCCAGGCGGGGTTCAGCCAGGCTGAGCTGGACCGGCTCTGGGAGATCCAGGCGCTCGCCTCGGCGGCCGAGGACCCGCACGCCTTCGACCAGCTGATGCGCGAGGCGGGCGCCTGGAAGGCCGACCCCGAGCTGGGCAACGACCCCGCGCGGCTGCGCGACGCGCTGGGGCTCCGCACGGAGGGGGGCGCCCGGCTCGTCTTCTCCGACGACGACCGGGCGCTCCTCGCCCGCGCCGAGCGCGCAGCTGCGCCCTACCTCGACGTCTTCGACGAGTACCGCGCGGCGTGGCGGGAGGAAGGCCTCCGTGCCGCGCGCGCGGCGGAGCACCAGGCACTGGTGGAAGGCGCGGCGCACCCGGCCGTCCGCGAGGCGATCCAGGCGCACTCCGACCCGCGCGTCGCCGACCTTGCCGGGCAGCTCGCCGCGCTCCAGGAGTTCGAGCGGATCGACCCGGCGTACCAGGAGGCGATGGGTCAGATCGGCCGCGCCGAGGCGATCGTGGAAGCCACGCGGGAGACCCGCGAGGGGGCGCAGCGGGCGTGGGGCGAGGTGGAGCAGACGGTGAAGGCCCAGTTCAGCAACCCGGAGAAGCTGCTGAAGGCCGTGCGCGAGATGGACGCGGGAGAGGTCCGGCAGCTCGCCGCGAAGCTCCGCACCAACCCGCTCGCCCTTTCCGCGAACCACCCGCGCACCGGGGGGAGCCCGCGCATCCCCGGCATCAACGCCGCGGGCGCGGCCGAGCCGCTGGAGTCCCACCTGAAGACGGTGCGCGCGCAGGGGCTGCGCGGGCTCATGGGCCACGTCGACACCGGCGCCACCGAGCGCCAGGCGCGCGTCGCGGCCGTCGCCCTGGAGACCTGGGCGGAGGCGCGGCAGCGGGGCGAGCAGATGCGCGCCTGGGCCGCCCCGCAGCTCGGCCTCGCCGCCGACACCCCGCTCGCGCGGGTGGAGAAGGCAGCGCTGGAGCGCCTCGCGGAGCTCACCGCCACGCACCGCGATCTCGTCCGCTCCTGGGAGCAGCTCACCCCCGTGCCGACGCTCGCCCAGATCGAGCGGCGGCTGAAGGCCATGGACCCCGGGACCGCGAGCCTCGCGCGGAGCGCGCTCCCCGAGCTGGCGGGCGCCCCCCGGCACCCCGCCCCGGCCGAGCGGCCCGAGCGCACCCTCGCCCCACCCGCGCTCTCCCGATGAAAGCGATCGAGCCCAGGGAGCTGGAGGCCCTGCTGGCCGAAACCCACGCCGCGCTCCGCCGGGCCGGCGACGAGCAGGGCGTCTGGGCCCGGCTGCAGTGCACCTGCGGCAGGCCCGGGTGCGAGGTGCACGATCCCGCCCGCCACACCGTGACCCTGCAGCTGGACGCCCTGGCGGCCTGGTGGCGCCCGGAAGGCGCGGCCCCGGAGCGCGCCCGCGCCCTCGCGGCGGCGCTGGTACGCCTCGCCGACGCGCTGGGCTTCCGGGAGGACGCGGACCCGCTCCCGGAAGAGCCCGCGCGGCTCCTCCACGCGGTGCGCGACCGCTGGCTGGCCGGGATGGGGACGCCGCTGGGCGGCCCGCCCGACGAGGCGTGGCTCCGCGACCTCGCCCTGGTGGAGGCCAGAAACGCCCTGCTGCTGGAGCAGCTGCTGGCCCGGCTCGCGGCCACGCCGTTCGCGCGGCTGGCGGACGCCGGCGCGAGGCACGCGCGCCTCTCCCGCGGCCGCGCCGCCGCCGAGGGACAAGCCGCCTGCCGGCGGGCGCTCCGCGCGTGGATGGACGACCACGACGCGCTCCCCGGGCGCACGCTCCTCCGGGAGCACCTGCTGAGGGTCATCGGCGAGGCCCCGTGGAGCGCGGGCGAGGCGCAGGACGTGGCCCGCATGGCCGAGGACGCGAGCCACGCGGTGCTCGCCTTCGGGATCGTCGACGACACGTGGGTCGCCGCCGCGTACGGCGCGATGGCGGACGTCGTGCCGCTCTCGGCGCTCCGCCTCGCGCTCGTCCTGGACGACGACCCGGTCGCACCTCCGCTCCCCCCGGCGGCCGCCGGGGCGGGACACTGAACCCCCACCTCTCGCCCCAGCGAGACCTCCCATGAACCCCTCTGCCCTGCTCCCGCCCGCGGAGTACGTGTGGCTGCCCCTGGCGGACGCGGGACGGCCGGAGCCGCCCCCGCCGGGCGCCGGAGAGATCCTCGCCGTGTACCTGGGTCGCCACGCGGGGCCGGACCACGCCGCGCGCACCGTGCTGGTGGAGACCTCCGCGGGCTTCGCCCCGCTCCAGCGCCGCATCCACCTCCACGGCGACGTGGACGAGGGGTGGGACTGGGGGTGGCGCGGAAGCGCGCCGCTGGAGACCGCCCTCAACCTGCTCCTGTGCTTCGTGCACCCCAATGCCGCGTGGCGGCTGCAGTGGGCGTTCTGCGAGGCGTTCCTGCACCCGCTCCCCGCCGCGGGCGGGGCGCTCTGCGGCGAGCGCGTCCGGGAGTGGCTTCGGGAGCACGCGTGGGTCGCGCGGGGGCAGGCGTGGGCGGGAGACGCCGCGGAGCGGGTCCTGCTGGCCGAGGAGCACACGCGGAGCCGACTGCTCACGCCGCGCGAGCGCGCGGAGCGCGTGGCGGAGCTGCTGGCGCCGGAGCTCGCACCGGAGCGCCCCGCCCGCCGCGGCGCGCGCCCCGCCGGGGCGGACGCGGATGCAGGCGTGTCCCCGGCCGAGCGCGCCGCCGCGGTGCTGGCGGGGGCGCCTGCGGAGCAGCGCTGGGCGACGCTCGCGATGCTCGCCGGGCAGCTCCCGCGTCCGGGCACGCCGGCGCGCGAGGCGTGGCACCGCCTCGCGGCGCCGCGCACCCCCGGGCTCCCGGACCCCGAAACGATCGCGGCGGTCGCCGGCGTCTGGTCGCGCCTCGTCGGGCGCTCCGCCGGGCAGCGCGCCGCGCTGCTCGCGCAGGCGATCCGCGAGCACGCCGCCGACGGCGCCACCGCCTGGGAGAGGGTCCCGCACCTCGCGCTCCCGCTCGGTGCCGGCTTCCCCGAGGCGGCGCGCGGCGAGCCGCACTTGGCCGGCGACCCGGCCGCGGCCGCGGCGACCCTGCACGCGCTCCGGGCGATGGTGCTCGGCGACCGCGCGCTGGCCGCCGACGCCGCCGCGCTGGGCCTCACCGCCTACGTGCTGGGCGAGCTGATCCGCTCCGCGCACCGGCTCCACGTGGCCACGCTGCGGGACGAGAGGCAGGCCGTGGAGCGCGCCGCGGCGGACGAGGCCGAGCGCGTCCACGCGGCCGAGGCGGTTCGCCTCCCCCGGGGGCGCAGCCAGGCCCCGCCGCCCCACAGCGACGCGCTCCGCCGCTGGGTCCTCGCGGTGTCGGAGGAGCTCCTCGTGGAGCTCGCCCGGGCCGCCCGCGGGCCGGGCGGACCGCTCGTGCTCCGCGCCGCGCTGGACGCCGCCGGCACCGCGTTCCCGGACCCACCCGGCACCGTCGCCCAGGCGATCACGTGGTACCTGGAGGAGCGCGTCCCGTGCGTCCTCGACACGCCAACGTTCCTGGTCCGTGGCGACGGCCTCTTCCGCACGCCGCCGGCCGGAGACCCCGGCCGGACATGGCCCGCCGCGGGGACGGAGCAGGCGCTCCGCTCCCTCCCCGGCGGGCGAGCGCCCCGGGCCGCGTAGGAGGACGGGATGCCCCGCCCGTGGACCGCCCGCGCCCGCAGGCGATACGCCGCTCCAGGCCGCGCTCCGGCCGCACGCCGCGGGTCCGCTCGCCGCGGATCCGCGTCCGCGCCCCGCCCTGCGCGGGGGGCGGAAACCGCCGGGAGACCGGCGGGATGAAGACCGTGATGATCGCCTCGATGAAGGGCGGGACCGCCAAGACGACCTCCGCCCTGGCGCTCTCCGCGCTGTGGGCGACGGCGCACGGAAAGCGCGTGGCGCTCTGGGACGGCGACCCGCAGGGGACGCTGACGCGGCAGCTGCGCCACGCGGTGCTCCGCGAGCCGTGGCTTGCCGATCCCGTCCCGGTCGGGATCCCGCAGATGGCGGAGCGGGCGGTGCTCTTCCGCGGCGGGCGCGCCCTGGGGCTCACGGCCGCCCCGCTCATCCAGCAGTTCTTCCACAGGCCGGACTGGGAGGACCGCCTGCGGGCCGACATCGCCGTAATCGACACCCCGAACGGCGGCCTCCTGCACATCCTCGCCGCGGCCGACATCGCGGACCTCCTCCTGGTCCCCGTGGACACCACGCCGCTCGGGCTCGAGGGGCTCATCGAGACGATGGACCTGCTGAAGGCGATCCAGCCCCCGGTCCCGACGCGGGTGCTGCTGACCCGCGTCGTGCGGCGGCGCAACATCACCGAGGAGATCGCCGGCTACCTGGACGAGCACCACCCGGGGATGCGGCTGGAGGCGTGGATCCCGGAAGACGCTCTGGTCCCCGAGTCCCACAAGGCGCGGCGCCCGGTCACGCTCGGGCCGCGCGGGCGCGCGGCGGACGGGTACCGGCTGGTCGCGCCGCACCTCCTCCGCGTCCTCGCGGGGCTCAGGCGCGTCGGACACGTGGTGAACGAGGCGGCCCTCGCCGCGGGAGGCGCGCGGTGACCGGGCCCGCGACGAGCCGCCGGAGCCGGGGAGGCGCCGCGCTGTCGTGGCTGCAGCAGGAGGGCGGCGGCGACGCCGGCGCGCTGGGGCACGAGAGCCTCCGGGCGCTCGCCGGCCCGCCGCAGGGGGACGAGCAGGTCAGCCAGGTCCCCTGCGGGCACATTGACCGCTCGCCGTACCAGGCGCGGCGCGTCTTCCCCGCGGCCGCGCTCGCGGAGCTCCGGGAATCGGTCCGCCAGAACGGGCTCCTGCAGCCCGTGGTGATCCGGCCGCGTCCGGGCGGCCGCTACGAGCTGATCGCCGGCGAGCGCCGCTGGCGCGTCGTCCAGCAGCTCGGGTGGGAGACCGTCGAGGCGGTGGTGCGGGTGGTCGACGACATCACCGCGCACCTGCTCGGGCAGATCGAGAACGACACGCGCGAGGACGTCTCGGCGTGGGAGCGCGCCTTGGGCTACGTAGACCTGCGCGCGCACATCGCGCGGGAGCGCGGCGCGGCGCCGCAACTCGTGGAGCTTGGGCAGATGCGCGGCGGCGTGGACAAGTCCACGGTCAGCCGGTACCTCACGATCGGCGACGCCTTCCCGCCCGAGACCGCGGCGCGCGCCGGTGTCTCCGAGGAGGAAATGGCGTCACTCTCGCTTCCCACGCTGCTGCGCGCCGCGCGTAAGCCCGAGGCGCACCGGTTCACGCTCCTGCGCGACGTGCTGCGCAAACGTCGCGCGCGCGCCGCCAACCGGGCCTCCCGTTCGGGCGCCTCCCGCTCCGACGCCGGCCTGGACGAGCGTCCGCCCTCGACGGACCCGGGTCCGGACCGCGTGGGCCCCGAGGCGGCCGGCGGACCCGAGTCCGCCCTCCACGGCTGGGAGCGGTACTTCCTGGACCGCGGGATCCGCATGGAGACGATGGTCCCGGCGCGGGAGCTGACCGCCAGGCAGGCCCGCGCGGCCGCAGTCCGGATGGTGCCGGCCTTGGCGGCGCTCGCCGCGAGGGCCGCCGGCGTGGATCGCCCGGCTCCCTTGGCCCTGCAGGGGCCCGGAGGAAAGGTGGTCTTCCTCCCCGACGCGCTGGACGCGGAGCATACTGCGGCCTGGGAGACGTTCCGAGCCGCAATCGGGCTTTGATGGCGCATCAGCGTCGCTGGACTCTCAAGCCGGACCGAGCCGGTTCATCCCTGCGTTCGCCTCACGCACCTCCGTCGTACGCCCGATGCTCCTCGACGTCACGCACCATGGCGAGCAGCCTGGCCACCGCCCAAGCGGTGACGTCCGTGTCCGGAGTGCGGTTGAGCCACGGCAGGAGTTGCACGTGCCGATCCTTCCAGCTGTATCGGCCGGACTGGTAGGGATAGAGGATCGAGGCGAGAAAGTGAAGCCGGTCGGTCGTCCGCGGATCACCGGGTTGCAGGTCCGTCACCACGAACGTGTGCATCGCTGCGCGCTCTTCTTCGAGGGCGCCGGCCGCTTCGAAATCTACGGCGCGCAGATCGCCCGCGTCGGTGGCCAGGAAGTTGGCGAGCTTCGCGTCGCCGAGCACGATGCCACGTGCGTGAAAGCGATCGAGCATCGCCCAGCAGCGCTCGAGATGATCGGCCGTCAGGGTACCGGCGAGCTTGCGGGCGAGGAGGCTGCTGCCGGGGATATGCTCGAGGACCGCGATCACGCTGCGCGGCCGATCCAGTGTGTCGATCACCCGCGGGACCAGAGCCGCCAGGCCGCGCTCGGCGATCGTGCGGTAGGCGGCGAGCTCCCGGCGAAGGAAGGAACAGCCGTCACGGCCGTCGGGCTGAACCTGGCCGCGGTGATAGCCGACCTTGAGCACGACCTCCTGAAAGGTCTCGCTCGCCAGGTTCAGGGCCAGGAAGATGCCGCCCTTGCCTTGCTGCTCCAGCGCCTCGAACGCGGGGTACCGCCGCAGGAAGGCATCAACCTCGGGGTCGGCTCGAACCGCCGTCGTATACTGCGCGAGCGTGTCGCGAATGCCGCTTGGCACGGCGGTGTGAGCATCGCTGCGCTCGTCCGCCCGCGGGGTTCCGCCGATGGTCAGCTCGCGGTCGCGATACGACCCGTAGCGGTAGTAGAGGGGCAGGTCGTCGCCGAACGGCCGGGCGCAGGGCACGGCCGGGCACTCGCCCCGGTAGCGCGCCAGGAGCCGCTTCAGCAGCTCGACGAGCGCACCGTCGGTACGCGGCAGATAGATGACGAGGCTCTTGCCGACCTGCGAATACCCGAACATCCCGGCGTTCAGCTTCCGCAGCGTCTTGAGGTCCTTTACGTACTTGAAGTGGACGCGGGCTGCAATCATCGCGGGCGCGAGGCGGTCCAGCACCTCGCGCGCGTTCACCGGCGTGAAGGGGACGTAGAGCTTCCAGCCCTGCCGCGCCCGCGGCGGCGGGCCGCACGCGAACCACGCGCCGGACTCCACCCACGCCAACGCGTCCGAGAGCGCACCCGGCGTCGGGATCTCGGCGCTCTGCACGGGCTCGCCGGCCGGCGCCGCATCCCGGCCGGGGTAGACCGTCGCCGCCACGGGTGGCTTCAGTAGGCGCTGTTGGGAATCAAGATGGTCGTCACGGTGACCGTCGTCCACGCCAGCGCGTCAGCGCCCCCGGCGCGGGCCGGCATCAGCGCGGCGAGCTCGCCCTTGCTGGTCGCGAAGTGGAGCAGCTGCTTGACCCGCTCCTCGTCGGTGCGGGCCGCCTGCAGGGCCTCGCGCAGGCGCGCGTACTTCTCCGGGTTCTCGCGCAGAGCCTGGATGCTCTCCAGCAGCACCTGCTCGGTGCTCTTCGTCCCGGCCGCGGCGGGCGGGCGCGCTGCGGGCTCCTTGACCGGCCGGCTGCCCTTCTTGTCGTCGTTCTTTCCACCCTTCTTGTCGTTCTTCTTCTCCGGCATGGTCAGTTCCTCCTGGATGCGGGACCGGCAACCTTCGAAATGGAGTACAGCCCATCGGTTCGGGCCGGGACGCTCACCTCGGGAGCCGCGGCCCGGGGTCGGGACGGGTACAGGGCGAGCGACACGAGCTTCCCGTCGATGGCCAGAACCAAGGCGTGCTCGAGCCACCGGACGAGGAGTGGTTCCAGGCCACCACGCTTGGCAAGCTGCTCCGCGGCGCGCGGATGCGCACGAGAAAAGGCGTCGGCGAGCGTGCGCTCCCCTACGCCGGCGTCCAGGAACAGGTACAGCTCGGTCGCGGCAGTGCCCAGGCGATGGCGCCGGACCGGCGCGCCGATCGTGCGACTGTCCACGATGACGCTCGAGCCGTCGGGCCGCACATGGATGTGAAGCGATGCACCGGCGCGCTCCGCGCCGTGCCAGGCCCGGACTGCGGCCTCGACTGCCGAGCTGTCGACCGCCGCACCCGACTCCAGCGTGAAATCGTGGAGGTAGACCAGGTCGTTCAGGACCTCCGGCGGAACCGGGAACGCATGCCGGTACATCGGGTGTGCGCCTGTCCACCGGATGCCGTAGTCCGCCGGATGGTCGAAATACGGGCTGAACCGGTGGAGCTGGAAGCGACCCCCTCCCGAAGGCGGCTTCAGGTGGAACAGCTTCGGGATCAGTTCCGCTAACCGCGCATAGGCCTCCTGGCTCTCGCCGGGGAGGCCGGAGAGAAGGTTCCAGCCGCAGAAAATCCCCAGCTCCCGGCACCACTTGAGCAACTGGATGTTCTGCAGCGACGACACCCCCTTCTTCATCAGCCGCAGCAGCTCCGTGTCGAGACTCTCTATCCCCGGCTGGATCCAACGCACCCCGGCCGCGGCGAGCAGCTCCACCTCCTCGCGCCGCATGTTAGCCTTGACTTCGTAGAAGATCATCCAGTCCGGGTGCGAACGCGCGATGGCTGGCAGCAGCGTCTGGAAGAAATCGCGGGGGAGGATGAGGTCCATCGAATAGAAGCGGCCGATGCCGTAGCGCGCATGAAGGCGCTCGAGCTCGGCAAGCACCAGATCCGCCTCTCGGACGCGGAACTCCATGATCTCGTGGAGGCCGCAGAAGGTGCACTGGTTCTTCTGCCCGTACCAACAGCCGCGGCTCCCCTCGAACGGGAGCCAGGGATTCAGCTTGTCAAGCAGCCCCAGACGGCCGAGACGGAGGAAGTAGGCGTCGTAGCAAAGCGGCAGCAGGGTCTTCCCCGGCCGAAACAGCTCACCGGGGGGGCCGGTGACCAGGTCATCACCCGCGGGCCCGCGGTGGCTCACGCCCCGCAGGCCCTGTAGGGAGGCACCGGCACGCAGCCGCCGCACGATCTCGGCGAGCACCAACTCGCCCTCGATGTGCACGACCACGTCCACGTACGGGCAGATCGCCAGGATCGCCCGCCCCATGGGACCTGCGCACTGCGACCCGCCGAACACGACCCTGACGCGAGGATGCCGCTGCTTCAGGCGTCGCACGAACGCCATTGAGGCGCCGAGCTGCGAGATGGTGAGCGAGCAGCCCACCACGTCGTAGTGGGACCAGTCGGTCCCTGCGAGCATGTCGTCGAGGTACTCTTCAGTAACTGGGTCCAGCGCGCGAAGGATGACGTCACCCAGCTCCGGCCACGGGATCTGGTCGAGTGGCCGCTCAGCAAGCATTCCGGAGAGGTCGTCACCCTGCTCCGCGCGGTAGTAGTGGCGGGTGAACACCCACTCGGGCAGGTAGCCCAGCAGGTTGCAGAGGTCGTTGTAGAGGTTGAGTCCAATGCGGGCGGCATAGTCCACGTACAACTCGTGGACATCGACGGCGATGTCCTCTGCCCGGAGCGCGGCCGCGAGCGTCGCCAGCTGGATCGACGGCATCGCAGGCGACATCCACGGGAGCGACACCAGCGCCACCCTCGCTCCCGCGGGCTCGGCGGGCTCGCACGCCATCGCCGCGGCCATCAGGTCGAGTCGAACCCGCTCTCCCGGCGGGGCTCCGTCCGCGGCAAGCCGCCGGTCCACCTCAACGAGAAAGGACCTCGCAAGCTCCGTCCGGAGCCGTCGCAGGCCGGGTGGCGAGAGGCCCTGCAGGTGGCTGCGCAGCGACGCGGTCAAGTGCGCCACCTCGCCGTCGGCGACCGAGCCCTCGTCTGCCCGAGGCAGCCCCCGGCGGCCGTCGTGCTCCTCGTCGGCCAGCTCGAACAGGGCGTGCAGGAAGCGAAGCCGAAATGGATCGGCCGCGTGGAATGGCTCGTGCTCGGCCTCGCTCGGGATTCCCATCAAGGATACCGATTCCTCTGGGTCTATTTCCCGTAGAGTGCGCGGCGCGGTGGTGATGAGGAATGACTTGCGCCCGCTCTTGCAGGAAGCTCATTATCGGTCGACGCACGCTACTGTCGCTCTACGGTAATGTCAAGAAAATCGCATGATCGAGCCGTATCCCGCTTGGATGCAGCCCCTGCTCAGGGTGTCGCGGCGGCTGGAGGCACGCCACCTATCCCTCTTCGGCTCCTACCTTCTACGTCGATTTTCCGAGGTCGGAGACGTAGACGTCCACGTCGTGATCCCGCGGCTTGACGCTCGTTGTTTCGCCCAGCTCCGCACGGCGGCCCGGGCGGTGGTCGACAGACTTGCCCGCGAGGAAGGCGGGACGTGGGGGATCGAGCTCCGGCACGGCCCGCTCAAGCCATCCGGTCGTACCACGCGGGAGCGGCAGCTTCACCTCGTCATCGACGACGAGGCCAGCCTGGATCAGACACCGTGCGTGGTGCTCGCCCAACGCGCAGCGAACGGCCTGCTGCTGCTCGGTGACAACCTCGATCGGTACTGGCTCGGTCGCGACGCCGCAGCGGTCCGCCGGCACGAGGCCCATGTCGAGCTCAGCCGCTGGCGTGAGGGGCTGGCGCGCAACGAGATCCCGTTCCGCCAGTGGGTCTTCGATCCCGAGGCTCGCCTGGTAGAGGGAAGCTCCCCTGCCACCACACCGCGGGCGCGGCAACGCCTGCTGCGATCGGCGACGCAGGCTGCCGACCTGCACTATCTGATTGCGTTGGCGGCCGACCTGCAGCCCGACGAGCTCGCGCTGGTGGGCACGACTCCCACGCGACGTGCGCTTTCCGCCAGGCTGGACGCGTGCATCGCGCGGCTCAGGGCGATGCCCGGCTGATTGCGACCGAGGTGTGGAGTCAATCCGCGACAACGCCGAGGCGCAGCGGTTCACGCTGCTGCGCGACGTGCTGCGCAAGCGCCGCGCGCGGGCGGCGGCACGGGTGGGCTGGACGCGCACCCGCTCCGATGATCCGGACGCGCGCCCGCCGGCGCAGGGCCCGGGTCCGTCCGCCCCGGATCCCGAGACGACTGGCGGAACCGAGTCCGGCACTCACGGCTGGGAGCGCTATTTCCGAGAGAGCGGGATCCGCATCGAGACGCAGGTCCCCGCGCGGGAACTCACACCGAAGCAAGCCCGCGCGGCCGGCGCGCGGATGGTCCCCGCCTTGGCGGCGCTCTCAGCGCGGACGGGTGGGACGGACCAGCCGGTACCGCTCGCGCTGGAGGAGCCCGGAGGGACGGTGATCTTCCTCCCCCCGACGCTAGATGCGGAAGCGTCCGCCGGCTGGGAGACCTTCCGCGCGGCGCTGCGAATCCAGCCACGCACGCCCGGCCCGATGAAGTAACCGGGTGGAAAAGTGCGACCTCGCCGTTCCGTCTCCTGGGGCGGCGGTCCCCCTCAGCAACAGCACGTCAAGTCCTTCGCCGCTGCCAGTCGCCCGCGGGAGCGGGATCCCTGGATCAGTTCACGGGTGCGCTCCGTTTCGCGTCGGACTTCCAGCGCCGATGCCCCCTTGCCGCAGAGCCGCCGCCCCCGTCCGAGCGGCCGGGACAAAAAGGCTCGCCCACGGGCGGAATTCGATTTATCCTGTCAGCATACGGTTTTGCCGGGGAGGCGAAGGTTTCGGACCTGGTGTCGGGACTAATGAACACACATCGTGCGCGCACCGGTTGGGACTGGATCGACCGGACCCTTCTCGGGAACCGTCCACTCGCCATCTTCTGCGGAGCGGGAGTTTCACGGCAGGCGGGGCTTCCCGTGGTCGCGGACTTGGTACCCGCAGTTCTGCGCGGCATCGATGCCTCTCCGGAACTGCTCGGCCGCATCGCGGAGTTGCCGTTCGAAGTGTTCGTGGAAGCATTGACCCAGCACAGTCCCACGGATCGCCTCCTCAGTATCTTCGCCAGCGGCAGCCCGGGCACCAATCACCGCTTCCTTGCCGAACTACTCCGCCAAGGCGAAGCAACCGATATCTGCACAACCAACTTCGATCTGCTCATCGAGGCCGCCGGCTCCGAGATCGGCTTCGAGGAGGGTCGAGACCTCGCTGTACTCCACACCGCGGACAGCCTGCAGAGCGAAATATGGCGTCGGCCGCGCCCCCGCTTGGTAAAGATCCACGGCAGTGCGTCCCACCCACGGGACATGGCCACTACCATCCGTCAGGTCGCTGGACAGATCTACTCCGCCCCCCGCGCAGGCGCCATCGAGCACTTCTTCGCGAGCGGCGCTCACGGATGCCTGCTCGTCCTTGGCTATAGCTGCTCCGACACCTTCGACCTCTCCCCCCAGATTCAGGCACTGGCCGAGCGCGGGAAACCGGTCTACTTGGTGGAGCACAGCGGCACCGGTGACGTCATTGAGGTAGAGCCCATCAGTCTTCGGCTGACCAAGAACCCTTTCCGTGACTATGCCCAGGGGTACCGAATCTTCGCAAACACCGACCGGTTCGTTCATTACCTCTGGAACGCGCTGCTTCCCGGTCGCGCGTACCCGGTTCCCGAAGTAGCGGAAACACCTTGGAGGGACGCGGTAGGGTCCTGGGCGGGGGAGCTTCCGTGGTTCTCTCCGGCATTGATCCGGGGCTCCTTGATGGGGTTGCTGGGCATGCACGACGAGTGCATTTCCGAGTTCGAAGCCCTGGCAATGCGTGGCTCCGAGGCTCGGATCCCGGAGGTCGTGGCGGTCGGGCTCTCGAATCAGGTGGAGTCACTCCTACGCAAGGGCGATCCAGGCCGGGCGGCCGATCTCAGCAGACGCGCGATCGCCACCTTCCGCGAACGCGACATGCCGCTCGAGCTCGGGAATCAACTGGGCTGGCTGGGCAACTGCCTGCTGGACCTCCACCGCCCGGACGAGGCGCTGACGCATTACTCCGAATCCCTGGAACTCCTCGAAACGCTGGGAGATGAGCCAGGATGCGGGAACCAGCACGGAAACATCGCCAACGCGCTGTTCGCCCTGCAGCGGTTTGAGGAGGCGATCGCACACTACGAGCGCGCGAGAGAGATCGCCGACCGTACAGGAAACGTACGCGGCCTCGTCCACCAGCTGATGGGACTGAGTACCTCGCTTCTTGAGTTCGGCCGGCCGGCCGAGGCACTGCCGTACTCCCTGCGGGGAGAGTCGATTGCCACGGCGACCGCGCGACCACGGGAACACGCGCACCTTGCCTCCCTGTCCGGCACGGCCTACCAGAGGCTGGGTGCCTTCCACGAGGCGGTCGAAGCCTACGAGTACGCCGTCGCCCTCGCACGTGAGGAAGGCGACGATGCCCGTGCGGGCATCTATCTGCGTGAGCAGGCGGCGGTCCTGATCAAGCTCGGCGAGTGGGACCGTGCGATCGAGTGCGCGCACGAGGCCGATCAGCTCTTGCGCTCGGACGAGGACGCCGAGGCGTACACTGCGAGATACCTGATCGCCCTGGCTGAATCGAAGCGCGGCCAGGTCGCTACCGCGGAGGAAAGCCTGCGGGGTCTGCTCGACGATCCCGCGCTTCCGCGTGTATCCGCCGCGAGGGTCCGGGTGCTGTGCGAAGCCGCGAACATCCAGATCAATCGAGGGAGCCCGCTGGCGGCGATCGCGCTGCTTGAGGAAGCGATGGACGTATGCAACGCTGGCGCCCTCGGCCCAGATGTGGTTGGCGGCGTGCGGAGCACCTTCGGTGTGGCCAGCCTGAGTGTAGACGGTCCGGAGGCCGCCCGGCCTCACATGGAAGAGGCGCTGAGATTCGCGCTCGCACGAGGGGACCTTCCGGACCAGGGGCACTGCCACGAGGTGCTCGCCAACATCCACGTCCAGCTGGGCGATCTGGCCCGGGCCGCCGAACACGCGCGCACGACGGTCGCGATCGCCGAGTCGACAGGGCGCCGGGACCTCGAAGTATGGGCACTGGCCGACCTGGGCAACATCGAGGTACTGCGCGGTCACCTGGGACCGGCCCTGGATTACTATACGCGAGGACTCGAACTCTCACTGGATGCCGGATTCCCATCCGGAGTCGTCGTGCATCAACGGTACCGGGGGAATCTGTTCGAGCAGGTGGGGATGGACGAGGAGGCCGTGGTCGAGCTTTCCGCAGCCCGGAAGCTCCTCGAAGCTGTATTCGGCGTGGATGATCCGGATCTGCCGATGATCGACTCCCAGCTTGCGCGGGTGCGGGCTTACGCTGACGAACACCGGGCGCGCACGTACTTCCAAGTCTGGAATGAGCAACCTGCGTTCGTGCACGATCCCGGGATCCTGTCCAGCGGTCCTGCGTTTTATGCGCACCGGCTCGCGACCGACCCAGATGACCAGGACGTGGCTTTCTGCTGCGGTCGCTTTTACTACCGGCTGAGGCGCCCGCTCGACGCCATCGCCGTCCTGCGCGGGTGTCGAGTGGAGGGAGCTCGGCGAGTCGAGGCTCTGAACTACCTTGGAAACGCGTTCTACAGAGCAGGCCAGCCGTCGAATGCCCTGGAAGCTTTCGAATCGCTGCTGTCGATCGAGCCGGGGCATCAGAACGCACGGTTCCTTGCGGGCCTCTGTTCGAACGACCTGGGGCGACCCGTGGAATCCGCACAGCACTACGCATGGGTCGGCCGCGAGCACCCCCACTATGCGTACGCTCGCTTCAACCTGGGCATGTGCGCGATCGGGAGGAACGACCTCGACGATGCGCGCCGGTATCTCGAGGAATTCCTCGAGATCGAAGGGGATGACGCGGAGGTGCATACCGCTCTCGCGAGCATCTACGCCTCACTCGGCCACCCAGAGGAAGCACAGGCCGCCTTGGAGAAGGCACTCGCCGCGGGCGCTGACCCGGAACAACTGGGGCCGGTCACCGCGGCGGTCGATGCCGCGCGGGTCGAAGCCACCTGTCGCGCGGAACGGTGGGATCTCGTGCGCGCGAATCCATTCGCTGCCGAACCGTGCCTCGCCATCGCCCTGGACCCGATCCGGCCGGAAGCCAACGCCGTCTTCCTAGAGGAAATCGCCGAGGCCTACCCGGACGCGGGCCCGCCACGCCACGCGCTGGCGCTCCTGCATCACCAAGCCGGGCAGGTCGAGAAAGCCATAGATAGCTATCGGCATGCCCTCAGGCTCACCCCGAACCTACCGTATCTGAACTATCACTATGCGCTGATCCTGTCCGATGCCCTGCGTGATTACCGCGGGAGCCGGCACCATTACGCAGTGGAGATCCAGCACCATCCACAGCGCATTGAGGCCCATCACAATCTGGGCCTCCTCCTCTGGAAACGGTTCGGCGACCGTGACGGAGCCGAGGCTTGCTTCCTCGCTGCGTTGCGTATCGACCCGGAGTTTCCGCTGACCGTCGCACAGATGGCCGCCCTGCGAGAACACTAATGATCATGCGCGCCAACGGCTCCGCCGCTCGCTCAGAACTCTGGCCTTGCCTCCTCCCGCATCACGTCGTCCGAGCGCGCCGCGGCCGGCTCGCCCACCGTCGATGCGGTGGTCCACGGCTCGTGGGATCATGGAGCCTGTCCTGCTTCAGTCTCGTGGCACAAGTGGATTGCCGGCGTGGGCATCAATTACCAGACGACGATTCGCGCACCTGCGTGGTCAGAGCTTCCGTGGTGAGCGAAGCCCATCCCACCTGTCGTCATAATGAGTCCGATCACGAATAAACCGTACGCGAAGACGTAGCCGGATGCGACCGCGGTGAACGTTACACCGTACGCCGCGTGACGAGCACCAACCGCTTGTTCTTCGACAGCGGCTGAGGAACGCAGGTCCGATCCACGGCGGCTTGCCCGCACATCTCACGGGTAATCCGCACAGCTTAGTGCACGTCCGCATCGCCCCCGAGCACGCGGGGGAGATCTTCGAGCCATTCTATCAGGGGAAGGGCGGATATACACGCGATAGCGGAGGCACGGGGCTAGGTCTGGCGATCAGCCGTCGCCTGGCGCGACTTATGGGAAGCGACGTCACCCTTCAGAGCCGCCCCGAGGGAGGCTCACGGTTCACCCTCGTACCCGTCGCGCTGGGATCTAGCACTTGCGATTTCAGCCGACCTGCCGACGTAGCGTATTCCGCCACACGATTCCGCTAGCGAAGCGATGCGACAGCCGAAAAGCTGGCCCGGACACCGCCGCGGACGGGTAGAAGACCGTGCTCACGGCGGACGAGGGATGCGCTGAGCGAACTCTCCGGCCGATTCGCTTCCTTCATCTCCATGTCAACTACGAGGTGCCTCGCTGGTGGTACGTTGAGCGGAAGGCCGCATCTCGTCGTCTGCGCAATAGAATGTTTTCCGGCGGGTGCGGATCTCCTGAAGCACGGGAGACGTCTCCGTTCTCCGGCTACGCCCAGCGGCGCGCCTCTTCTACCACGCGTGCCGGCGTCACGGGCTTGACGAGATAGGCGTTGCAACCGGCCTACAGCGCGCGCTTCTGGTCATCGAGGCCGGCGCGCGCCGTGAGCGCCACCACGGGAATACACTGGGTGGCGGCGTCGGACTTAAGATGCCGGGCGACTCGGCCGAGGTGTGCTGCACCACCAGGACGGCTGCGTTCAGGTGTCCGGAAAGCTGGGCTACCACCACCGACAACGCTTCCACGCCTCCCATGGAGGCTCCGATGACGATGATGTCCCTTGTGTCCATGGAGCTCCCTGGTTGCGCACCCGCGGCGCGGCGGTGCCTTCGACGTCTTGGAGCACGGCGTGCGCAAGAAACGTGAACGCCAATATGTTCGCGGCGTACGTCTGCAAAGCATCCAGCACTGGCCCTAACCGTGTTTTTGCCGGGTAAGCCGCGGCCAACAGCCGGCATCGCGCGCGAAGTCATCACCGAGGAGCCTGTCGCGCCCGGGCATCGGCGGGAAGCATCGTCATCACTGGCGCAAGCAGCGGCCTGGAGGGAGGCGACAGCCTGACAAGAAAGCCGGAAGCCCAGGGATTCACGCTGCTCCGCGACGTCTTGCGCAAGCGCCGCGCACGGGCGGCGGCGCGGGCGGGCCGGACGCGCGCCACCCGCTCCGCTGATCCGGATTCGCGTCCACCGGCCGGGGACCCGAGTCCATCCGCCGCGGGCCCCGAGACGACCGGCGGAACCGAGTCCGCCACTCACGGCTGGGGGCGCTATTACCGGGAGAGCGGGATCCGCGTCGAGACGCAGGTCCCGGCGCGGGAGCTCACGCCGAAGCAAGCCCGCGCGGCCGGCGTGCGGATGGTGCCCGCGCTGGCGGCGCTCTCGGCCCGGGCGGCCGGGACGGATCACCCTGCCCCCCTTGTACTGGAGGGGCCGGGCGGCAAAGTCATCTTCCTCCCCGAGGGGATGGAAGAAGCACCGGCTGAGGGGTACGAAGGATTGCGATCGGCGTTGGCAACGATGTGATCAGCGGGGGCGCTTCGCCGATGACAAAATGATCGGACCACGATCGGAAAGTCGATCAGTTCCGCGGATATGTGATCGCAGACGTCAAGTAATGCGCGAGGCGGCTCAGTGGCTTGGAGAATCGCGCGAATCCGAGTTGCAGACTTATACTGCTGCGCCACCCCTGCGCGAACGAGAGGTAACTTGCGCGCCAATCTCGCGCCTTTAGGGGGTCAACGCTTGAGGCGTGCAGCCTCATGCTCGCACTCGGCCGCTTCCCTGTCGCGGCTGTCGAGACGAAGGCATGCCGCCATCATCTCCCATTTGCCAGGATCGCTGGGGTCGATGCGGATCGCCTGCTCCATTGCGCCGATCGCATCGCTTACACGATGCATTGCGAGTAGCGCCTGCGCTTTGATGGTCCACGGAAGCGCACGGTCGGGGTCGTCCGCAATCATCTCCCCTGTCAAGGCAATCGCCTGCTCGGGATCGCCATGCAGCACTGCAACTTGCGCAGCGCTCATCCGCGCGTTGAACAGTGCTGGATTCTTTAGCGGGCCACGCACCTTCTGGACGTCGCTATCGAACTTTCGCCGGAAAGCAGGTATTGCATCCGTTTGCACGACCGGGACGTCTTCTGTCGGAGCCGGTTTGGGATGCCGTGTGCGAGCGATGAACCTTCGGAACCAGTCGTAGTTCACGATCTGCTCCGGTTGCTGTCATTTACCAGACCAACCAATCCGTGAGATCGAGCTCGTCAAGTATGTCGAATGCATGAAGCAGGGTCCAGGAGAACGGGGGACTGAGCTCGATCGCTTTGAGCAGCGCATCTCGAGCGTCCCCGTTCTTACCTCCAGCCAAAAATGCGCGGGCAAGACTAACCCACGCACCGGGCGCCGTCGGGTCGGCGCGGATGGCGCGTTGTGCCACGCGAACAGCTCCGTCGGGATCGCCATTGGAACGACAGCACTCCGACAGATTCATCAACGTGTGCCGGTCCCACGGCTCAATGTGAAGTGCGGTCTCGAATTCAGCGGCGGCAGCACTTCCACGACCCATCGCTCGGAGCAGCATGCCACGCGTTCGAAGGATGTCGGCGTTCTCGGGTAACGCTGCCCGAGCAAGATCGAGGGCATCCAGTGCTCCTATCAAATCGCCCGCATAGCGCAATTCGCTGCTTCGCTGAAAGGCCAGGATCGCTGTTTCAGGCCAGCCGGAGCCGTCGATCGCCTCACCCAGTTCCCCCTCTCCAAGATGAAGTGCG
The DNA here is from genome assembly GCA_036379135.1 of Longimicrobium sp. Taxonomy (GTDB): domain Bacteria; phylum Gemmatimonadota; class Gemmatimonadetes; order Longimicrobiales; family Longimicrobiaceae; genus Longimicrobium. The sequence continues at coordinate 50,646 of DASUVG010000298.1, forward strand.
GCAAACAGCTCCTCTTCGGTTGGTGGATGGTCCGGCTGGGAACCAGTGAGTTCCGAGAGTCGCGCAAGGGTCTTGCACGCTGTCGCATGGTCCGGCTTGAGCTCGACGACGCGCCGCAGGCAGATCATCGCATCGCGGACATTGGCGTCCTCGGTCGCGCCTGCGTGGAACATCGTGATCCTGCCTCCGTCGGAGAGCCGAACCACGGTGTTACTTCGATCGGCACCCCCGGCGCCCATCGCTACGGAGGCGAGATTGAACCAGGGCCTGTGATCGTTCCAGTCAATCGAGAGTGCGCGAACCAGCAAAAATCGGGCGGCGTCTAGGTCCCCCAGGTTCATCATCGTCACCGCATAGTCGTTGTAGAACGTCGCATGCGCTGGGTCAAGACTCATTCCGACGGCGTAGTAGCGCCTTGCGGTGTGGCTACGACCCTGCGCTGAATACACGAGACCAAGATCGTGGTAGATATGACTGATCATCGGATACCGTCTCAAGGCTTCTGCACAGAGCACCTCGGCTTCCCAGAACTGCTCGTTCCGACGGGCCGTGATCGATGCACCGCCCACAACAAGGAGGTCCGCTGGATACCCGATCGCCTCGACCGTGTTGATCGCGGCTTTGCCAGCCTGGAGATAGTACTCCATGAACAGGCGCGCGACCGACGGTGTCACCGCTAGGTCGGGACACCACTGACGAAGAACCTCGTCCGCATCCAGCGCCGGACGGAGTGGCGACCCGCGCGAAGTGGCACCTGCCTTCGGGGGCGTTACTCCGGGTGCCACCAGGTTCATCGCGTGGTCAACCACGCCCTGGTCCTCAACCGCAACCCCGGGGGCGAGCAGTGCAATCGCCTCGGCCGCCCGCGGATTACGCGTTTGACCCAGCGCATACACGACATGAACCCGGTCCCGGGGATCTGCGGCCGCCGCCCCGCGTTGAAGAAGCCTGGCCACCACGCGCCGTGATCCGATTTGACCCAGGGCGAGAGCGGCGTCTTCGCGCGCAAACGTCTCCTGGAGCGAATCGAGGAGGCAATCGGTCAGGTAGTCGCACGCTGCGTCCCCCAGCGAGGCTAGCGAGACGATGGCGTCATACGGAGGCCACAATTCCGCGTCGAACTCGAGCGTCATAAGCGTGGCAAGGTGTTCGACGAGGCTGTGGTGGACATGACGACCCATTCCCGCAAGCCTCACCACGCGGTGAAACGCATCCGGCCACGGTCGGTTCCGACCGTGCAGACCAGGGCGTCCGTAGGCGGCCCGGGCAGCTGTCCCGATCACCGGCGTCGCCGAGTCAATCATTCCGACGTACATCTGAAGCGCCCGATAGGCGTTGTCATCGGACAGCGAGGCAGCGATCGACCCGGCAGCAGCTAGATCCGCTCCCTTTTCGAGAGCGGTTCGAAATGCGCTCAGGAGCGGGTTCCCCACGACGATGGAACCGGCCGTGCTTTCGGCCAGCCCCAAGGCGAGCAACTGCAGGACACGTCGCTCCGCGGCTGGCACATCCGGAGCCGAGCCCTCGGTAAACGCCCCTGCAAGCGTATCGATATATCGGTCGACGAGGTGCCCCACCGCAGAAGGGAGCACGCCTTCTTCCTCGAAGGAAGCCAGCACGAAGTCGAGCCCGGCGGCTGTCTCGCACAGGTGCCGCAGCTCGGGCCTCCTCGCGAGCAGGGTAAGAAACTCCACTGCGTCCTCGGGTGGAAGCCTCGCCTCGACGAAAGCTCGGAGGTCGGTGCCGGGGACGCACTGTAGATGGGGATTTCTGCCGAGGGCGGAAAAGCGGGGCGTTTCTTCACCCGGCACCCGGCTCTTCAACTCCGCGAAGAACGCGTCGATCGAGTCGATCTCAATGATGGCACCGCCGGACGCCGCCACGACGGCCTCGGTTCTGGGATTGAGGGGGACGCCCCGCAGCGTGAGCCAGAAGACGCCCGCGGCAAACCCCTTTCTGCCGACTTCAGTCTCCATCGCTTCCATGACGGAGGCGTCGCTTCCGCTGTATCCGGCGACGATCAGTGGCCCAAGTTCAGCGACATATGCCATCTTGCGCCGAGTGCTCTCCAGCATCATCCACAGCTCGTGACCAAGATTGCGGATGTTCTGGTACAGGTAGTCGCCGTGCAGTTTGAAGATCTGCGCCCGCCGTGTCGGTGTTGGCTCGGTGCGCGAGTCAGTCGCCAGCACGCAAGGCGCGTGGTGGCATTCGCTCAACACAGCGTACTCGGCAAGCCGGTCGAAGTTCGTGGTGACGATTACGCGGCACGCGCCCACGTTGACGAGCGAGGCTAATGCGCGGTGTCCGCGCGTTGGCCCACGTCCCGCGATGAGGTGCTCGAAGTACGCGACTCGGTCGGCCTGGCTCGGCAGAGAGGCATCCAGGACCGAAGCATACGGTTCATCTGCATCGAAGTAGGGCTGGCTTCGAACCCACGACTCCGGGTCATTCTCTGGCGGCGCACCGAGGCTCGTCCGCGCGAGATCTCGAATGATGCCGCCAGCCGTCGGAATCCCGGCCGCGACCGATGCACCGGCCCCGAGAAAGGCGGAAAATCCGCCAGTCGGCGCAATCGCGCGGATCGCGTCGGAGATCGTTCCGGTTCGGGCCCTCTCGCTGGGGGTAGGCACGTTAGTCCTGGCGAGTTGCCGAACGCGCCATCAGTACGCGCCAAAACTGGAATGGCAAACTGGTGGCGAAACGAAGAGCTACCTTGATGCTGCACACCTATGAGACTCGTGGGGTATTCCCGCGTCCTCCGCGCAGCAGCCGGATTACCGGATGGGCCGCCTAGACTCCGGGCACGGCTCTACCGGGCATGCAGCTACGAAACGCTGACGGCAACATACCAACGCACGTACTGTAGCCTTGAACACCTGTAGTGCCTAGCCTTCTGCCCAGCTGGTGAACGCTGTTGTCCGGAAAAGGCGGTCCGCTACTCGCTCAACCGCCGCTCCGCTTCGCGGATCTTCTCCTGCAGCTCCCGGTTGGTCGACCGGATGTCCGCGATCTTGTCGTACTTCTCGTCGATCCACCCCCGTACCCGGTCCGCGAACTCGTCCGTCTTCGCATCGCCCAGCATCCGCTGACATTCGCGGATCTGGTCTTCGATCCGATCGATCACCCCGTCGTTCTTGTCAATCAGCGAGGACCACCGGTCGATGCGCTCGTGCGTATCGCGCCGCCACTGCTCCGCGCGGCGGCGCTTCTCCTCCTTCATCTCCCCGATCCGGGCCGACGCCCGTTCCCATGCGTCGTCGAGTACGCGACGGATCTCTGTGCGCTGGTCGCGGGTGAGATACGCGTCTCGCAGCTCCGCCTGGCACGCCTTTACCTGCCCCTGCGCCTCGTAGGGGTCCCCCCGGACGGCCGTATTGTAAGCGTCGCCCGCGGATGAGCGGATACTGTCGTACGCCCTTCCCTGCAGCGCGGCGCGCCGCTGCTCGACAAGTTCCTTCACTTCGAGCCAGCGCGCCCAGCAGGCGTCGTGGTCGGCCTTGGTCATCCTGCCGGGCCCGTGCAGCAGCCGGTATCCCCACCCCTCGAACCCGTCCCAGCCGGTCTTCATCGCGCGGAGCACCTCCCCCAGCGCAACACCAGCCTCGCGGACCTGTTCCGAGGTACTCGCGTGCCGCACCAGCGCGATCGAATTCAGCTTCTCTTCAATCAGCCGCCGCTTGTAGGCGGACCGATCCGCCTCCTTCCCCCGCGCGCGGCCCGCTTCGTCGCGGACCGCGTTGAAGCGCTCCCACAGCCGTTCACCGTCGGCCTTGGTGAGCGGCTTCAGCTCCTTGAACGCCCGGCTCACTTCTTCGGCCGCGGCCCATAAATCCGCCCCGACAGGGCGCTCAGGCGCCACGAAGTTCGGCAGGTGCCGGTCCCGGAGATTGGTGATCATCAGATCGAGCCTGGCCGCGTTCGCCCGCGCCTGCTCCTCCCATTCCTTTCTGCCAGTCGCCACATGGTCGCAGATCGCGTTGAAGTCGGACCAGAGCCGCTCTCGCCCGTCCGGCGGAATGCGGGCGCGGAACAGGTCTCGAACCGTCCGCACCGCAGCCCAGAACTCACCGAAACGCCTGTCCCGCGCCAGTTCGCGGAGGGCAACGATTTCCCTTTCGATCTGCTGGATCGTGAGGTCGTTCATGATCGCGTTCTCATCTAGCGCTGCAGCAACGGGATGAAGCTCAGGGCTCACCCGAAGCGGTGAAACCCGGCCAAGCCTCCCGCTCCGGCCGGCGGCAGGACCGGCGTCCAGCCACCGTGATTTGCGCTCCGATGCGACGTGCTGCACAAGCGCCGCGCGCGGGCGGTTCGGACGCGCCCCGCCGCTCCGCCGCCGAGCCGGACACGCGTCCGCCGACCGGGGACCCGCGTCATTCCGTGACGGACCCCGAGACGACCGGCGGAACCGAGTCCGCCACTCACGGCTGGGAGCGCTATCACCACGCGAGCGGGACCCCGCCGTGCCCCGCTCAACGTTGGGCGGGCGGCGCGGCCTCAGACGTCCGCTCCGCCCGGAGTGGACCGAACAGGCGCAGCGCGAGATCCGGGACGTCCTCGATCCGTTCGAACTTCGTCCGCCGGACGACCCGGATGGCGGGCCGCTCCTTCTTCACCCCTTTCGCGTTCGCCCGCGCATGCCGCTAGGCCTTGAACCCCGCGATGTCGGGCAGCGGCTCGCCGGCGGCTCCCCCGAACCAGTAGAACGGCCCCAGCGCGAGCGTGTCCGGATCGAACCAGATCCAGACGACGCAGCCGCTCGGGCGCTCCGCGAGGCGCAGGTTGATGCCCACCTCGTCGGTCGTGGCCCCATGATGGGACGCTTTGAGCTGGATGTGGCGCGTTTACCCGTTGGCTTCGAGCACCAGGTCGTACCCGCCGTCGTCCACCTGGGGCTTGAGCAGCTCGATCCGCACCAGCCCCTCGCGCCAGAGGTGCCGCATGAGCTCGCCCGCGAAGAGGTGCTCCAGGAGGGCTTCCCGGTAGGACGAGTAGAGGTTGTGCGCGGTCGAGCTCATCTCGCTGCTTTCGTGGTGATGCTGCCTCTCGCCGGGACCAGGGCGGCGCTCGGTCGACTTTTCACATCAGCGGGGCCCCGGCCAGGAGCGCCGCGGCATCAGCGCGGATGGTTCGGGACTGGTCGCGGCTCAGGCGCGGCAGGATGATCTCGGTGTACAGCCTGCGGCGGGCGTCATCCATCCGCGCGAACTCCTCCGGCCCGACCAGAAGGACCCGGCGTGCCTCGACGCTCGGGTGCTCCAGAAGCATCTCCAGAGTCTCCCGGTCGGTGCTCCGCTCCTTCCACTCACGTGCGACCGCCTCGACGACGAACTGCGTATCGAGGTCGCCCCGATAGTTGATGTCGATCCCGGCCAGGACCCGGCCCGCGCGGTCGCCCAGCGCATCGAAGAGGAAGGCACGAGCGGCGTGCGCGCCCCGCCCAGCTCCTCCGGATGCTCGGCCATCGCCGCGAGCAGGGCCTCCGCAAACGCCGTGGGAGGCGCCTGGCCATTCGTCTTCCACGCTCCGACCAGCCCTTCCAGCACGTCGCGCAGCCGCAGCCGGACGAAGTCGAAGACGACATCGCTCCGGCCGGCACACGCGTTCCCGAAGCTGCTATGGTCCCAGGCTGCGGTTGCCAGATCCAGCCGGCCGTTCCACGAGTTGCGCTCGAAGCGGATGTGCCGCGCGTAGAGCCGCCAGACGTCCTCGGCCTCGAGCGCCGGATTGGCCAGCAGGGCGAAGTCGATGCTGCGCTCCTTCATCGCAATGAAGCGGTCCGCCCACCCCTCGGCGACCACGTCAGGAAGCCCGGCATAGCGCTTCAGCTCTCCCAGCAGGAACCCCCCGCGCCGGTCCAGAGCGTACGCGATCGCGCGGCGGGGGATCGCCGGATAGGTACGCATCAGCAGCGCGGTGACCATCATCGACCGCGAATCCTCGTCGACGGACGCGGAGAAGATCAGGTCTTCCGCCTCGGCGAGGCGGACGGACCGCTCGCCGACGGACAGCGCGTCGATCACGCGGTAAACAGCATCATCATCCATAACATCTGAATCTCGTAATCTGCCGGGCCTTCAGAGCTCGTGCATGCGGAAGTGCAGCGCGTTGGGGGTGACCGCGGAGACGGTCCCGCTTGCCCCGATCTCCCGCTGGACGGAATCCGACTCGGCTCCGACCGGCAGGTCGGCCATCGTCATGTCCAGGTCCGGCGAATCCAGCAGCTCGTGGAGGAGACCACCGGGCATGCCCAGGACGAGCCTCCAGTCCCGTCCGCGCCCTTCCAGCGGGCGTGGCAGGATGACCACGGTCTCACGCCCCGCGAGGTCTTCGCCGTCCCCCCGGAGGCTCCGGACCCGCAGCTCGCGCGCTGCCTCGCCGCGCAAGCCCCCGAAGCCGTCCAGGCTCACGAGAGCCGTCGCCCAGGTCGGAAGCCCGGCGGCACGGCAGGCGCCGGCGAGGCCGACCCGCCGCAGCCAGGCGCGCGCCCGGTCCCTGTCCGTCGGCAACTCCACGTCCAGCGGCGGATCGGCCACGACCACCTCGATCCGCCCGCCGCCCTCCAGCGGGACCCGTGTGCCAACCACCAGGCGCACGCCCTCCACGCTCCGGTCGTGGAACGTGATGTTCTCCTTCTGGTCACGCCCGTCCTCCAGCTGCCCCATCAGGCCCTTCAGGCTTCCCTGCGTTCCCTTCGCCTCCACCAGGTGGAAGCGTCCCTGCGCGTCCTCGAAGACGAAATCCGGGCTCTTGGCGGGCCCGCGTTTGCGCGGAGCGCGGTTCGCGCTGGCCACGCCCCCGGAGCGCCTCAGCCATTCGCCCGTGTTCGCGATCGCCGACGGCTGGAAGGCGGCGGTCGCGACGAGGCTCGCCATCCCCACGCCCCAGTCGTCGCTCAGGATCGTCTTCTGGTGTGAGTCCAGGTCGTCCCAGGGACGGGAGAGGGAGAAGTCGGCAGCCCCGGCCACCGCGCCCAGGTAGCGGGCGAGCGCCCATGTCTCGGCGAGCGAGAAGCCGTAGCCGGTGGGAGGAGCCGTGCGGTCGGCGATGTGCGCGAACAGGTGGGGGAACGACACCCACTGGGGCGTCTCCACCAGGTCCAGCAGCCCCGGAGCGACCAGCAGCGGGGTCGGCCAGCTTTCGGAGATCCGGATCGTCCCGCGCCTCCGGAACGGGAGAGCGGACTGTGCGGTGTCAGGGATGAACGGCATGCCAGGTCGAAAGGCCGGTGAGGTCGCCGCGCGGCAGAGCTGGACCCGGGTGCCATGCCGGACACGCGTCTGTCCGTCGCGGACCCGCGTCCGCCCGCCGCGGCCATAAGGGATCCGGCGGAACCGAGTCCGCCGCCAACCTGCGAGCGCCTCGTTCCAGACCACGGGGTCAGGATCAGGACCGGAGATCGTGCCCTCCCATTGCCTGGTCAAAACTCGGGCCTTGCCTCCTCCCGCATCACGTCGTCCGAGCGCACGAGCACCGGCTCACCCACCAGCCGCGCGGCGGGATGCGCGGGGTCGAAGAGCACCAGGTTCAGGTAGCCCCCGCGCGTCGACGCGTACTCGATGCCCGCGTACCCGGCTTCACGCGCGCAATCCCCGACGAACCGGGGGATGAAGTGCTCCGGCTTCCACTTTGTGGCACGGTCCGCCACGCGGTCGAGCACCCCCGTCGCGAGGATCGCGACCAGGGCGGGGTCCGTCATCGGGCTGAGGCCCACCACGAGCCGGTGAGATCCAGCACCCTCGGGATCTCGTCCAGCTCGAACTGCTGGAGCCAGACCATCTCGGGGCTGCCGGCGGGGTCGTCGAGCGTTTCGAGCAGCGCGGTCTTCCGGGTTCGTCCCAGGTACAGGGCGGGCTGCCCGGCGTGGTTGTACCGCCCGTCCCCCGGGACTCCCAGCCGCGGGGCACCCAGGTCCCCCGGGCCGTACACCTTCCCGTCCTCCATCCGCCGCACGCGGAAGTGGATGCCGGACACATTGCTCCGCCGGATCCGATCCGACTCGATCAGACGCTGGATCTTCCGCCCGAACGCGTGCTTCATCCCCAGCAGCGGGAACTTCGTCAGGTACTCGTCGAACGCCTCGATCTCGGCACCGTGCTCCCGCAGCGCCTTCTGGAGGAGCCGCTCGAACAGCCGCTCCTCCGAGGACGGCAGGCCGACGTCGTCGTACCGGTGGAACCCCTCGCGGCCGCAGTTCGGGCAGCGCAGGTGGGCAGCGATCCCATCCCACATCCGCTCCGGGACCTTCATCTCCCGCAGGAGGTCGGCGAGCTCGGCCTGGTCCCCCAAGAACCACTCGACCTCTCCATCGTCCGTCGGCTGGCACGCCTCGCACGCGTAGAGCTTCGCCTGAACGCGCTCTCTGTGCCGCTCGGCGGCATTCGTCAGCTCTGGCAGCATACCCCGCCCGGCCGGTTCATCCGAAGCTCTCCTCGCACGCTCCAATCCTATTCGTCAGCGCCGGCCGGTCCGGCTCGTCCCGCCGCTTCGTCCCGCCGCACCCGCGCCCTCGCGGTGACCGTCACCCCCGCCACCTGGACCCGCACGTGGCCGCCGTCCAGCGGCGTCACCGTGACCGGCGCACCGTCCAGCTCGCGTGCTCCCGCGACACCCGGGTACGGGTGGTACGCGAACACGTAGGCCGCGCCGTGGCGGCTCACCACGTCACCCACGCGACCCTGGCCCTCGAGCGCCTCCGCGGCCGTCCGGCGCGCCTCGTCCACCGTAACCAGCTCGTCCGTCACCGCCGTCTCCTCGTCCCACGGGTCCTCCGCCGCCGCCGTGCCTCGATGCAGGGCAGTATCGCGCCGGGAGGGCGCGCGCCGCCAGCCGCCACCCCTCGGAAACAGCCACCCAGCTGGAAACCGCCAGGGAAGAACCGGAACGGGCACAGGGCGCGACGCCCTGGACAAACCCACTCCGGACAGGAGCGACCGATGGCCGCAGTTGCGCTGGACCACCTCCGCGGGCCCGCGACCCGCACGCTTCACCTGCCGCGCGGGAGCCTTCGCCCGCCGATCGAGAGATGGGGGCAGTCGGACGAGTGCAGCCGGGTGTCCGGCGCGGACAAGGACCACTGGCGGGACGATCGCCCGCTGTACAAGGTCGCGAGCCCCCGGGTCGCAAGGAGCCGCGGCCCGCGGGGCTGGATCGCGCTCTGCACCGACCACGGCGCCGATCCCCGCATCCATGCGCCCGTCCGTACGGGCCGCCACCTCCCCGCGGCCGACCGCAGCGTCACGCTCGCCTACCGCCTCTCCCGGGCCGAGCCCTGCCCGGTCCGCAAGCACGTCGTGGTGGTCTACGGCAACGTCGGCGCCCTCCTCCGCGGCCGCTCCGTCGACCTCCCGGTCGGCCGCACCTACCGGCTGGGCGACGACCTCACCCTCGGCACCGTCGGCATCGGCCCCGACGACGAGAACGGGTACGTGGTGACCCGCGACCTCCCCGTCGGCGAGTTCCTGCGGCTATGCGAGGAGCTCTCCTTCAACGACCTGTACCTGATCGGCTGCGACCGCGTGCTGGCGGAGAACGCCGTGCAGCAGCGCCGGGCGCGGGCGCGGCTCGCGCCGGCGTCGCGGACGGACTGACGGCGAGGGAAGAACCGGGTGGGGTGAATGGCGGTCCCGCTCCACGGGCCCGCCGCACACCCTCCATGGACCCAGAGGAGCCGATGAGCACCGCCAGCGACCGGCCGAGCCGCTACCAGATCGACACTCTCCGCAGCCACGGGTGCCGCGTGCGCCCGCGCGACTACGCGAGCGCCCAGCGCCGCATCTCCACCCTCCCGCCGAGCGACGGCCAGGTGGCGCTCCTCACCGAGCTGGGCCTCCCGGTCCCCGAGACCCGCAGCGCAGCATCCGCGGCGATCACCGCCTACGAAGAGGCGCACCCCGAGTGGGCGCGCGCGCGCCGCGCGGCGCGCACGGCGAAGGGCCTCGCCACGCGGGCCGAGCGCCGCGGCGCGGGCCAGCAGCCGCAGTACAACGAGACGCTGCAGCAGTACCACCGGGCGGGCGTGGACCGCTTCCGAGACCTCGCCGCCTCCTTGGACGCGCTCGCGTACCTTCGGGCGCTCGGGCTCCGCCTTCCCCGGGACGGGGAGGAGCGCATCGCCCTCTTCAACGCGATGCGCGCCGGCCTCTCGGCCGAGGACGCCGGCGCCCGCATCGACGCCCTGAAGGAGCGCGGCGCGAGCTGACGCCCGGCTCGACCGCGGCATCCCCGGTCCGGTCGGGCTGGTGGAGAGAAGAGAGGATGGCTGTCCTCGCGTTGCGGGATGGATCACGGAGCTGACGATCCACCCCGTAAAGGAGTGAAATCGCGGAGCTCACCGTGTGCCCGTTCCAGGTTCGATTCCTGGCTCTCCACCAGCCCGCGGCGGCTTGCACGCGGGCACCCGCGTCTCCATCCCAGGCTCGGCGGCGGTCACTGCCGCCGGAACCGCCCGCTTCAAGCCGGAAGGTCCGCGGCTGGAGCCGGGCACGTCCACTCCCCGTCCACGCACGTCCGCCGCCGGCGGGCGGCGCCCCACCGGGCGGGTCCACCACTGAAAACCAGAGAAGGGCCGGGTGAGGGGGCGAACAGCCCCTTCGCTCCGCCACGCCGGTCATCCAGCCGGCGAAAGAGCCCGGCACACCCCGGAAAAGGAAGAACCGGACGGGCAGGAGGAGGGGGCCAAGAAGGCTCCCCCCCGCCACCAGCGGCAAACGGGCCGCTGGAGACACCCACGCGCCACGCCGAGGAGATCGAGCCATGCGCAATCAGACTGCCGGTGAGAAGCGGTACCCGTCGGAGCACCAGGTGAAGGAGATCAGCGCGCGCGGGATCCCCGTGCCGCCGAGCTACGCCGAGGCGCAGGCGCTGCTGGACAGCTTCGAGCCTTCGCCCGCGCAGCAGAAGCGCCTGGACGAGATCGGGCTCACGGCGGCCACGCGCGGCGAGGCGAAGCAGGTGATCGCCGACTTCGTCGCCGAGAACCCCGACGTCGCGGCGCAGTGGGACGCCGAGAACGCCAAGAACCGCGTGGCGCGCCGGCAGGCGCAGCGCGGCGAGGCCGACCCCACCGTTACCACGCCGGGGATGTACAAGCTGCTGGCGGAGAGCGGGGTCCAGAACGTCCCCACCGACTACGCCACCGCGGCCGCCAGGATCGACGACCTCCCGCCGTCGGACAACATGGCCCGCGTGCTCCGCGAGCACGGCCGCGCGGTGCCGGCCACGCGCGCCGAGGCCACCGAGATCATCCGCGGGCTCCCGGCCACCCCGGACCAGATCGTCACCATCATGCGCCGCACCGGCGGCCGCTGGGCGCCCAAGACCCGCGGCGAGGCCGAGCGCTGGTTCAACACCAACCCGCGCACGCGCGACGCGGGGACCGAGGAGCGCATCGCCGCATAGCCGCTCCCGGGCGGCGGGACGCTCCCCCCGCTCTCTCCCTCACTCCAGCACGGCCCCGCCCGGCTCCAGCCGGGCGGGGCCGTTTCGCGTTTCCCGCCGGGGTCCGGCCAGGGAAGAACCCTGTGGGGCGGCACGGGTGGGCCCTGGTCCACCGCACCCTGAACCCCTGCGAAAGGCATCACGCCATGGCCGACGCACCGCAGCCCCGCCCGACGCGGGACGTGATCCCCCTCCATCCCGGGCGCGCCGCCGATCCGGCGCGGCCACGGTGGCCCGCCGCGCTCCTCGCCGCCATGCCGCGTGTGCGGGTCCCGGCGGAGCTCGCGGCGCTCCTCCGGGTGAACGCCCGGGGCGCGCTCGAGTTCCTGGCACCGGCCCTCCTCCTCGCCCTGGGCGCGGCGCTCCTCGCCCTGCTGGCGGGAAGCGTGGCGGCCGCGCTCGGGGTGAAGGGGGTGAGCGCGGGCGCCGTCTCCGCCACGGCGGGGCGGTGGACGCTGCTGGCCGCCGCAGGCGGCGCGCTGGCGCGGCGGGGCGCCACCCTCGCCCGCGCCCGGTGGCGCTGACGGAAGAACCACCTTGGTCGGCGCCGGGAAGGCCCCGTCTCCCACCCGTCCGCGCGGGGTACCACGGCGGCACCATTCACCCATCCTTCTTCCCTGAACCCACCATGAAAGTCACGACTCTGCGCGTCGCGCCGGGCCCGGCCGCGCTCGACCGGATCACGAGCCTGCTGGGCATCACGGCCGCCTGGTCCCTCGCCGTCCTCCTCGCCGCCGGCGTGCGGCCGCTGCATCCGGCGCTGTACCTGTCGGCGCTCGTCCTGGCCCTGGCCGGATACCGGGCCCTCGACGCCCGATGCGGGCTGCGGCCGCCCCGCGTGCGCTCGCTCGCGGGCTTCCTCTGGGCGCCCGCGGGACGCTTCCGGCGCATCGCGGAGGGCACGCCCGTACTCGCGGCGAAGCGGTACCACTTCAACCCGTCGCAGGCCTACCACCCGATGCGCGTCTGGGTCGGCTGGTGGAACTGCCGGACCTTCACCGGCGATCCGGCCTCGGCCGAGTACTTCTTCGTGGAGCGCGGCAGCACGCGCTACGCGATCCCCGCCGGGGACCTGGTCCCCGCCGGCTGACCCGCCGCGCCACCCTGAAACCCGAAGAGCCCCGGCACGTGCTCGACGTGCCGGGGCTCGCCACTTTTCCACCTGTCCAACCGGATACCGACCATGAGCCGTTCGACCGCCACCGTGAAGTGGTACGACCCCCAGCAGGGCCACGGCTTCCTCACGCCCGAGGGCGGTGGGCCCGACGTCTTCGTGCACCACTCCGCCCTGCACGGCAGCGGATTGAAGGCGCTCGGCCCCGGCGAGCGGGTGGAGTACGACGAGGTCGAGACCGAACTCGGCCCGGCCGCCGAGGGCGTAGTGCGGGTCCGCTGAAGCGGCAGCTTGCACGCGTGCAACGGGCCGGGAAGAAGCACCCGGCCCGCGTCGTCCGTCACGGCAGGATGAGCCTGCCGTCGTACTCCACGTATTCGCCCGCGCGCGCCGCGTCGACGATCGCGAACGTGTCGCCGCGGATCTCCGCGACGCCCCGGTCGAGGAGCCGGTGCAGCGACCCGGAGCAGGACGCCGTCGCTCGGCTCGTCCGCCAGGCGCCAGTCTCGGCCCGGGAGGTGGGCGCGTCGAGCGCGTCGCGGACGGCGGTTCCCGTAACCGCGCACCTCCACCCGTAGCGCTCGCCGACACGGACCCGAAAGGTCTGCTGCTTCAGGCGCCGCTCGACCTCGATGGTGATCTTCCTCGAGGCGGCCCCGTCCGCCCCCCGCGCCGCATCGACGCGCAGGCCGGAGATCGCCTCCAGCGGCACCTCCAGGTCCGCCACGACCTCGGCCGGGGCCGCCTCGGGATGGTCGCGGAGGTCCACGAAATAGAGCGTCGGCATCTTCGTGTTCCTCGCGTGCTTCGGCCATCTCCTCATCTGCCGCCGGTAGGCGGTCACGAGGTCGTCGATCGGCAGCGGCCATCTCCTCATCTGCCGCCGGTAGGCGGTCACGAGGTCGTCGATCGGCAGCGTGACGTAGTCCCGGATCTCCGACTCGAACATGTGCACCATCAGGACGTACGCCGCTCCGCGCAGCTTCGCGCTCGCCGCGCTCGCCCGCACGTGGTCCACGAAGACAGAGTCGGGCTGCGAATCCGGGTCGGACCGCTCCGCGATCATCCCGAACTGGATCGCGGAGTGGACCCGCGTGGTGCTCCACCCCTGCTTGAGCCAGAACGCGACCGGAGTCCCCGCGGCCGTCGTTCCGACCAGGAATTTCATCCCGCGGCGCTTCTCCACCCGCACCGACTCGAATCCCTTGGCGCGCAGCAGCTCGGGGGTCAGCTCCATGAGGAACTGCTCCTTCTCGTAGGACTCCGGCCGGCGCGCCACTTCTTTCGACATCGGCTCCTCCTGTCTCCCGGACACTTCGACGCGAGGACGGCATCCTCCGCGCCGCGCGAGCTCCGCCTTGAGGCCCCGCGGCTTCGTTGCACGCGTGCAACCGAGGGGAAGAACCGGCGGGTGATCCCGTGGTCGCCTTTCCAGTTCCTGCACGGAGCCGTCGAAATGAAGGTCTGCATCTCCGGGTCGCGCTCGATCCGCACCCTCCCCGCCGCCGCGCTCGCCCGCCTCGACGCGATCCTCGCCCTGAACGCCGAGATCGAGATCGGCGACGAGCCCTCCGGCGTCGACACCCTCGTGCAGCGGTTCCTCGCCGAGCGCGGCTACCAGGCGGTCACGGTCTGGCACCGCGGCGCGACCCCGCGCAGCAACGTCGGCGGCTGGCCGACGCGCGCTGTCGCCGGCAGCTACACGGACCGTGACCGGGCCATGTGCTCCGCCTCGGAGTTCGGCCTCGCGATCTGGGACGGCCGCTCCCCGGGTACCGGACGCAACATCCGCCAGCTCGGCAGGCGCATGCGCGTCGTGCGCGCATAGGGGGAGGAAGAACCCGGACGGGTGGCGGCTGCGCGCCGGGGACATCCCGTCTCCGGGGCGGCAGCCGTTCCACACCCGATCCGGATGAACGGAATGGTCGCCACCAATACGGTCTGGACCCTCTGCCACGGGCACGGCGAAGCGTATCTCGCCGCGCTTCGCGGCGCGTTCCGCCAGGAGCTCGAAGCCGCGCAGCAGCGCATCCGCGACTCCCACGACGCCGACTTCCCCATGGACGCCGCCCGGCGCCTGGAGCAGATCGCCGCCGCGCTGCTCGACTGCGATCTCCGGGACGCCTGCCGCGCCCTGGAGGACGCGATCGAGACGCGCCTGTCGGAGGGCCCGCCGCCTTCGGACGAGGCCGTCGCGCAGGCACCCGCCGTGACCGCCGCGCTGTGCCGCGCCGTCGGGGGCGACGATCGCGCCAAAGTGCTCGCCGCCGGTGAGGCGGCGGTCGCGTGGATCTGGCTCGCCGCCACCGAGGAGGAGCGGATGGAGTGGATCGCCGGCCCGCCCAACGTCGACGTGGACCACCTCGAACAGCACGCGGAGCGCGCCCGGGCCGAGAACGACGAAGGGTGAGCGGTGACACCGGGCCGGCAGGCAGCCGCGAGCCCCCGGCCAACCCTGCCCGGCGCCCGTCCGCCCCCGGGATGGGCGCCGCGCGGGGCGAGCGGTTCCCTGCCGGCCGCCCACACTCCTCTTCGGAGCGGCGAATCGCCATGGGCCGTCCTCCCTGGGAAGAACCGGGTGGGTGAATCGAGGGCCTGCAGGCGAGTGGTCGATCGATGTCGACCGTCTGTGCTCCCACCTGCCCCGCCCGCCCACCCCACCGCCTCACCCAGGAGGAGCGATGCCATTCATCCCGTTCACCGTCTACGGTCCGGCCCAGGGCTACTTCATCTCGTTCCTGCACGACAGCCGGACGCTGGACTACACCGTAGGGCACTCCGGCGTGCTCGACGTGCCGGACGGCCGCGCCGACCCCGAGCGCGTGCTTTCCCGCATCTTCGCCGAAGGGAACGGGCACGGCGACGGCCCGGGCTTCACCGTCGGCAGGCGCTCTATGTCGTCCGGCGACGTGGTCCACCTGGAGGGGCTCGGCGTGTGGCTCTGCGCGTCCGTCGGGTGGACGCGGCTCGAAGGGGCGGACGCCGCGCGGTTCCCGCTGCTCGCCATGGCGTAGCGAGGGGAAGAACCTGGTTGGGGTGTGGAAGGAACGCCTCAACCAGGACAGACCAGGAGATCAAGCGATGCGGATCACGGTCGTGAACAGGCCCGGCAAGGGCCACAATGGCGCCGTGTACATCGGGAGGGGCGGCAGGGGCTCGGCGGGAAGCCCGCTCGCCAACCCGCGCCGGCTGGGCGACCCCAAGCCGGGAGGCGGGGTGTGGGAGCGTGGGGAGACGATCACGCTGTTCGAGCACGACCTGCGGCGCGTGCTGGACCCCGCGCTCCCCGCCGCGCAGTGGTGGGACGGGCGCCGCGGTGCATACCGCTGGCTGAGCGGGCCGGAGCGGCAGGCGATCCGGAACGAGATGCAGCGACTTCTCGCGCTGGCGCGGCGCGGCCCGCTGGAGCTGGACTGCTTCTGCAGCCCGCTCGCCTGCCATGGCGACGTGATCCGCAAGCTGCTGGAGGAGCTGGCCGCATAGGCAAGCGCCCGGCCTCCAGCGGTCGCGGGGCAAAACGCCGAACGAAAGAACCCGGGGGGTGTGCGCGTCAAGCCACGGGCCGCACGCCCACCACACCCACGCCAGGATGCCATATGCCCAGCACCGCCGCCGCGATCGTTGCCCAGGAGTCCGCCATCCCCGCGGCCACGCAGGATGCGCACTGCGAGTTCACCTGCGACGGTTTCGACTATGAAGGCACGATCACGTGCAACCTCGACGGCGAGACCATCGTGTCGAGCCGCGACGTCCTGTGGCTGTCCCGGACGGCGTGGGAGCTGAACCAGGCGAGTCGGGAGGAATACGTAACGAACCGCGACTTCATCCGGGCCTGGTACTGACCCCCGAACCCGGCCAGCGGGCCACGGCGAGAAGGCCCTGGACACGACCGACTTCGGGTCCGCACAACGTAGCGCCCGGCTTCTACGGAGGCCGGGCGCCGCTTCATCGGACCCACCACGCCGCGCCGCGCGCGGCCCACCGTCACTCTACGATGCCACGCACCGCCGACCGGACCCTCCTCCCCGCCGCGCTGCGCGCCCGGCTGGACGCCGGAGGGGTCACCAACGGGGAGTATCACCGCCTCCTCCCCACCTTCCCCGACGCCGCGCTCTGCGACCACGCGGAGGTGTACGCGCAGCACTGCACGGCCGCCTCGCTGCCGGCCGACCCGGCCGTCCCGGAGGCGTACCTCCACCACTTCGTCCTGCCGGAGCTGGTGGCCCGGCTCCGCGGCACGCATGCCATCGAGCTCTCGCCGCCGGACCCGAACAGCATCTTCCGCCGGCTGCTCTCGGACTGGGACGCGCTGGCGGCGCGGGTCGATGCCGCCATCCAGGAGCAGCGGCGCCTCGCCGCGCTCACGCACCAGGCGCTGGCCTTGTGCGCCGCCGCGGCGCGGGATGCCGTGCACTGCCGGTGGGGACCGGCCGATCTCGTCTACGACGGGTCGATCCACCACACCATCGTCCCCGAGCTGGCGCGCCGCGTCGCCGCGCTCGCGGAAGCGCCGCCGCCGAGCCGGTAGCGCGGCACGCGAAACCACCGATTCCGCGGCACACGGAACTGCTGCCCTGGGATGCCGGCGCCTGGGGCAGCAGCGCTCCGTCGCGTCGCCGCGCACCGCGACGTCGGCGGCGGAGAGCGCCGTGGCAAGGGAAGAACCCCGCTAGGGTAAGGAAACGCGTGCCGTGAAATCCGGCTCGCCGCTCAGGCTGGCTCTGCTGAGCCACGCCGCTAAGGTAAGGAAACGCGGCGCGCGAAACCCGGATGCGTCATGCAGCGCATCTGTGGTGCGTAGCGCAGGCGGCTAGGGTAAGGAAACACGGCACGCGAAACTCCCCCGTCTCGCGCCCGCGCCACCGGCCCCTCCCGCCATTCCGCCATTCCGCCGGTCCGCCCCGCGCCCCTCCCTCCGCCGCCACTCGCTCCACCGCCCGCCGCCGTTCCCGCGCCACCCCCGAAAACCCTCCGCGCGCCAGTCCCCGGGGTCCGCCTCCGGGGTAAAACTGCCCGGAAGCCCTGCCAGAAAACCCGCCGCTGATGGACGATGTCGACGCTCCCCTCCGCCAGCCGGCCGGGCCGGAAGAAGGTCGCCTCCGAGCGGCGGTACAGCGAGCGGATCGTCTTCCGCCTCCAGCCCGCCCAGTACGACCGGCTCGCCGAGCGGGCCGAGGAGCACGGCCTCTGCCCGAACGACTATGCGCGCGACCGCGCGCTGGGGCGGGTGCGGCCGACGCGGGCGCTGCGCCGTCTCGCCGACGAGTGCACGCGGCCGCTGGACGAGCTGGCGCAGTTCGTCTCGTTCGCGGACGCGCTCCTTCCGCACCTGGAGCCGCATTTCGACGCCGACAGCGAGATCGGGCAGGTCATCCGGCGGGCCCGCCGCCGCTTCGCCGATCCGGCTTCCTTCGTCACGTCCCTCCGCGCCCTGATCGAGCAGGCGGTGCACCCGTGATCGCCCGCACCGCGCACGCCCGCACCTTCTCCCACCTCGCCCTCTACCTGGAGAGCGACAAGGCCGAGCCGGGAGCGAGCCGCGCCGCGTGGTGGTCCGCCTACAACCTCCCGTCCTCCTCCATCGCCTCCGCAGCCCGGTGGATGGAGCGCACCGCCGAGCGCAACCGCCTCGTGCACCGCCCCGCCTACCACCTGTTCGTGGCGGTCGCTCCCGGCGAGGACGCGGGTCACCGGCGGATGCGCGGCGTCGCCGAGCGGCTCCTCCGCCGGCTGGAGCTTTCCGAGCACCAGGCGGTCGCCGTCAGCCACGAGGACCGCCGCCACCCGCACCTGCACCTCGCCGTCAACCGGGTCCACCCGGTCACGCTGCGCGCCTGGGACGCGACCCGCGACTGGCGGAGGATCGAGCGGGCGCTCCGCGAGATCGAGCGGGACATGGGCTTCCGAGAGACGCCCGGGCGCCTCGCGCCCACGCCGGACGGCCGGTGGTGCGACAACGCCCGCGCCATGCCGGTCGGCGCGCGCCGCTTCGAGCTGCGCGAGATGGAAAAGGCGGAGCGCGCCCGCGCGGAGGGACGCACGTACACCCCGCGGCCCTCCTTCCTGCGCCATGCCCGCGAGCAGCTCGCGCCCGAGGTGCTGGAGGCCTGCGGGTGGGCCGACCTGGAGGCCGCGGCGGCGCGCCGGGGCCTCGCGCTCCTGCAGACCGGGCGCGGGCTGGTCGTCACCGACGGCGTCCACGGCGCCGCCATCAGCCGCGTGGCCAGCGGCGCCTCGCTGCACCGGCTCACCCGAGACTTCGGAGAGGACTATGTCGGGTACGTCGCGCGAACGCGCGGACCTGGGAGAGATGTTCCTGCCCCTGGACGAGGGGGAGCCGGGGAGCCCGTCGGCGCCTCCCGCGCCCCCGGCGCCGGATCCGCCGGCGGAGCCGGCGCGACCGCCCCGGCGGAGCCGGCGCGGGCGCCAGGACCCGCCCTCGCTCCCGAGGCCGGAGGCATACGCGGAGGAGGTCATCCGGAACATCCAGCTCCGGCAGGCGGAGGTGACGGAGACCTGGGGAGAGGGCGTGGACATTCTCGCCCGGCAGATCGACGCCGCGATGACGCGCCTGTCCGAGATCGTGGCGGAGATGCGGGAAGCGGCCGAGCGGATCGAGCAGACGGTGGGGCCGCTCGCCGAGCAGCTCATCACGCGGATCGGACAGGTGCAGGAGCTCGTGGAGGCGCAGATGGCAGCGATCTCCTCGGGCGTGGAGAAGGCGAGGGAGTCGTTCGCGGCGAGCACCCGGGAAGCGGTGAGCAACATCGCGCTGGCGCGGCACGAGATGGCGCTGTCGGTGGAGGAGCTCAAGCGCAGGACCTTCCGCCACGGGATCCTGCTGGGGGGCGGGACGGCGATCCTGGTTCTCCTCGCGGCGCGCCTCCTCTTCCCGTTCTGGGGGATGACGCGCGCGGACGTGGAGGCGTGGAGCCGCGGGACGGCGCTCGCGCGGACGTACTCCGAGGCCTCGCCGGAGGAGCGGCAGGCGATCCTGCGGGCGCTGAAGTGGGAGCGGATGCCGGGCGCGCTGCCGGCGCCGCCTTCCGCATCGAGCGCGCCCCGGGAGGGTGGGCGGTAGTCCACGCGCCCGCCTCCCGCCGGTGGACGCTGGCGCGGGAGGAGACGGCCCTCCGCTTCGCCGATGCCGGCAACGCCGCCGCGGCGCCCGCGCGGCTCGCGCGCGTGCTCCGCGCGCTCGACCGGGAGACCGCGCGCGAGTCGCACCGGGACCTGGTTGCCCGGAGCGCCGCGGGCGAGCTCCTCGACCAGGCCGCCGTCCACTGCTTCGTGGACCCGGTCGCGGCCACCGACGTCGTGCGGTGGAACCACCTGCGCCGGCAGCCGGACCGCGTGCGCCTGGAGGTCCAGGATGGGCCCGCGCCGTTCGGGGAGATGCGCGTCGAGCGGGAGGCGCCGGAGGTGTGGGCGGCGCTCCCCGAGCCCCGCCACGACCACGTCCCCGCGTGGGCGCGCTTCCGCGCGGCCGCCGAGGTCTGGCTGGACGTGCACGAAGGCCGCCCCTGGACGCCGCCGGCCGAGTTCCCGCCGCCGCCCGCCGCTCCCCTCCCGTACCGCGGGTCCACCCGGGCCACCGGTGCCCCGCAGCCCCAGCCGCGCGCCGAGCGGCCGCTCCCGCGGCTTCCGGACGAGCCGCCGGTACCGTTTGCCCGCGAGCGCAGCCCCGGCCTCAGCCGGTAAACGGCGCCGCGGCCGTATTCCCCATGACCCACGCCCTGAAATTGGACACTCGGAGCCCCATCGTGAGACACGTCGCGCTCGCCGCCCTGTTCTTCACCGTCGCCGCCTGCCGGCCGGCCGACCCCGACCTCGACCGGCGCCGGGCCGATGCGGAGGCCGGCCTCGGCCGCTGCACGCTGGAAGAGCCGGGGACACCGGCGCGGGAGGCGCAGGCGGTCTTCTACGTGGACCGCACGCCCACCGCGGACGGCGGCACCGTCGGCCGCTACGCCGCCATGCTCACCTGCATGTCCCCCGGGCCCGCCGGCACGGCGGTCACTCTGGTCCTCCCCAACCTGTCGGACATGCTCCCCCGGCCCGGGCGCTACCGCGTCCAGGCGCCTGGGGTGGTGCCCGCGGCCGATTCGCTTGTCTCTCTCGCCTGGGCCGAGGCGCTCATCCCCGCCCGGAATGGGATCACGTACCGCGGGATGGGCGGGGAGCTGGTGCTGCGCGAGGAGCCCGGGGGAGGGCTGCTGGGGAGCTACCTGATCGCCTTCGAGCGGGCCCCCGAGGCGCCGGCGCGCGGGCCTGAGCGGCTGGTGATCGGCGGGGCCTTCGCGGCGCCGCGCAACCGCCTGCCGCTGGAGACGGCGCTTCCGCGAGGTGGACGATGAAGCGGCTCAAGGGCCTGTGGCCGCTCGGGATCGCGCTCGCGGTGGGTCTATGCGCGCCCCTCTTCCGCCTGCACTTCTTCCACACCGAGAGCGCGCCGATCGGGCTGTGGCGGGCCGTTCCCGCCGCCGAGCCCCGCGTCGGGGACGTGGCGCGCTTCTGCATGGGGCCGGAGGCGGCACTGCTCACCGCGGGCCGGCCATACGCGGGCGGGAGCCGGGGCGGGTCCTGCCCGCACGGCACCTGGATGCTCGCCAAGCCCCTCGTCGCGGGACCGGGTGACACGGTGGTGCACACGCCAGACGCCGTGCGGATCAACGGCCGCGCGCTGCCGAAGAGCTCCACGCGCACGCGTGACTCGCGCGGCTTCCCGGTCCCGGTGGCAGAGTACGGGCCTTTCGTGCTCGGGGTGGGCGAGTTCTGGATGCACTCGCCATACGCCGATGGCTCGTTCGACAGCCGCTACCTGGGCGTGGTGCGACGCGATCAGCTGCGCGGGACCATGCGGCCGGTGCTCACCTGGCTAACCCGGACGCAAGCGTCCGCGCTCCGCGCACGTGGGATGCTCCCGGGCCGCTGCGGACTCGTTGCATGCGTGCAACGCAACCGCTAACAGTGTACAACACGGGAACGCTTGGGGCGCGAAGGATTTCTCAGGCCGTGCCTGCCTCTTCCAGCACTGTCTTTAGCGCGCCACGCAGGTGAGCAACACGGGCAGGTTAAAACCAGTACGGGATGCCGGAACCGCATCGATCATCGCGTGGAGAACGTCCACGCCGCCCGGCCAGGTGTAGTGAACCGGCAGGAGCAGGCGCTCGCCGAGGTCGGCGGCCAGGTGCTGCTCCAGCGAGCCCGGGGGCACGCTCCGCGGACGGCAGCGCCCCGTGGCCCCGCGGCTGCACGCGATGGACCCAACTCCTGAGCCTGCCCCAGTCGCGGAGCACGCGTGTGCGGGCGCTCCCGTCCAGGCGAGGCCACGCATCCGCAGCCGCCCCGCCCGCGTTTATCCTCCCCGCGCGTGCTCCGGCGCTTGCGCTTCGCCTTCTCTGGAATCTCACCCGCCGCCACCGGTTCGTTGGACCCGGGGAGCTGGGCCGTGTGAGGTCTCAGCGATACTGCGACAGGAATGCATCGACCACCGCCGGATCGAAGTGGGTGCCGCGCCCGCGCTGGATTTCAGCCACGACGTCCGGCTCCGGCCACGCCGCGCGATAGGGGCGCTCACTGGAGAGCGCATCGAAAACGTCTGCTACCGCGACGATCCGGGCGCAGAGCGTGATCTGATCGCCCGCGAACCCCTCCGGATACCCGCTGCCGTCCAAGCGCTCATGGTGCGAGAGGGCGATGCGCTCAACCATCCGCATGATCCCAGACCTCCGATACGAAAGGACCTTCGCGCCGACTGTCGCGTGCGACTTCATCAACTCCCACTCCGCGTCCGTGAGGGGGCCGGGTTTGAGCAGTACCGCCTCCGGTATTTGGCGCTTCCCAACATCGTGAAGGGGTGCGTCCCGGCGGATCATCGCGACTTCTGCGGCTGGAAGGTCCAGCGCCGCCGCTATGAGCGCCGCCAGCTGTCTAACGCGGCGCGCGTGACGGCGCGTATCGTCGGGTGCACTGGAGGTTCGCAGCATGGGAGCATCATCTGCAATCAACCCAGGCGACCGCAGGGACGGCCGTGTGCATTTCGCCGACGTCTGCGGGCGCTCGCCGTTGCCCCGTGCCGAGGAGCGGCCTCCCGAGTGCCGAGTCACCGACCAACGGCTGATCGGCGAAGGTGACGAGCACGCCCGGACGCCCGCAGTTCCATCTACATCACCGCGCGTTGGGCTTTGCCTCCAAGCCGCCACTTCTGCAGATTACCGTTCGTGCAGGGATGCCCATGATTTATAGGGTTTGTGTGATCGTATGCCGTTACGCGAGTTTATCGACGAGGGCGGGACGGTATGGCTGGCGTGGAGCACGCTTCCACGTTCAGGCGCGAACGTGCGGCCGCAGTATGCAGATGGCTGGCTCAGCTTCCAGACGGGCGATGGAGACGTTCGCCGCCGACTCGTTCCAGTACCCGAGGCATGGGAGATCGCGTCCGAGGATGAGTTGCGCGAGTACCTGCGCCACGCGAGCCCACTGGAACGGGCGGAATCCCTAGGCGGGATGGCGGAAAACCTCGCGCAGCAGCGCGAGGAAGAGGTTGCCGAAGCCGTAGAGCGTGAACAGGGAGAGCGTACCCACGAAGAGCCAGGGACGTCCGCCTTGGATCATGGTGCGCTCGAGCGCATCAAAAAGCTTCTGCGCGGTATCCACGTCGGAGGGAAGGACGAGCTTTAGGCGAAAGGCGATCCACTCGCTTATCCTGCGGGTGGCAGCGTCAGCGTAAAGGTCGCGCCCGCCCCCGGCTCGCTTCGCAGGGTGATCTCTCCGCCCATGGCTCGTGCAAGGTCGCGGCTGATCGCAAGGCCCAGCCCTGTTCCCTCGTGCCCGCTGGTCAACGAACGCCCCAGTTGCACGAACGGCTGAAAGATCGAGTGCTGGTGCTCCAGTGGGATGCCGGGGCCCGTATCCGATACCGTCACGCACGGCTTGCCGTCGAGCGTGCCGCAGCCAGCCGTGACCCGGCCCCCGGGTGGCGTGAATTTGACGGCGTTGGAAAGGAGGTTGAGCACGATCTGCTCTGTCTTTCCCATGTCCGCCCGCGCCACGATGCCGTCCGGACAGGGGCCGTGCTTCAGGACGATGCCCTTGGCCAGGGCAAGCGGCTCGACCATGGCGAGCACGGCCTCGATCGCCGTGTGCAGGGAAACGGGCGAAAGCTCGTATTCCACCTGTCCCGCCTCGATGCGGCTGTAGTTCAGCAGGTCGGTGATGATCCGCAGCAGATGCTGCTGGCTTCCGCGTATGCGCTTCAGGTACTCCTGCTGCTGTTCCGTCAGGGGGCCGGCGATCTCCATATCCAGCAGGTCCGCGTATCCCAGCGTGGCGTTGATCGGCGTGCGGAGTTCGTGGCTCATCGCCGCCAGGAACTCGCTCTTTGTGCGGCTGGCGGTCTCGATCTCCGCTATGCGCCGTGCGTCGGCGATCTCCCGCTCCTGCGCCGCCTTGCGCTCAGTAAGGTCCCGCGTGACCTTGGCGAATCCCACCAGGCGCCCCTCCGAGTCGCGCAGTGCGGTGATGAGGACGTTGGCCCAGAAGCAGGACCCATCCTTCCGCACCCGCCACCCCTCCTCTTCGTACTTCCCCTCACGGACGGCGACCTCCAGCTCCATCTTCAACTTGCCGGCGGCAACGTCGGCGGCGGGGTAGAACGCGGAGAAGTGGCGGCCGATGATCTCGCCCGCCGTGTAGCCCTTGATGCGCTGCGCCCCCTCGTTCCAGCTGGCGACCCGGCCCTGCGGGTCCAACATGAAGATGGCGTAGTCCTTCACGCCCTGGACCAGGGTACGGAAGCGCTCTTCGGACAGGCGCAGCGCTTCCTCCGCGGACCGCCGCTCGGTCAGGTCCCGTGTGACCTTGGCGAATCCAACCAGGGTGCCGCTGGAGTCCCGGAGCGCCGTGATCACCACGTTGGCCCAGAAGCGGGAGCCGTCTTTCCGGATTCGCCACCCCTCGTCCTCAACCCGGCCGTCGCGCGTGGCGATCTCCAACTCGATCGTCGTCTTTCCCCGCGCCACGTCCTCGGGGGAATAGAAGATGGTGAAGTGCTTGCCGATGATCTCCTCCGGACGGTAGCCCTTGAGGCGTTGCGCACCGGCGTTCCAGCTGAGGATGTGGCCCGCGGCGTCCAGCGCGAAGATGGCGTAGTCCAGCACGCTGTCCACCAGCAGGCGGTACAGTCCGCTGCCCTCCATGATGGAAGCGGAGTCGCCGGCGAACTCCGCCGCTTCGGTTTCCGAAACCGACCGAAGTACGCCCAACGGCGTCGTGCGCTGTGAGCGGGACTTCTCAGGAACGGTCATCGGCAACTCGAGTGCTGCGCAGGTTATTGGGTCACTCCGGGGTCACTCCTCCAAGACGCTCTGCTCTGTTCGGCGCACGGATCATTCCAGCTGGCGCGGAAAGCCGCTGGCGCGCGCCGTACATCGTGACGACCCAGGGAGCAGTTGAGCGCGCTGTTGGAGGGACGGCAGCGTGGTCCCGGGTACAAGACGTCGCATGGGTCTGTTGTGCGGCCATTTGCTCCCACCCATCTTGCAGGCCCACGGGGGAACGTCATCGAAAGGGCGGCTGAATGGGGCGCAAGCGGGTGTTAGTCATTGATGATGACCGGGACGCACTTGCGATCTACGGGTCAATCCTGACGCTCGCAGGCTACCTGGTCATGTACGAGGATGCTCCCATGCGCGCCTGCGAAGCTGCGGGCCGATTCCGTCCTGACGCGATCCTGCTCGACTTCGGCCTCGCGGGCACCACGGACCAGGAAACCGCCGCTACCCTGCATGCCGACGCGCGATGCGCCGGGATCTCCATAATCATCCTGACGGCAGATGTCGCCCTCCAGAAGGTGTCGTTTCCCCCAAACGTTCACCGGGTGCTACTGAAACCGTGTGAGCCTCGAGCCGTCCTTGATGCACTATCGATGCTTCTCGATGAATCCGCGCCGTCCGAATGAATCCGCGCGCCGAGCTGTTATTCTCGGCGCGCGTCCACCTCGCGAGGCTTGATCCGCTCACCGCGGCATCCACATCGTATGCAGCCAGCGGATGAGCCTGTCCAACAAACCCCGAGGGGGAGCGGGGGACAGGTGAACAAAGTAGATTGTCGGCAGCGATCCACCACGTGAGAAGCTGCCGATGAGCTACAACTTCCGGGAATACGATCAGGACCAGCTGTTCCTGATGCCGCCCTCCGTCCAGGAGTGGGTGAGGGAGGACAGCCTGGCGCGTTTCCTTTCCGAGGTGATCGATGGAATGGATGCGCGCGGGCGGCTGGATGCGTTCTACGCGCCGTACCGGGTGGATGGCTGGGGTGCACCGGCGTTCCACCCGGTGATGATGCTGAAGGTCGTGCTGTACGCGTACACGAACGGGGTGACGAGTTCGCGGCGGATCGAGGCGATGCTCGAGGTAGACATCGCGTTCCGGTACCTCGCGGCGAACAACCAGCCTGACTTCCGGACGATCAACGGCTTTCGCACGACTCACCTGGATGCGCTTCTCGGGGTGTTCGTGGACGTGCTGGAGCTGTGCCGCGACGCGGGAATGGTGAAGCTGGGCCGGGTGGCGCTGGATGGTCACCGGGTGGCGGGCGATGCGTCGCTTTCGGAGAACCGCAAGCGGGAGCGGCTGGAGCAGCAGGTTCGGGAGCTACTGGACGAAGCGGCACGGATCGATGCGCGGGAGAACCAGCAGCATGGGCCGGAGGCTCGCGGCGACGAGCTGCCGTCGGGGCTGAAGAACCCGCGAAAGAGGGCGGAGCACCTGCAGGCGGCCCTGGACGAGCTGAAGAAGCGGGAGGACGCACTGCGCAGGGAGCAGGAAGAGCGAATCGCGCTGCGGGAGAAGGAAGAGCAGGAGGCGGGGCGAAAGAAGCGGGGCCGCAAGCCGAAGCCGGCAGCGGAGGTGAAGCTTCCGGAGGAGGCGCGTGTGAATCGCACCGATCCGGAAAGCCGCGTCATGAAGGGTCGCAACGGGCGGTATCTGCAGGGCTACAACGGGCAGGCGATGGTGGACTGCGAAAGCCAAGTCATCGTCGCGCAGCAGCTGACGAACGAACAGGCGGACGTGAACCTGCTGGCATCAATGCTGGACCGGTGCGAAGAGCAGGCGGGTGCCCGTCCCGCACAGGTGCTGGCGGATGCAGGCTACTGGTCCGAGGCCAACGGTGCGCTGGACGGGCAGAGCGGGACGGACCTGCTCATTGCGACGGTGCACTGGGCGGGTGAAAAGCCGGAAAAGCACCCGCGGCGGGACCTGATGGAGGCGAAGCTGGAGAAGGAGGAGGGCAAGGCTGCCTACGCACAGCGAGGCAGCACAGTCGAGCCTTCATTTGGGCAAATGGTCACGCGCGGACTGGAGCGGTTCCGTCTGCGCGGCAAGAAGAAGGCGGGGCTGGAGTGGTCGCTCTGGTGCACCACGCACAACCTCCTGAAGCTGTGGAGATATGCGATCCGGACCCGTGGGAGCAGTGTGCCCTGCACGGCCGCACTGGCCGCGTAAGAGCTTGGAAGGGCGTTTCCCCGGCTTCAGAGGTGCAGATGTGGGGGCAAAAGGCGGTCACCGGCGGGCTGAAGCATCCAGCCAATCAGTGAACCGCCCCCAACCTACCGCTGCCCCGCCGAAGCAGATTGTTTGCTGGACGGGCTCGGATGTCATCCAACTGCGACCCGCGGGTCCCCCGCATCCCATCACGGAGGCCGCGTCTACCGTGTCTGCGCGCGGGGAAGACGCAGGGTGAAGGTGCTTCCCTCGCCGGGTACGCTGGCCACGGTGAGCTCACCGCCCATGGCCCGCGCCAAGTCGCGGCTGATGGAGAGGCCCAGCCCCACCCCCTCGCGCGGGTTGCTGAAGCGCCGCTCCACCTGCACGAACGGATCGAAGATCGACTCCTGCTTCTCGGGCGCGATGCCGGGCCCGTCGTCGGACACCCGGATGTCCGCCCAGCTGCCCCGCTCCTTGCACGTGAGCCGCACGCGTGCTCCCGGTTCGGTGAACTTGATGGCGTTCCCCACCAGGTTCAGCAGGATCTGCCGCGTGCGCTCCGCATCAGCGACCAGGCGCAGCAACGGATCGCAGGCGCCCACGGAAAGCATGATCTGCCTGGCCTCCGCCAGCGGCGCCACCAGCGGCTCGATGGTGGCCAAAAGCCCGGACACCGAGTGCTCCTGCAGGTCGAGGTCGATGCGGCCCGCTTCGACCTTGGCGAACGTCAGCACGTCGTTGATGAGGGTGAGCAGGTGCTGCTGGCTCATCTTCACGCGCCCAAGCGCTTCCCGCTGCGCGGGCGTGACGGGTCCGTGGATGCCCATCTCCACCAAGTCCACGTAGCCGCCGATGGCGTTCAGCGGTGTGCGCAGCTCATGGCTCATGGACGCCAGGAAGTCGGCCTTGGCCCGGTTCGCTACCTCGGCTTCCTTGCGTGCCGACTCGGCGGCCTGCCGCGCATGCACCAGCTCGGTTACCTCGGTGGCCACGAGCGCCACGGCGTAGACGGCGCCGCCCGCGTCCAGCAGCGGCTGGTACACGAGGTTGAAGTAGTGCGTCTCGGATGCGCCGTCTCCGTCCGTGTCGAACGCAGCGGGGATGGCGGGTGCACGGTATGCCACGCCCGTGTCGTAGACCCGGTCGATGATGTCGAACACACCCTGCGGCACCAGCTCGGGAAACACCTCGCGCCCCGGCCTTCCCAGCATCTCTTCCGGGCGTTTTCCCACCATGGCGTAGTAGGGCGCGTTGACGATGTCGAAGACGTGCTCCTGCCCCAGGGCGATGTACATCGCCACGGGCGCCTGGTGGATCAGCCGCTCCAGGTGCTCGCGTGCCCGCTCCGCTTGGGCGCGCGCCGCTTCGGCGTCCTGGCTACGCTCTTCGAGGGCGGCGGCCGTGCGCTGCAGCTCCTCCGTCTGCATCTCCAGCTCCAGCGCGTTGTCCTGGAGCTGCTGGTTCACGGCCTCCATCTCCGCCTGCTGCGCCTCCAGCGCTGCGTTCGCCTGCCGCAGCATCCCCCCCGCCTCCTCGCTCTCCCGCAGCAGGCGCTCCACCTCCCGCCTGGCGAGCACCTGCTCCGTCACGTCGTTCCCGTGCGCGATGATCCCGCTGCGGGTGCCGTCCGCCTCCACCAGCGGAAGGTAGGCGAAGTCCACGTACACCGTCTCGGGGTCGGCGCCGGGGGTACGGACGATCCGCAGAGGGAGCTCGCGGCCGACGAAGGGCTCGCCGGTGAGCAGGACGTTGTCGAGCAGCGCGTCGAATCCCTGGCCGCGAACCTCCGGAAGCGCGTCCATCACCGGCTTGCCCAGGATTTCGCGGCGCCCGACCAGCCGGTAGTACGCCTCGTTGGCGATCTCGAATACGTGCGCGGGGCCGCGCAGCACCGCGAGAAAGGCGGGGGCGTGCTGGAACACGTACTCCAGGCGGGAGCGCTCGAACACCAGCGAGTCGAACAGCCGGTCCCGTTCCGCTTGGACGGCGCGAGCCTGCACCTGCCGGGTGGTCTCGAAGCAGTTGATGAGCAGGCCGCCCACCTCACCCGACTCCACGCGCACGGGGCTGTACGAGAAGGTGAACCAGGCGTCCTCTACGGCTCCGTGGCGCCTGACCCGCAGCAGCAGGTCCTCGAAGAACACCGTCTCGCCGCCCAGCACCCGCCGCACCATGGGGCCGATGTCGTCCCGGATCTCCGGCCAATTGTCGAACAGGGCGCGGCCCAGGCCGTCCGGGTGCTTGTCGCCCATGATCACGCGGTACTCGTCGTTGTACACCTGGACGAGCTGCGGCCCCCAGCACAGGCTCTGCGCGATCCCCTGGGCGATGACCATCCCCGCGGCCGTTCTCAGGCTCTGCGGCCACGCGTCGACGGGTCCCAGCGGGGTCTTCGCCCAGTCGATCGCGCGACAGAGCCGCGCCATCTCGCCCTCGCCGGGAAAGATGAGCCGCGCCGGTGAGTCGGGGGTGGCGCCGGGCACAATGGCTTTCACGCGGAGGAGGGAGCGTCGGTGTCACCGGCGGAGGAGGGCGCCCCGGCCCGCGGCAGCGTGAGCACGAAGGTCGCCCCTTCGCCGACCACGCTCTGCGCCATGAGCTCGCCCTCCATCATCCGCGCCAGCTCGCGGCTGATGGCCAGGCCCAGGCCCACCCCCTGCCGGCGCTCCGCCGAGCTGCGCCCTACCTGAACGAACGGATCGAAGATCTCGTCCAGGCGGTCGTCCGGGATGCCGGGACCGTTGTCCCGGACGTGGATGGACACCTCGGCGGGGGCGTCGGCGCAGGTGATGGAGACCCGGCCGCCGGACGGCGTGAACTTCACGGCGTTGCTTACGAGGTTCAGCAGGATCTGGATCAGGCGCTCCCGGTCGGCGCGGACGAAGACTCCCCCGCCGCCGCTCACCTCCAGCCGCAACCCCTTGGCCTCGGCCTGCGGCTCCATCAGCGGGCGAAGCTCCATGAGGGCATGCGACACCTGCACGTCCTCCAGCTCCAGCCGCACCTGCCCGGCCTCCAGCCGGGCGTAGCTGAGGATGTCGTTGATGAGGGTGAGCAGGTGCTGCTGCGCGCGGCGGATGCGCTGCATCACCTGCGTCTGCTCGGCGGTGACCGGCCCGTGGATCTCCATCTCCACCAGCTCGGTGTAGCCGCCGATGGCGTTCAGCGGAGTGCGCAGGTCGTGGCTCATGCGCGCCAGGAACTCGCTCTTGGCAAGGTTGGCCTCCTCCGCCTCGCTACGCGCCGCCTCCGCCTCGGCGCGGGCCGCACGCTCCGCGTCGTACAGCCGCGCGCGCTCCAGCGCCTGGCCGCATTGCTGCGCCAGCGCCGTGGCGAACGCGAGCTCGTCGGCAGTGAAGTCGCGCGGTTCCGTGAAGCCGATGGTCATCACGCCCAGCATGGTGGCGCCCGCGGTCACGGGGAGCAGCGCGACCGCCTCCTGCTCCACGCCGCGCATGGGCTCGCGCAGCGCGGGGTACGCCTCCCAGAGCGCGGCGCGGGACGGATACCAGAGTGCCGCGGAGGTGCGCACGACGTCCGCGGCGGGGATGGGCGCATCCACGGCAACGCGCGCGAAGCGGGCGATGGTGCCCGGCTCGAACCCCTCGTCCGCGGCGGCCACCAGCTCGCGGCCGTCGTCGCTGAGCAGCGAGAGCCAGGCGGTGCGGGCGCCCAGCGCGGCGCGCACCTGCGTCACGAACAGGCCGGCCACCTCGTCGCGCGGGAGCACGGCGGCCAGGCGGGCGGTGACCTCCTGCAGCCGCTGGGTGCGCTCGCGGGCGCGCTCGGCCTCCTCGTACAGCCGCGCATTGTCGAGCGCCGCGCCGGCGCGGCGCGCAAAGTCCTCGGCCAGCGCCAGCTCGGCCGGGGCGAACCCGGCACGGCCCACCCCGCGGCAGAAGGCCACCGCGCCCTTTACCCGGTGGGCCGCCAGCGGAACGACAAGGGCCGCCGAGGGCGCCAGCACCGCGTACGCTTCGCGTTCTTCATCAGTCTCTGCCAACGACGACAGGTGATCCGCGGGGATGGGGTCCATCAGCCGTGTCTGCCCGGACCGGATCACCTGTGCCACGGCGCTGGTGGGGTGGTCCAGCGGCGGCCGGAAGTAGCGCTCGACGACCGCCGCCAGCGGCGCGAGGTCCGGGTCGTGGTGCGCCGACGCGACCGCCGCCGCAGAGCCGCCGTCCTCCGCCAGGTAGATGAGGCAGTAGTCGCCGAGGACCGGCACGGACAGGCGCGCCACCTGTACCAGTGTCGCGCCCACGTCCAGCGAGCCCGCCAGCACCTGGCTTGCCTCCGCCAGAAAGCGCGCGCGCGCCGCGCTGGCGCGGAGCTCCTCCTGCGCCGCACGCGTCGCGGACGCGGCGCGGGAGAGCTCGATCGCGTACCGTAGCGAGGTCGCCAGTCGCTCGGGAGTCACGGTGGACTTGGGTACGTAGTCCACTGCGCCCGCCTTCATCAGCGCCACCGCGACCTGCTCATCGCCGTGGCCGGTCAGCATGACCACCGGCACCTCCAGCCCCGCGTCGCGGATCCCCTTGAGCAGGGTGAGCCCGTCGCCGCCGGGGATGTTGTAATCCAGGA
This sequence comes from Longimicrobium sp., assembly GCA_036379135.1. GTDB lineage: Bacteria > Gemmatimonadota > Gemmatimonadetes > Longimicrobiales > Longimicrobiaceae > Longimicrobium. The sequence continues at coordinate 82,275 of DASUVG010000298.1, forward strand.
AAACACAGTCGTACGGGTTCGTGGCGAGCATCGACAGGGCGTCGAGCGCACCCTCCGCCTCGTCCACGGACGCGTCCACGCCGGCACGCGCGAGTCCCCGGCGCACGATCTGGCGATCGACCTGGTCGTCGTCGATCACCAGCACGCGCACGGCGGCCACCGGTGCCTGGGGGGCACCGGTGAGCACCCCGAGGGGGGTCTCCGCTTCCGGGGATCCGGACATCACGGCATTTCCACGAGCGTCCAGTACTTGTTCAGCGTGGCCATCACCTCGCAGAAGTTGCTGAACGTCACCGGCTTGAGCAGGTAGCCCGCCACGTTCAGGTTGTACGCGTCCACCTTGTCGCGCTCGTCGTTGGAGGTGCTGAGCACCACCACCGTGGTGGACGAGAGCGCGGGGTCGGCGCGCAGCTCGCGCAGGAACTCGATCCCGTTCATGCGCGGCATGTTCAGATCCAGCAGCACGATGCGCCGCTCCCTGGGGATCTCGCCGCTGCGAAGCTTCGCCAGCCCCTCCTCGCCGTCGCCGGCCACGAAGAGCGGGTTGGCGATGTTGTTCTTCCGGAAGGCGCGGCGGACGTTCATCACGTCGACCTCGTCGTCCTCCACCAGCAGGATGTTGAGCATGCGT
>DASUVG010000299.1:0-2793 GCA_036379135.1 Longimicrobium sp.
TTCGTCGGGTCCGCGCTTCGCCTCCAGCTTCCTTCAGATCCCCCTCACGGCGGGCACCCTTGCCTTCGGCTATCGGTTCCGGCTGCTACGGTCCTTCGGGGACTTTCACCCCAGAGTCAAGACATGCCTGGCACACACGAAACGGGCGAGGATCGGCCGCGATCCCCGCCCGTCTACCTCGACCACCCCGGCCGGCGGCTACGCGGCAGGCGCCGGTTCGCGGCGCGCCGTGCCGGGGCGAAGCAGCACGCGTCCGGCTTCCGCCACCCCCACGTAGCCGTACCCGAACAGCAGGCCAAAGGCGCCGAAGAGGACCAGAGAATCCCCGCTGCCGGACCAGCTGCCTTCCACCAGCAGGAGAGCCGTGAAGCAGGCCATCAGCACGGCGGTGTAGAGCAGCGGCGACACCAGGATGGCCCTGCGCACGCGTTCCTCCGACGCGCCGCGCGTCCACAGCAGAAAGCCGATCGTGAACAGCAGGTAGGGCACGCCGCCGATCAGCACCGACCAGAACAGGTACATCGCCACGAGCGCAAGCAGCGGCGGCAGCGGGTTCAGCAGCGCCAGCGGCGACGCGAGCGCGGGGAGCAGCAGCGGAAGCACCAGCGCCCAGCGGTAGTAGCTCTTTACCGACATCGAAGCCTCCACGAGGAGGTTAATTGAACGCGTTCAACTACGCGTCCATGATAACCCCTGCTCCCCCTGCGCGAAAGGGTTTCGTTCGTGCGGCCGAGGCGTCCCATCCGACGGGCGGCGGACGTTCTCGACAGGTCCGCACGCGGCAACGGTGGGTCGGGATCGTGCATCCAAACGCGTGGACGGAACCTTTCTTTCGGACGATGATCCTCATGCGAGCCACAGCCGCTCTCTGCTTCCTCTTCCTCGCCGGCTGCGCGGGCGCCGTGCAGCCGCCGCAGCAGTCCATCATCCGCCCGCGGCCCCGGGTGCTGCACATCAACGGCACCGTGAAGCCCGTGGCGTTCCCGCTGGGCCGCACCGCGGCGATGGTGCCCAGGCACCGCTGGGCGCAGGGACAGGAAAAGAAGGCCTCACGCAGAGTCAGCGGAGTCAGCGGAGTTTTCTCGTGCCGTGAAGCAGGCCCATGTGCGTTCCGCCAACAGTATTGATGTACACAGAGAAACGGAGGAACAGAGAACTGTCTCTGCTCCTCCGTTTCTCTGTATGATATTACTGTTTGTTGCGGATGCGGATCAGGCCGGACGGATCACGCCGCGGCGCGCGAGCAGGCGGTACAGCGCGTCGGCGGCGATCACGTACGCGTATCCCACGGCCACGGCGATCGCGCAGAGCGCCATCACCATGGGCACCGCGCCGGATCCGCCGCCGCGCACCGCGACCAGCAGCAGCCAGAAGAGCGCGAAGGGGAGCAGGAACAGCAGCGGCGCACGCCAGGCGGCGCGCTGAACTTCCGCGGGCGCGCGGTCCCGCGCCCAGTGGGCGAACGCGGCGGCGAACACCAGGTACGGCGCCAGCCCCACCACCGCCGAGCCCACCAGCACCTGCCCCACCATGTCGAACGGGTCGCGCTCCACCCGCAGCAGCGGGTACGCCAGCAGCGGCACGATCACGGGCGCCGCGAGCGCCCAGCGGACAAAGACACGCACCGTCATCATCCACCTCCTTCTGCTCGTCCTGCCCACGCGGACCGGTCTTCCGGCCCGCATCCATCATGCCCCGTCGGCCGCGGCGCCCGAGGCCAGGTCGGCGGTGTCCTGCGGGTTCACGCGGCTGCGGCGGCGCGCGCGAAAGAAGGCGCGCAGCACCTCGCCCGCCTCGTCGGCCAGCACGCCGGTGGTGAGCTGCACGCGGTGGTTGAGCCGCGGGTGCTGCACCAGGTTGGCCAGCGACCCGCTCATCCCCGCCTTGGGGTCGTGCGCGGCGAACACCAGCCGGGGAATGCGCGCCAGCACGATGGCGCCGGAGCACATGGCGCACGGCTCCAGCGTGACGTACAGGGTGCAGTCCAGCAGCCGCCACTCGCCCAGCGCCGCGGCGGCGCGGCGGATGGCCACCATCTCCGCGTGGGCGCTGGGGTCCTGCAGCGTGTGGGTGAGGTTGTGGCCCGTGCTCACCAGCTGGCCGGCGCGCACGATGGCGGCGCCCACCGGCACCTCGCCCAGCGCCTCGGCCGCGGCGGCCTGCTCCAGCGCCACCCGCATCCACCGCTCGTCCTGGAACAGCGCGTCGTGATCCGTCGTCATACGCCGGGTGATGAACGAAAAAAGGACCCCGGCGCGTGCCAGGGTCCCCGTCCGTGTGGAATTCCGCTGCTCAGTGCGCGCCCGTGACGATGGCCTCGGTCTGCGCCCGCGTAAAGCGGCGGTGCAGCCCCGTCACCCGTCCCAGGACGGTGAAATCGTTGTGCTCGTGCACCAGGATGGGCGCGTAGTTGGGGTTGGCGGGCTCCAGCACCACCTTGCCGCCGTTGGCGAAGTAGCGCTTGACCGTGGCGTCGCCGTCCACCCGCGCGGCCACCACCTCGCCATTCTCGATCTCGGACTCGTCGGCGGGCTCCACGATCACCAGGTCGCCCTCCACGATGCCCATGGCGCTCATGCTGTCGCCCCGTACCTCCAGCATGAAGGCGTCGGCGCTGCCCACCAGCTTGCGGTCCAGCTCGAACTCCTCGGCCACGTCGTCGCGCAGCAGCGCGGGGACGCCGGCGGCGATGCGGCCGTAGCAGGGCACGTTCAGCACGCTGGGCGCCAGGTTCATCCCCAGAATCTTCACCCCGCGGGAGCGCGACGCGTCACGTTCGATGAACCCCTTGTC
>DASUVG010000300.1:0-16167 GCA_036379135.1 Longimicrobium sp.
CCCGCACTCCCGCACTCCCGCACTCCCGCACTCCCGCACTCCCGCACTCCCGCACTCCCGCACTCCCGCACTCCCGCACTCCCGCACTCCCGCACTCCCGCACTCCCGCACTCCCGCACTCACGCACTCACGCACTCCCGCACTCCCGCACTCCCGCACTCCCGCACTCCCGCACTCACGCACTCACGCACTCACGCACTCACGCACTCACGCACTCACGCACTCACGCACTCACGCACTCCCCTCCTCCCGGGCATGGCGCATTCCGCGGCTTTCGGGGTAACTTGTGCACCGCCAAACGCTTCAGTCCGCCACGGAAACCGATGCCGTCCATCCTCCGCTCCCTCGCCCTTGCCGGCGCGCTGGCCCTTGCCGCCGCGCCCGTGCCCGCGCGCGCCCAGGCGCCGCCCGCCGCGCCCGACACCGGGCTGACCGTGACCCTGCTCACCATGGGGCAGGGCGACCTGGTGTGGGAGAAGTTCGGCCACAACGCGCTGTGGATTCACGACGCCGCGTCGGGGACGGACCGGGTGTACAACTACGGGATGTTCGACTTCAACTCGCCCGGCTACTGGGGCCGCTTCATCAAGGGCAACTGGCTGTACGAGCTGGGGGTGCACGACATCCGCACCACCGTCTACAACTACGAGTACTTTCGCCGCGCCATCTGGGCGCAGCAGCTGAACCTTACGTCCGCGCAGAAGCGCCAGCTGCAGGCGTTCCTGGAGACCAACGCGCTCCCCCGCAACCGCGAGTACCTGTACGACTACTACCGCGACAACTGCTCCACCCGCATTCGCGACGCGCTGGACGGGGTGATCGGCGGACGGCTGCGCGCGGCCACGGTGGACAGCATGACGGGCACCACCTACCGCTGGCACAGCGAACGGCTGATCGTGGCGGACGAGCCGTCGTACGTGGGGCTGGCCGCCGGGCTGGGGCCGGCGGCGGACCGCGAGATCAACGCCTGGGAGGAGATGTTCCTTCCCTTCAAGGTGCAGGAGCAGATCCGCGCCATCCGCGTTCCCGACGAAGCGGGGCGCGAGGTGCCGCTGGTGGCGCGCGAGTGGACGCTGCTTCCCGCGCAGGGACGCGCGGACGCGCGGCGCGAGCCGCCGCCGGCGACGCCGTTCTTCATGGTCGCGGCGGTGGTGATCGCCTCGCTGCTGGTGCTTACCGGGATGTCGGCGCCGCGGTCGGCGCTGGCGCGGATGACGTACGCGGCGGTGAGCGCGCTGTGGCTGCTGTTCGCGGGGACGGCGGGGGTGATGCTGGTGGGGCTGTGGGTGTTCACCAACCACCAGATCGCGTACCGCAACGAGAACCTGCTGCAGCTTTCGCCGCTGGCGCTGCCGCTGGTGCTGCTGGTGCCGTGCGTGGCGTACGGCGCGCGGTGGGCGGCGCGGCCCGCGTGGCTGCTCACCGCGGCGGTGGCGGCGCTGTCGGTGCTCGGGTTCGTGATGCAGATCCTGCCCGGGCTGGACCAGCGCAACGCGCAGATCATCACGCTGGCGCTGCCCATCAACCTGGCGCTGGCGTGGACGGTGCGGAGGCTGGCCGACCGCGCCGACACCGCCGTGCAGCCGGTCCCGGCGCGCGCATCGAAGCGGGAGCGGGCGGCGGCATAGGCGCCCTCCCCCGGCGGCGCCTGAGAGCGCGCCACCCCCTCCGCAAACAGCGCGGGAGGGGGGATACACGGCACCGGCGATGGCGTGCTTCGGATGGTGTGGCGCGGGATGGTGGGCCGCCCTCCTCCCCGCCCTCCCCCACAAACTGCGTGGGGGAGGGAGGTGCGACGCACCTTCCGAAGCGCATCGAATTCTCCCCTCTCCGCGAGGAACGAGCGGGGAGGGGCCGGGGGAGGGGCCCCTCGCGGGCGCAGTCCGATGCTGTTCGACGAGCCGTGCGTCGTCGGCAACAACCAACCTCCCCCAGGGGTTTTTGGGGGAGGTGGGCGAGGTTTACGAGCCCGGAGGGGGCGTTCCGCCGGGGCTGGCCACACGCGCGCGAACCCGATTCTCGCGACACGTTTCTGTCGATCAAAACCATGGCGATGGAAGTACAGATCTTCGGGACGAAGAGCTGCAACGAGACCAAGAAGGCGCTGCGCTTCTTCAAGGAGCGGCGCATCAAGACGCACTTCGTCGATCTGAAGGAGCGCGCGGCGGCGCCGGGCGAGCTCAAGCGCTTCGCCGAGCGCTTTGGCTCCGAGGCGCTGCTGGACCGCGCCGGCAAGCGCTTCAAGGAGCGCGGGCTGCACGTTGCGCACGTTCCCGAAGCGCGCATCCTCCCCATGCTGGTGGACGATCCCGCGCTGCTGGTGACGCCGCTGGTGCGCTCCGGCAACCAGCTGACGGTGGGATGGGACGAGGCAAAGTGGAAGGGATGGATCGCGCCGTGATCAACAACCCGGGGTGGGGCGGATGAGGATCGTCGGAGGAAAGTTCGCGGGGCGGCACCTGACCTCGCCGCCGGACCGGCGCGTGCGGCCCACGTCGGAGCACGTGCGCGACGCCTGGCTGGCGTACCTGCAGCCCAGGCTGGCCGGGGCGCGCGTGCTGGACCTGTTCGCCGGCACCGGCGCGCTGGGGCTGGAGGCCATCTCCCGCGGCGCGAAGTTCGCCGACTTCGTGGAGACGCGGCCGGCCAGCCTGCATGCGCTCAAGGCGAACGTGGCCGCGCTGCACCTGCGCGAAAAGACGCGCATCTTCAAGAAGGACGCGCTCCCCTTTGCCGCTGCCCTGGAGGCGGGGGCGTACGACCTGTGCTTCGCGGATCCGCCGTACGAATCGAAGCAGCTGGACCGGCTGATCGAGATCTGGATGCAGACGCCGTTCGCCGCCACGCTGGCGGTGGAGCACGCCGTGGAGCACGAGCTGGCGCCCGGCGGCAGGCGCCGCGTCTTCGAAGACACCGCCGTGACCGTCTACACCGCCCCGCCGGTCGCGCCCGCCGATCCGCCGGTCGATCCGCCGCCGCCGGAGCGTTGACCCGCGCATCCGCCGCGCGATAGCTTCTCGCCGGGCCGGCACCCGCTGCCGGCCCGGTGCCGTTTATCCGGCGGCGCCGCATCACGATTCCGACGACGAACGCACGCGCATGGCCGCCCCCACCATCCGCCCCGCCACCCCCGCGGACGGCGAGACCTTTCTGACGCTGGTGGACGCGCTGGCGGACTATGAGAAGCTGGACCGCCCCACCCCCGAGGCGCGCCAGCGGCTGCTGAACGACGCGTTCGGCGAGCGGCCGCGCATCAGCGTGTTTCTGGGCGAGGTGGATGGTCGCGCGGTGGCGTACGCCATCGTGCTGGAGACCTATTCGTCGTTCCTGGCGCTCCCCACGCTGTACCTGGAGGACCTGTTCGTGGTCCCCGACGCGCGGCGGGCGGGGATGGGGCGCGCGTTCTTCCAGACGCTGGCCGCCGAGGCGGTGCGGCGCGGGTGCGGGCGGATGGAGTGGGTGGTGCTGGACTGGAACCAGCTCGCCATCGACTTCTACGACAAGCTGGGCGCCCGCCGCATGACCGAGTGGTACACCTACCGCCTGGACGCCGACCAGCTGCGCGAGGTGGCCGGCGGCGCATCCCCGGCCTGAGATCCGGATGGAGGAACGAGTGGGGCACGCATGGAATCGCGCGCCACGCTTGCTCATATCCATCCGGAACGGCGTCGATTCCTCGGAAGGCGCGCGCACGCAGCTGTGGTGCTGGTTTCGCGTGTGCGCCCCCCAGGAAGTTATAGCGAATCCGGAAAAAGAAACGTGACTTCCTGAGGGAGCGCCCGCGCAAGCCCAGCGGCTCGCATTGCGTTCTGCGCGCGACCGAAGGACCTTCTTTCCGCCCACGCAGGGGCCGGATCAGAGCACCGAACCAGCCCCGTCGCTTCTTCTGGCGAGGTCCTTCGGTCGGCGCGCCGGGCTCCCGGAAAGGGCCGAGTTTACTGCGGCGCCTCCCTCAGGAAGTCACGCACTCTATTTTCGGATTCGGTATTACGATTACCCGCTCGTACCATCACTCCATCACCACACGATACGGGCCCGTCCGGGGAGGAGGGGCCCGTATCGTGGCCGCGGAGGGGGCGCCTACTTTTCGACGATCAGCGCCGTGACCATCCCGAACATACCGTTCGGAGCCTCCGCGTGGGGAAGGATGTGGCAGTGAAAGGCCCACACGCCGGGGTTGTTGCAGTTCACGATCACGTCCCACCGCTCGCCCGGGGCCACGTTCAGCGTATCGCACTTCCAGGGCGCCGGCTGCGCCCAGCCGTCCTTGTCGATCACCGTCATGTGCATGCCGTGAAGGTGCATGGGGTGAATCATCATCCCCTCGTTCATGAAGCGGATGCGCACCTTCTGCCCCATTCTGGCCACGATCGGCTCGGTGGCGGGAAAGCCCTTGCCGTTGATCGTGTAGCCGTGCATGCCGTCGTTCAGGATCATCACGTAGTCCACGTCCACCCGCTCGATGGCGCGGGGCGAGCGCGGCTCGATGATGAAGGCGCCCAGCAGCCCCTTGCCCACCTGCTCGGCGGCGTTGTGGTGCGAGTGGTACATGTGCGAGCCCGAGTTGCCCGCGGGCGCCGTGAACTCGTACGTGTACGTTTCGCCCGGCTTGATGGGCGGCTGGGTGATGAAGGGCACGCCGTCCTGGTCGTTGGGCAGCTCCACGCCGTGAAAGTGCATGGCCGTGGACTGCTCCAGCCTGTTGTGGACGATCACGCGCACCCGGTCGCCTTCGCGCACGCGGATCTGCGGGCCGGGCACCTGCTGGTTGTAGGCGAAGGCCTCCACCCGCTTGCCGGGCTCCGTCTCCCACTGGATCTTCTCCGCGGTCAGCTCGTAGACCTTGACCCCGTTCTCCACGCGGGGCTGCAGCGGCTGGTTGCCCTTCCCCTCCGTCCTGGCCGGAAAGGCCTTGATGCCGGCCTCGTGGTGCGCGTCCATGGCGTCGGCCGCGGCGCGGATCTCGGCGGGCGTCCTGGGATGCGGCGCGGTGGTGCCGCCGGTGTGGTTGCTGTCGGCGGTGGTGCCGCCGTGGGTTCCCGCCGCCGGCGCCGCGGCCGCCGGCGCCGCGGCCTGGCTTTCGGCGCCGCCGGTGCCGCAGGCCGCCGCCACCACCGGCACGGCCAGGCCCAGCGCCGAGACGCGCAGAAAGTCGCGCCGCGAGGGCTTTGCGGTGGGCGTCGGGGTATCGATCGATGCGCTCATGGCTGTATTGGCTTCCGAATCAGGGGTTCTCGCGGCGCGGTGCGTCCCGCGCGGCGACGCCCGCCGGCTTTCCGGGCGACGCGGAAACCTACCTGTGCCAGGCCCCTGCTTCTGTAGGGTGCCACACGGAACGGGCGCGGGGGAACGGATGCTTTATCCGCGCATCCCCTACCCCGCTGCACCCCACCCGCCTGTGGGGAATGCCCCGACAGCCTTTGCCGGGTCCGATGAAAAGAACAACCACGCGGAGGATTCGGGGATTGCTGTTTCCGCTGGCCGATGCGCGAAGGGGCGCCCTCCGCGGTGGAGAGCGCCCCTTCCGTGCATCCGCGGAAAGATCCGGTGGATCAGTGGCGCCAGGAAAGGCCGGCGCGCAGCACCAGGATGTTGTTGGTGGACGCGTCGTAGTCGATCACCACCGGCTCCTCGAAGAATTCGCCCAGCAGCGCCTCGTCGCGCACGCGGATGCGGTCCTCGTCCAGAAAGGTGAGGTAGTCCTCCACCGTGAACGAGAGCGCCAGCCCGCGCGAGCCCAGGTTGGTCACCGCGTCGAAGCCGATGTTGAGCGCAAAGTTGCGCGTGCTGCCGTTCACGTCGGCGTCGTCGAAGCCCTCGAAGTCGGGCCAGTCCATGAAGACCAGCGCGGGCGCCAGCGTGATGTACGCCGCCGGGTGAAAGCGGCGGTTGTCGGGGATGGGGTCCGGCAGGCGGTACTGCACGCCGGCCTTGAGGAACCACACCTCGGGCCCGTCCGCCTGGAAGCGGGCGAGGTTGCCCTCCTCGTCCAGCACGTTGAGCTCGTTCTGGTCGGCGCCGGAGTAGCCCACGCCGGCCACCACGTTCAGCGGCCCCGTCACCCGGTACGCGGCGTCCAGCCCGATGGCCGCGCCGCCGCCGCGGTCCTCGTCCAGCTGGAACTGGGTGCCGCTCTCGGTAAAGACGAAGTAGTTGCCGGAGCCGTAGGGCACGCGAAAGCCCACCCAGGGGGTGATGGCGAAGCGCGTGTACGGCACCAGCTCGGCCGGAGGCTCGGAGGCAAAGCCTCCGTCGTTCTGTGCGGCGGCGGCGGCGGGCAGCGCGAGCAGCCCGGCCAGGGCAAGCACACCGAATCGCATCGGGGTTTCTCCAGAGTAGTGGCGAAGAAGGGAACCGTGCTTCTTCGGAGGGAGATGATCGGGTGATTGCGGGTCAAAATAGCGCGCAACACGCCCTGGCGGAATAGTTTCCGTCGCAAACACACGCTGCAACGGCGGATGGATGCAGATCAGCCGTCGCCGCCAGGGCCGCGCAGCCGCGCCAGCTCCGCGTCCGAAACCGCCGTCGGCGCCGTCGAGAGACGCTCCACGTCGAAGCGCGTCACCAGCCCCGCCGGGGCGATCTCCTCACCCGGCCGCGCCAGCCCGCACGTGGCCGCCAGCCAGCCGGCCACGCGCGCCGGCGGCACGCCTCCTTCGCGCAGCTCGCCCAGCGAGACGGCGCCGTGGCGCTTGGCCAGCCGCTCGCCGTCCGCGCCCAGCATCAGCGGAACGTGCACGAACGCCGGCACCGGCAGCTGCAGTGCGCGGCAGAGCATGATCTGCCGCGCCGTGGACGAGAGCAGGTCCGCGCCGCGAACCACGTGTGTCATCCGCATGGCCGCATCGTCCACCACCACCGCAAGCTGGTACGCTGCCGCGCCGTCCTTGCGTCGCACCACGAAGTCGCCCGTCTCGGCCGCGGGGTCGAAGCAGCAGTCGCCCATCACCCCGTCGGCAAAGCAGACGGCGCCCGGCTCCACCCGCACCCGCAGCGCGAAGTCCCCCCGCCCGTGCGCGATGAGCGACGGGACGGACGGATCCACCCGCCGGTCGCGGCAGGTGCCGGGGTAGCGCGGCCCCTCCTCGCCCGCGTGCGGCGCGCTGGCGGCCTGGGCGATGTCCCGGCGCGAGCAGGTGCACTCGAAGAGCAGCCCCCGCTCCGCCAGCCGCCGCAGCGCCGCGTCGTACCGCTCCTGCCGCAGGGACTGGACGTAGGGCGCGCAGGGGCCGCCCACGTCCGGCCCCTCGTCCCAGTCCAGCCCCAGCCAGCGCAGCTCGTCCAGCTGCCGCTCCATGATTCCCGGCCGCACGCGCCCGAAGTCCAGGTCCTCCACGCGCATGACGAACGCGCCGCCGTGCGCCCGCGCGTGCAGCCACGCGAGGAGCGCCGTGCGCGCGTTGCCCAGGTGCAGCGCGCCGGTGGGGCTGGGTGCAAATCGTCCGCGTACCATGAAGAAAGTGCGTGAGTGCGTGAGTGCGTGAGTGCGGGAGTGGGGCCGAGATTGTTGCGAAGGTCCCTCCCCCGCCCCTGCCGCTCGTTCCTCGTGGAGACTGACAATCCGATTGCGCCGGGCGAGCGCGGACAACATCACCGCTCCGCTCTGCAGTTCAGGGTGGACAGGCCCGGAGGGGCAAGCGCCTTCTGGCGCAGTGCGATCCTGGACGGCGAGTCTCCACCCTCCAGCCCATCCTGCTAACGCACTAACGCACTCACGCACTAACGCACTAACGCACTAACGCACTCACGCACTTCAGTACCGCGTCTCCAGCCCGTTCACCACGCGAAAGGTGTCGCGCGCGATCAGCAGCTCCTCGTCCGTGGGGATCACCCACACCTCGGGCCTGGCGCCTTCCGCGCTGATGCGGGCCTCCACGCCGTTGCAGGCGTGGTTGGCGCTGGGGTCCAGGTGGATCCCCGCCCACTCCAGCTCCTCGCAGATCATCGCGCGCACAGCCGGCGCGTTCTCGCCGATGCCGCCTGCGAAGCAGATGGCGTCGGCCCCGCCCATCGCCGCCAGGTACGAGCCGATGTACTTGCGCACCCGGTAGCAGAAGATCTCGATGGCCAGCCACGCGCGCCGGTCGTCGTGCTCTTCCGCCTCCGCCAGCAGCTCGCGCATGTCGTTGGTCAGCCCGCTGATGCCCAGCAGCCCGGACTGCTTGTTCAGCAGCGTCTCCACCCCCGCCAGGTTCAGCCCCTCCTTTTCCGCGATGTAGTCCAGCAGCGCGGGGTCCAGGTCGCCGGAGCGCGTCCCCATCACCAGCCCCTCCAGCGGGGTAAAGCCCATGGAGGTGTCGATGGATTCGCCGCCGCGGATGGCGCACGCCGAGCAGCCGTTGCCCAGGTGCAGGGTGATGATCTTCTGCGCCTCGCGCGGGGTGCCGGTGATCTGGCGCCAGCGGTACGCCACGTAGCGGTGCGAGGTGCCGTGGAATCCGTAGCGGCGTACGCGGTGCCGGCGGTACAGCGAATAGGGGATGGCGTAGAGAAAGGCGCGCTCCGGCAGCGTGTGGTGGAACGCCGTGTCGAAGACGGCCACCTGCGGCACCGCGGGGCCCAGCACCGCCTTTACCGCCTGCACCCCCTTGAGGTTGGCGGGGTTGTGCAGCGGCGCCAGCTCGATGGTCTCCTCGATGCCACGCATCACCGCGTCGTCGATGGCGACCGAGTGGACGAAGTGCTCGCCCCCATGCACCACGCGGTGCCCCGCCGCGCCGATCTCCGCCAGCGAGTGGATCTCCACGTCCGAGTCGTCCGCCACGATCCACGCCAGCAGGTACTCCACCGCCGCGCGGTGGTCCTTCAGCGACGCCGAGCCCTTGACCGGCGCCGCGTCCCCCGCGCGAAAGCTCCACACCGCCTCGCCGCCGATGCGCTCGATCTGTCCGCGTGCCAGGCGGCGGTCGGTGTTCTCCTTCATGCGGTCGGCGTCCGTGTCCATCAGCTGGAACTTGAGGGACGACGAGCCGACGTTCAGGACCAGGATGTTCACGCGCGCGCTCCGGGCGGGGGTGGATGCCGAGCGCACAGAATAGCGACGCCGCCGCACCCATACCAGCGTGCGGCGGGGAAGTGCACCTTTGCGGGCAGGGCGATGTTTACGGCTTGTAGCGCTGTTCCGCGAAGTTGAACTTGAAGCCCAGCTGCGCCAGAAGGCTCCCCTCCGACGACGAGTCTTGGTCGCGTCCAAAGGTCGCCTGCAGCCACATGTCCCTGCGCACCTGGTACTCGATGGTGCCGGCTATCCGGTAAAGGTCCTTCGCGTCACCATCGCCCGTGAACTGGCGCCACACGCCTTCCACCGAAAGCCCGTACCGCGGATCGTTGACGATCAGCCGCCCGCCCACGTCCAGCACGTCGCCCTCCACGTCGTCCTCGCCTCCCAGGTACCGCACCATCAGGACGGGCGTGATGGGTGGCGCGCCACGAACGGTCGCACACGCCTCGCAGCCGTACGTGGCCCACGCCCCCCAGCGCCGCAGCGTGCCCGCCTCCCAGGTGCGGTTGGGAAAGCCCCACGCTGCGCCCCCGGCAATCTCCAGCATAGGCCCCTCACGCCGGATGGCAAAGTTGTCGAACCGCTCGCGGAGCGCCTTGACGCGGCGCTGATAATCGGGGTCGAGGAGCACCGCGTCGTCGACGGCTGCCCGAAGACGGCGGAGTTCCGCGGCAATCGCAGCGCGGTCAGGATTCGGCTTCTCCATCTCGGCGGCGAACCAGGCGTCGATATCCGCCTCCAGGCGCGCTTTCGCGGCGTTAAGGTTAGCAGTGCCCTCCTGCGCCAGCACCTGAGCCATCATGTCGAGGCTGTCCCGGGTTTCCTTGCTGTAGCGTCCGGAGAAGAGCATCGTCCGGCCGCCGAACGAGAGTCCGGTAATCGGGGAGCTTTCGTCACCGATCTCCGCCGATGCCAGCGAGAAGCTGAGCGTGCGGGCAACCGACTGCCCCAAGGTGCGGGTGCTGTCCTGCTGCCAAGTCAGCGTCTTGTGCGTGGTCAGCCAGTAGGGAGCCGACTCCAGCGCATAGTTCTCCGGCAGCTCGGAAAACCTGCCGGTGGAGTTCACCAGCGAAAGTGCCAGATCCGAAGGGTTCGAGGGCCGCTCCACCTCAGATGGCGCCACGTTCAGCAGGATGAACGCGGGCGCCGAGGTCGGCTTGAGCGAACTCAGCTCCGGTGCTTCACCCTGGCTGGCGGCGGACGACGGGCTCGCCGCGACGAACAGCGCTACGGCCGCCACCCTGGCGAGCAGGCGCACGGCGACGTGCAGGGGGGACGAAAGATTCGACATGGGACCGGCCGGAAGAAAGGGTGAGGGGCTGCCTGGCGCGGATCAGACGAGCGCGAAGTCGATGACGTAGCGGGCAAAGCCTCCCGACACGTTCACGTCCAGGCTGTAGGAGACGTCGAGATCCTGCTCTCCCCCGGTTACGTGGTACGTCACCACGGTAGTGTCGGACTGCGGGTTGATGTCGCGGACGGTCGTGATGCAGTGGATGATGGTGTGCTTCAGGTCGTCACCCTGCTTGCCCACGGTAACGGAGCCCGTGGTCAGCTCCCGCACGACACCCTTGTGTGACACGCTCGTCCCGCCCACCATCCCGTTGCCGATGGTCGCCTGTATTTGCACCGGCTGCCCGGGTACCACGGAGTAGAACTGCACATCGACGATTCGGGGATCGTTGGGCATGGCTCACCTCTGGGGAGGAAGTTTGAACGCGGCTCCTGAACGTTTAGGGGCAGCCTGGATGGGCCGCAGGGATTTTGATGGGCAGGATTCTCCAATTTCCAGGCGTTGAACAAAAAAGCCGCCGAACACATTCCTGTGTGCGGCGGCTCGATTTTGCAAGGAACTTGTCCGACGTATTCAGCGCGGAAGTGTGCAGGTGAGGCGCGAGAGGGTGGCGGCGTCTTCCTTCTTGCCGCCTTCGCTGCTCAGGTGCACGGTGCCGTCGGGTCCCAGCTCCACGGCCTCGCCCTGCTTCTCGTTCAGGGGCTTGAGGTCGAACGTGAGCGGCTGACCCAGGCGGCCGGTGGCCAGGTCGCCGGCGCGGTAGAAGGAGAGCGCGTCCAGCGTCCGCAGCACGATCCAGTGCCCGTCCGGCGCCGCGGCCGCGCCGGTGATGCGCTCGCGGCGCGGCACGTCGCCCGCGCGCAGCTCGGCCACGGCCTCCAGGCGCGTGGCCGTGCCGGCGCGGGCCGTGCGCGGCATGCGGTAGACGGCCACGTGCCCCGTCTCGCCCTTGGTGACGATGTGCACGCCGCCGTCGGGAAGCACGAAGAGGGCTTCCGCGTCGTGCGGGCCGTCGGGGTACTCGGCGATCAGCGCCTCGGCGGGGCGGGACTGCGCGTCGCCCGCGGCGGGCTCGGGAACGCGGTACAGGGTGATGCGGGGGCGCGCCGCCTGGTTGTCGCCGATGTCGGCCACGTACAGGCAGCGGCCGCCGCCGGGGCAGGGGCCGGCGGCCACGTCCTCCCAGTCCGTCACGCTGGCGCCGGCCACGCGCACCTGCCCGCGCGGCGTGCCGTCGGTGCCCACCAGGTGCAGCATCGGCTCGCCGGAGTCGTTGTGCGTCCACAGCGCGTCGCCGCCGGCGCTGAGCGCCAGGCCGCTGGACTCGTGCACGGCGTCAGGAAGGGCGATGCCGGCCGTGTCCAGCCGGCACGCGAAGGCCGCCGCGGCGGAATCCGCCGGATTGGGCGCGGTCGCGGTCGCCACGGGGGCGGCCGCCACCTGCTCCACGTCGTCGTCGTTCCCCCGCCGCCCGTCGCCGTCGCCGCCGCGCTCGCGCGGAATGACGATCATGGTGAGGCCGCCGACCAGCGCGGTGGCCGCCATCAGGGCCAGCCCGGCGCGCATCAATGGAATCTCCTGCACCCACCCCTCCTGTAGGCGTACGCTAAACAATTGCGCGGCGGGGAGATGCACCGCACGTGCCGCCGGTCAGCCAGCCGGCACCACCTGCCCGCCCGCGACCACGTACACGCAGTCCCCCGGCGCCACCGGCACGTCCGCCGTTCCCGTGAACTCGCCGAACGCGGGAAGAATGCCCACGCGCGGCCCCAGGTGAAAGCAGGGGAGCCGCTGCCGCTGCCGCCCCGCGCCGCGCAGGGTGACGGACGGGTGCACGTGGCCGGCCAGCACGTAGCACGCGGGCGCCGGCTGCGGATGGTGCGCGTACGCGAACGGCTGCGATTCCAGCGGCCCGTCCACGCATTCGATCTCCAGCTCGTCGGGCGGGTCGCCCGCGTGCGCGTCGTGGTTGCCGCGCACCAGCGTAAGGGTGAGATGCGGATGGGCCCGCCGCCACGCCACCAGCGCGTCCAGCGTCCTGGCCGCGCGCCCCGCCTTTGCGTGGAGAAAGTCGCCGAGAAAGACGATGGAGCGTGCGTCCGTCCGCTCCGTGGCGCGGGCCAGGCGCGCCAGCGTCTCCGTCGTGGTCCCGCCGGGCACGGGAAAGCCGTGCGCGCGGAACGCCGCCGCCTTGCCGAAGTGTGGATCCGCCACCAGCAGCGACCGGTGCGACGGGCGATACGCCGCGTGCTCCGGAAGCAGCACCAGCCGCTCGCCGCACAGCTCGATCTCCAGGTCGCCTTCTGAACTCACGTCCGTCTCGAAAGTCATCATTCACAGAAAAGGGGTACTCCCGCGGCAGAGAGTACCCCGATCCTGGAATCCGTGCCGCGTTCGCTTGAACGATCCACGAGAAAGCGGTGATTTGCTGAGCGAGGTGCCGCGCCGGCATCGGTTGACGCCATGGAGTCCGGGCGCCGACCGAAGGATCTCGCCAGCAGAACCGTGGGGCTGGATTCATGCCTCGAATCCAGCCCCACGGCCACGGCGAGAAGATCCTTCGGTCGCGCGCCGGGTGTGGTGCAGTCAGACGGCCTGACGCGGCGCTCCCTCAGCCTCAGGAAATCACCAGCGCCGTTCTGGTGCTGTTTCGGGGCCTTCCTGCTCCCCCGCCTGCGCCAGCATCTCGCGGATGGCGGCCTCCACCAGTGCCGGGGCCTCCGACTCGGGGATGCGGGCGAGCTGGGGGAAGGTGTAGCCGTTCTCCAGCAGGTGGCCGATCACGAGCCAGCCGGCAAAGTACGCCTCGCGCTCCGTCCCCGTGCTGCCCGTGCCCATAGTAAAGCGCATCACGGCGGGCGAGTCGCTGGCGCGCAGGTGGGGGAGGATGCCGCGCAGGATGTCGGCGCTGTGCGATTCGGCGGCCGCGAACCAGCCGGGGCGGTGCTCCAGGTACGCGGCGGCGGGGCGGCCGGGGTGCAGCGCTTCGGTGGCGCGCGCGGCCAGGCCCTCCGCGAACACCGTGCGGCCGATGCTGCGCTCCCAGCCCTCGGAGTAGCCGGCCAGCCGGTGGTGCACGGCGTGGGTCATCTCGTGCACCATCACCAGCTCGCGCCAGGCGGGGTCTTCCTCCACCGGCACGTAGACGGTAATCAGCCCGCGGCTGGCGTTGGTGAATGCGTTGCCCTCACGCGCGCCCACGTACGCCAGCAGCCGCACCGTAATGGTGTCGGTCACGCCGAGAAGGTCGGCGACGGCGCTCAGGGTGGGCTCGGGCGCGGGCTGCATTCCCGCGGCGCCGGCCCGGATGCGGTCCATCACCTCCGGGTACCGCGGCCAGGCGGCGTCCAGCATCGCGCGGGCCATGGAATCCGCCTCCGGGACCGGCGGGAGCGCGGCGAAACCGTAGTGCTCCTTCCACAGCGCAAAGCGCCGGTCCGGATCCGCCTGCGCGGCGGCCTCGTAGAAGGTCAGGAACCTGGGCGAAAGATCGGTCACCTGCAGCGTGACCCTGGACTGCGCGTGCGCGGCGACCGGGGCGGCCAGGGTGACGAAAGCCGCGACGAAAGCGCGGCGTGCAATGCCGGACATGGCGTGGATCTCCGGTGTGGATTCGGTGCGCGGCCACCGTCGGCCGGTGGCGCGCCGTACGGCGAAACGTGCGAAGGAGATTCGCGCCGGGATGGGTCGATCTACCCCCCGTCGCAGCCAGACACTCGCGGAACCGGCACGAGAAAACTCCGCTAACTCCGCTAACTCTGCGTGAGCCAAATCAGTAGAACTCGCTGATCTCCGGAGATCGGCTACTTGCCCGCGTCCGCGTACTTTTCCAGCGCCACCTGCATGCGGCGCACGCGGTCGGCCATGGACTCGCTGCTCACCGCCTCACGCGTGCGGTCGACGAGAAGTGGAAACGCCAGCGGCGGCGTGCGCTTGGGCTCGGTGAGGGCAACGCGGCCGGCGGCCAGGCGGTCCAGCGTGCGGCCCAGGCGGCTGCTTTCCAGCTGGCGCTCCAGCACCTCGCGGTGCGCCTGGCTCACCAGCAGGTTGCCGGGGTCGTAGCGCGTGAACACGTCGAAGAACAGTCCGCTGCTGGCCTGCAGCTGCCGCGCGCTCTTTCCGGCGTACGGGTAGCCCTGGAACACCAGCCCCGCCACCCGCGCGATCTCGCGGAACTGCCGCCGCGCCATCTCGGTGGCGTTCAGCGACGCGGGCACGTCGTCCAGCAGGTTGTGCGGCGCCAGCAGGCCGGCTTCGAGCGCCTCCTCGATCGGCGCGGGGTCGGGCGAAAGCAGCTCGAAGCCGTAGTCGTTCATGGAAAAGGTGAAGCTGATGGGCTTGAGGCGCGAGATGCGGTACGCGAACAGCGCCGCCAGCCCCTCGTGCACCAGCCGGCCTTCGAAGGGAAAGAAGAACAGGTGGTGCCCTTCGCGCGTCTTTACCCGCTCGATCAGCAGCTCGTCCGCCGCGGGAATGCGCGACCAGCGCGCCTGGATCTCCAGGATCGGGCGGATGGCCTCCATCTCCGGATCCCGGTAGATGCCGCGCGACGCCTCTTCCAGCCGCCCGCGCAGCGACGCCGCCAGCTCGGTGGAAAGCGGCATCCGCGCCCCCATCCACCGGGGGATGGCGCCCTTCGCATTCTTCGCCCGCCGCACCCACGCCACCATGTCGCGCACGCGCACGAACTCAAGCGGCTTGCCGGCGAAGATGAACTTGTCGCCGGGATTGAGCCGCGCGATGAAGCTTTCCTCCACCGACCCCAGCGCGCCGCCGCTCACGTATTTCACCGTCACCGACGCGTCGCTCACGATGGTGCCGATGGACATGCGGTGCCGCCGCGCGATCTGTTTGTCGGCCACGTGACAGGTGCCGTCGTCGCTCACCACCACGCGCTGGAACTCGGGATACGCCCGCAGCGCGTCGCCGCCGCGCGTCACGAAGTCCAGCACCCACTGCCACTCGTCGTCCAGCAGCCCGGCGTAGGCGCGCGTGGTCCGCACCTCCGCCTTCAGCGCGTCGGGGTAGAAGCCGCCGCCCAGCGCGACGGTGACCACGTGCTGCGCCAGCAGGTCCAGCGGGCGCTCCACGGGAAGGCGCGATTCCACGGCGTTGGCGCGCATCCCGTCCCGCGCGGCCGCCACCTCGATCAGCTCCAGCACGTTGGTGGGCACGCAGGTCACGCGGCTCACGGCGCCGGGGCGGTGGCCGCTGCGCCCCGCGCGCTGCAGCAGCCGCGCGACCCCTTTGGGGCTGCCGATCTGCAGCACCCGGTCGACCGGCGAGAAGTCGACGCCCAGGTCCAGGCTGGACGTGGCGACCACGCAGCGCAGCGCGCCGGAGCGCAGCCCGTTCTCCACCCACTCCCGCCGCGCGCGGTCCAGCGAGCCGTGGTGGAGGGCGATCTGCCCCGCCCAGTCCGGCCGCGCCTCCAGCAGCGCCTGGTACCAGATCTCCGTTTGTGAACGAGTGTTCGTAAATACGATGGCGGTCTCGCCCTCTTCGATCGCCTCAACCACCTGCGGCAGCATCTGCGTCCCCAGGTGCCCGGCCCAGGGAAAGCGCTGGATGGTGGGCGGGATGAGCGCGTCCACCACCACTTCCTTGGGCACGTGGCCGCGGATGATGCGGCCGGGTGGGCGGTCCGGCGCCGTGCCCAGCAGCGCGTCCAGCGCGTCCTGCAGGGTGCCGATGGTGGCGGAGAGCCCCCAGGTGCGCAGTCCCGGCCGCCACGCGCGCAGCCGCGCCAGGGCCAGCTCCGTCTGCACGCCGCGCTTGCTCCCCATCAGCTCGTGCCACTCGTCGATCACCACCGCCTGCAGGTCGGCGAAGAGCGGCCGCGCGTCGTCGCGGGTAAGGAGCAGGGCCAGGC
>DASUVG010000301.1:0-12861 GCA_036379135.1 Longimicrobium sp.
AAGATGCGCTGCACGATCCCCATCTCGCGCTCGGTGGGCGCGTAGAAGAAGATCATCCAGAAGCTCCAGACCAGCGTGGCAGCGGCCGCCAGGCCCAGCCCCACGGCCCAGCGCCGCACCCCCTTCAGCGACCCGGCGTCCGCCGGCGCGTGATTGCCGTTCATCTCCATCCCGTTACCCGCGGGGACCCTCACCCGCTCGCTTAGGCTCGCACCCTCTCCCGCAAGCGGGAGAGGGTATAAACGTCGCACGGATTCCGCGGCGTTCCCCAAAGGTGAAGCCCCGTTCGGCGAACGCGTGAGCGTCGTCCAGACGGGGCTTCTCGCTGTCCCAGCGGCGGGTTCACCCGCTCATCCCGCCGGGGCGACGGTCGCCGCCCGGTGTTCGCGTCTTGTGGCCTAATCCACCAGCCGCACCACGTGGTTCTGCTTCTTTCCCTTCCGCAGCAGCAGCACCTGGCCGTCGATGGCCTCGCCGGCGCCCACGCGCTGCTCGGGGGTGGCGACGCGCTCGCCGTTCACGGAGATGCCCCCGCCCGCGATCAGCCGGCGCGCCTCGCCCTTGGAGGATGCGACGCCGCTCTCCGCCAGCAGGTCCACGACCGGTATCCCCTCCCCGTCCAGCCGCGTCCGCGCCACTTCGGTGGACGGCACGTCGGAGAACACGTCCAGCAGCTCGGCGGCGGGCAGGTCCTGCGCGGGGCGGCTGCCGAAGAACACGGCCGTCGCCCGCTCGGCGCGCTCCAGCCCCTCGTCGCCGTGAACCATGCGCGTGACCTCCTCCGCCAGCCGCCGCTGCCCGGCGCGCGCGGCGGGGTTCGCCTGGTGCTCCGCCACCACGGCCGCGATCTCGTCCACCGGCAGGAAGGTGAAGAACTTGAGGTAGCGGTCCACATCCGCATCCTCCGCGTTCAGCCAGAACTGGAAGAAGCGGAAGGGCGACGTGCGCTCCGCGTCCAGCCACACCGTCCCCGCCTCGCTCTTGCCGAACTTCACCCCGCTGGCGGTGGTCACCAGCGGCATCACGATCCCGTGCACGTGCGTGCCGCGGGTGCGCCGGATGAGCTCCATCCCCGAGGTGACGTTGCCCCACTGGTCGCTGCCGCCCATCTGCAGCGTGGCGCCGAGCCGGTCGAACAGCTCGCGGTAGTCGAACGCCTGCAGCAGCGAGTAGGCGAACTCGGTCACGGACAGGCCGCCCTCGTTCTCCAGCCGCAGCTTTACCGACTCCTTGGCAAGCATGTAGTTGATGGTGAAGTGCTTGCCCACGTCGCGCAGAAACTCGATCAGCCCCAGCCCGCCCAGCCACTCGTGGTTGTCGATGAGCAGCGCGCCGCCTTTGCCGGAGAAGTCGAGAAAACGGCCCAGCTGCTCGCGGATTCCCGCGACGTTGCGCTCCACGTCCTCGCGCGTCTGCAGCTGTCGCTCGGCCGTCTTGCCGCTGGGATCGCCGATCATTCCCGTGCCGCCGCCGACGAGCGCGATGGGACGGTGGCCGGCGCGCTGCATCCGCGCCAGCGCCAGGATGGGGAGCAGCGACCCCACGTGCAGGCTGGACGCGGTGGGGTCGAAGCCGATGTAGGCCGTCAGCGGGCCCGCGGCCAGTGCCTCGCGCGCGCCCTCGCTGGCGCCGTGGATGAGGCCGCGGGCCTCCAGGTCATCGAAAAAGTCGCTCGTCATCGCCATTGGTTTGCGCACGGGCCGCCGTTCATCATCAACCGAAGCCGTTAAAGATGGGGCATGATGCGAGAAAACACAGCCCCGCGCCCCGATGCGCAGTGGGGATTCTTTCGCATCGGCCGGTCCTGGTCGTGCGCCGATGCCTCTCCCGGGCATTTCAATTCAACCGCCCGGAGCGAGGCCGGGGCTTACGCCGCCGGCACGTCCTCGGCCAGGTGGCGGCCTTTCCACTCCGGCAGCAGCAGCGCGCCGACGATGGCCACGCCAAAGAACGCCGCGAAGGTGCCGAACACGGCTTCGCTGCCGCCGGCGATCAGCAGCGGCGGCACGCAGAGCGGCGCGATGATGGACGCGATGCGTCCGAACCCGGCCGCCCACCCCGCGCCCGTCGCGCGGATGGAGGTGGGATACACCTCCGGCGTGGCGGCGTAGACGGCGCCCCACGCGCCCAGGTTGAAGAACGAGAGCAGGCACCCCGCGACCAGGATGGCGTCCCGCGAATCCGCCACGGCGAACAGCACCGCCGCCCCGGCCGAGCCCGCCAGGAACGCCGCCAGCGTGGGCCGCCGCCCCCACTTCTCGATCAGCCATGCGGAGACCGCATACCCCGGCAGCTGCGCCAGCGTGATGACGAGCGTGTACTCGAAGCTCTTCACCAGGCTGAAGCCGCGCCCCACCAGCAGCGTGGGGATCCAGATGAAGGCGCCGTAGTAGGCGAAGTTGATTCCGAACCACACCAGCCACAGCGCCAGCGTGCGCCGCGCCAGCGCCCCGCGCCACAGCTCGCGCAGCCCCGATCGCGGCTCCGCGGCTGCGGCGTTCGGCGCGGCCGCGACGCGCTCCGGATGCGGCACCCCCGCCGCCTTCTCGAAGCGCCGCACCACCGCCTCGGCCTCGTCCGTTTTGCCGCGGCGCTCCAGAAAGCGCACGGATTCCGGTAGGGCGCGCCGCACGATGCCGGAGTACAGCGCCGGCAGCGCGCCGATGGCGAACGCCCACCGCCAGCCGTCGTCCGAGCGGGGGATGACGTACGTGCCGATGAGCGCCGCCAGGATCCACCCCACCGCCCAGAACGCCTCCAGCATCACCACCACGCGGCCGCGGATGCGCGCCGGCGCGAACTCGCTCACCAGCGTGCTGGCCACCGGCAGCTCCGCGCCCAGCCCGAAGCCGATCATGAAGCGAAAGAAGAGCAGCGACCCCACGGACCACGAGAGCGCCGCCGCGCCCGTCGCCACGCCGTAGATGAGCAGCGTGGCCGCGAACACGAAGCGCCGCCCCACGCGGTCCGCCACGCTGCCGCCCAGGCTGGCCCCCAGCGCCATGCCGACGAACCCCACCGCGCCGATCCACGAGAGCGTCGTTCCGTCCAGCCGCCACTGCGCCGCCAGCGCCGCCATGACGAACGAGATCAGCCCCACGTCCATGGCGTCCATCGCCCACCCGGCGCCGGCGATGATGACGAGGCGGCGGTGCAGGTGCGTGAACGGAAGCCGGTCCAGCCGCTCGGAACGGGTCGCGTCGGCCATCATTCAGTGCGAAAGTGCAGAAGTGCGAAAGTGTGAGCTTCGGCTAGCATCGAGCCGCGTCCGGTGCGTTTTCCGTTGCGGTTGAAGCCCCGCCGGGCGAGCTCCGCGAGCCCAAGGCGGGGCTTATGGTCCTTTTAGCCGCGGGCTTCAGCCCGCGGCGACTCCGTTCGCGGCTCGGCATCCAGCGTCCGCACCAGCACGCGATCCATCTCCAGGCTGTTGCCGAAGAGATAGCCGTGGCGGCCCACCTCGCGGAACCCCTCCCTGGTGTAGAAGGCCAGCGCGCGATGGTTGTGCTCGTAGACCATCAGCCAGACGGTGCGCGCGCCCATCTCCCGTGCCTGCGCCAGGGCGGCGCCCATCAGCCGCTGCGCGATCCCGCGTCCGTGCCATGCCTGGTCCACGTAGAAGCGCGCGATCTCCACGGCATCGGCGTCCGGCACGCACGAGGGTGGCGGGCCGCGGCGGATCTGCGCATACGCGGCGGGGCGCCCGCCCGCCTCCGCGAGGAGCGTGGTGATCCCGGGGTGCGCGATCTCCGCCGACTGCTGCGGAACGCCGTAGGCGCGCGCGGTGTGCAGCGCCAGGTCGTGCGGGTCGCTGGCGGCGGCGAACGCGTCCATGAAGGTGCGCCGCGCAAGCTCCGCCACCACGGAGGCGTCGGCGGGGACGGCGCGGCGGATGGTCGGCTGCTCGGGATCGATCGTCATCGTACGGGATCGGTGGATCGGGGATCGTCGGGGGATGACGATTCCTCGCGCGGGGCCGCGGCGCAAGGGCGCCCCCTCATCCATCCACCTTTGCCGCGGCCGCCGTCGTGGTGCAGATTGATGCCGGCATCGAGCTCCCCGTCCCCTGGAACCAGTCCCCCGGTCCCCTTGTCGCTCCTTCCGCAGGACCCCGGTTTCGAGGCGCGCGTGCGCCGCAGCTTCGCGGCGCAGCGGGTGATGGAGACGATCGGCGCGCGGCTGGCGCGGGTGGCGCCCGGGGAGGTGGACGTGGAGCTCGCGTTTCGCGACGACCTGACGCAGCAGAACGGCTTTCTGCACGCCGGCATCGTCAGCACCGTCCTCGACAGCGCCTGCGGATACGCCGCGTTCACGCTGATGCCGGCGGACGCGGGGGTGCTGAGCATCGAGTTCAAGGTGAACCTGCTGGCGCCCGCGATCGGCGAGCGGGTGATCGCGCGGGGGCGGGTGGTGCGCGCGGGCCGGACCATCAGCGTCTGCACGGCGGATGCGTTCGCCGTCCGGGACGGCGCCGAGCGCCACGTCGCCACCATGACGGCCACCCTCATGACCGTCGCCACCCGCGAGAACGCCGGCGGCTGATCCATCCGCACCCGATGCGTTATCTTTGGTGGATCGATCCCGATCCACCGCGTTCACCGGCCCCACCCTCCCAACCCCATCCATCGATGCGCAAGCTGCTCCGTCCGCTCCTGCTGATCGCTTTGCTGCTGGCCGCCGCGCCGCTGGCCGCGCAGGACTCCACCGTGGTCGTCATCGTGCGCCACGCGGAAAAGGCCGTGGTCGAGGCGGGGAACAACGATCCGCCGCTCAGCGAGGCCGGTATCGCGCGCGCGGCTGCGCTGCGGGAGGCGCTCGACGGGCTGCACTTCGACGCGGTGATCGCGACGGAGCGCCAGCGCACGCAGGCCACCGCGCGGCCGGTGACGGAGGCGCACGGGCTAACGCCGGAGATCGTGTCGCTGCGGCACGGCCCGGCGCACGTGGATTCCGTGGCGGCGGCGGTGCGGCGGCACGCGGGGCACACCATCCTGGTCGTGGGGCACAGCAACACGGTGCCGGCCATCGTCCACACGCTGGGCGGGCCCCACCTGCCGGACCTGTGCGAGCCGCAGTTCTCCAACCTCTTCGTGCTCGTCCTTAAGCCCGGCGCCGAGCCCCGCTACGAGCGCCGCACCTACGGCGCGCCCGATCCCCAGGGCGCGGACGTCTGTCCGGCACACTGACGCCGCGGATCGGGATAAGAAACGCCGGCCGCGCCCCTCACGTCAGGGGTGCGGCCGGCTTTCTTTTGTCCGCGCAGGCGGACAGCGTGACGTCGTCGCCGCGATTTCAATCGCTCCGACGGCCTCGCCTACCGCCTTACCGCGCGTCGATGATGTCGCCCGTATCCACCTGCCCGTTGGGCGCCGCGACCCAGCCGCTCCCGCGCCGGATGCGGATCCCCGGAAAGTACGACGGCAGCCCCTCCGCGCCGTGCTCCACGCCCGTCACCAGCTGGTAGTGCAGGTGGGGAAAGAGCGAGCTGCCGGACGAGCCCACCCGCGCCACGGTCTGCCCCTGCCGCACCGGGTCGCCCGGGCGGACGGCGACGGAGCCCTGCCGCAGGTGGGCCAGCACGCTCATCTCGCCGTTGCCGTGGTCGATGACGACGTGGTTGCCGTACATCGCCAGCTCCGACGCGCACAGGCGCGAGACGTCGAAGTTGCCGTCGTCCGGGTGCTCGCCGGTGGCGGCGACCACGCGCCCCGCGGCGGGCGCCCGCACCTCCGCCTCCCAGCCGTGCCACTGCGCGTGCGCCCTGCCGTCGCCCGTGTGCAGGCTGTCGTCCGCGCCCAGCAGCACGAAGTCGTAGCTGTATCGCCCGGCGCTGCTGGTGATGCAGTTCTCGCGCAGCATGGGATGCCCGAAGTCCCAGCGGCGGTGGTGCGAGTAGAAGTCGTGTCCGTCCCACACCAGCACCCGCCCATGCACCGGCATCGCCAGCGGCGTCTTCGGTGGATACGGACGCGGCTCCACCATCACCGTCACCACGGACGGCGCGCGGTCCTGGCCGCCGCGGGGGCGCAGCTCGATGTCGTACTTCAGCCGCGCCAGCTGCACCTGGCGCGGAAACTCGAAGAAGGGGTTGAAGATCAGCCCCTCGGCGCCGGGCGCGAACGAGCGCGCGGGGGCCAGCGTCTGCACGCTGGGGCTGGGGCCGTTCTCGTTCACCAGCTTGCGAAGCTGCAGCCCGCCGGCCTGGTCGTAGACGGACAGCTCGATCCGCGCGACGTCCAGCGTGTCCGTGCCCGTGTTGCGGACGACGAAGTCGAAGTTCAGGTACTGCGACGCGCCCTCCTCGATCCACACCTGCCCGGGCGCCACCCGCACCTGCACGGCGGGGGTGTCGGGCGGCGCGGCCGCGGCAAGGGCCAGCATCAGGGGGAGCGAAAGCATCGTAGGTTCGTGCGGGGGATGAACGGAACGGCCGAGGCGCCGCCGTACGGGGTGCACACGCGCCGCGTTTCATCGTGACGGACGCGGATGTTGCGCGCGCCGCCGCCGCGGGCCAGAATGCGGTGCAAACCTTTTGCGGAGGCGGATGATGGAGAACGATCGGCGCGAAGTCGCCACGCTGGCCGGCGGATGCTTCTGGTGCCTGGAGGCGGTGTTCGATCAGCTGCGCGGCGTGGAGAGCGTGGTGAGCGGCTACGCCGGCGGCCGCGTGGCCAACCCCACGTACGAGGCCGTGTGCGCGGGGACCACGGGGCACGCCGAGGTGGTGCAGGTGACCTTCGATCCGTCCCAGGTCTCGTTCCGTGAGCTCCTGGAGGTATTCTTCACCATCCACGACCCCACCACGCTCAACCGCCAGGGCGCCGACGTGGGGACGCAGTACCGGTCCGCCATCTTCACCCACGGCGACGAGCAGCGCGACACCGCCCGCGAGGTCATCCGCGACCTGGAGGCCGAGGGCGTGTGGGAGAACCCCATCGTCACCCTGGTGGAGCCGCTCACCGAGTTCTACCCCGCCGAGTCGTACCACCAGGAGTACTACGAGCGCAACCCGAGGCAGGGCTACTGCCAGGTGGTGATCGCCCCCAAGGTGAGCCACTTTCGCAGCAAGTACCTGGCGAAGCTCAAGCGGTAGAGGGGTAGAATCACGCGGAAGGTGCGCGGAGGAAGAGCGAGGGGACGCGGAGGGGTGATCCTCTGCGTCCTTTCTTTTCGCTCCGGGTGACGCGCGTGAAGCCACTCACCGGATGAGCACCGGGACTCGCTGGAGCGTCCCGGAGGAGGGGGAACAACGGTTTGACACATGGATGTCCAGTAGCTACATTCATTGAGAACGGTTCTCAATCTCCACGGAGCTCTGGATGACGCAGGCGACGCAGACGGCCGCGGCGGCGCAGGACACGCTTCGGCACATCAGCGAGACGGAGGGCGGCGAGCGCGCGCGGCGGGCCGCCGCCGGCGCGCTGGTGCTGCGCGTCGTGGAGCTGTCCGTGCGCGGCGCGCCCGACGAGTTCACGCTCCGCCGCGCCCGCGCCGAAGCGGAGCGGCTGGAGAAGAGCGCCGAAAAGACCATCCTGCTGCGCGCCCTGCGCGTGCTGGAAGAGGGCGCCGCCGCCGGCCCGCTTTCCGCCGCGCTGGTCTCCTACGCCTGCGAGCTGGAAAAGACGCGGCGCCTTCCCGAGGCCGACGCCTCCATCACGCTGGCGCTGGCGCTGGACGAGGGGAGCGGAGCCACGGCGCTGCACGCCGCCCGGCTGGCGCGAAAGATGGGCGACCGGCAGCGCGCGCTGGTGCTCTACTGCGCCGCGCGCGACCTGGACGGCGGCGACGGGCAGATCGCGCGGCTGGCGCAGGTGGGCGAAGCGGTGGTTTCGGATGACGGCGTGCGGATGCTGGGCCGCGTGATTCGCCGCGCGCTGCGCGCCGGCGACGCCGAGGCCGCGGCGGTGGGGCTGGAGGAGCGTGCCGCCCTGCGCCGCGCCGCCGGCGACCGCCGCGGCGCCGCGCGCGACCTGTGCCTGGCCGCCGCCCGCTTTGCGGACCCGGTGGACCGTGCCCGCGCCGCGCACGAGCTGGCCGGCGCCGCGCTGGCCCTGGGCGACGCCGGCGCCGCGCGCGAGGCGCTGCTGATCGCCCTGGCCTGGGGCGACGCGCCGCAGAAGGACCACGCGCGCACCCGCCTGCACACGCTGTCGCGCGACCTGGGCGACCAGGTGGGGATGCGGCGCTGGCGTTCGTTCCAGCGGCCGTCGCTGGTGTCGCTCTCCGCGTACCGCCCCGCGCCCGCCGGCCGCTCGCTGGCGCCGCGGCTGCTGCGCTGGCGCGAGGCCCTGGGCCAGCGCGCCGCGAGCTGATCGGCGGGATCGCGGAGGACACGGGACCGAACAGAGGACGTGGATGAAGGCCATCATCCGCGTCCTCGCTTTTTTCCTCCTCGTCCTCCGCGTGATCCTTTCCAGGCGTGCACACGGATCCGCCGATACCGAACGAAAACGGGGGCGTCCGGCACCGGCCGGACGCCCCCGTCGTCTTTTCCCGACGCGCGTCAGTTGGTGCTGAACACGCCGATCCCGAAGCGGCACGGGCCGTTGCTGCAGGTGGCCATCTCCACCGTCAGGATGAGGGTGCCGCCCTCCTCCACCTCCACCGCCAGCACGGGGGTGTCGTCGGTTTCGTAGTCGCTGTCGATCTCGTCGCCGTCCAGGCTCAGCAGCAGGTCCAGGTCGCTGCAGTCGGCGTCGCACACGCCCACGATCAGGTAGCTGCCGGCGGTCAGCTCCAGCTCCACCTCTTCGGCCTCGCCCTCCTCCAGCGCGCCGCCGTGCGGGTCGCCGGCGGGGGTAAGCCCCTCGGCGTCCAGCGCCTCGACCACCGCGTCAAGCTGCGCGGCCACCTGCTGCATCCACTGGTCCTGCGCCTGTGCCGGGGACGCGCACAGCAGCGCCGCGCCCGCAACCAGCGCCATCGTCCACATCTTCATCGTTTTTTTTCCGGGATTGCTGGGGTTGCTCCCTGCCGGGGAGCGGAACGCGCGGGCCTGACCTGCGGATTCGCCTGCGTCGCGGAGGGTAGCGGGCAGGCGGGCGAAAGATGATCCGCCGCCCGTGGGATGTCAACGGACGTAAAACAGAAAGCGCCCGGCGGCCGCCGGGCGCTTTCCGTTCTTGTCGCGGTCCGCCGCGCCTATCGGCTGCCGAAGACGCGAACGCCGTAGTGGCACTGGGACGACGAGCAGGTCGCCATCTGCACCGAGAGCACGAAGCTTCCGCTCTGGCCCTGGATGGCCAGCATGGGCACGTCGTCCAGCTCGCGATCGGCCTCTACCTCGTTGTCGCCCTGGGTGAGCACCAGGTCCAGGTCCGAGCAGCCGCCGTCGCACACGCCCACCACGAAGTACTGGCGCCCGGCCTCCAGGTCCAGCTCGAACTCCTCGTCTTCGCCCTGCGGCAGCGTGCCCGTCACCGCGTTGTCGATGGGCGTGAAGCCCTGGCCGGCCATCAGCACCACGGCCGAGTCCAGCTGGGTGGCGACGATTCCCGGCTGCGCCTGCGCGGGGGTGGCCAGCAGCGCCACGGCGGCGGCGGCAAGCGCGATGTACGGAAGCTTCATGGTGCGGCTCCGGATGGTACGTGTGGGGGAGATTGCCGGGCGGGGAACCCGGGGTTGAGCCGTGGCCAGCGGGAGTGGCGGCGACGGAAGGTGTTGCTGTCCACCAGAGTAGCAGCGAACCCGGCAAGGAGCAAGAACCTGCGGCCGGCCCGCGCCGCCTTCCCCCTCTCCGTTGCCGGGCGCCTTCTACCGCACGGGTCCGCCGGTGTTCCGTGTCGCTTCGTCACGCCCGGGATTCGGGGCCGGCAAAGACGCCTGGATTGATCCTGAGCTGCGTGCTGGGGCCCCTCCCCCGGCCCCTCCCCGCTCGTTCCTCGCGGAGAGGGGAGAATTCGATCGCGCTCCGGCAGGATACCGTTCGAGCGCGTCACCTCTCCCCCAGGGTTTTTGGGGGAGAGGCCGGGAGAGGGGGCGCCTCGCGGACGCAGATCGACGTTCGTCGCCGCGCACCCGTTATTCGAGCCGTTTACGTGCGTTCGCGGCCGGACGGTGTATATTGCCGCTCATTCCTCAGATCCACCGAGCAAGCGAAGAGTGCCTTGAGCTCGTCCGCATCATCCATCGATCCCGCCGTCGCGCGCGACCTGCTGGCCCGCGCCCGCGAGGCCCGCGCCCACGCGTACGCGCCCTACAGCCGCTTTCAGGTGGGCGCCGCGCTGCTGGCGGCCGACGGGCGCGTGTTCACCGGCTGCAACGTGGAGAACGCGTCGTACGGCCTGGCCAACTGCGCCGAGCGCGTGGCCATAGGCAAGGCGGTCAGCGAGGGGGCGCGCGAGTTTGCCGCCATCGCCGTCACCGGCCCGGACGACGTGACGCCGACCGCGCCGTGCGGCGCCTGCCGCCAGGTGCTCTACGAGTTCGGGCCGGAGATGCCGCTCATCATGCCCTCGGGGGATGCGGACGGCTACCAGCTGACGTCCGTGGGCGCGCTGCTCCCGGGCGCGTTCGGGCCGGCGGCGCTCGCGGCCGGGCAGGGGATCCGATGATCTCGGCGGTGCCGCTGATCGAGCGGAAGAAGCGCGGCGAGGCGCTGACGGCGGACGAGCTGCGCGCCCTGCTGGGCGGCTTCGTGGCGAGGGAGGTGCCGGACTACCAGATGGCCGCGTGGCTCATGGCCGTCTGCCTGCGGGGGATGACGGACGACGAGACACTGGCCCTCACCGAGGCCATGGTGGAGAGCGGCGCCACGCTGGAGTGGCCCGGCCTGGACCGCCCGACGGTGGACAAGCACAGCACGGGCGGCGTGGGCGACAAGACCTCCATCGTCTTGGTGCCGCTGATGGCCGCCGCGGGCGCCGCCTTCGTAAAGATGTCCGGGCGCGGGCTGGGGCACACCGGCGGCACGCTGGACAAGCTCGAGTCCATCCCCGGCTTCGTCTGCGAGCTGCCGCTGGAGGAGATGCGGGCCCAGGTACGCCGCATCGGCTGCGCGCTGGTGGGGCAGAGCCCGGAGCTGGTGCCGGCGGACAAGATGACCTACGCCCTGCGCGACGTGACGGGTACGGTGGACAGCATCCCGCTCATCGCCGCCAGCATCATGTCCAAGAAGCTGGCCGCGGGCGCGCGCAGCATCGTGCTGGACGTAAAGTGGGGCTCCGGCGCCTTCATGCAGACGCTGGAGGAGGCGCGCGGCCTGGCGTCGGTGCTCGTCCGCATCGGCGCGGGGGCGGGGCGGGGGACGCGCGCGGTGCTCAGCGGAATGCGGCAGCCGCTGGGCGCCGGCGTGGGCAACGCGCTGGAGGTGCGCGAGGCCATCGACACGCTCACGGGGGGCGGCCCCGCGGACCTGTGGGCGCTCACGCTGGAGCTGGGATCGCACCTGCTGGAGATGTCCGGCCTGGCGCGCGACGCCGCGGAGGGCCGCGCGACCCTCGTCCGCCTGCGTGACAGCGGCGCCGGCGCGGAGATGCTGGAGCGGCTGATCGAGGCGCAGCACGGCGATCCGCGGGTGGTCCGCTCGCCTGACCTGCTCCCCGCCGCGCCCGTGGTCCGGCCGTTCACGGCGGATGCGGACGGGCCGCGGTGGGTAGAGGCCGCGGATGCGCGCGGCATCGGCGACGCGGCGCTGGCGCTGGGTGCGGGGCGCAAGACCAAGACGGACGACGTGGACCCCGCCGTGGGCATCGTGCTGCGCGCGCGCATCGGCGACCGCGTGGAGCCCGGCCAGCCGCTGGCCGACGTGCACGCCCGCAGCGACGCCGCCGCCGAGCAGGCCTTTGCCGCCCTCCGCGCCGCCTTTCGCCTCTCCCCCGCCCCCGCCGCCCCCGCGGACGACGCATACGAGACGGTGGGATAGGGGCTGGATGCGGCACCGCTTCGGAGGGTTCGGCGCAGGCCCCTCCGGGCTCGTAAACCTCGCCGACCTCCCCCGAAACTGCCGGGGGAGGTTGATGTGGGGCAGGGGTTTGGGCGGTGCGAATGTTTTCGAGCTGCGTCCGCCGGCGGCCCCCTCTCCCGGCCTCTCCCCCGCAAACAGCGCGGGAGAGAGGTGACGCGAGCCGAACGTGCGGAGCGCCTGGCGGCGCGCCGACGAGACGACCGCCTGCGGAAACGGGATCGAATTCTCCCCTTTCTCCCGCGCAGCGGGGGAGAGGGGCCGGGGGAGAGGGGGCCCTGTCGGGCGCCAGCGTGACGCTGTTCGTCGAGCTTCGATCTCTCGGCAACCCCAACCTCCCCCAGGGTTTTTTGGGGGAGGTGGGCGAGGTTTACGAGCCCGGAGGGGGCGCTGCGGGCGCGGCTCGATGCCGGCTGAAGCGCCCCGACCCCCCCAGGCAGATCCGGATCCCTGAATCCCGGCGCCCGCTCCCGGCGTACACCCCCGCGCGGCCTTCCCGGAAGGCCCGCATTGTCCCCCCCAACCCGATCGATCGTATGAACGCGACCAAACGCTGGCTGTGTGCCGGCACCATGGCGCTGGCGGCTTTTGCTCCCGCCGCGCACGCGCAGGACACCCGCGCCGACTCGCTGGGCCGCCAGGTCACCGCCCTGGCCGACGAGGTGATGCAGACCGCCCTCACCCGTTCGCCCGAGCTGGCCACCTTTCTGGGCCTTCCCGGCATGCGCCACGACGGCCTGAGCGACAACTCGCTCGCGGCCATGGTGCGCTACCAGGCCGAGGACGACGCCTTTGCCGCCCGCGTGCTGGCCATCGACCCGGAGCCGCTGGTGGGCCGGCAGGAGTACGTCACCCTCGGCTTTCTGCGCGAGGCCGCGCAGAGCGGCGCGCAGGGGCGCGTGTGCCGCAACGAGCTGTGGGCGGGCGTGAACCAGATGTTCGGCTGGCAGGTGAGCCTGCCG
>DASUVG010000302.1:0-34817 GCA_036379135.1 Longimicrobium sp.
GGGTGGTGGGGTTGTAGTGGCCCACCTTGGCCACGAAGCGGCCGTCGCGGGGCATGGCGCTCTCGGCGACGACGATGCGGTAGTGCGGGGCCTTCTTACGGCCCATGCGGCGAAGACGGATCTTCAGTGCCATCTGCTGTTCCTCGTGTGGATCGGGTTGCGTCCAGCGACGGGCGGTTGCGCCGCGTCCGGACGATCGAAAGAAAGAAGTGCCTAGTGCCAAGTACCGAGTGCCGAGTTGAACCACTTGGCACTAGGTACTGGGCACTTGGTACTTCACGCCCTCGGCATGCCGCCTCCTCCGAACGGCAGCTTCGGGAGACCACCGCCGCCGCCCCGGGGCATCATCCCCTGCAGCGACTTCATCTGCTTCATGAACTTCTGCATCTCCTTGAACTGCTCCAGGAGACGGTTGATCTCGCTCACCGGGCGGCCGCTGCCGCGGGAGATGCGCACGCGCCGCGCGCCGTTCAGCATCTCCGGGCGCTTCCGCTCCTGCTTGGTCATGGAGAGGATGATCGCCTCGATGTGCTTCATCCGCTGCGGGTCCACCTTGACGTTCTTCAGCATCTTGCTGTTCACGCCGGGAAGGAGCTTCAGCAGGTTCTCCAGCGGGCCCAGGTTCTGGAACTGGCGCAGCGCGATGAGGAAGTCCTCCAGGTCGAAGCGACCCGCCCCCATCATCTTGCGCTCCAGCTTGGCCGCCTCGTCGGCGTCGAACGAGCGCTGCGCCTTTTCCACCAGCGCGACCACGTCGCCCTGCTGCAGAATGCGGCCGGCCATGCGGTCGGGCGCGAACTCCTCCAGCCCGTCCAGCTTTTCGCCCACGCCCAGGAACTTGATGGGCTTGCCGGTGACGCCGTAGATGCTGAGGGCCGCGCCGCCGCGGGCGTCGCCGTCCATCTTGGTGAGCACCACGCCGGTGATGTCCAGGGCCTCGTCGAAGCCCTTGGCCACGTTCACCGACTCCTGGCCGATCATCCCGTCGGCGACGAAGAGGATCTCGTGGGGCTTCAGCTCCTCCTTGAGGCGCTTCAGCTCGTCCATCAGCTCCTCGTCGATCTGCAGCCGGCCCGCCGTGTCGAAGATCACCACGCGGTCGCGCTCGCTCCGCGCCTGCTCCAGCGCGCGGCGGGCGATGCCGACCACATCCTTCGATCCCGGCTCGGCGTAGACGGGGACGCCCACCTGCT
Organism: Longimicrobium sp.; assembly: GCA_036379135.1. Lineage (GTDB taxonomy): Bacteria > Gemmatimonadota > Gemmatimonadetes > Longimicrobiales > Longimicrobiaceae > Longimicrobium. Next base: position 1,194 of record DASUVG010000302.1, read on the forward strand.
CGCCCAGCGTCTGCAGCTGCTCCACGGCGGCGGGGCGGTAGACGTCGCAGGCCACCATGCGCGTCTGCCGCATCTCGCGCTTCATGCGGCGCGCGATCTTGCCGGCGGTGGTCGTCTTACCGGAACCCTGCAGGCCCACCATCATGATGATGGTGGGCGGGATGGGCGCCAGCGCCAGCGGGGCCTTGCGCTCGCCCAGCATGGCCGTGAGCTCCTCGTGCACGATCTTCACGAGCTGCTGGCCCGGAGAGACCGCCTTGAGCACCCGCTCGCCCAGCGCCTTCTCCTCCACGCGCTTCATGAACTCGCGCGTGACCTGGAAGTTCACGTCCGCCTCCAGCAGCACGCGGCGAATCTCGCGCAGCCCCTCGCGAATCATGGGCTCCGAGAGCACGCCGCGCTGCCGCAGGCCGGAGAGTACGCCTTCGAGCTTGTCGCTTAGCTGGTCGAACACCTGATTGCCGCCGTTCGGATAAGCCGAAACGCCGCCCGTGCCGGTTGAACCCGGCCGAGCGGGAGATGCAAAGCCCAACAAGGTACAAGAATCCCCCCCGTTGGACAACCCTCCGCCACCCTTCCGCGTTCACTTTCCCCCCGCCTCCGTCCACTCCCCGCTCCCGCCGCGCCAGCAGTCGCACACGCCAGCCCATCCGAGGCGGATTCTGTCCCGTAGCGGCCGAAGCCGCCCTCCACTACCCTGTTCACTCTGCTCAATTCATCTGCGCCGCAGCACTTGCGCGATACGTTAAACCGTATAGAATAGGAGAGGTGATGAACGATTCTCTCGAGCTGGTCCCGACGCCGTGGTTCATCGGCGAAGTACGGGCGCTTCAGCAAGAGGACCGGGAACGCATCGACCGCAGGCTGAGCGACTTCGCCCGGAAGGGCTGGACGGACTCGGTGGCGGACGGCAGCGTAAAACACCTGCGCGACGGGATTCACGAATTGCGGATCTTGGGGCGTGGAGCGGCGTTTCGACTTCTCTTCTTTCTGATGCCCGGCCGCTCGCCGCGCGTGGTAGTGCTCAGCACGTGCGCGGCCAAGGCGGTGATGAAGAAGCCGAAGCGGATGGAAGCGGAGATCGAGCGTGCAAAGGACCGGCGTGCCCGGTGGCTGCAACAGCAGAACAAGCGAGGAGCCGATGGAGGGTGACATGACGTGGGACGAGTACATGGCCGAGAATCTGCGCGACCCGGAGTATGCAGCGGCTCACGCGGTCGGCCAGCCGTTCAGCAACCTCGCGCTGAACGTCTGGAGCCTTCGCGAGACGAAGGGAATGACACAGCAGCAGCTCGCCGAGGCGGCAAAGATGAAGCAGCCGCGCATAGCCGACATCGAGCGCGACGAGGCCAACCCCACGCTGCTCACCATCTCCCGCGTCGCGTTCGCGCTCGGCGTCACCGCCTCCGACCTTCTCGCGGAGCCGGACAAGGCGCGGCTCGCGAAGGCCCGGGCGATGGTGGAGGCATCCGCCGCCAGCCGGACGAAGCGGCGACGCGCGGCGCGAGCAGACACGGATGCCCCGGAAGCGTCAGAGCCCGCGCCACGCCGCCGCCGCGCGACCGCCTGACTGTCGCGCCTGGCAGTGAGACCCTTTACTGCAAAGCTGGAGGGATGATGGACGGAGATATGACGTGGGACGAGTACATGGCCGAGAATCTCCGAGACCCGGAATACGCCGCCGCGCACGCGGTCGGCGAGCCGTTCAGCAACCTGGCGCTGAACGTCTGGAGCCTTCGCGAGACGAAGGGAATGACACAGCAGCAGCTCGCCGAGGCGGCAAAGATGAAGCAGCCCCGCATCGCGGACATCGAGCGCGACGAGTCCAATCCTACGCTGCTCACCATCTCGCGGGTCGCGGTCGCACTGGGTGTGACCGCGTCCGAGCTTCTCGCGGAGCCGAACGAGGCCGTAATGGCGGATGCCCGCGCCGTAGTGGAAGCGCGTGTCGCAACCTGGAGCCCGCGCCGGCGGCGCGCCCTCGGCCTGCTCGACGAAGCAGAGAAGCCATCGGAGCCAGCCGCTCCCAAAGGCCGCCGCAAAGTCGCGTAACCAGCGTCTCACGTGCGGTCTCTCTCGGCGGGTGTGTGGCGAGGGCTGCGGCACAAGCGTGCCCGAGTAAAAGCAACCACCAGCGGCAAGGAAAGAAGATGCGAATCGAACAGCGGCTGCGGGAGCTGGGGCTGGTGCTGCCGGAGCCGTTCCAGAGCCCCACGGGGCGGCCGTACCCGTTCTCGTGGGTGCGGGTGCGGGGGAACCGGGCGTACGTGTCGGGGCACCTGCCGCTGGCGCCGGACGGCTCGCTGGCGGAGCCACGGGGCAAGGTGGGCGCGGAGGTCACACCCGAGCACGCCACGGAGGCCGCGCGGCTGGCGGCGCTGGCCGCCATCGGCAGTCTGGGGCGCGCGCTGGGCGACCTGGACCGCGTGACGGCGTGGCTGCGCGTGTTCGGGATGGTGAACGTGGCGCCGGGATTCACGCAGGTGGCCGGCGTGGTGAACGGCTCTTCCGATCTGCTGATCGAGGTGTTCGGGCCCGAGGTGGGCGGGCACGCGCGCTCCGCGGTGGGGATGGCGGAGCTGCCGTTCGGCGTGGCGGTGGAGATCGAGGCGGAGGTGGAGATCGACGGCGAGGCGTGACCCCGGCCGCGCCTGCGCCATCCTGAAGTCTGCGTGATGGGGGGCGGATCCGGACGATCCGCCCCCCATCCCTCCATCACCCCGCCGCTCCGTCACGCCTGAACGTTCCGGGCGCCACCGGAACGACGGGCTCCTCGACGTACGCCTCGCGCAGGTGAACGGGCTTGCTCCTGGCCCGGGCGCGCAGGTTCAGCACCTCCACGAAGACGGAGAAGCCCATGGCGAAGTAGATGTAGCCCTTGGGGATGTGGTGCCCCAGGCCGTCCGCCACCAGCGTCACGCCGATCAGCAGCAGGAACGACAGCGCGAGCATCTTGACCGTGGGGTGCCGCTCCACGAAGTCGCTGATGGCGCCGGCGGACACCAGCATCACCCCCACGGCGATCACCACCGCGGCGACCATCACCTCGATCTGCTCCACCATCCCCACGGCCGTGATCACGCTGTCCAGCGAGAACACCACGTCCAGCAGCAGGATCTGGATGATCACCCCGCGGAACGAGGGCGGCACCTTGGCCGACGAATGCCCTTCGTCGCCTTCCAGGCGAACGTGCATCTCGTGGGTGGCCTTGCCCATCAGGAAGAGGCCTCCGCCCAGCAGGATGAGGTCGCGGCCGCTGAACGCGTGGTCGAACAGGTGGAACAGCGGATCGGTCAGGCGCACGATCCAGGAAAGGGAAAAGAGCAGCAGGATGCGCGTGATGAGCGCCAGCGCCAGCCCCAGCTGGCGCGCCCGCTTGCGCTGCTCCGGCGGCAGCTTGCCGGCCAGGATGGAGATGAAGACCACGTTGTCCACCCCCAGCACCAGCTCCAGCGCCAGCAGGGTAAGGAACGCGACCCACACCTGCGGATCGGTGAAAAGCTCCATGAGTTCAGACAGTCGATAAGGGATGAGCGACGTCTGGCGCCCGCGCGGCCGCGGGTACGCCTGTACGATTGCGATGCTGGATGCGCCGCGAAGCCCGGTGTCCACCCGCCGCAAGCCGCACTCCGGGTGCATGCTCGCGCAGGACAGATGACGCCTGGGGTGCGACGATGATCAAACGGGGGGCGCGCGGGGGAGCGGCGACCGCGCGATCGGCGGCGCCACCAGCGGGGCGCGGGGGGGTGCCGGCGCGTACGCGCGGATGAAGCGCGGGACCGGGAGCAGTTCCGGCGCAGCGGCGGGCAGGGACGGAGCGCCGCGCAGGTCCACGTCCGGACGCGGAGCGAGAGGGCGCGCCGAAGATGCACGCCAGGCCGCGCCCGCAGGCGATTTGTCGCCGCGGGAGGCCGGGACGCGAACGGGTACGGCCCCGGCAACCAGCGCCGCCAGCAGCAGCGCCAGGAAAAACCGGGGCCGGGTCCACGTCCGCGAGTCGTTCACGGCGGAGAATCTACGTGCGTGCCGCGCGGGCGTACAGGCGCCGGACGGCGCGGAAGCGCGGCCACACACTTCCCCGCGCACGATGCGCGGGGTGCGGCGAGCGCGTAGCTTGCAGCGAAGCCGCGAAAAGAAGTGCGTTAGTGCGGAAGTGCGTGAGTGCGTAAGTAGACGCGGATTCGAATCACAGGCCGATTCACATACTCCCGCACTCACGCACTAACGCACTCACGCACTTCCGCACTGAGAAGCACTCCAACAAGAAGACGGAATGGGGATCGGCACGGAAGTCCTGATCGTACTGCTGCTGCTGGTGGCCAACGGCGTCTTCGCAATGAGCGAGATCGCCCTGGTCTCCGCCCGCAAGTCACGGCTGCAGCAGCGCGCCGAGGCCGGCGACCCCGCCGCCCGCCGCGCCCTGCACCTGGCCGAGCACCCGGAGCGCTTTCTGGCCACCGTGCAGGTGGGGATCACGCTGGTGGGCACGCTGGCGGGCGCGTTCGGCGGCGCGGCGATCGCGGAGCCGCTGGCGGAGTGGCTGAAGCAGTTCCCCAGCGTGGCGGAATACGCCAAGCCGATCTCGCTGGGCATCGTGGTGCTGGGGATCACCTACCTGTCGCTGATCGTGGGCGAGCTGGTGCCCAAGCAGATCGGGCTGAACCACCCGGAGAAGATCGCCGCGGTGATGGCGGGGCCCATGGACGTGGTGTCGCGCGTGGCGCGGCCGCTGGTGTGGCTGCTGACCACGTCCACGCAGCTGGTTCTGCGCCTGCTGCGCATCCGCAAGCCCGAGGAGCCGCCGGTGACGGAGGCGGAGATCGCGGTGCTGCTGGAGCAGGGAACGCAGGCGGGGGTGTTCGAGGAAGAGGAGCAGGAGCTGGTGGAGCGCGTCTTCTGGCTGGGCGACCAGCGGGTGGTGTCGCTGATGACGCCGCGCCACCGCATCGTCTGGCTGGACGTGACGGCCTCGCCCGAGGAGCACCGCCGCGCCATGGTGGAGCACCGGTTCTCGCGCTACCTGGTCTGCGATGGCGGGCTGGACCACGTGCTGGGGATGGTGGAGGTGAAGGACCTGTGGGCGGCGGAGCTTTCCGGGGAGCGCGTGGAGGTGCAGTCGCTGCTGCGCCAGCCGCTCTTCATCCCCGAGAGCACGCGCGCGCTGCGGGTGCTGGAGCAGTTCCGGCAGACGGGGACGCACCTGGCGCTGGTGGTGAACGAGTACGGCGGCACGGACGGCATCGTCACGCTCAACGACATCCTGGAGGAGTTCGCGGGCGAGATGGGCCGCGGCGGCGTTGCCCCCGCGCCGCCGGTAGTGCGCCGTGAAGATGGGTCGCTGCTGGTGGACGCGTCGCTCTCCATGGAGGAGTTTCGCGAGATCATGGACCTGGAGGACCGCCGCCACGAGGACCGCGAGTATCGCACGCTGGGCGGCTTCGTGTTCACCACGCTGGGCCACGTGCCGCAGCCGGGCGAGCACTTCAACGCCAACGGCTACCGCGTGGAGGTGGTGGACATGGACGGCAACCGCGTGGACAAGGTGCTGGTGGCGCCCCTTCCCGACCGCCGCGCCGGCCACGGCGCGACGGCGGATTGAGCAGAGATTTCCAAGCTGGACGCGGGTAGACGCGACGGCCTCCAGTCGCCGGCCGAACATCTCATACCACATCCGGGAAAAGAATGTGACTTCCTGAGAGAGCGCACGCACCGATCCTGCCGCCTGCACTGACTCCGGCGCGCGACCGAAGGACCTCCTCTCGGCTACGCACGGGCCGGATCAGGACGCGGAACCAGCCCCTTCGTTCTGCTGGCGAGGTCCTTCGGTCGGCGCGCCGGATCCCCGGTCAAGGCAAGGTTCAGCGCGGCGCCTCCCTCAGGAAGTCACGCACTCTGTTGCCGGATCTGGTATCAGGCGTTTCCGGCGGCTTGCGTCACCCGCGCTACAACAGCGCAGCGAAGCGCGGATCGTCGCGCAGTCCGTCAAAAGCCGGATCCAGCCGCAACTGGTGCTTCGTGGGACCCCCGTTCACCATGAGGACGCGCGACAGTTCCGCGATGGCGGCATCAGCGAGGCCCGCCTCGGCGTAGACGACAGCGGCCTCGTACGCCATTCGCGGTCCGAAAAACGCGTCGGATTCCTGCTCCAGCGCCTGGCGTGCCTCGCGGACGGCATCAGCCGGGCGGCCGGAGTTTGCGTACGCCCGGGCGAGTGTCACACGAGCCCAGGCATTCCAGGGAACTTTGCGCACGTGCGCCTCCAGCATCGGAACCGCGCGGTCCATCTCCCGTGTGGCGGCCGCGGAGTCTCCACGCGCACGGAGAGCGAGCGCGCGCAGCAGCGACTTCGGGTAGTAGTACGTCTGTCCATCGAATACCTCGGCATCCACCCCGTCGAGAACGCGCAGAGCGGCATTCGGATCACGCCGCAGCATGGCAGTCTGGAACTGCGCCGTGGTGACTTCGCCCTCAGGGTCGATCCCGGCCGGGATCCGGGAAAGCACGCTCCGCAACGTATCCAGGTTGCCCTGCCACAGGTACCACAGCTCGCCGCGTTCGACCTCGACCGTGTGGAAGCTGGGGTCGATCTGGAACGCTCGCCGAAACTCCTGGTCCGCCGCCTCGAACTCCCGCCGCGCGCGATGCGTGTATCCCAGCTCAGCAAATCGGTCCGCCCACAGCGGGTCGAGGACGGCGGCGCGCCGCAGTTGCACCAGCGCGTCGTCCCACTTTCCCAGCCTGCGGTAGACGTAGCCGAGCGTGGCCTGTAGGTCGGGATCGCTGGGCGCCGCGGCGATGGCAACCTGCAGCTGCCTCTCCGCGAGTTCGTACTCTCGTCGGCCCCAGTAGTACAGCAGCGCGCGGGCGAGATGGGCCTCTGGCAGGTCGGGATCAAGCACCAGCGCCGAGTCCGCCGCCTGCTCAGCTGCGCGAAGGCGGTCCGCACTGCGGTCCAGGCCCGCGAAGTACATGCGGCTTTCGAGTCGCGATAGGCGCGCATAGGCCAGCGCGAACTCTGGATCCCGTTTGAGCGCAGACCGATAAAGGCCCTCGATCACGCGCGACTGGTCCAGCGTGGGGTCGGCGCGCCGCTCCATCTGTATAGCGGTGCGGTACTCTTCCATCGCAAGGGGATCCGGCACGTGCTGTCGCCGGAGGTTCTTCCGCTCCTCGAACGACAGCTTCACGTTCAGCGCATCCGCAATGTCCTGCACAAGGTCTCGCTGAACATTGCCCGGGGCACGCGGATCGACGTCGAAGCTCCCGGCCCACAGCGCCGTCGCGGTTTTTCCATTCACGAGTTCCACGTCCAGCCGGGCACGCTGCTCGTGCCGTCGCAGCGTACCCTGCAGAACGACCGCTACACTCAACCGCCGGCTGATCTCCTTCACGTCGCGTCCCCGCACCGCATCTACCGACCGCCCCGAAGTAATCCGCAGGTCGCGAATGCGAGCGAGTTGTGAGATCAGGCCTACGCGAAGGTCCTCGGAGATGTGCGGGGTCTCCGGGAACGTATCGGCCGTCACAAAGGGGAGAACCGCCAGCGTGGGCAAAGTGCCTTCTTCCTTGCGCCGCAGGTCTCCCGCCAAGCCCATGGCAACGGCGATGACGATCACGACAATGAGGATGAGCAGCGTCGCGAGGCCGGGCATGAGCGGAGCGCCCGTGCCCTGGACGACAAGCTCGCGCTGCGGCGCTGGCTCGGACGCCGCGCTGGTCGCCGCGTTCGCGGTCTCACCGGTGGCCGGAGGAATACCTCTCGCGTCGCGCGCAGGGATTGCCGTCCGCAGGCGGCCGTCGGGAGACGTGGCGAGGCTCAATAGCACCACAAGTGGCAGTCCCGCCACGGCGCCCAAGATGAGCACCCGGAGCAACCCCTCGTCAAGCCGCAGGGTGGGAACGATCAGTTCCGCGCCCTGAAAGAAAGCACTGACCACGACTACGTAAAGCCCCATCACTCGATATAGATGCGCCTGCCTCATCCGCGCGTGAAGAGCCTTCACCCGCCGCTCCGCCACCGCAAGATAGTCCATGAAGCCCGGCATAATCCCCTCCCGCATGATGGTGCAACGCAGTGCTCCCGAAACCATGGGCGCCTCCCGCGCCCTTTACAAGGAAACATGCGGCGCATAGTGCGCTGATCAGGCGTATCCATATTCTCTTTGCTTGCATGTTTGCCCGCTCCGTGCGAAACATGTGGCCGGAGCCTTGCGACGCGGCGGGCGCAAATGGCCGCGCGAACACCATGGACGCACCCGGGATCCCCCCTTCCGATGCCCTTCGAGGCGCTCCCCGACCTTCCGCACGACGCGCCCGACGGAGACGACTCCTCCGTGGACCAGCTGCGCGCGCAGACGGAGCTGCTGCTGGAGCAGGCCGCGGAGCTGGAGGTGCTCAACGACGAGATGGCCGGGGCGGCGGCGCGGCTGCAGGGGCTGGTGGACTCGGCGCTGGACGCCATCGTGGTGACCGACTCGTCCAGCCGCGTCCTGGAGTGGAACCACCACGCGGAGACCATCTTCGGGTGGGCCGACATCGAGGTGCGGGGGCGCACGCTGGGCGAGATCATCATCCCCCACCGCTTTCGCGAGGCCCACGACCGCGGCGTGCGGCACTACCTGGCCTCGGGCGAGGGGCCCATCCTCAACCGCCGCATAGAGATCAGCGCCCTGCGCCGCGACGGCCGCGAGTTCCCCGTGGAGCTGACCGTGGCCCCCGCGCGGTGGGGAAAGGAGGTCGTCTTCACCTCCTTCATCCGCGACATCACCGAGCGCAAGCAGGCCGAGGCGCACCTGGCGGCGCAGTACGCCGTCACGCGCGTGCTGGCGGAGACGTCGACGGTGGAGGACGCCGTGCCGCGCGTGCTGGAGGCGCTGTGCCGGACGCTGGAGTGGGACCTGGGGATCTTCTGGTCGGTGGATGACGACGGGGTCCTGCAGCCCACGGCCAGCTGGGGCGTGCCGGAGGTGGCGGGGGGCGGGTTCGAGGAGGCCAGCGCGCGGATGCACTTCGTGCGCGGGCGCGGGCTGCCGGGGCGGGTGTGGGAGCACGCCGCGCCGGAGTGGATCGCCGACGTCACGCGCGAGCCCGACTTTCCGCGGCGCGAGGCGGCCGTGGCGCTGGGGCTGTGCGCGGCGTTCGCGTTCCCCGTGGTGGTGGGGAGCGAGTTCATGGGGACGATGGAGTTCTTCGACCGGCGGCCGGTGGAGCCCGGCCCCGCGCTGCTGAGCTCCATGTCCGCCATGGGGAGCGACATCGGCCAGTTTCTCAAGCGCAAGCAGGCGGAGGAGGCGGTGCGCGTGCGCGAGGAGGCGCAGCGCTTCTTTGCCGGCGTAAGCGCCACGCTGGCGGCGTCCACGCCGGACTTCGCGGGGACGCTGCGCGCGCTGGCGCGGCTGGCCGTGCCGTTCCTGGCCGACCGCTGCGGCATCTACCTGGCGGGCGACGACGGGCAGCTGCGCCTGGTGCACTGCGCCCAGGCCGACGCCGCCGACGAACCGCGCGGCATTCACGCCGACGCCGTCCCCGTGCCGCCCGGCCACCCGCTCCGGCAGGCGGTGGAGACGGGGGAGCCGCTGGTGGTTCCGCCGCTGGACGGAATCCCCGGCGGCGAGTCGCGCATCGTGGTGCCGCTGCGGGCCCGGGGGCGCACGCTGGGCGCCCTCTCCCTCGCCGGCGGGCCGGAGCGCCGGCCGTACGAGGCGCGCGACGCCCAGGCGGCCCTGGAGTTCGCGGACCGCGCCGCGCTGGCGGTGGACAACGCGCGCCTCTTTGCGCAGGTGGAAGAGGCCAACCGCGCCAAGAGCGAGTTCCTGGCGACCATGAGCCACGAGCTGCGCACCCCGCTGAACGCGGTGCTGGGCTACACCAACCTGCTGGAGGCGGGGATCCCGGAAGCCCTGTCGGAGCCGGTGCTGCAGTACGTGCGGCGCGTGGGCCTTTCCGCCCGGCACCTGTCGCAGCTGATCGAAGAGGTTCTCGCCTTTTCGCGGCTGGAGGCGGGGCGCGAGACGGTGTCGCCGGAGCAGGTGGACGTGGGCGAGGTGGTGCGCGAGGTGGAGGCCATCGTGGAGCCGCTGGCGCGCGAGAAGGGGCTCCGGATCACGATGCTCGCCGCGGAGCCCCCGCCCCCGCTGCACACCGACCCCCGCAAGCTGCGGCAGATCCTGCTCAACCTGCTGGGCAACGCCATCAAGTTCACCGGCGAGGGCGAGATCACCTTCACCACCCGGTCGGAGGGCGACGACGTGCTGTTCTGCGTGCGCGACACGGGGATCGGCATTCCACGGGAGCACCTGGAGCGCATCTTCGAGCCTTTCTGGCAGGTGGAACAGGGGACCACGCGCCTGGCGCAGGGCACCGGCCTGGGCCTCAGCGTCAGCCGGCGCCTGGCGCACCTGATGGGCGGCACGCTGCACGCGGAGAGCACCCCGGAGGAGGGCAGCACCTTCATCCTCCGCCTCCCCCTCGCCCCGCCGCCGTCCGATCCACCGTCCGGACCCCCCGATGCGCGATGAAGAACCGTTCGCGCAGGCCACGGTCTGGCTCATGTCGGAATCCGCGTCCGGCAGAGCTCCATCCGGATCGGCAACGACCGTGACCTCGACCAGGGATGAACGCAAGCCGCGCCGGGGATGGATTTCCCGGCGCGGCGCTTTGCGGTTCGCCTTCATCATTCCCTAATCCGGGCGAAGATCCACTCCCCGCCGCCGCCGCGTAACCCTGGACGTAGTTTGTACAGTGCTCACGTCTCACAGGATGGAGTCGCATGAACAGAACGATGGCGGCGGCGATGCTGGCGGTGGTGGTGTGCGCGGGGACGGCGTCGGCGCAGGGGAACGGCGCGCGGCACGCGCCGGTGGTGGTGGGCGGACAGGCCATGCTCCCCTCGCGCGACATCGTGGAGAACGCCGCCAGCTCGGCGAACCACACCACGCTGGTGGCGGCGGTGCAGGCGGCGGGGCTGGTGGAGACGCTCAGGGGGGACGGCCCGTTCACCGTCTTTGCGCCCGTGAACGACGCGTTCGAGAACCTGCCCCAGGGCACGGTGCAGACGCTGCTGCGGCCGGAGAACAGGGCCGCGCTCACGCGCGTCCTCACCTACCACGTGGTCGCCGGCCGCGTTACGGCGGCGGAGCTGATGCAGCGCATTCGCCAGGGGCACGGCAGCGCCACGCTGCGCACGGTGAGCGGCGGAACCCTCACGGCCGTGATGAACGGGCCGGGCAACGTGGTGATCCGCGACGAGACGGGCGGAGTGGCATCCGTCACCACCTACGACGTTCTGCAGTCCAACGGCGTGATCCACGTGGTCGACCGCGTGCTGCTGCCGCGGTAGCCCCGGTGGATGGAGGACGGGCCGCGCCGGGAGTCGGCCTCCCGGCGCGGCCCCGTTCGTCACGCCGGCATCAGCGCCAGCACACGCAGATGCCCCGGCTGTTGCAGAATCCCCCCAGGCCGCGGTTGGTGAGATCGCAGATCCGGTCGCACACGGCTTCGTCGCACACCTTCTCCCCCCGCGCGGCCGGGGCGGGCGCCGCCAGCGCCTGCGTCCCCCCGAACCCCAGCGCCACCGCCGTCCCGGCGCCGAACACCCGGCGCCGCACCGTCGTCATCTTCATCGGATTCTCCCCTTCGTTGCGGATGGCCGAGGCCGCGCGCGATGCGATTCCCCGCCGCGGCCTCTTCCGTTCACGCGGTCACGGGTAGCAGACGCAGAATCCATCCGGGTTGCAGACGCCGCCGATGCTGCCGAGGCTCCGGCAGAGCCGGTCGCAAAGCCGCTCGCTGCACACCGCTCCGTTGGTGGAAACCGGCGCGGGCGCCGCCAGCGCCTGCGCGCCCCCGAAGCCCAGCGCCACCGCCGTCCCGGCGCCGAACACCCGGCGCCGCACCGCCATGATCCTCATCGCACTCTCCCGTTGGATGCGGACGAGCGGGGCCGCGCGGGTTCGATCCCGGGCGCGGCCCCGGTCATCGCGCCGCGCGGATCACCCGCCGATGTAGCAGACGCAGCTTCCGTTCGACGTGCAGAAGCCGCCGATGCTGCCGGGGATCGCCTGGCAGATCCGGTTGCACACCTGCGAGTCGCACACCTTTGCCGCGCCGGCGGCGGGAGCCGGTGCCGCCACCGCCTGCGCCCCTCCGAACCCCAGCGCCGCCACCGTGAACGCCGCCAGCGACATCCGCCCCGCCCGCCGCATCATCCTGTTCATCTCACACCTCCCACTGTCGGATTGCTCAGAAGAAGCAGGCGCACAGGCCCGCGTCGGTGCAGCGCCCGCTGATCCCGCCCCGCGCCCGGCAGCTCTGGCTGCGGCCGGTGGGACTGCACGCCCGCATCCGCCCCGAACAGCCATCCCCGCGCCCTGCGCATTCCCTCACCTCCTGCCGAAGTGTTTGCACAGCAACGACTTGAGGCGCGGAATCCCTGCAACCATCGTTCCATTTCCCGCCACCAGAGCAAACATTCGCCGCACCTGGAGGGGCGCGGAACGCAAAAAGGCCGGGCCCAGCAATGGATGCTGGGCCCGGCCTTTTCTGCTGAGTGGAGCTGGCGGGAATCGAACCCGCGTCCGCCTACAGATCCCTCGCGACATCTACGTGCGTATCCCCCTGTTCTTTTCTCCTCGTCCGCTCATCGGCCAGTGGGAAGCCCATCGCGAACCAGCCGTAAGATCTCGCCTGCGCCGTTACGGCGCCAAACGCAGGCCAGCCAGAATTTGATGACGCCCGCCGGCCCGCCTCAGGCGGGGCTGACCGGAAGACGGGAGGTAAGGAAACCTGCGAAGGTCTCTACTTACGCAGCCAGGGCGAAGTTATCGTTCGCGGTTACTGGTTTCCCGGAGGTTTTACGAGGTATCCGAGGACCTCGGCACGCAGCCACGGCTTCACCGTACACGTCGAAACCTTGACAGCCCCAAACCCGTGTTTTCAACCGACGTTCCTAATCTACCAGCATCGACCTGTCCTGTCAATCCTGTTGTCCTGCAAGGACTTACGTTCTCCGGGCCTGCCACGCTCCCCTCTGCCGTCCCCTCATCGCAACGGGCGTGCCCCGCGTCCGGCGCGGCGCCCATTCATGTCGTAAAATGACGCAACTTCCTGTCGATAAACATCTTAGGCACACAGCTTGCCCATCCGCCGTGCATGCACGGTCACCGGCGGTCGGTGGCCGGCCTTTCGTTTTTCTGGAGCGGAGCTGATGAAGAAAGCAGTGTTTGCGGCGGTTCTGGCGGCGGTGGCGGCTTCGGCGGGGGACGCGCGCGCGCAGATGGGGATTCCGCTGTCGGTGGAGGGCCGCCTGGACTACGCCGTCCCCACGGGCGACTTCGACGACGTGGTGGACGAGGGCACGTCCATCGGCGGCGGCGTGTCGCTGGGCATTCGCCCCGGGCTGGCGCTGTACGGCACGTACAGCAACACCCGCTTCGGCGTGGGCCTTACCAGCGACGACGAGCCGGACGCGGAGGACAGCGGCTTCTCGGTGGGCCTTACGGCCGCCATCCCGGGCGGCGGCGCGCGCGTGTCGCCGTGGATCGGGGCCGGCGCCGTGTTCCACACGCTGGAGCTGGGCGGGGTGGAAGAGGGGATCGACGAGGAGGTGGGCTTCGAGGTGGGCGGCGGCGTGGCGCTGGGCCTGACGCCCAACATCCGCCTGACCCCCGGCGTCGGCTTCCGCCGCTACGGCACGGAGCTGGAAGGCCTGCTGGGCAGTGCCGAGCTGCACGTCTCGTACTTCACCGCCGGCGTGGGCCTGAACATCTCGTTCTGATCCCCGCGTCGATGACGGATCAGCGCGGCCCGGGCGAATCTGCCCGGGCCGCGTTCGTTGCGCCGCGTTCGGCGGGATCGCATGCGTTTCCTTGTCCGGCGCGGCTCGCGATCCCTATACTGGCGGGAAGGGAGTTCGCGATCCCCACACCTCGCGGGCCTCCCCGCCCTGCCGATCCCACCGGATGCCCGCTCCGGGCCGCCGGCGCCGTACGTCTCCAGAGGCAGCCGTGCGCAACTTCGAGAGTTCCCCCATCGCTCCCGCCCCCGATCGCGCCCCGCCCGTCCCGGCCCGCGCGGCGCGCGAGGCACAGGCGCCATCCCACGCGCCCGGCGTTTCCGCGGCCGAGCAGGCGCTCGCCACCCCCGGGCACGCGCTTCCCGCGGGCGAGCGCGGCTGGATGGAGCAGCGCTTCGGCCACGACTTCAGCCGCGTGCGCGTGCACGCCGACTCGCGCGCGGCCGGCGCCGCGGCGTCGCTGGGGGCGCGCGCGTTCACCCTGGGCGACGACGTGGTGTTCGGGCGCGGCGAGTACGCGCCGGGGACGGTGCTGGGGCGCGCGCTGCTCGCGCACGAGCTGGCGCACGTGGTCCAGCAGCAGCACGCACCCGCGGCGGTGCAGGGCAAGCTGCAGGTGGGCGGCGCCTCCACCCCCGCTGAGCGCGAGGCGGACGCCGCAGTGCACGCCGTCATGGGCGGCGCGCCGGGCTCCGCCGCGCTGCAGCTGCGCCAGCGTCTGCGCGCCGCGGCGTCGCCGGCCACCATCCAGCGAGCGGACAACACGTGGGGGGGCGAGCTCAAGGCCGACAGGTACAAGCTCGTGACCGATCCGGACGTGGACGGCGTCGATATCGCGCTCCGCTTCATCCCCAACAAGCACGTCAACGCCGAGAAGATCGGGATGGTGCAGACCGTCCGGTCGATGGAGAAGGGCGCGCCGGTCTTCATCGGCAGCGGCAAGGCGCAGCAGACGCTCAAGGACCGCTCCATCCCCCCGGGCGAAGCGGGAGAAGGCACGCGGATCGACCGCCTCTCCTCGCACGGCAATCCGCTCTACGCCGCGGATGCGCCGGGCGCCAAGGACCGGCTGCAGGACACCCCCACGGTCGCGGACTGGGGGCAGCACGGATGGCGCTATACGGACGCCGCGGGCACGCTGCAGACGCAGGACGCCACCCTCCTGGACACACCGACGCTGGTCTCCACGCGCAAGGAGTCCAGCCAGACGTTCGAGACCACGGCGCTGGCGGTGGCGGGAGTGCAGGAAGGCACGTTCTATGGATCCGTGCAGTGGGGCTGGAGCAAGGATGCGGCGGGCAAGGTCTCCCCGCTCCCGCTCAAGGTGATTTCCACCGACGTTCCCACCGCCACCTTCGCGCGGGCCAGCGAGACGTGGAACGCCTCCAAGACGTCCACCGATGCGGAGTCGATCGACCTGCCCTTTGCCTGGGGACGCTACATCAACACCCAGCGTACCTGGCTGGTGAGTGATCCGCGCACCTACAAGAAGAGCATCCTGGGCAAGCTCGAAAAGGATACGCGCCTGGAGGTCACGAACAAGGGTGAGGGCAAGTCGTTCAACAAGACCGATCCGCTGTACCAGTGGTGGAAGGTGACCGTCGTGGACGGAACCCACATCGGCAAGGTGGGATGGGTGATGCAGACGCTGCTGTCCGAGGCGAAGTCCAAGTAGCCCCTACCGGAGAACCGATGGACACCACGCCCGCCGCCGTTCCTCCGGGCGCGCATCCCCCGCTGGCGGAGCGGCTGATGGCGCTGGGATACACCGACCTCTTTCAGCGCGCGGACTACGCGGCGCTCGACGCGCTCTGGCGCGAGCCCGGCGTTCCCGCCGGCCTCGCCGCGCTGGCCGTGGATCCCGCGGCAGCCGTCCCCGCGCGCTTCCTTGCCGCCGAGATCCTGTTCCACCGCGCCGGCACCTGCCCGCCGGCGCAGGACACGCGCGCGCTGGCGGATGCCTACGCCGCCGCGCTGGCGCAGGGGTATCCCGGCGGCGGCAACGTGTGGGGGGTTCCCGGCCAGGCGCCGGACGGCGTCGGCGCGCACGTCGTGTCTCTGGGCCGCGAGGCCATCCCCGCGTTCCTGCCGCTGCTGGACGACGATACGCCGGTCCCGTACGAAGGGAGCGAGGAGGCGATGGAAGGCCGGCGCTTCGGTTTCCGCGTCAAGGACCTGGCCGCGCACCTGCTCGCGGCCATCGCCGGCGTCGATCTCCCCGTCTCCGAAGATCCCCGGGCCCGCGACGCGGAGATCGACCGGCTTCGCGCGTCGCTCCGCTGAATCCCGCGAACCTCATCCTCCGAGGTCCTTCCATGCCCGATCCGGCCCAGAACGGAGCGGACCCGCTGCACCGCCTGGAGCGCCAGGTGGAGCGCGGCAGCCTGTTCGTGCACAGCGCCGTCAGCCGCAACGCCGACCAGGTCCACGAGGTGGAGTCGTTCGTCTACGGCCTGATCGACGTGCTGGTGCAGAAGGGGGTGGTGACGCAGGACGAGCTGCTGCAGGCCGCCGGCGGCGCGCGCCGGCAAATGGAAGAGGCGGGGCAGACGGTGGGGCCGGGGCTCGCGCTGCGCATCGACGGCCCGGAAGGCGCGCCGGAGCCGGCGTTCGTGCCGGTAAACTGCGCGGAGCGGCTGCACGTCTGCCGGGCAGCGTGCTGCAGCCTGAACTTCGCCCTCAGCGCGCGGGAAGTGGAATCAGGGAAAGTCAAGTGGGACCTGGGCGCGCCGTACTACATCCGCCAGGAGTCCAGCGGGTGCTGCACGCACCTCACGCCCGACCGGCGCGGCTGCTCCGTCTACGCCGACCGGCCGGGCGTCTGCCGCCGCTACAGCTGCGCCCACGACGAGCGCATCTGGAAGGACTTCGACGGGATGATGCTGAACGAGGAGTGGATCGCCACGCACCTGGGCGAGAGCCACCTGCGCCTGGCCAGCGCGCGGATGCTCCCCGTCTTCCCCGCCCCGCGCCTGCCGCACCCCCTGGGCGAAGGGATGCCGATCCCCAGGCCGGAGCCGCACCCGGCGGTCTCCTGATCCGAAGTTCCGATCTCGTTCCGTGAAAACGACTTCCGCTCAAGGGCATCTGAAACCGTTCGCCACCGTCGTGGTTACCGAATCCGCAAAAAGACTGGGTCTCACGCAGAGTCAACAGAGTCAACAGAGTGAAGCCTCGGCGAGATGACCGCCCATCGTGCCGCAGCGATCGTTTACCCGCGATCGGATGAATCGCGGAGTACATCGCGCGGCACGAGAAACCACTGTTGACTCTGCTAATACCACATCCGGGAAAAGAATGTGACTCCCTGAGGGAGCGCACGCGCAGATCCTGCCGCCTGCACTGACTCCGGCGCGCGACCGAAGGACCTCCTCTCGGCTGCGCACGGGCCGGATCAGGACGCGGAACCAGCCCCTTCGTTCTGCTGGCGAGGTCTTTCGGTCGGCGCGCCGGGTTCCCGTCAGGGCAAGGTTCAGCGCGGCGCCTCCCTCAGGAAGTCACGCACTCTATTGCCGGATCTGGTATAACGACGGGAGACGTTCATGAGCAAGCAGGGGATGACGACCAGTGCGGCCGGCCGTATTCAGTCCGCGGCTGCAAAGGCAGGCGGCGGTCAGGTGAAGAGCGGCACCTTCGCCGCGCGAGCCCAGGCAGCCGCAGCCAGGAACGGAGGTGCCAGGCCCGCACCGAGCAGCAGCGCAAAAGGCGGAAAGAAGTCCTGACAACGGCCCCGGGTGCAACCACCCGGGGCCGTTTCGCAATACCCCTTCTGGCCGAAGCGAGGTTGCGCCCGCCGTAGTGCGCGCAGGCGCACTTCGTGATCGTCCAGCCGCGGTTTCAACCGCCCGACGCGAACCCGACACCTGCCCTACGGCTCCACGCTCACCGGCTTCTCCAGGCGCGGGGCGACGGAGACGCGGTTGCGGCCGGTGTCCTTGGCGCGGTACAGGGCGGCGTCCGCCTGCCCCAGCACCTCGCCCGGCGTGGCGGTGCAGTCCGGGCAGGCGCTCACGCCCAGCGACGCCGTGACGGAGAGCCGCTGCCCGTTGTAGTCCACCGTGCGCGTCTCCAGGTTGCGGCGGATGCGCTCCGCCGCCTCGGCCGCCTGGCTCACCGTCGTCTCCGGGAGCAGGACGACGAACTCCTCGCCCCCCAGCCGCGCGGGGAGGTCGACGTCACGCACCGTGGACTGCAGCAGCTCCGCCACGTGCTGCAGCACCCGGTCGCCCGCCTCGTGCCCCCAGGTGTCGTTGAACTTCTTGAAGAAGTCCACGTCCAGCGCAATCACGCTGAAGGGCCGCGCGTAGCGGTCGAAGTAGCCCGAGAGCGACGCCAGCCGCGCGTCGAAGGTGCTGCGGTTGGCCAGTCCCGTCAGCGGATCGGTGGATGCGCGCTGGTCCAGCGCCTCGAAGCGCCGCGCGCTCCGCATCGGTAGCGGCGCGACGGAGCAGAGCATCCGCGCGATCTCCATCTCCCGCTCCCCCAGCCGCCCGGGCTCCGTGTGCCAGACCGCCACCGCGCCCATCGCCCGCCCGTCCAGCATCAGCGGCAGGATGGCTGCGGAGCGCGGCGGCGCTTCCCACCGCTCCGCCGCGGTCAGCAGCGGCAGGCGCTCGCCGGCCTTGCGCAGGTCCGCGTGGTGCAGCTCCACGCCGTGCTTTACCGCCAGCGCCAGCCGCGACTCGCTCTCGCCGAACCCCTCCGCGTCCATGGGAATCGAGTCGCCGGAGACGTGCAGCACCTTGCCGCGCCCGGAATCGTCCGTCACCAGCGCCACGCCGGCGCCCGCCGCGCCCGTCCCCTGGCGCACCGCCGCCGCCAGCTGCGCGGCGAACTTGTCCAGCTCCAGCTCGCCCGGCAGCGTGCGCACCGCGTCCGCCACCGCGCGCATCCCCGCCTCGGCGCGCCGCACCGCCTGCCGCGCCTTCAGCAGCCCCAGCAGCGTGGCCAGGTGATGGCCCGCGCGCGCCGCCGCCGTCTCCGCGCCCGGCGGCACCATCCCCGGATACGCCAGCGCCAGGACGAGAACGCGCTCGTCGATCTCCACCGGCACCAGCAGCATCTCCGCCGCCCAGGCGGAGGGCAGATGCTTCTTCCCCCGCTCGATGCGCTGCGGCAGCCGCTCGTCCACGGCCCACGCGAACGGGTGGCCGGCGAGGGGGACCGGCGACTCCGGCACGTCCACGTCCGGCGCGGCCACGCGGGCCAGCAGCGCGGCCGTCCGCTCCTCCCCTTCCCCCTCGGCCCGCCAGAGCGCCGCCTCGTGCGCGTCCGTGGCGCGCATCACCGTCGCCAGCGCGGTCTCCACCGCCTCCGCGTCCGTGGCGTCGCCGGAGCGCCGGGGCCGCGGATCGGCGGGCTCCACCGGCGCCGCCTTCGCCCGCGGGCGGACGGCTCCGCTTCCGGCCACCAGCGTCGCCAGCCCCGCCGCGACCACCATCAGCAGCACCCACCGCAGCGCCATCGTCCACGCCGGCAGCGTCCCATCCACCGAATCCGCCACCAGTCCGAGCACGGCGACGGCCGCGACCGCGGGGACGATGGACTTCGCCGGCGCACGGCGCGCGAAGAGGCCCGCCCATCCCGCCGCCAGGGGGATCAGCGGCGAGGCGAGCGAGCCGGTGGCGATGATCAGGACGTGCAGCGGGGGCCAGAGCGCCGCGGCGGCCGCGGAGTCCCTGCCGTGGACGCGGTGCGTCCAGACGTGGAGGGCCAGCAGGAGGACGACGGCCAGCGGCGCGCCCCACCACGGCAGCCGGGGCACGGCGACCAGCGCGGCCAGGTAGGCCAGCGCGGACGCGGCGAGCGGCAGGGCGGGTGCGCGGTCGCGGGAGCGAATCGTCAGGAAGGCGGAAGAAGGTTGATGCGCGACGCGGCGGCCGCGGCGCCGAACCCGTTGTCGATGTTCACCACCGTCACGCCCGACGCGCAGGAGTTCAGCATCCCCAGCAGCGCCGACAGCCCGCCGAACGCCGCGCCGTATCCCACGCTGGTCGGCACCGCGATCACGGGGACGGAGACCAGCCCGCCCACGACGGAGGGGAGCGCGCCTTCCATCCCCGCGACGACGATGACGACGGCGGCCGAGCCCAGCACGTCGCGCGCGGCCAGCACGCGGTGGATGCCGGCGACGCCCACGTCCGTCAGCCGTTCCACGGGATTCCCGAACGCGCGCGCCGTCACCGCCGCCTCTTCCGCCACCGGCAGGTCGCTGGTCCCCGCGGTGACGATCAGGATGGAGCCGCGCGTCTTCCGGTCGGCCGGATGCGTGGCCGCGAGCCACGCCGTGCGCCCCAGCGGGTTCAGCTCGATCCCCGGCAGCGCGCGCCGCAGCGGCTCCTCCGCCTCTGCCGGCACCCGCGTGGCGAGGAAGCCTTCGCCCCGCGCCGCGATGCGCTCCGCGATGGCGACCAGGTGCTCCGGCGTCTTTCCCGCGCCGAACACCACCTCGGGAACGCCCTGCCGCAGCGCGCGGTGGTGGTCCACCCGGGCAAAGTCCAGGTCCTCCACCGGCGCCCACGCCAGCCGCCGCTCCGCCTCTTCCACCGCCACCGTGCCGCCGGCCACCTCCGCCAGCAGCGCGCGCAGCCGCTCGGGCGTCAAGCGGGCACTCCCTCGTACTGCGCCAGGTACCCTTCCAGCAGGCGCTCCGCCGCGGCCAGCTCCTTGACCTCGAACAGCTCCTGCCGCAGGTAGCGCCCGTTGGGCAGTCCCTTGGTGTACCAGCCCAGGTGCTTGCGGAACTCGATCATCGCCTTTTCCTCGTCCGCCTCCCAGGCAATGGCCAGGCGCGCGTGCTCGATGACGATGCGAAAGCGCTCCGCCGGGTCCGGATCCGGCGGAACCGGCCGCCCCTCCAGCGCCGCCCGCGCCTGCGCGAACAGCCACGGCTGCCCGTGCGACCCGCGGGCCATCATGATGCCGTCGCAGCGCGTGTGGTCGTGCATGCGCCGCGCGTCCTCTCCGGTCCACACGTCGCCGTTGCCGATGACGGGAATGTCCAGCGCCGCCTTGACCGCCGCGATCTCGTCCCAGTTGGCCACTCCGCTGTACATCTGCGTCCGCGTCCGTGCGTGCAGCGTCAGCGCCTCGGCGCCCGCGTCCTGGCAGCGCAGCGCGATGCTCACCGGGTCGCGCGTGTCCTCGGTAAAGCCGCTGCGGATCTTGACCGTCGTGGGGATGCTGATCGCCCCCTTCACCGCGCGGATGATGGACTGCACGAGAGCGAGGTCGCGCAGGCAGCCGCTGCCGCCGTTGCGGTTGACCACCTTCTTGACCGGACAGCCGAAGTTGATGTCCAGAAAGTCCGGCTCGTACACCTCTTCGACCAGGCGCGCCGCCTCCGCCATCGCCTCCGGCTCCGCGCCGAAGATCTGGATGCCGATGGGGCGCTCCTCGTCGTTGAAGCGCAGGTAGGTGTGCGTCCGCTTGTCGTGGCGGCGAATGCCTTCGGCGGATACGAACTCCGAGACCACCACGTCTGCGCCGAACTGGCGGCACAGGCGGCGGAACGGCGACTCGCTGACGCCGGCCTGGGGCGCCAGGTACAGCGGCACGGTGCCGCCGCGGAGCAGGTCGAGGGGATTGGAAGACATGGCGGCAATATACACGGCTGCGCCAGACCCGTTCAACCGGCGGGTGCGGGCGGGTCGGTGCGCCCGTCGTGCAGCCGCGGACTGAAGCCCGCGGCTGGAACGGCCATAAGCCCCGCCCTGGGCTCGCGGAGCTCGCCCGGCGGGGCTTTACCTGCTCGTGGGCGGCGCCTTCTCCTTCCACCCGCACCATCCTGTCATTCCGAAGGAGCGCCACCTCGGAACCTGACTTTGCCGCGATGCGTGCGCGCGCCTGAGGAATACCGTCGGCCGCGGCCCCGGTTGCGGACGCGCAGGCGCGTGGGACGCCGCACACGGCCGGGCCGCCACGGTCCGCACGGTTTCGTGCTTTTCCAGCCGCGGTTTCAACCGCCGGGGATGGAGGCCCCGTGGCGCACGGCGTCCGTCTCGCAACGAAAAACCCTCTCCCGGCGGCGTGGGAGAGGGTCCGTGTCGATTCGTCGCGGGGGCGGAGCGAACGCCTACGCCGCGGCCTGCCGGCGGCCGATGGCCCACATCCGCAGAAGCAGCTCTTCCAGCGCCTGGCGGTCGTTGAGGGAGGCGGACTTGAGCAGGCGGTCCGTGCGCAGGAGCTCGGCCAGCGCCTGGTCCACCTCCGGCAGCGTCCACTTGCGCGCCACGGGGACGATGCGGCGCGCCATCCACTTCTGAAACGGCTTCAGCTCGCGCTCCAGCGCCTGCTGCCCGCCGGCGCACACCAGCGCCACCTTCAGCAGCTGCCCCCCCATCCCGATCACCAGCCCCACGCCGTTCTCCCCCGATTCCAGCAGGACGGGCAGCGTCTCCAGCGCCTCGCGAAAGCGGCGCTCGGAGATCATGTCGAACCAGGCCCAGCGGTCCTGGCGGGGGATGATGCCGCCCACGGCGCGCACGTCGTCCAGCGTGACGCGCTTCCGGTCCTGCGCGTACGCCGCCAGCTTGCGCAGCTCCGACCCCAGCGTCCCCAGGTCCACGCCGATCCCGCCCACCAGCGCCCGCGCCGCCTCGGGGTCCACCTCCACCCCCAGCTCCTCGCGCGCCGTCTCCATCACCCACCCCGGCGCGTCGTCCTGCGACAGCTGGCCGTACTCCACGGATACGGCGTGCTTCTTTAGCTCGTCGTAGAACCTGGCCTTGGATCCGCCGGGGATCACGGCGGAGATGACCAGGATGAGCCCCGGATCGGTGGATTTCGCCACCGCCTCCACCACCTCGCGCGCCTTGACCGAAAGCCCCTGCGCGTCGCGGACGACGACCACGCGGTGCTCCGCCATCATCGGCGGCGTGGCGACGATGCTGGCCAGGTCGTCGGCCGTCACGTCGCCGCCGCGCAGCTGGTCGAAGTTGAAGTCGCGCGTGGCGGGGTCCACGTAGGCGGCGACCACCCTGGCCACCGCCTCTTCGCGCAGGTAGTCCTCGTCGCCGAAAAAGAAGAACGCACCCCCCGCGACGCGGTCGCGCAGGGTGCGGTCTAGCTGTCCGGGGCGGATGGGCGGCACTTACTCGGCGGCCCCGGAGTGGCGCAGCACGTCGCCGGGCTGGGAGAGCGCCGCGTTGGAGGCCGCGTGGTACATCACGTCGCCGTAGGGCATGGGATACACCTCCACCCCCACCTCCTCCAGCCGCGCGGCCAGCCCCTCGCCGGCGCCGTGGTCCGCGGCCAGGCGGTACGGCGCCTCAGGCTCCGGCGCGTTGGCCGCGGCGGAGGGAAGCATGGTCACCGTCGGCGCCAGGCGGGAGTAGACGCCGGGCACCAGCGCCACCGCGGCCACCGAGGCCGCCGCGGCCATCCCCACGGCGGCAGCCCGGCGCGACGAGCGGCGGGCGGCGCGCGCGCGGGCGGCGGCCATGTCGTCCTGCTCGTGCCAGATGCGGTGCTGCAGCCGCTCCATGAAGTCGCCCGAGACCTCCAGCTCCGGCAGGCCGCGCAGCACCTTCACGCCGCCGTCCATCACCCGGTCGTAGCGGGCGCACGACGCGCACTCCCGCAGGTGGGCCTCGAACGCCACCCGGTCGGGGAGCGTCAGCAGCTCGTCGCGAAAGTCGGAGTAGCCGTCCAGGAAGGTGCCGCAGTCCATCATCTCACGCCTGCGCCGCTGGTTGCAACCGGAGCCCCCGGTCTGTGCCTTGGGCTGCGTTGTACGCGCGGAGCGTGTCAGGGTTCCACACCCCCCGCGTCCGGTGGACACACCCCGTCCGTAGCCGGTGACACACGATGCATCCACGGACCGAAAAAAGAAAGGGGTTCCCACGCGGCGTCGGCAGGTTCGGCGTCCTCGTATCCTACCGGACCCGAAAGAAAAACGGGGGCGGGCCAGACATCGGCCCACCCCCGTCCTGCTCCCGCCCCCCGACGGGAAAGTCCTTCAGTCCAGCACCGGCGCGATCAGCTGCGCGAAGTTGTTGCGCGCCCGGTTCAGCCGGCTCTTGACCGTGCCCAGGTTGGTCGCCGTGATGTCGGCGATCTCCTCGTACGTCTTGCCCTCCATCTCGCGGAGGATGAAGACGGTGCGGTGGTGCTCCGGCAGCTGGTCCACGGCGGCGTCCACCTGGCTCTTGAGGTGGCGCTTGCGGAACAGGTCGTCCGGCCGGTAGGTGTTGTCTTCCCACTCCAGCGGACGCGTGTCGGCGTCGCGGTTCTTCATCAGCGTCTGGAACAGCACCAGCGGGTTGCGCGAGCGGTTGCGCAGCTCGTTCTTGGCCAGGTTGGACGAGATGGTGTAGACCCAGGTGGAGAACTTCTTGGTCTGGTCGAACCGGTGCAGGTGCCGGTAGACGCGGATGAAGGTCTCCTGCACCAGGTCCTCGGCCCGCTCGCGGTCGCCGGTGGTGCGGTAGATGAAGTTCAGCAGGCGGTTCTGGTAGCGCTCCACCAGCTCGCCGAAGGCAAGGCGGTCGCCGGCCAGGTGCGCGGCCACCACGCCGCTGTCGTCCAGCTGCTTGAGCGATTCGCGGGGCGTGGGCTGCCCGACGCTGCGTTCCTTCGCGAGAACCTGAAACATGGTATGGACTCCCTGGGGGGATTTAGCCGGAGAGAGACGGCCCTGCTGTCGGCATGGAGGAAAGGCAGGTGCCGTTCCGGGACCGCTGCAAAGGTTGGATGCGCGAAAAGCCCTGATGGTTGCTATGCTTTCGGCCCACCCGCCGCCGCCCCCCGTTCTCGCGCCTGTCCCCGCGTGAGGACGGCCGCCGAGAGAAAGTGACACCGTTTTCCGTATCGCGTGCGCCGTGCTGTCCGGAGAACGTCTGTCCACCCGTTCCTCTGACGCCCGCGCCTACCTGCCGAACACGAACCCCGCCGCGTACAGCAGGGTGCACATCGTCTTTCCGTCGGTGATCTCGCCGTCGCGCACCATCCGCAGCGCCTCGGAAAGCGGCACCGTGACCGTCTCCACGAACTCGTCCGCGTCGAACTGCGTCCGCCCGGCCGTGAGGTCCGTGGCCATGAACAGGTGGATGCGCTCGTCCGTGAAGCCGGGGGTGGTCCAGATGGAGGTGAGCGGCCGCAGGGTGCCGGCCTCCAGCCCCGTCTCTTCGCGCAGCTCGCGGCGCGCGCATTCCTCCCACGGCTCGCCGGGGCGGTCTGGGCGTCCGGCGGGGACTTCGTACAGCCAGCCGCCGGAGGCGTAGCGGTACTGCCGGATCAGGACGATCTGCGGATCGGGGCCGTCGGGGTCGCTCAGGACGGGGAGGACCGCCGCGGCGCCGGAGTGGCGGATCATCTCCAGCTCACCCGTGGAGCCGTCGGGATAGCGGACCGTGTCCACTCCCAGGTCCACGATGCGCCCCCTGTGCACCGGCCTGCGCTCGATCAGCCCCGGCTGGGCCGCGGGTCCCTGCGTGTCGGAATCGCTCATGTCGACGGTCCGTGAATGGAAAGATGGAGGTTCGCCCCGCGCCGCTCAACCGGTCGCGGGGTGTGCTAACGCGATCCTAATTGCGCATTTGACTGCCGGCGCCGGCGATCGGGGCGGATCCGCCGCCCCGGGCGGCTCTCCGGGATGAGGACGGCGGCCGTTCATGGAGGGGGTTTCGGCGGAGGCCGGACCGCGTCCACCGGGGCCCCTCCCCCGGCCCCTCCCCGCTCGTTCCTCGCGGAGAGGGGAGAATTCGATCCCGCTGCGAATGGCTTCCACAACGGACGAAAGGCAGCCGCGGGTCAGGTGCGGTTCGAAAAGCTTCGAACTGCGCCCGCGGGGGCCCTCACCCCCCGGCCCCCTCTCCCGCTTGCGGGAGAGGGGGAGAATTCGATCCCGCTTCGACAGACATCCAGGGTTCCTCAACGCGCCGCTCCCTTCGCGGAACGGCGACGCTCCGCGGCGGAAGGGCCGCGGAGCGCCGGTACATCGTCATCAACCGTTCCCGACTTGCGTCAGGTAAGCACGTCGGAGGGGTCGATGACGCGCACGGGGCCCACGCCCAGCTCCTCCAGCCCCCCGCGCAGCGCCCCGGCGTCGCCCACGACGACGACGGCGGCACGGTGGGGGAACAGGCGGCGGCGGGCGGCTTCGCGCACCTCCTGGGCCGTGACCGCCATCAGCCGGTCGCGGTAGCTGGCGTAGTAGTCGTCGGGCAGGCCGTAGACGGCCAGCGAGCTCAGCTTGCCCGCCAGGCCGTCCGTCGTCTGCAGCGCCAGGGGAAAGGTGCCGGCCAGGTAGCTGCGCGCGTCGTTCAGCTCCTCGTCCGACACCAGCTCCTCCTGCATCCCCCGCATGTCGCGCAGCATCTCGCTCACGGAGTGCGCCGTCCCTTCGCTCTGGATGGCGGCGGAGACGGTGAACGTCCCCGGCAGCTTGCGCATCCCGAACGCGGAGCTGACGCCGTACGTGTAGCCCAGCCGCTCGCGCAGGTTCATGTTCAGCCGCGAGCCGAAGATGACGCCCAGGATGGCGTTCATCACCGTCACCGCGAAGTAGTCGTCCGCGGTGCGCGGGATGCCCACGTGACCCACGCGCACCTCGCTCTGCACGGAGCCCGGCCGGTCCGCCAGGATGATGGTGGTCTCGCCGAAGCGCACGTCCGTCTCCGGCGCGCGCGGGGCCGGCGGCGCGCCCCTCCAGTCCCCGAAGTAGCGCTCCGCCAGCGCGGAGACGCCGTCCAGCGTCACGTCGCCCGCGGCGCAGAGCCACGCGCCGGCGGGGAGGTAGTGCGCCGCGTGGAAGTCCGCGACTTCAGCGCGGGTGAGCGTCCCCAGCGTCGTGACCGGCCCGCCCAGGCGCCGGCCGAAGGGGTGGTCGGCGGGAAAGCTGAAGTGCGTGATCAGCTCGTCCGCCAGCGACGAGGGATCGGCGCGGCGCTGCACCACGCCCGCCAGCCGCTCGTCGCGGATCCGCTCCACCTCGTGCTGCGGGAACTCCGGGCGGACGGCAAGGTCGGCCAGGATGCGCATCCCCGCCTCCAGCCGCGAGGTGAGCGCGGTAATGCCGGCCAGCGAGGTATCCCACGAGATCCCCGTCTCCAGCACCAGCCCCAGCTCGTCCACGGCTTCGGCGATCTGCGTGGCGTCGCGGTTCCCCGCCCCGGACTCCAGCAGCCCGGCGGTCAGCGAGGCCAGCCCGCCGCGCTCCTCCGGCTCGGCCAGGCCGCCGGAGGGGAGCACCAGGTCCAGCGTGGCGACGGGAAAGGCGTGGTTCTCGGCAACGATCACCTCCAGCCCGTTGTCCAGCGTCCGGCGCCGCACGGAGGGAAAGTGAAAGGGGCGCAGGGGCCCCGGCGCAGGCGGGCGCGAGCGGTCGAGCACGGCCGGATCCGTCATGCCGCCTCCGCCGCGGGGGCCGCGGCGCGCGGCACGTAGGTGAGCACCATGCGGTTGTCGGCGGAAACGTGCTCCGCCACGAAGCGGCGCACGTCTTCGGCGGTCACGGCGCGGTAGCGGTCCATCTCGGTGTTGATCAGCTCGGGCTGGTCGAAGTAGGTGGTCAGCATGGAAAGCTGGTCGGCGCGCTCGCTCACCCTCTGCAGCTCCAGCACCCGCCGCGCCTCCACGCTCACCAGGGCGCGCTCCATCTCGTCCGCGGCCGGCGCTTCGTCCGCCAGCCGCGCCAGCTCCTCCAGCAGCGCGGCCTCCACGGGCGCGGGGTCGTGGCCGGGCGGCACGTTGCCGCGCAGGATCAGCATGGCCGCGCCGGTGACCACGGGGAGGGCGAACGCCGCCACCCCCCGCGCCACGCGCCGCTCGCGCACCAGCGCCCGGTACAGCCGCGCGGACTTGCCTCCCGCCAGCAGCTCCGTCACCACGTCGGCCACGTAGTAGTCCTGCGAGCCGTACGGCGGAACGCGGAACGCCATGTAGATGCGCGGCATCGCCACGGCGGACTCCACGGTCTCGCGTACCTCGCCGCCCAGGTGCAGCGGGTCCAGGTGCGGCCGCCCGGGAAGCGGGGGCACGCCCGGCCCGCGCGGGATGGGGCCGAAGTAGCGGTCGATCAGGCGCCGCGCCTCGTCCCGGTCAAAGTCGCCGCAGAGGGTGAGGACGCCGTTGTCGGGCGCGTAGAAGGTGCGAAAGAAGTCGCGGACGTCGTCCAGGGTGGTCGCGTCCAGGTCCTCCATGCTGCCGATGACGGAGTGGTGGTACGGGTGGTCGGGCGGGTACAGCAGCCGCTGCATGCGCTCGTCCCAGTCGCCGTACGGCGCGTTGTCCACCCGCTGGCGGCGCTCGTTCTTCACCACCTCGCGCTGGTTGTCGAACTTTTCCTGCGTGAGCGCGGGGAGAAAGAAGCCCAGCCGGTCGCTCTCCAGCCACAGCCCCAGCTCCAGGTGGCTGGCGGGGAGGGTGGCGTAGTAGTTGGTGCGGTCCAGCCAGGTGCTGGCGTTGATGCTGCCGCCCGCGCGCTCCACGAGCGTGATGTGCTGCGTGTCGGGGACGTTCTGCGACCCCTGGAACATCATGTGCTCGAACAGGTGGGCCAGCCCGGTTCGCCCCGGCACCTCGTTCCGGCTGCCCACGTTGTACCACAGGTTCAGCGAGACCACGGGAAGCGTGTGGTCCTGCGAGAGCACCACGCGCAGGCCGTTGTCCAGCGTATATCGTTCGATGGGGATCTGCATCCGGTCCGCGTCCTCTTCCGGTTCGATTTTTTCCTCGGGCTCCGTCCCATCCCGGATCGTCGGGATCGGCATCAGCGGCAGCGCGAAGCCCGCCCTCGGGAGCGAATGAATTGGCCGCTGCCATCGACACGACGATCCGGCAGGCGCCTCCGCGGGGCGGTTGAACCGCGGCTGCAAAGGCACAAGGTCCGCCCGCGCGGACCCGGCGGCATGGCCGTGTGCGGCGTCCCCCATGCGCCTGCGCGTCGGCTACGCTAGGGCGGGGATCACAGCGGTTCGAAGGGCATCTCACTGCGCCAGATGGGGCCCCCTCTCCCCCGGCCCCTCTCCCCCGCTGCGCGGGAGAAAGGGGAGAATTCGATCGCGCGCCGGCAGTCCTCGAGAGACGATCAGAATCTATTCCGATCCACCATGTTTCGTTCGCACCGGGGCGAAGTGAGGATGGATCGCCGCCGTTCACCCGTTCACCCGTTCACCCGTTCACCCGTTCACCCGTTCACCCGTTCACCCGTTCACCCGTTCACCCGTTCACCCGTTCACCTACAGCGCCTGCAGGAGCGCGAAGGGAAGGCTGAAGCTCTCGCGGATCAGGTGCTTGCGCTCTTCCTCGCGGTTGCGCGAGATGGGGCTGGTGCGCGTGGGCGAGGTGTAGCCGCGAAACCCCACGCGCCGGGCCAGCAGCTTGAGGCGCAGCATGTGGAACGGGTCGCTCACCAGCACGGCGGTGTTCATGTTGCGCCCGCGCATCAGCCGCGACACGGCGCGCATGGACTCCAGCGTGGTCATCCCGCCGCGTTCGGTAAGGATGGCGGCGGCGGGGACGCCCTGGCGGATGGCGTAGCGCCGGCTGACCACGGCCTCGCTCACCGTGTCGCCGGGGGCCGTGCCGCCGGTCATGATGAGGATGGGCGCCACGCCGCGCTCGTACAGCCGCACGGCGTGGTCCAGCCGCGCCTTGAGGACGGGGGACGGCCGGCCGTCGTACTGCGCGGCGCCCAGCACGACGATGGCGTCGGACTTTCGCGCCTCGTTGCGGCGCCCCCACAGGTGGATGGAGGCCACGGAGAGCGCCCAGCAGGCGATCAGGAACAGTCCCAGCTTCAGCAGCCCGCGCACGATGCGCAGGGGGAGCGGGGCGCGCCTGCGGGCGCGGCGGGCGTCCGCGCGCGAAGGCGGCGGGGCCCTGTCCGGGGCGGGCAGGGGGCCGGCGAGCGTCTCGTCGCCGTCGGGAGGAGGCGGATGGCCGGTCACGCGCGCTGCAGCAGCCGCTCGCGCAGCAGCGAAGGGCCAAAGTCCAGGCGCAGGAACTCCTCCGCCGCCTCCGCCCCCGCCTCCACGCGGTCCTCCACCTCCGAGATCAGCTCGCGGTCGCTGCTGTCCGCCGCCTGCCCGGCGCGGGCCAGCGCCTCCCAGGCGGGGTCCTCCCACCCCTCCGCCGCCATCGCCAGCGCCGCGATCAGCTGCACCTCCACGTCGTCCTCCCGCTCCTGCGCCGCCTGGTGCAGCTGCTCGGCGCCCTCTTCGCCGCGCCCGGCATCCACCAGCGCCAGCCCGAAGAGCCCGCGCAGCCAGGCGTCGCCCGGGTTGCGGGAGAGTGCCTCTTCCAGCGCATCGAGACCCTCGGTCGTGCGGCCGGCCAGCAGCATCGCCATCCCCAGCTCCGCGTGCACGGCACCGTCTTCCGGGGCCAGGTCGCGCGCGGCCTGCAGCTCCGCGATGGCCTCGGCGAACAGCCCCTCGCGCGCCAGGTACGCGCCGTACGCCGCGCGCGCGAAGGGAAAGTCGGGCGCGGTGAGCGCGGCCAGGCGCAGGGCGCGCTCGGCCTCGGGGTCGTCAAGCGCGGAAAGGCCGCTCCCGGCGGTGGCCAGGACGAACGGGTCGTCGGGCTCCATGGCCAGCGCGCGGCGAAAGAACTCGTACGCCTCGCCCTCCTCGCCCACGCGCTGCGCGGCGAGGCCGGCCCACACCAGCAGCAGCGGATCGTCGCCCTGCTCCTCCAGCGCCACGGAGAGCAGGTCGTGCACGTGGTCCCACAGCTCGTCCTCGGCAAGCGACTGCGCCTGCGCCACGATCCCGTCGATCGTGGCGCCCCGTTCGTCCGCCGACTGCACGTCCTCCTCGCTCATCCGCTCCGCTTCATCGTCGTCAGTACCCGCCGCGCGTACCGCCGCGCCCATGGAATCCTGCCCCGCCGCGCCGCGCTCCGCAAGGTGCGCTCCGCGCGGCGCCCATCCACCGCCGTCCCGATCCCCGGCACCGACGTACGCAGAGGCGCGGAGAAGGATTCTCTCCGCGCCTCTGCATCCATCCTTCCCGAACCGCCGGACGCTTCGCTCCGCCGGCCGGAGCGCGCCCGCGCCGCTACGACGTCTGGCTGACGATCTCCACCTCGAACACCAGCACGGAGTTGGCCGGGATGGGGCCGTTGGACGAGGTGCCGTAGCCCAGCGAAGGGGGGATGACGAGCAGCCGCTTGCCGCCCACCTTCATCCCCGGGATCCCCTGCTCCCACCCTTCGATCACGCGGCGCTGGCCCAGCACCAGCTGGAACACGGCGCGCGGGGGCTGGTTGTGGTCGAAGCGGGTGCCGTCCGGCAGCCACCCCTGGTAGCGCACGGAGAGCACGCGGTTGGCCGCCACGTCTTCGCCGTCGCCGACATCCAGGTCCTTGACGTACACGCCGTCGCCCACGCGGGTCATCGTGGCGATGTCCACGCCCAGGGCGGGGGCAAAGGTCACGGTGGTCAGGTCCGGGTCGCTGGGGCCGGAGGCGTCGCCGCAGCCGGCGGCAAGCAGGGGAAGCGCGCACAGCAGCGCGCCGAACAGACGTCGCATTCGCATCTCACTCTGTCGATGATGGTTACGGCAGGTTGCGCGGCAAAGATAACGCATCCGCGCGCCGACGAGAACGCCCCGCCGTCCTGAATGAGGACAGCGGGGCGCACCAGGTGCCTGGGACGGGACTCGAACCCGTAAGGGCGTTGGCCCGGCAGATTTTAAGTCTGCTGTGTTTGCCGATTTCACCACCCAGGCGTGAGCATCGTCCGGAAGGGAACGACGCCGGCAGATAAGATAAACGGACGCGTGGCGCCGGTCTACGCTCTTCCGCGCCCGCCGGCCGCGTCCATCACCTCGCGCAGGCGGCGCACGTTCTCCTCCACGGACGCCTTCGTGTTGTAGACGGCGGAGCCCGCGACCACGCAGGTGGCGCCGGCGCGCACCACCTCTTCGGCCGTGTCGGGCGCCACGCCGCCATCCACCTGCAGCTCCACGTGGTGCAGCCCGCGCTCGTCCAGCATGCGCCGGATGCGCGCGATCTTGGCGGTGCTGGTGGGGATGTACGACTGCCCGCCGAAGCCGGGGTTCACCGACATCACCAGCACCAGGTCCACGTACGGCAGCACCTCCGCCAGCGTGTCGACGGGGGTCCCGGGGTTCAGCGTGACGCCGGGCTTTACCCCCAGCTCGCGGATCTGCTGGATGACCCGGTGCAGGTGCGGGCACGTCTCCACGTGCACCGTCAGGTAGTCCGCGCCGGCCCTGGCGAAGTCGGCCAGGTAGCGCTCCGGCCGCTCGATCATCAGGTGCACGTCGATGGGGAGCGTGGTGGCGCGCCGCGCCGCCGCCGCGATCAGCGGGCCGATGGTGATGTTGGGGACGAAGTGCCCGTCCATCACGTCGACGTGAATCCAGTCCGCCCCGGCCTGCTCCGCCTCGCGGATGTGCTCGCCCAGCCGGGTGAAGTCGGCGGAAAGGATGGACGGCGCGATCTTTACCCGGCTCATCGCGCGCCCTCCCGCTGCCGCACCTGCACGCCGCCGCTCCCCGCGATCACCACGGCCGTCGCCATCCCCAGGAACAGCCCCGTCTCCACCACCCCCGGCCGCAGCGCCAGCGACACCTCCAGCGCCTCGGGATCCGCGATGCCACCGGCAAAGCGGCAGTCGTAGATCAGGTTGCCGCCGTCCGTCACCACCGGCGTTCCGTCGCGCACCCGCAGCACGGGCTCGGCGCCCAGCGAACGGAGAAAGTCCGGCTGGACGGCCGCGCCGAACGGGTCCACCTCCACCGGCAGCGGCGCCTTTGTCCCCAGCCGCTCGACCACCTTGGTCTCGTCCGCCACGATCACCAGCTCGCGCGACGCGGCAGCCACGATCTTCTCGCGCAGCAGCGCCGCGCCCAGCCCCTTGATCAGCCGCAGCGCGGGGTCCACCTCGTCGGCGCCGTCGATGGTGAGGTCCACCCGCGGACGCTCGTCCAGCGTGGCCAGGGGAATGCCCAGCCGCCGCGCGCGCTGCGCCGTGTCTTCGGAGGTGGGTACGCCCACCACGCCGGCCCACTCCCCCGCCGCGCGGCGCTCGGCGATCACGTCCAGCAGGTGCCGCACGGTGGAGCCGGTGCCCAGCCCCAGCGTCATCCCGTCGCGAATCCACTCCGCGGCCCGCTCGGCCGCCGCGCGCTTCAGCGCCTCAGTGTCGCTCGTGGTGTCCACCGGCGTCTGCTCCTCTGGTCGTGCGTGGGATGGGAAAAGACGAGGGGCGGGAAAGTAGCATTCGGTGGATGATTTGGCGAACGGCCGCGGCATCCGATTCCGCCGGCGCGTGGGGCGGTTCGATTCCGCCGGCTCTGGCCCGGGGCATTGAAACCGGGGCTGCGAATCTGCAAGTCCGCCCCGTTCGACGAGCGGCGTCGTTCCGAACGGCCTCACCCGCGGAAACGCGCCGCGGACGCAGCTCGATGGCGTGCGACTCCCGCACACGCACTCATTTGCGAACGGCCGCGGCATCGATTCCGCCGGCTCTGGCCTGGGGCGGTTGAAACCGCGGCTACGAATTCACAAAGTCCGCCTGCGCGGACTCGGCGGCCAGATGGCGTGCGGCTTCCCACGCACCGGCGCGACCGCAAGCGGGCGATCGATCCGGTCCAACGAGCGGCGTCGTTCCGAACGGCTTCACCCGCGTAAACGCGCCTGAGCGAGCAGGTGAGGGCCCCCCGCCGACGCAGCTCGATGCCTGCGACTCCCGCACTCCCGCACTCCCGCACTCCCGCACTAAAAAAGGAGGGGCGCCTTGCGGCGCCCCTCCCCTGCTGCCCGGCCGGTGTGCGGCGATTACTCGCCGCGCACGCCGCCGGCCTTGACTTCCAGCTGGTACGGCTGGAACTCGCACCCCGGACGGACCGGGATGTACAGCA
>DASUVG010000303.1:0-14793 GCA_036379135.1 Longimicrobium sp.
GGAGGGGATCCTGCGCGGTGGCGACCGGTTGGGGATCTACTTCGTGGAGCCGGGGGCGGACATCCGCGCGCTCAAGGTGGTCTACGACCGCGCCGGCAGCGCCTTCTCCGCGCTGGACCCCGCGGAGCTGGACTGGGACGCGCTCCTGCGCGGCGCGGACTGGCTGCACCTCTCCGGCATCACCCCCGCGCTGGGCGAGGGATGCGCCCGCGCCGCGCAGCAGGCCGCGGACGCCGCGCGGGCGGCGGGGGTCAGGGTCAGCATCGACCTCAACTACCGCCCCGCGCTCTGGATGGACCGCGACCCCGTCCCCGTGACGCGCGGCCTGGTGCGCGGCTGCGACCTGGTGATCGGCAACCCCGGCGCCGTGCAGGCCATGCTGGGGGTGGGCCCCGGCGAGGGCGGCTCGGAAGCGACGCTGCGCGCCACGTCTCAGGCGCTGGCGCGGGAGCTGGCGTGCCGCGCCGTGGCGCTCACCAGCCGCAAGGTGATCAGCGCGTCGGAGCACGCGTGGAGCGCCGCGCTGTACGACCCGCTGGGCGACCAGCTGGCGCAGAGCCGCCGCTGGCAGGTGCGGGTGACGGACCGCGTGGGCGGCGGCGACAGCTTCTGCGCCGCGCTCATCCACGCCCTGCTGCGCGGCCGCGGCAACGGCGACGCGCTGCAGTTCGCCACCGCGGCCAGCGCGCTCAAGCTCACCATCCCCGGCGACTTCAACCGCGTGACGGCGGAAGAGGTCGACGCCCTTCTCGCACGCACCGCATGAGCGCCATGCCCACCACCGAGCACGCCCCCGCGGCGCCCGCATCCACCCAGCCGGCCGGCGCGGGCGTCCACTCCGCGGCCGACGCGGCGGCGTTCCTGGCGTCGAAGGGGATGGGATACCGCTGGACCATCTGCGCGCTGCTCTTCTTCGCCACCACCATCAACTACGTCGACCGGCAGGTGCTGGGCATCCTGGCGCCCACGCTGAGCAACGAGCTGGGGTGGAGCGAGTCGCAGTACGGCGACATCGTGAGCTACTTCTCGTTCGCGTACGCGCTGGGATTCCTGGGGATGGGGCGGCTGCTGGACCGCATCGGCGTGCGCCGGGGCTTCTCCTTCGCCATCGTCGCGTGGAGCCTGGCCGCCATGGGCCACGCCTTCGCGCGGACGGCGGCGGGGTTCTCCGTCGCCCGCGCGGCGCTGGGGCTGGGGGAGAGCGGCAACTTTCCCGCGGCCATCAAGACCACGGCGGAGTGGTTCCCCCGGCGCGAGCGCGCCCTGGCGACGGGGATCTTCAACGCCGGCAGCAACGTGGGCGCCATCGTGGGCCCGATGTCGGTGCCGCTCATCGCGGCGGCCTGGGGGTGGGAGATGGCCTTCATCGCCACGGGCGCGCTGGGCTTCGTCTGGCTGGCGTTCTGGCTGCTGATCTACCGCGCGCCGGAGCAGCACCCCCGGGTGTCGCGCGGCGAGCTGGCGTACATCCGCAGCGACCCGGTGGAGTCGACGGCTTCGGTGCCCTGGCTGAGCCTGCTCCGGTACCGGCAGACGTGGGCGTTCTTCATCGGCAAGTTCCTCACGGATCCCATCTGGTGGTTCTACCTGTACTGGCTGCCCAAATTCCTGGACGCGGGGTTCGGGGTGAAGCTGGCCGGGCTGGCCGCGCCGCTGGTGGCCATCTACCTGATCGCGGACGTGGGCTCCGTGGGGGGCGGATGGGTGAGCAGCGCGCTGATCAAGCGGGGGTGGAGCGTGAACCGCGGCCGCAAGACGGCCATGCTGATCGCGGCGCTCCTCATCGTCCCCACCATGTTCGCGCCGCACGCGAAGAGCCTGTGGCTGGCGGTGGGGATCGTGAGCGTGGCGGCGGCGGCGCACCAGTGGTGGAGCGCCAACCTGTTCACGACCGCCAGCGACATGTTCCCGCGCCGCGCCGTGGCGTCGGTGGTGGGGATCGGCGGGTTCGCGGGGGCCATGGGCGGCGTGCTCTTTCAGCGGGCCACGGGGCGCATTCTGGAGGCGACCAGCAACAACTACTCGGTCATCTTCATGGTGTGCGGCCTGGCGTACGTGACGGCGCTGCTGATCATGCACCTGATCGTGCCTCGTCTCGAGCCCGCGCGTCTCGAGGGTGAGCCGGCCTAAAAAAGATAGGCCTCACGCAGAGTTAGCGGAGTTAGCGGAGTTTTCTCGTGCCGCTCGACACGGGTTTGCACGAGACGACAGGTATCAGAGGGAACAGGAGGATGGTTCCGCCTGGCACGGAGCAACTCCGATAACTCTGCTAACTCTGCGTGAGACAAAGCAGTTGCAGTTGCGGTAGCGAATGCATGTGATGGTCGCACCCTCGGCTGAGGAGGCCCGTCGTGCCGCACCAATTGTTCTTGATGGGAACAATGCCGCTTCCCCGCCCCGGGGCAGCGGTCGAAGCACGGACGCGAGGCGCCTCCCGCCACGCGCAGCCGTCGCGCTGCTCCGCGGAGCGGCAGCGGCCTCCCCCTCCCACGCAACCCCGATCCACGAGCCGGAAAATCCGCGCGGCCGCGCGCCGCACCCGCTGGTCTCACGAGCACTCCCTTACGCAGGAGAGTCGAAGATGAGATGGACCGTGGTTCTTGCTGCGCTGTGCACCATGCTCTCTGCCCCCGCGCTGCGGGCGCAGACGGGGACGGTGTCGGGCACGGTGGTGGACGAGCAGACGTCGGCCCCGCTGGCCGACGCGCAGGTGGTGGTGGTGGGGACGGAGATCCGCGCCGTGACCCGCGCCGACGGCCGCTTCAGCCTGGCCGGCGTGCCCCAGGGCGGCCGGACGGTGCGGGCGACGCGCATCGGCTACGCGGCCGGCGAGCAGGCCGTGGCCGTGATCGGCGGACAGACGGCGACGGTGCGGCTGGCGCTGCGCGGGCAGGCGGTGCTGCTGCAG
Source organism: Longimicrobium sp. (assembly GCA_036379135.1). Classification (GTDB taxonomy): domain Bacteria; phylum Gemmatimonadota; class Gemmatimonadetes; order Longimicrobiales; family Longimicrobiaceae; genus Longimicrobium. The sequence goes on from DASUVG010000303.1 coordinate 2,909, forward strand.
GACGTGGTGGTGGTCGGCTACGGCGAGCAGGAGCGGCGCGACGTCACCGGCTCCGTGGCGACGGTGAACATGGGCGCGCTGCAGGACGCGCCGGTGCAGTCCATCGACCAGATGCTGCAGGGCACCGTGGCCGGCGTGCAGGTGACGCAGGCCTCGTCGGCGCCCGGCGGCGGCATCAGCATCCGCGTGCGGGGAAGCAGCAGCATCAGCGGCAGCAGCGAGCCGCTGTACGTGATCGACGGCTTTCCCATCGAGAACGACCCCGACGCCGCCAGCCCCGGCACCGGCGGCCGCGTGACGGCCACGGTGCCCAGCAACCCGCTGGCGGCGCTGAATCCGAACGACATCGAGAGCATCCAGGTGCTGAAGGATGCTTCCGCCACCGCCATCTACGGCGCGCGCGGCGCCAACGGGGTGGTGATCGTCACCACGCGGCGCGGGCGGGCGGGGCGGCCGGAGCTGAGCTTCGACGCCTTCACGGGGACGCAGAGCGTGGCGCACCGCTACGACCTGCTGAACGCCCGCGAGCTGGCGCAGGCCATCAACGAGGCCAGCGTCGACGGCGGCGGCACGGCCGTCTTCGGCCCGGCGTTCATGGACACGCTGGGGCCGGGGACGGACTGGCAGGACGAGATCTTTCGCGACGCGCCGGTGCGCGGCTTTCAGGCCAGCGTCAGCGGCGGCACGGCGGGCGACAACCTGACGCGCTACGCCGTCAGCGGCGGCTGGTTCGACCAGACCGGCGTCGTCCTGGGCTCCGGCTTCGAGCGCTACTCGCTGCGCGCCAGCCTGGAGCAGGGCTTCGGCGACCGCTTCCGCTTCGGCTCCACCCTTACCGGGAGCCGCGTCAACAGCACCTTCATCCCCACCGAGGGCGAGAGCAACGCCCGCGCGGGGGCCGTGGGCGCCGCCATCCAGGCGTATCCCTTTCTCCCCGTGCGGCTGGCGGACGGGCGCTACCCCTACCAGGGTCGCGACCTTCCGCTGGTCGGCGTCCCCTCCGGGCAGGCGTCCAACCTGGTGAACCCCGTCTCCCTGGCGGCGGAGGTGACGGACCGGCTGGGCGACACCCGCATCCTGGGCAACGCCTACGGCGAGTGGATGCCCTTCGGCGGGCTGCGCGCGCGGGTCTCGCTGGGCGCGGACTTCAGCACCCGCTTTCGCGACACCTACTACCCCCGCCTCACCCGCCGCGGCGAGGAAGCGGGCGGCGAGGCCATCCGTGGCCGCGCCGAGGTGCTCAGCTACCTGAACGAGAACACGCTCACCTGGAAGAGCCGGCTGGGCGACGCGCACGAGGTGGAGCTGCTGGGCGGATACACCTGGCAGAGCAGCGGCAACGTGCGCACGGGGATGGGCGCCACGGGGTTCGTGAACGACATCACCACTTTCGACGACATCGAGAGCGCCACGGTGTTCGACCGGCCCACGTCGGAGCGCGAGCGGTGGATCCTGCAGTCGTACCTGGGGCGCCTGAACTACACGCTCTTCGATCGATATCTCCTCACCCTCACCGGCCGCTACGACGGCTCGTCGCGCTTCGGCGCGGGGAACAAGTGGGGCTTCTTTCCCTCCGCCGCCCTGGCCTGGCGGGTGAGCGACGAGCCGTTCATGGACGCCGTGGGCGCGGTGGACGAGCTGAAGGTGCGCGCGTCCTGGGGGGTGGCGGGGAACCCCGGCATCCGCCCGTACCAGTCGCTGGCCCGCCTCACCAGCACCTCGTACTCCTTCGGCGGCACGCTGGTGAGCGGATACTTCCCCATCGGCGTCTCCAACCCGGAGCTCACCTGGGAGAGCACCTCGCAGGTGGACGTGGGGATCGACCTGGGGCTGTGGAACCGGGTGATGCTAACGGCGGACTGGTACAGGAAGCGGACGGACGACCTGCTGCTTCTGGTCGATCTCCCCTCCGAGAGCGGCTTCGCGCGCGGGCTGCTGAACGCCGGCTCGGTGGAGAACCGGGGGGTGGAGCTGGCGCTGAACGTGGACGTGCTGCGGGACGATGATTCCGGCCGGCGCGTCGGCTGGCGCTCGGGGCTGACCTGGGCCCGCAACCGCAACGAGGTGGTGGACCTGGGCGGCGACGACGAGATCCGCGCGTCGACCATCAGCGACGACTTCAAGCTGGGCGGCACCGTGGTGCGCGTGGGCGAGCCGATCGGCGTGTTCGTTGGATACGCCACGGACGGCATCGTCCGCGACGCGGCGCACGCGGCGGAGCTGGCCGGCATCGTCAACACGGTGAACGCGGCCGCCTACCGCCCCGGCGACGTGATCTTCGTGGACACGGACGGCAACGACACCATCAACGCCCTGGACCGGCGGGTGATCGGCAGCCCGCACCCGGACTTCACCCTGGGCTGGCAGAACACCGTCTCCTTCCGCGGGGTGGAGCTTACGGGGCTGCTGACGGGGACGTTCGGCAACGAGATCCTGAACCTGAACCTGTGGCGCCTGACGGGCGGCGACCTGGCGACCAACGTGCTGCGCGAGCGCTACACCGACCGCTGGACGCCGCAGAACCCCGACGCCCGCTACCCGCGCTTCGGGGTGAACACGGTGGGCGCGGGGACCACGGACTACAACGACCTGATCCTGGAAGACGGATCGTACCTGCGCCTCAAGACGCTGTCGCTGGCGTACACCCTTCCCGAGCGGTGGGTGACGGCCCGCGGCTTCAGCCGGGCGCGGCTGTACGTGACGGGGACCAACGTCTTTACCTGGACGGACTACCAGGGCTTCGACCCGGAGGTCAGCAGCTTCGGGGTGGGGAACCTGAACCGGGGGATCGACATCGGTTCCTACCCGTCCGCGCGGTCGGTGACCGTCGGCTTCAACTTCGCCTACTGAGGAGCGAGCGATGACGATCCTTTCCAGGGGCCGGGTGCTCGCGCTCGCCGGCGGGCTGCTGGCGGCGGCCGGCTGCGGCGACCACCTGACCGAGGTGCCCTACTCGTTCGTGGCGCCCGAGAACTTCTACCGCAACGCCGACGACGCCATGGCGGCGCTGGCCGGGGCGTACGACGGCTTTCAGGCGGACGTGGACGCGCTGGGCATCGACGACACGGAGTACTACGGCCGGCACTTCTGGATGCTGACGGACTACCCCACGGAGACGATGACGCTGCGGCTGGGCGCCACCAACGAGCGCACCATGCCGGACATCTTTACCGTCACCCCCTCGCACAACTACATCATCGGCGTCTGGCAGTCCGCCTTTCACGCGGTGAACCGGGCCAACGCGGTGATCGACAACGTCCCCGGCATCACAAACATGGACGCCACGCTGCGCAGCCGCATCGTGGCCGAGGCGCAGTTCCTTCGCGCGTACCACTACTTCAACCTGGTGCGGCTGTTCGGCGACGTGCCGCTGTACCTGGCGGAGACGCGCTCGCTGGACGACCTGCGGCGCCCGCGCGCGCCGCAGGCGGAGGTGTACCAGGCCATCCTCTCCGACCTGCAGGCGGCGGTGCCGCTCCTTCCCGCGACTGCCTCCGGGCGCGAGACGGGGCGCGTGACCAGCGGGGCGGCGCGGGCGCTGCTGGCCAAGGTGTACCTGCAGTACGGCGCGGTGGGGGGCGGCGGCGCGGCGGCGTTCACGCAGGCGGAGCGCTGGGCGCGCGAGGTGGTGGCCAGCGGGCGCTACTCGCTGCTTCCCAGCTACGCCTCCGTGTTCTCGCAGACCAACGAGAACAACGCGGAGGTGATCTTCGACATCCAGAACACCCGCGCGGCCGGGGCCGGCGGACACATGTGCGACCAGTACGCGCCGCGCCCGCTCCCCAGCCAGAGCGACTTTCCCTGGTGCGACAGCCAGAACCCCTCGTTCGGGGTGGAGTGGCCGTTCTACTACAGCTACCACCCGGACGACACGCGCAGGGCGGCCACCTGGCTGCTGACCTACACCAAGAAGTCGGGGGCCACGGTCACCTGGGACAGCACGCAGGCGGCGGTGAACGCGTACGGGCACTTCAGCCCGGTGCCGCACAAGTACATGGACAAGACGCCGGGCTCGCAGGACGGCGCCGAGGAGCCCAACTTCATCCTCATCCGCTACGCCGACGTGCTGCTCTCGCTGGCGGAGGCGGTCAACGAGAACGCGGGGCCCACGGATGAGGCGCGCGGCCTGGTGAACCAGGTGCGGCGCCGCGCCGGCGCCCCCGACATCCCCGCGGGGCTGTCGAAGGCGCAGATGAAGGACGCCATCTTCCTGGAGCGCCGCTACGAGCTGGCGGCGGAGGGGCACGGGCACTTCGACTCGCAGCGCCACTGGGCGTGGGCAAAGGCGCGCATCGAGCAGTTCAGCACCAACGCGGCGCGCAGCTTCTGGAACCGGCCGCGGGTGCCCAGCAGCTGCAGCAGTTGCATCCCCCGCGACAGCGGCGTGCCCAAGGTCCTGCTGTCGCTGGATGACAACGACCGCTTCTATCCCATCCCCACCGAGGCCATCTCGGTGAACCCGCTGCTCACGCAGAACCCGGGGTACTGAAAAAGACGGGGCCTCACACGGAGTCAACGGGGTCAACGGGGTTTTCTCGTGCCGTGAGGCAGGTCCCCGCGCGCAGTCGGCTGAAAAGACGGGAAGGGTAACAGAGGAACAGAAAAAAGCCAGAGATACAGAGGAAAGAAGAGGGATGCCCGCTCCTCCGTCTTCCTCTGTATCTCCGGCTTTTCTCTGTTCCTCTGTGCTCCAATCTCTTTTTCCCTGCATCGGCTGAGGAGGAAGGGATGCAGATCTGCCGTTCCTTGCACTCCGCCAATCCGGCACCGGGCATTCCTAAAAAAATGTTTTGACCTCGTCCATCTTCACGCGTATGTTGAATCTGCTCCGGAAACGAGGAGCAGTTACCTCCCGCACCCTCGGCAGGGTCCGCCGGGCCGGCGGCGACCCCCACGCGCCCCCCAGCAGACTCCCCATGTACCGCTGACACTTCGCCGCGCTCGCGCGGGTGGCCGCCGTGGCCGCCTGCTCCGAACCGACCCATCCTCCACCGATCTCACGCCCGCGCACGATCGCGATGAAGGAAGGAACGTTCCCTCACCCGCAACCCGCATCCGTCCAGCCTCACTCCGCAGTCCCCGGCACCGGCCTCGCCTGGTGCACCTCGCTTCCTGGCAAACGCTGCCCCAAAGACCCTGGCGCGTGCATCCGGACAACACGCCGCGGCTCACATCCGTAAACCATGAGATCGGGATCGCAGACATGTATGCCGTACAGCATCAGTTCAGTTCGAACGTCGTCCCGCGTCGCCAGTGGAACGCCAACTGGGGTTATTGCGGCGAGACGAGCTACATTTGCGCGGGTCTGAGCTTCGGCCAGTATTGCTCTCAATACACGGCGCGTGCGCTGGCCTCCCCCGGCGTGAATCAGAGCGAACAAAAAAGCCAGCTGCTCCCCGGGGTAAACGATTTGACCGCCGCGAGCGCCATGCAGCTGAGGAGGCACGAGTTCGACTCCAAGGCGAGCGCGGCCGAGTTCATGGCCTGGGCAAAGATGCATCTGCTGGAGGGGCACGTCCCGATCATCGGTGTGTTCAACAATGTGTTTGCCCTGGGCGAAAAGACGTACCAGGGCGATGCGAGGCAGCGCCAGAAAGACCGATGGAAGGGCGATCCGCAATTCGATCACATCGTGCCGGTTCTGGGCTTCGCGTCCGACTGGCCGCTGGTGAAAGACGCCGGCCACTACCGCTACCACGCCAGCGACGTGATCACCTTCAGCGACAACGGTCTTTATGGCAAAGTCGGCGACCCCGAGCACTATCCGTTTCTCTTCTCTTACAACGTCACGACGTTTCAGGGTACGCGCTTCCAGGCGAACGACCCGCGGAAGTTTCCGATCTACATGCTGCCCAACAAGCCTCCGTACTACGGAGTCGCGATCGAGGGCGTACGGGACAAGGACAACGTGACCATTCCGGTGAGTCTGAGCTGCGACCAGAATGACGAGCCGGAGATGATGAACGGCTCCAACACGCCGCCCACACCGGTACCCATTCAGCTGACCGCGACGCTGAACCTGCCCGATCAGAGTGTGGCCTACAACCTGTACCGCTACGATGACTTCGCCAATGTGCCGGGCAAGGACTTCAACCTTGCCGCCGCCGCCAGCACCGTAGCGTATCACATTCCGGCCGGGTCGGACCCGATCACGGTTGACCCTCCGTCCGCTGACACGGTGGTCCGGTCAGGCTCGACAGTGGTGGTGACACATCAAACCACGTCCGACCAGACGGTGGTGTTCCGGGCGGTCCCGGCCTCCGCTTCGTAGCTTCTTGTTCGCCCAGCGCGGACCGGGGCACCGAAAAAGACGGGGCCTCACGCAGAGTCAGCGGAGTCAACGGAGTTTTCTCGTGCCGTGAAGCAGGCGCCGCGCGCAGTTGGCTGAAAAGACGGGAAGGGTACAGAGGAACAGAGAAAAGCCGGAGATACAGAGGAAAGAAGAGGGATGCCCGCTCCTCCGTCTTCCTCTGTATTTCTGGCTTTTCTCTGTTCCTCTGTACTCCAACCTCTTTTCCCGCGATCGATGGATGGGAGGGCGCCTCCGCCCAGCACGGAGCAACTCCGCTCACTCCGCTGACTCTGCGTGAGTCCAATCCGTTTCCGGTCCCATGCGGCTGCCGCGATGCCCGGCCGTTGCACTCCGTCCTCCGTTCCGCTACATTCACCTTCCTTAGTTCTCACTGAGAACAATATCGGATGCTTCCGCCGGAATCGTGCCGGGCCGGGAGCTCGATCGCACGGCTTGATTATCCGCGGGAACTCCGCAGGCCATCCCCCGTGGAGAATCCGCAGTGCAGGCCCGCCACGCCCGGCGGGAGATCGCTGGACCGGCCAATTTGTTCCGACTGGGTGCAAATGGAGCGCCAGCCCCGCCGCACCCCTGCCCCACCCACCAGACCCGAGGGTCGCTTTCACCTTCCCGGAGAGTCCGCGCATGAGATGGACAGCCACACTCCTCTGCCTGCTGGCCCTGGCGATCTCGCCGCTCCCCTCCGCCGCGCAGTCCGGCGGCCGGATCGCGGGGACGGTCACCGAGGCCGGCGCCGGGCGCCCGCTTCCCAGCGTGACGGTTTCCGTCACCGGGACCCCGAAGCGCGCGGTGACCGGCCCTGACGGCCGCTACACCATCGCCGACGTGGACGCGGGAAGCCACACCATCAGCGCCACGGCCATGGGCTTCGGCACCGTGCAGCGCACCGTGACGGTGGCCGCCGGGGCCACCACCACGGTGGACCTGCAGCTCTCGCAGCAGGCGCTGCTGCTGGACGAGGTGGTGGCGGTGGGATACGGCACGCAGCGGCGCGGCGACCTGACGGGCTCCATCGCCTCGGTGAACATGGAGGCGGTGGAGAACATGCCCGTCACCACCATCGACCAGATGCTGCAGGGCACCGTTCCCGGCGTGGAGGTGCAGACGGCCAGCAGCGCGCCCGGCGGCGGCATCTCCATCCGCGTGCGCGGCGGCACCTCGGTCTCGGCGGGGGTGAGCAGCGAGCCGCTGTACGTGATCGACGGCTTTCCCATCGAGGTGGACTACACGGCGGAGTCGCCGGGGGCCGGCGGGCGCTCGGCCGCCATCACCGTGGCGCCCAACCCGCTCACCTCGCTCAACCCGCGCGACATCCAGTCCATCGAGATCCTGAAGGACGCCAGCGCGCTGGCCATCTACGGCGCCCGCGCGGCCAACGGCGTGGTGCTCATCACGACGAAGCAGGGCCAGGCAGGCGCCCCCCGCGTGAACGTGGAGATGTTCACGGGGACCCAGCGCGTGACCAGGACCTACGACCTGCTGACCGGGCCGGAGTACGCCGAGTTCGTGAACGAGTGGGCGGCCAGCCAGGAGCTGGAGCCGCTGTACGCCGACCCCGCGTCGGTGGCCAGCACCAACTGGCAGGACCTCATCTTTCGCGACGCGCCGCTGCAGAGCGTGCAGGCGTCCGTCACCGGCGGCACGGGCGGCGCCAACGCCACCCGCTACGCCGTCTCCGGCGGCCACTACGACCAGGAGGGGGTGGTGCTGGGCTCGTCGTTCGAGCGCACCTCGCTGCGGCTGAACCTGAACCAGGAGATCGGCCCGCGGCTGCGTCTGGGCGCCAACGGCACTGGCAGCAGGGTCAAGACCAACTTCTCCCCCACCGACGGCGGCGTGGGCGGCGCGGACGCCTCGGCGGTGGCGGCGGCGCTGCAGTACCTGCCCACCCTGCCCGTGCGGCGCACCGACGGCAGCTTTACCGACATGCTGACGGACGCGCCCTCGGCGCTGACGGGCGCGCTCACGCTGCAGGACATTCAGAACCCCGTGGCCGTGCTCACCAGCATGAAGGACGTGCTGGGCGACAACCGCGTGCTGGGCAACGTGTTCGGCGAGTACGACCTGCTGGAGGGGCTCACCTTTCGCAGCAGCCTGGGCGCCAACCTCACCCACCGCACCCGCGACACCTACTGGCCGCGCGTGACCCTGCGCGGCGAGCAGACCAACGGGCAGGCCATCCGCGGCCGCGTGGAGAGCAGCTCCTGGCTCAACGAGAACACCCTCTCCTTCAACCGCACCCTGGGCGACGCGCACCTGGTGAACGCGGTGGCCGGCTTCTCCCGGCAGATCCAGGAGACGGTGCGCACCAGCATGACCAACGAGAACTTTCTGAGCGACGACCTGGGCTACAACGACATCGGCTCGGGAAACCGCGAGGGCGGACCCCTGGTCACCTCGGGGCGGACGCGCGCCACCCTGGCCTCGTACCTGGGCCGCGTGAACTACAACCTGCTGGGCCGCTACCTGTTCACCCTCACCGGCCGCTACGACGGCTCCAGCCGCTTCGGACCCGACCGCAAGTGGGGATTCTTTCCCTCGGCGGCGTTCGCCTGGCGCCTTTCGCAGGAGCCGTTCATGCGCGGCGTGAGCGCGCTGGACGAGCTCAAGCTGCGCTTTGCCTACGGCGCCACGGGGAACGCGGCGGTGCAGCCGTACCAGTCGCTGGCGGTGCTGGACCCGCGCACCACCAGCTTCGGCGGCGAGACGGTGACCGGCTACCGGCAGACGGCGCTGGCCAACCGCGACCTGGGGTGGGAGACCACCTACCAGTTCGACGCCGGCGTGGACCTGGGGCTGTGGGGCGTGGTGACGGTGACGGCGGACTACTACAACCGCCGCACGGAGGACCTGCTGTTCCCCGTGCAGCTTCCGCTGGAGACGGGCTTTCGCGAGGTGTGGCAGAACGCGGGAACGGTGCAGAACCGCGGCATCGAGCTGGCGCTGGGCGTGAACGCGCTGCGCGGCGACGGCGCGGACGCGCCCCGCTGGAGCAACCAGCTCAACTACGCCCGCAACCGCAACAAGGTGCTGGACCTGGGCGGGCTGGACGTGCTGCGGGTGCGCGGCATCAGCACCAACTTCAACTTCCCGGGCACCGACATCCGGGTGGGGCACCCCATCGGCGTGTTCTACGGCTACCGGACGGACGGGATGTTCCGCGACTCGGCCGAGGCCGCGAGCTACGCCGCCCGCCTGCCGGACCGCGCCTTTCTTCCCGGCGACGCGCGGGTGGTGGACGTGAACGGCGACAGCGTGATCAACGAGCTGGACCGCACCGTCATCGGCGACCCGAATCCGGACTACACGCTGGGGTGGAACAGCACCTTCGGCTGGCGCGGCTTCGAGCTGAGCACCTTTCTGCACGGCTCGTTCGGCGGCGACGTGCTGAACCTGAACCTGATCCGCGTGGAAGGGGGCTCACCCACCACCAACGTGACCCGCGAGCGCTTCTACGGCCGCTGGACGCCCGAGAACCCCGACGCGGAGCACCCCCGCATCGGCGCCAACACGGGGTCCATCGGCAGCAACTACGTGGACACCATGCTCGAGGACGCGTCGTACCTGCGGCTGAGCAACGTCACGCTGTCGTACAGCCTGCCCCAGCGCTTCATCGCGCGCCGCGGGCTGCGCGAGACGCGGGTGTACGTGACCGGCGCAAACCTGCACACCTGGTCCAGCTACAGCGGCTACAACCCCGACGTCAGCAGCATGGGCGTGGGCAACGTGAACCGCGGCGTGGACGTGGGCGCCTATCCGCTGGCGCGCACCCTCACCCTGGGCGTCAACGTCGGCTACTGAAGATGAGGAGCGGCGCCGCCGGATCCCGGCCGGCGCCGCGACGGAATCAAAAAAATCGAACCCTCTGTGAGATAGAGAGATGATCCAGAGAAACGTAGCCGCCGCGCTGGCCGCCCTGCTGCTGATGGGGTCCACGGCCTGCACCGACGACGGCTTTCTGTCGGAGGTGCCCGAGGACTTCATCGGGCCCGAGAACTTCTTTCGCAACGCGGACGACGCCATCGCGGCGGTGAACGGCGTGTACGCCTCGTTCAACACCCCCAACGGCTACGGGGTGGACGACTACTACGGCCGCAACTTCTACATGCTGGTGGACTACCCGGGCGAGTCGCTCACGTCGCGCTACGGCGCCACGCACGACCGCGGGTCCATCGACGCCTTCAACTACACGGTGGAGCACCCGTACCTGCCCACGGTGTGGGGCGCCGCGTACAGCGCCATCGCCAGCGCCAACGCGGTGATCGCCAACGTGCCGGGGATTGAGGGGATGGACGCCGCGCTGCGCGACCGCGTGGTGGCCGAAGCCCGCTTTCTGCGCGCGCTGCACTACTTCAACCTGGTGCGCCTGTTCGGCGACGTGCCGCTGCGGCTGGAGTACGTGCAGCGGCTGGAAGAGGCGGCGCCGCGCCCGCGCAGCCCGGCGGCCGAGGTGTACGCGGCCATCGTGGCGGACCTGGACTACGCGGCGGCCACGCTGCCGGCCACCTACGCCGGCGCGCCGGGGGTGAACACGGGCCGCGCCACCAGCGGCGCCGCGCGGGCGCTGCTGGGCAAGGTGCACCTGCAGCAGGCGCTGGTGCACGGGGGCGGGGCGGCCTCGCTCAACGCCGCCATCGCCAGCCTGCGCCAGGTGGTGTCCGGCGGCCGCTACCAGCTGCTGCAGGACTTCGAGCGCATCTTCGCGCTGGACAACGAGAACAACGCCGAGGTCATCTTCGCCATCCAGAACCAGCGGGTGGCGGGGATGGGCGGGCGCCTGGCGCAGCACGTGGCGCCCATCGGCAGCAACCTGTCGGGCGCCAACACGGCGGGGGTGAGCTTCTACGGCGAGTGGCCGTTCTACCGCGACTGGAACGCCGCGGACCGGCGCAGGGCCGGCACCTTTCTGGCCAGCTACACGCACCACACCCGCGGCCCGCTCACCTGGGCGCGGACGATGACGGCCACGCAGCAGACGGCCTACGGCACCCCCGGCGGCGGCCCCTCGCCCCGCAAGTACCTGGACCCGCAGGCGGGCACCGGCGGCGCCGAGGAGCCCGACTACATCCTGCTGCGCCACGCCGACGTACTGCTGATGCTGGCCGAGGCGGCGAACGAGCTGGGCGGCCCCACGGGCGAGGCGTACGACGCGGTGGACGCGGTGCGGCTGCGCGCCGGGCTGGGCCGCCTGCCCCGGACGCTGACGCAGCAGCAGCTTCGCGAGGCCATCCAGGTGGAGCGCCGCTACGAGCTGGTGCTGGAGGGGCACACCTTCTTCGACATGCAGCGCCACTGGGCGTGGAGCAAGGCGCGCGTGGAGGCCAGCATCGCCGCGGGCAAGAGCGTGGCGAACGGCGGGCAGAACCTGAACGGCAGCCCGTGGGGCAACAGCGTGCCCAAGGTGGGTGCCAACGCCGGCGCCATCGGCGAAAAGTACCGGTTCTACCCCATCCCCGCGGCGGCCATCGCCACCAACCCGCTGCTGGTGCAGACCACGGGCTGGTGAGCCGGCTGACCGGACGGGCGGTTTTCGGTTGATGCAGAAGGGGCACTTACTCGATGGTGTGGAAGT
>DASUVG010000304.1:0-22063 GCA_036379135.1 Longimicrobium sp.
CCCCTGCCGCGCTTCCCTCCCTCTGCCGTTCCCGACGCGTCCACACACGCGTGGAGCAACCCCCACCCGCCGCCGTGCCCTGACACCCTTCCACTGCATCGCGGGTCATCTCGCCCCTGGAGAGCGCGACCGCGGTTTGCAGCCCCATCCGCGATGAACCCTTTTTCGTCTTCGCGTCCTGCCCGGGAGGGCGTCGTCCTCAGCCCGCGGCGTCCCAGTCGTAGAGAACGGGGTGCCATCCACCGCCCTCCACCGCGAGCGCGCCGACGTAGCCGGGGCCGGGCTCGAGCGAGAGCATGGTCCAGCGCTCCGCCTCGGCGGGGTTGCCGCGGGTGCGCAGGATGCGCGCGGGCTCGCCGGGGGTGAACGCCACGTCGAAGCAGTCCAGCGGCATCGACAACCCCTCGCCCACGGCCTTGATGTACGCCTCCTTGCGCGTCCAGCAGAGAAAGAACGCCAGGTTGCGCACCTCCTCCCGCAGGCCGGCGAACACCTCGTTCTCGGGCGCGGAGAAGAAGCGCTTCGCGATGTCGATGCCGTCGGGCATGGGCTTGAGCCGCTCCAGGTCCACGCCGATCTCGCGCCGCAGGGTAAGGGCGTAGAGGGCGAAGTCGCCGGAGTTGGAGACGTTGAAGCGGATGCCGAGCTCCGCGGCGGCGCCGTCCAGCTCCGGCTTGCCGTGCGCGCCCTCGCGGTACGTCAGCGCGTGGGGAGGGAGGCCGGTGTAGCGGCTGAGGATGCCGCGCTGCACCCCGCGCCCGGCGATGAAGGCGATGCGGTGCTCGTCGAAGCGAAAGCGGGCCGCGCGGGCCCGCTCGTCGGGGGAAAGCGTCGCCTCCAGCCGCGCGAGCACGGAGGGCAGCGGGCGGAGCGAGGCGCGCCAGACGTGCACATCGTTGTTCGCCAGCGCCAGCGGGCCCGCGGGCGCCGGCGCCCACACGTCACCAGGCATGCGCGCCGGCGCGGGCGAGCCCGGACAGCAGCGGCCGCAGCTCGCGCGTGATCTCCTGCAGCACCGCCGCGCGGTCGACGTTCACGAAGAAGTGGTCGCCCGGAAAGATCCTGAAGTTGAACTCGCCCGTGGTCTGCTCGGCCCACGCCTCTACCTGGTCCTGGCGCACCTCTTCGTCTCCCCGGCCGTGGTAGGCGCTGATCGGCAGGTCCAGCGGCGCCTCGGGCACCCAGCGGTACGTCTCGCCCAGGGAAAAGTCGGCGCGCAGCACGGGCTCCACCAGCTCCATGATCTCCGCGTTCTGCAGGATCTCCTCCGGCGTGCCCGCGAAGCGCCGCAGCGCGGCCAGAAACTCGTCGTGCGGCAGCGCGTGGATCATCTCCTCTTCCAGCTCCAGCTGCGGCGCGGGGCGCCCGCCGACGAACAGGTGCCGCGGCATGGGCCCGCCGGTGCGGCGCAGCGTGCGCGCCAGCTCGAACGCCATCAGGCCGCCGTTGCTGTGGCCGTAGAAGGCAAAGGGCTTGTCCAGGTGCGGCAGCAGCTGCGGGTGCATGGCATCCACCAGCTGCGCCAGGTCGCCGTACGGCGCTTCGCCGATGCGGGCTTCGCGGCCGGGGGGCTGCACGGCCACCACCTCCACCTCGGGCGGCAGGCCGCGCGGCCAGGCGGAAAAGATTGTGGCGCCGCCGCCGGCGTACGGAAAGCAGAACAGCCGCAGGCGGGCGTTGGGGTTTCGGCTGGGGTACACGGCCCAGCCATTCAGTGGGGATCGGCTCACGGGGCTCCGGCTTCGATTTGGGGGCTTCGTCGGGTTGGGATGATGGGGTCCCGCGGATCGCGCAGCAAGGCGTGCGCGGCGCCGCGCGGACCCGCCGTCCAGCGGATCAGGTTCGCAGCGAGCATCGGCCGCCCGCGCGACGGGGCGGGTTCAGCCCAGGCCGGCGGCCCAGCGGCCGATGGTGACCTGCTGGATCTGCGTGCTCCCCTCGATGATCTCCATCACCCGCGAATCGCGAAGGTAGCGCTCCACGGGGTACGCGTCAGTCAGGCCGTTGGCGCCGTGCACCTGCACCGCGGCCAGCGCGGCGCGGGTGGCGGCCACGGAGGCGAAGTACTTGGCGTGGAACACCTCGCGCCCCGCCTCGGGGTCGCCCTGGTCGCGCAGCCAGCCGGCGTGCAGGCACAGCAGCCGCGCGGCGCGGTAGTCCGTGGCCATCTCCGCCAGCATGGCCTGCACCAGCTGGTGCTCCGCGATCACCGAGCCGCCCTGCACGCGCGTGGCGGCGTACGCGGCCGACGCGTCCAGGCACGCGCGGATGATTCCCACGCTGCCGAACGCGACGCTGTAGCGCCCCAGCTCCAGCACCGACAGCGCCACCGCCAGGCCGAAGCCCGGGCCGGCCAGCCGGTTCTCCTTCGGCACGCGGACGCCGTCGAAGGTGATCTCCGCCAGCATGGAGGCGCGCGTCCCCGCGATCTCCAGCGGCGCCACCGCCACGCCGGGGGCGTGAAGGTCCACCAGCATCGCCAGCGGCTTGCCGCCCGACCGGGCGAAGCAGAGGAGCACGTCGGCGATCTGGCCGTACGTGGTCCACTTCTTTCCCCCGCGCAGGACGTACGCGTCGCCGTCCAGCTCCGCCGTGGTCTCGATGGCGCCGGCGTCGCTCCCCACGTTCGGCTCGCTGAGCCCGAAGGCGCCGATCCGCTCGCCGCGGGCCATGGCGGGCAGCCACGCCTCCTTCTGCGCGCGGCTCCCCCAGCGCGCGACGGAGTGGCACGCCATGGAATGGACGGTCAGCAGCGAGCGGATGGACGAGCAGCCGCGGCCCAGCTCCTCGTTCAGCAGGCCGAAGGCGACCGCGTCCATCGCCGCCCCGCCCAGCTCGGCGGGCACGACGGCGCCCAGAAAGCCCTCCGCCGCCATCCGCTCCACCACGGAGCGCGGCGTGCGGCCCTCGCGGTCCCACGCGCCGGCAAAGGGCGCCAGCTCGCGGTCCACCCACGCGGCGAACCCGCGGCGCGCGGCCTCCTGCGCGGCGCCCAGGCCGGTGCGCAGGCGGTCGTCCGCGGCGGGCGCGTCCACGGCGGGCGCGGCGGCGTCCAGCGCGGGCATCGGCGGCGTCAGACCGCGGCGCCCTGCTTGCGCTCCACCAGCGCCGAGATGGCGTCGATCGAGCGGAAGTTGTCGATGTCCATGTCGTCGCTCTCCACCGTGATGCCGAAGGTGGTCTCGACGAAGCTCACCAGCTGCATGGCGAACATGGAGTTCACGAACCCGGTGGCGAAGATGTCCTCGCCGTCGCCCAGGTCGTGGCCGCGGACGAAGCGGGAGACGAAGTCGCGGATCTGCTGCTTGTTGTCCATCAGTCTGCTGCCCGGAAAGGGAAATGCCGGCGGGCGCACCCGAGCGCCCGCCCGTTACGCCGCGGCCGTCGCGCCCGCCGCGGGCACGCCGTAGTCGAAGAAGCCGCGGCCCGTCTTGCGGCCGTGAAGCCCCGCGTCCACCATCTTCCGCAGCAGCGGACAGGGGCGGAACTTGGGGTCGTTGTAGCTGTCGTACAGCACCTCGAGCGAGTACAGGATGGTATCCAGCCCGATCAGGTCGCCCGTGGCGATGGGGCCCATCTTGTGCCCGAAGCAGGTGACGAAGATCCGGTCGATGTCCTCGGCGCTCGCGACGCCGTCCATCACCTCCCAGATCGCCTCGTTGATGGTGATCATGAGCACGCGGTTGCTCACGAAGCCGGGAAGGTCGTTGACGACGATGCCTTCCTTGCCCATCTGCCCCAGAAAGCGGAGCGCGGTGTCGATGGTCGCCTGCGAGGTGTAGAAGCCGCGGATGGTCTCCACCACCGGCTTGAGCGGGACGGGGTTCATGAAGTGCATTCCCAGCACCCGGTCCGGCCGCTGCGTCCACCCGCCGATGCGGGTGATGCTGATGCACGAGGTGTTGGCCGCGAAGCAGGCGTGCGGCGGGCATACCTCGTCCAGCACGGGGTAGATGCCCTGCTTGATCGCCACCTTCTCCGTCGCGTTCTCCACCACGAAGTCGGCCTGCGCGAACGGCGCGTAGTCGGTGGTGAAGGTGATGCGCTCCAGCACCTGGCCCGGCGGCGGGCCGCCCTTCTGCCCGGTGAAGAAGCCGTGAAAGCGCAGGGCGCGCTCGATCTCGGCGCGGGCGTGGGCCAGCACCTGCTCGTTCAGGTCCAGAAGCACCACGCGGTGCCCCGTCTGCGCCAGGTTCTGCGCCACCCCCACGCCCATCACCCCGGCCCCCACCACGCCGATGGTGCCCAGCGGCGTCTGCTCCGCTCCCGCCTGTTCGATGTCCGGCATTCGCTCGCTGCTCTGCGCTGATTGATGTGCCCCGACCCCTCCCGGCGCGCGGCGCCGGGACCCGAGGGCCGGGGGCGCCGGGGACCGGCCGCGGGACCGGCGTGGCGCCGGCCGCGGAGGGCCCCCGTTCCCCGAAGCCCTCTCCGCGCGGACCGCGCGGAGAGGGAAAGCCTGGACGTGCCGCCGTGCTAGGACTGCTGTCCGCCGGCGTTGGCGGCGTCTTCTTCCATCTTCTTGCGCAGCGAGAGCGGGCGCATGTCGGTCCACACCTCTTCGATCCAGGCAAGCACCTCGGGCTTCAGGCCGCTCTTGCCGGCCTTGCTCCACCCCAGCGGCAGCTCGCGGTCGGCGGGCCAGATGGAGTACTGCTCCTCGTGGTTGACCACCGCCTCGTAGATGGTGGTGTCCTCGCGCTCTTCGTTGCTCATCGTTCCGCGGTGTGAAAGGGTGGGTACACGGTCAGGCGCCCGCGGCCGCCGGCTGCGGCCCGGACGCGGGTGCGGCCTCCGGCGCGGCGGGGCGCGCGGGGACGGCGTCGGGAATCTCGTCTTCGAGCCGGCGCACGCGCGGGCTCAGGTACAGCAGGACCGTCGCCACGGTGACGAACGCGCCCACCAGCACGAACATCAGGGCGATCCCCCGCCCCGGCCCCACGCCCAGCACGCGCCCGGCGCTGTGCTCCAGCGCGCCCCCCGGCATGAGCAGCGGGTTGAACACGCGCTCGGCCAGCGGCCCGCACGCCAGCGCGGCAACGGGCATGGTGCTGAGCGCCAGCATGCGCCGGATGGCGAACACGCGCCCCATCATGTGCGGCGGCGTCTTGCTCAGCCAGATGGCCTGGCTGGATGTGCCCGCAAGGGGCGAGACCAGCAGCATGAGGAACATGGCCACGGTCACCAGCGGCAGCGACGGGCGCAGCGCCACGCCCACCAGGAACAGGGAGCACAGGATCTGCCCCACCACCAGCCCCCGCACCTTGCGGGCCGGACCGCCCCACGCGCTCAGCGCCAGGCTTCCCAGCAGCATCCCCACGCTGGCGATGGAGACCACCGCGCCCAACTGCGCCGGGTTGGCGAACGAGAGCACCAGCGGGCTGAACAGCGGGTTCACCATCCCCTGCCCCAGGTTGATGATGGGGAAGTAGATGAGCAGGTACAGCATCCCCGGCCGCGCGCGGACGAACGCCCACCCGTCGTGGGCCTCGCGCAGCAGGCTGCGGCGCGGCTCCGGCGACGGCTCGGGGTTGGGGATGCGGACGGCGGCCAGCGTGGCGAACGCGATCAGGAAGGTGGCCACGTCGATCGCCAGGATCCCCCACAGCCCGATGGTCGTCACCAGCACGCCGGCCACCAGCGGCGTAAGGATGCCGGTGACGGCGTTGCTGGTCTGCATCATCCCCGACGCGCGCGCAAAGTGCCGCCCGGGGACCAGCATCCCCACCGACGCGGTGAACGCCGGCATCTGGAAGGTGCCCACGGCCGAGCCCAGCCCCGAGATCACCACCAGGTGCCAGAGCTGAAAGCTGTCGGTGTACAGCAGCGCGGCGATGGCCAGCGTCATCAGCGCCGAAAGCGCGTCGCTGGCCAGCAGCACGCGGCGCCGGTCCCAGCGGTCCACCAGCGCACCCGCGATGGGGGAGAGCAGGACCGTCGGCACGGTGGCGGCAAAGAACAGCAGGCCGAACGCCTCGGCGGAGCCGGTCTTCTGGTAGATCCACACGGGGAGCGCGAACCCCGTAAGGCCGGAGCCCAGCGAGGAGACCAGCTGGCCCAGCCAGATCACCGAGAAGGTGCGCATCTCGGCCAGGACCCGCACAAGGGGCTCGCGTGCCGGTGCCGCGGGGGTGTCTTTCACGCTCAGATCGCAGAAAACAAAGAAGGCGCCGCCCCATGCCGCCGGGGCCGTGCCAGCTCATCCGGGGGTCCGCTGCGGCACGCCGCACGGGCACGCCCAGGTTGGGAGAGCCGCCAATCTAACACACTTGCCGCACGTTTTGGAACTCCCTGAAGCCGATTCGTCCATCGTCCGCGCATACATGGCAAGTGTTTACGCCATTCTCCCCCGTCTGTCACGCCCCTGGACGGAATGCCCGGCGCGCCTTTGGCGTCTCCTCAGGGAACGGATGGCGCCGCGCGTCACCCCTCCGGCTCCTCCAGCAGGGCGAGCACCTCTTCTTCGGAGAGCGACTCCAGCCACTCCAGCCGGCTCCGCAGGCCGGGATCGCGGTCGCGCTGCAGCGCCACGCGCTCGGCCAGGCCGCGCACGGTGGGCGCGTCGAACAGGGCCGAGACGGGAAGCCGCACGCCCAGCACCTCGTCGATGCGGTTGATGATGCGCACGGCGCGCAGCGAGTGCCCGCCCAGCGAGAAGAAGCCGTCGGTGGCGCCCACGCGGTCCATCCCCAGCACCTCGCCCCACACGGCCGCGATCGCCTGCTCCTCCGGCGTCTCGGGAGCGACGAAGCCGTCGTCCCCCCCACCGGCCGGCGTGGACGCGGGGTCGGGAAGGGCGCGGCGGTCCAGCTTGCCGCCGGGCGCCAGCGGCAGCGCGTGCATGGGGACGATGAAGGACGGCACCATGTACGCCGGCAGCCGCTCGCCCAGGCGCCGGCGCAGGGCGGCGGGGTCGATGGACGCGCCGTCGCGCGCGACCACGTAGGCGGCCAGCGCGCGGTCGCCGGACGCGTCCTGCCGCGCGACCACCACGGCGCCGCGCACCTCCGGCTGCGCCAGGAGCGAGGCCTCGATCTCCCCCGGCTCGATGCGGAAGCCGCGCACCTTTACCTGCTGGTCGGCGCGGCCCAGGAACTCCAGGCTCCCCTCCGGCAGCCAGCGCGCCCGGTCGCCGGTGCGGTAGACGCGCGATCCGGCCGCGCCGAACGGGTCCGGGACGAAGCGCTCCGCCGTGAGCCCCGGGCGCCCCAGGTAGCCGCGCGCCAGCCCGAGGCCGTCCACGTACAGCTCGCCGGGAACGCCCACGGGTACGGGGTTCATCCGCTCGTCCAGGACGTACGCGTGGCTGTTGGCCACCGCCCGGCCGATGGGGACCGCCGCCGCGTCCGCGGCGACGGAATCCACCATGTGGAAGGTGGAGTAGGTGGTGTTCTCCGTGGGCCCGTAGACGTTCACCAGCCGCACGTGCTCCCGCGCGCGCCGCACCGCGTCCGGCGCCGCCGCCTCGCCGCCGAACAGCACCTGCCGCAGCCCCGCGAACGTCTCCGGCGCCTCGCGCGCCACCTGGTTGAAGAGCGCGGTGGTGAGGAACAGGGTGCCGATGCCCCCTTCGCGGATGCGCCGCGCCAGCGCCGGCGCCGACAGCAGATCGTCGCGGGAGATGCCGACGACGCAGCCGCCGTTCAGCAGCGCGCCCCACACCTCCCAGGTATACGCGTCGAAGTTGGAGGTGGAGCCCTGGCCCACCCGCTCGCCCGGGCGCGGCGCGTAGTTGGGCTCGCACACCAGCCGCGCGATCCCGCGGTGGGTGATGCCGATTGCCCGGGGCGTGCCGGTGGAGCCGGAGGTGTAGAGGATGCAGGCCAGCGACGGCGGCGCCTGGAATCCCATCGTCGGAGACCGATCGGTTTCATCCAAGGCCACGCCCGCGTCCCGCATCGACAGGACCGGCCCCTGGAAGTGCTCCAGCGCGGACGGCAGCGCATCGTCCACGATCAGCGCGGCGACGCGTCCGTCCTCCAGCATGAAGGCCAGGCGCGCGGCGGGATACTGCAGGTCCAGCGGCACGTAGGCGCCACCCGCCTTCAGCACGCCGAGCACGGCGACGATCGTCGCCGCCCCGCGCTCCATCGCGATCCCGACCCGCGACTCCGGACCGAGGCGCAGCGCCAGCAGCCGCCGCGCGACGGCGTCGGACGCGGCGTCCAGCGCGAGGTACGTCGTCGCTCCGCTACCCCAGTCCACCGCGGGCGCGTCCGGCGTGCGCGCGGCGTGGGCGGCGAAGAGCGCGGGAACGGTGGCGTCGCGCGGAAAGTCCACGTCCGTGCGGTTCCACTCCACCACCACCCGCCGGCGCTCGTCCTCGTCCATCATCGACGCGGTGGAGACCGGTCGGTCCGGAGCGGCCAGCAGCGACGCGAGCAGGCGCTGGTAGTGGCCCCACATCCGCTCCACCGTGTCGCGGCGAAAGAGGTCGGTGGCGTACTCCCATATCATCGCCACCTCGTCGCCGGCCGCGGCGTTCTGCTGCGCGCGGGGGATGACGATCACCTGCAGGTCGAACTTGGCGGTCTGGTTCCCCAGCGCCTCCGTCACCTCCAGTTCCAGCCCCGGCAGCCGCAGCTCCGGGTAGGGAGCGTGGTGCATGTTGAAGGAGTGCTGAAAGACGGGGAGCCGGTCCATCGTCCGGTCCGGCTGCACCGCGTCCACGATGCTGGCGAAGGGGACGTCCTGGTGCGGATACGCCTCCAGCGCCGTCCGCCGCACGCGGTCCACCAGCGTCAGGAAGTCCGGATCTCCGCGCAGGTCCGCGCGCAGGGGGATGACGTTCACGATCATCCCGATCAGCTCCTCCGACTCGCGCAGCCGGCGCCCCGCGGACCCCCCGCCCAGCACGAAGTCGTCCTGCCCCGTGTAGCGGCGGACCAGGGCGTGAAAGGCGGCCAGCAGCGTCATGTACAGCGTGACGCCGTGCGCCCGGCTGAACGCGTCCGCCGCGCGCGCCAGCTCCGGATCCAGCCGCACGTGCAGCGACTCGCCGCGAAAGGAGATGCGCGGCGGGCGCACGTGGTCCAGCGGCAGGTCCAGCACGGGCGGCGCGCCGGCCAGCCTGCGCCGCCAGAACTCCACCCCGCGCGCCGCCTCCTCGCCCCCCATCCACGCGCGCTGCCAGACCGCGAAGTCGCCGAACTGCAGCGCCGGCTCCGGCAGCGGCGACGGCTCGCGGCGGGAAAAGGCCTGGTACAGCGCCGTCAGGTCGCGAAGAAAGACGCCGAACGACCAGCCGTCGTGCACCAGGTGGTGCTCCACCACCAGCAGCACGTGCTCGGCCGTGCCGGTGCGAAAGAGGGTCCATCGCGCCAGCGGCAGCGCGCCCACGTGGAACGCGCGCGCGAACTCCTCCGCAAAGCGCGCGTCCAGCCCGGCGGCGGCCAGCCCCCGCGCGTCGACGGCGGGGAGCGCGACGGTCCAGGGCGGGTGCACCACCTGCATCGGCTGCCCGCCGATCTCGGCGAAGGTGGTGCGGAAGATCTCGTGGCGGCGGACGATCTCCTCCAGCGCGCGGCGAAGGGCCTCCGCGTCCAGCGCGCCGCGCATGCGCACGGATGCCTGGAACTGGTACGAGCGCATCCCCGGAGACAGCCGCTCGAAGAACCAGACCGCCTCCTGCGCGGGCGAGAGCGGGAGCGGCTTCGTCCGGTCGACCGGCTCGATGATCTCCGCGTGCGCGGGGGTGCCGCCCATCGCCCGCTCCACGTGCGCGGCCAGCGCCTGCACCGTGTGCGCCTGGAAGATGGCGGGGAGCGGCACGTCCACCCCCAGCGCGTCGCGCAGCCGGGCGACGATCTGCACCGCGCGCAGCGAGTGCCCGCCCAGCGCGAAGAAGTCGTCGCGCACGCCCACGCGCTCCACCCCCAGCACCTTTGCCCAGATGCCGCAGAGGATCTCCTCCACCGGCGTGCGCGGCGCCGCGTAGCCGTCCCCTTCGTCGCGCTCCACCCCCTCCGGCTCGGGGAGCGACAGGCGATCGATCTTGCCGTTGGGGGTGCGCGGCAGCGCGTCCAGCCCCACGAAGGCGGAGGGGACCATGTACTCCGGCAGCCGCTGCCGCAGGAACGCGCGCAGCTCCGCGCCCGGCGCGCCGGCCGGGGCCACCCACGCCACCAGCCGCGGCTCGCCGACCCCGTCGGCGCGCGCCGCGACCGCCGCCTCCGCCACCGCGGGGTGCGCGGCGAGCGCGGCCTCCACCTCCTCCGGCTCCACGCGAAAGCCGCGGATCTTCACCTGCCGGTCGATGCGGCCCAGGCAGTCGTACTCCCCGTCCGCGCGGCGCCGGCCCAGGTCGCCCGTGCGGTACATCCGCGCGCCGGGAACGCCGGAGAGCGGGTCGGGGAGGTAGCGCTCCGCCGTCAGCGCGGGCCGCCCCAGGTAGCCGCGGGTCACGCCGGCGCCCGCCATCATCAGCTCCCCCTCGCCGCCGTCCTCCACGGGCCGCAGGGAGGATGGATCGACGACGCGCACCGCGGAGCCCCACACCGGCCGCCCGACGGTCACCGGGTGATCCGGATCG
The DNA here is from genome assembly GCA_036379135.1 of Longimicrobium sp. Taxonomy (GTDB): domain Bacteria; phylum Gemmatimonadota; class Gemmatimonadetes; order Longimicrobiales; family Longimicrobiaceae; genus Longimicrobium. The sequence continues at coordinate 10,532 of DASUVG010000304.1, forward strand.
CGCGGAATCAGCGCGCAGGTGGAATAGGTCGTATCCTCCGTGGGCCCGTAGAGGTTGAGGATACGCTCCACGGAGGTGCCCGCGTACAGCGCGTCCGCCAGCGCGCGCGGCACCGGCTCGCCGCCCAGGGCGAGCGTTCGCACGGTGGCTGGAATGGCGCCCTGGCGCAGGAGCTCCGCGGCGGCGGTGGGCACCATGCTGGCCAGCCGCACCGGCTCGCGGACGGCCGCCAGCGCGAGCGCATCCTCCACCAGCACCAGCGTGCCCCCCCAGCACAGCGTGCCGAACACCTCCGCGACCGATACGTCGAAGCAGACGGAGGTGGCGGCCAGCGCGCACGCCCGCTCCTCGTCCGGCACCGTCCGCCGCAGCCAGTGCAGCACGGTGGACGCGCTGCGGTGCTCGATCAGCACCCCCTTGGGCCGCCCCGTCGATCCGCTGGTGTAGATGACGTACGCCAGGTTCTCCGGCCGCGCCAGGGGATGCGGATCGTCCCCGGGCGCCGCGGCGACCGCCTCGTCCGCATCCACCACCACCGCGATCCCGCCGTGCGGGGGAAGCCGGCCGGCGACGGAGGAGTGGGTGAGGACGACGGGCGCGCGGGTGTCGTCCAGCATCGCGCCCACGCGCTGCGGGGGATAGGCGGGATCCAGCGGCACGTACGCGCCCCCCGCCTTCAGCACCCCCAGCAGCGCGGCGGCCAGCTCCGGCGCGCGCGGCAGAAAGACGGCGACCGGCACCTCGGGCCCCACGCCCAGCGCGCGCAGCCGGTGCGCGACGCGGTTGGCGCGGGCGTTCAGCGCCGCGTACGAGACGGCGGCGCTGGCGTGGACCAGGGCCGTGCGCTCCGGATGCGCCGCCGCCGCGCGCTCGAACAGCGCGTGGATGCAGGCGGGTTCCGTGGACGGTTCCGCCGATGGCGGATCGGGAGTGGAAGGATGCGGCACGGCGGGGGCACGGCGAAGGGGAGAACGGCGAGGGGCGGACCGCGCGTGCGGTCCGCCCCTCTACGATACGGGCGCCGGGCCCCGCCGGAAAGCCGTCAGCCGTTCTCGCGCAGCACGCGCCCCAGGCGGGCCATTCCCTCGCGGATCTGCCCCGGGTTGCAGTAGGAGAAGTTGAGCCGCATCCCGGCGCGCCCCGCCGTGCTGCCGGGAACGGCGAACGCGGCCCCGGGCACGTACGCCACCCCCGCCTCCATCGCCGGCTCCAGCAGCGCGTCGGTGTCGTAGCCGGCGGGGAGCTCCACCCAGATCAGCGCGCCGTTGCAGGGGGTGCTGAAGCGCGTGCCCGCCGGCAGCTCGCTGCGGATGAGCGCCAGCATGAGGTCGCGCCGCTCGCGGTACTCCGCGCGCACCCGCGCCAGGTGCTCGGGAAAGCCGCCGCCGGCCAGGAACTCCGCCGCCACGCGCTGGCTGAAGCTGGCCATGTCCAGGTCCGCGCCGTCCTTGGCGCACCCCAGCATGGGCACCAGCTCCCGCGGCGCCACGATCCACCCCAGGCGCAGGCTGGGCGCCAGCACCTTGCTGAACGACCCCACGTACAGCACCCAGCGGTCGTCCAGCGCGCGCATCGGCGGCTCCGGGCGCTCGTAGTACAGCATGCCGTACGCGTCGTCTTCCACGATCGGCACCTGGTGCCGGGCCGCCAGCTCCACCAGCCGCCGGCGCCCGTCGGGGCTCAGGCTGCACCCCATGGGGTTGTGCCCGTCGGTGATGCAGTAGATGTAGGCGGGGCGCTCGCCGGCCTCCAGGTGCCGCTGCACGGCGTCCACGTCCATCCCCGTCCGCAGGTCGGTGCCCACGGAAAGGATGCGCGGGCGGAACGACTCCACCACCTGCTTGAAGCCCATGTACACCAGCTCGTCGCACAGAACCGTGCCGCCGGGCTCCAGCAGGATGCGCGAGACCAGGCTGAGCGCCTGCTGCGCGGCCGTGGTCAGGAACACCTGCTCCGGCGCGCACCGCACGCCGCGCTGCGCCATGATCTGCACCACCTGCTCCTTGAGCGGATGGAAGCCGGGCTTGTACTGCAGCGCCTCGGGGTCGCCGCGCAGCACGCGCTCGGCGGCGCGCGCCAGGCCGTCCACGGGAAAGAGCTCCGGGGCCGGCAGCCCCAGGGCGAACGTCACCAGGTCCGCGCGGCCGCTGAACGACAGCATGCGCTGGATGACGGACGGCCGCACGTCGCGGGTCCATGCGGCCAGCGAAAGCCCGGCCTGCGGCTGGGGAGGGGGCGGCGCCATGGGTACGGCGGGGAAGCGGGTCGTGTGCAGGTCCATCACGCTCATGGGATACCACCGGGAATCACCCCGCGCGACCGCGGGGCGCGCACGGACGTGTGGGTCCGTGCTGGGGGATGGGATGAAAGGAATCTCTCCAAGGTAACCCCGGAGCATGGATTCGATCAACAGTTCGTCTTGAAATGTGCCTCCGTGTACGGTTCTCCGGGACCCATCCGCGACGCGCGGCACGATCCGCGGCGGGGCGGGGCCGCGCCACGCGGCTGGACATTCCGCCGGAGCCCGCCACCCGCCGCCGCGTTTCCATGATGCGTCCGGGGGACGGACGGCACAACCACCGTGACGCACACGGTACCACGCCGGTCGCCAAGCGGGCGCTCGCCTGGGGCCTGGGACCGAACACGCAATCCCGCGCAAGGCGGCATACGTGAGCCGCCATCGACCCACACCCCATCCGGACGAAAAGCTAGACAGGAACGTGAAAGTTGGTTAGTATAGACGCACGAGAACACACACGTGAGACGACACCGCTTTCATCGCCACAACCGGAACCGGGACACGCCATGCAACCCATCGCCCGTCCGCTGATCGTTCTGCACTCCGACCCCGTGTTCAAGGAGCGGGTGCGCCGCGTGGGCAACCAGCGGTTCAAGACCCAGTTCGTGGACGACTGGGACGGGCTTCGCACGGCGCTCAACGAGTCGCCGCCGGCGGCGCTGGTGGTGGTGGACCCGTACACCCGCACCTACGGCACCGAGGCCGAGCTGGCGCCCGAGCTGCGCTCCATCCTGTGGGAGTTCCCCACGGCGACGGTGATCTCGGCGCTGGAGGTGCGGCGCGGCCGCGTGCGCGACCTGCGCACGCTGGGCGAGTGGGGGGTCAAGGAGGTGATCGCGCTGGACGAAGAAGACACGGTCGAGGCCATCTCCCGCCGCCTGCGCAGCGCCCAGGGGCGCCCGCTGCAGAGCCTGCTGGAGCGCTCGCTCCCCAGCAACCTGTCCGGCCGCGCCCGCGCGCTGCTGATGGCCGCCGCCGAGGTGGTGGCCGAGGGCGGGCACGGCCGCGACCTGGCCGCGTCGCTCAAGCTCTCCGAGCGCACCCTGCTGCGCTGGGCCGAGCAGGCGGACCTGCCGCCGCCACGCCGCATCCTGGCGTGGATGCGCGTGCTGCTTGCCTGCGAGCTGCTGGACGACCCCGGCCAGACGGTGCTGAGCGTGGCGTACACCTGCGGCTACGCGTCGGACAGCTCGCTGCGCCGCGCGGTGCAGGAGTTCACCGAGGTGATGCTCACCCAGCTGCGCAAGCAGGGCGCGTTCGCCACGGCGTCGGAGAAGTTCCTGGCCGAGCTGAACGCCGCCCGCGAGGCCGGCCGCATCCGCCGCCAGGAGACCAAGCTGAGCGACGACGAGAGCGAGCTGGACCTGCCCATGTCGCGCATCCATCCGCCGCAGGAGGAGATGACGCTGGCCGCGACGCTCGACGCGCCGCCCCACGTTCCCCGCCGCCGCGGACGCCGCAAGGCGAACGCCGCCTGATTCCGGACCGCCGGACGACGAGCCACGGGCTCGCGCGATCTACCATCGCGCGAGCCCGTTTGCGTTGCTACCGCACCCTAATGCTAATACCGTATCCGCTAAAAGAATAAGCCTCACACAGAGTTAGCAGAGTCAACAGAGTTTTCTCGTGCCGCGCGATGTACTCCGCGATTCATCCGATCGCTGGTAAACGATTGATGCGCCACGAAGGGCGGTCATCTCGCTGAGGCTTCACTCTGTTATTACCCCGGCCGCTGTGGATGTCCTATAACGATCCCTCCAGCAACCCCTGACGCCTGTCGGGCTCGTCGGGCCTCAGCCTGCAGCTTCGACCAGGGCGCGCGCTTCAGCGCCGGTGAGCACCTGGTTGTAGAGGGGGGTGCCGGGCTGCTGGCGGCGCCCGCCGTCGCGCAGGCCGCCGGTGTCGATGGGTGCGAAGCCGATCTCCTCGATCAGCCGCGAGACGGTGGCCTTGGCCTCCACGTCGTCGCCGGCGAGGAAGACGGCGTGGCGCTCCTCCAGCGGCAGGCCGGTGTGGCCGCGGGTGGCCAGGTGCTGGTACCAGATGGTGTTGAACGCCTTTACCAGCCGCGCACCGGGAATTCGCTTCTGCGTCTCTTCGCTGGACGACGAGTCGCCCAGGTCCGTGATGCCGCCCCCCTCCGCATACGGATTCATCGCGTCAACCACGATCTTGCGCTCCAGCAGGTACGCCGGCGGCAGCGCCTCGGGGGTGCGCCAGGGCACGGCCAGCACCACCACCTCGCCGAAGCCGGCCGCTTCCTCCACCGTGGCCGCGTGGGCGAGGGGACCCAGCTCATCCACCAGCGCGCGCAGCGTCTCCCCGCCGCGCGAGTTGCTCACCGCCACCTCGTGTCCGGCGCGGGTGAACAGCCGCGCCAGCGTCCCGCCGATCATCCCCGCCCCCACGATCCCGATCCGCATGCGCGCCTCCACTGCTCGTTGATCGATCGTCATCGTCGAGAAAGCTAATCCGGCCGAGGCGGATTGTCCCGGATCATCCGGCAAGCGCGAAATCGACCTCCTGAGGGTTCGCCACAGCCCGGGTTCAGACAACCGTTTGCGCACGATCGAAGGACCTCCTCAGCACCACGGTGGGGCCAGCCATCATGCCCTGGAGCCAGCCCCGCAGTTCCGCCGGCGAGGTCCTTCGGCCGGCGCCAAAGTGCAGTGTACGAGCAAGGGATGGAGCGGCGCCTCCCTCAGGAGGTCACTCCTGGTCGGAGATGTGGCTACACCCTCTCACGCGGCCAGGTACAGGTCCGGCTCGTGGTGGCAGTGGTAGCACACCAGGTGGTGCGGCGAGCCGATCTTGCTGCCGGGCTTGAGGTTGATGGGCTCCCGGCAGCGCGGGCAGGTGCCGTGGAACTCCATCACCCGGAACCGGCCGCCCCAGCTCTTGAACGTTGTCACCGCGCCCACGAACAGCGGAATGGCCGTCACGAACGGGTCGCCGATGGTGACGATCGCCGTTCCCAGGGTGGAGAACATCCACAGAAACGCGTACCAGGTGGTGCGGGACAGCCGCGCCAGCCGCGAGTAGCGCTCCACGCTCAGGTGCGCGGGGACGTCCGGGTGGCCGGGAAGGATGATCCAGGCGGTCGGCCGGGGGGCGGCAGGGTGGGGGTTCATCTATGTGAGCCACGCATCGGGTGGACGGAGATCGAGCGGCATCCATGTCCTGCCCTTACATGATGCGTCGAGAAGAACCCGGCGCACATAGGAGAGAATGCGGACGCTCCGTCGGGGTTTGCCCCACGCCGCAGCCGTGATCGGTAGGCTGGCGCGGCGTTGCCCGGGTGCCGGATCCCGCCTATTGTTTCGGCCCATCCGCGCCCCCGGCGCCGCTCTTCCATCGACCGTCACCCCCACCATGCACGCGACCGCCACCGCCCCGGCGACGTTCACGCCCGCCGCCACCATCGACCAGGTGATCGCGCGCCTGGATGCCGCCATCGACCGCGCCCGGCGCGAGAACAGCCGCCTGGGCTTCTTCGCCTGCCTGTACCGGCAGGTGACCGTGCGGGTAAAGGAGGGGATCGCGGCCGGCCGCTTTCAGGACGGGCCGCGGATGGAGCGGCTGGACGTGATCTTCGCCAACCGCTACCTGGCCGCGCTGGAGGCGTACCAGGCGGGCCGCCGCCCCACGCGCAGCTGGCAGGCGGCGTTCGACGCGGCGACGTCGAACCTGCTCATCCTGCAGCACCTGCTGCTGGGCATCAACGCGCACATCAACCTGGACCTGGGCGTCGCCGCGGCAGAGACGGCGCCGGGAGCCGGCCTGGGCGCGCTGGAGCACGACTTCCGCGAGATCAGCGCGCTGCTGGGCGAGCTGCTGGACGACGTGCAGGACCGCATCGGCCGGGTATCGCCGTGGATGGGGCTGCTGGACTGGATCGGCATGCGGCACGACGAGGTGGTGTTCACCTTTGCGCTGGGCGGCTCGCGCGACCTGGCCTGGAACTGGGCGCAGCGCTTCGCCACGACGGATGCGGCGCGGCTGCCGCTGGAGATCGATGCGCTGGACCACGTGGTGGCCACGCTGGCGGCGGCGATCCGCAAGCCGCACATCTGGGTGCGGCCGCTGCTGCTGGCCATCCGCCTGCGCGAGCCCGGGGACGTGGGGCGCGTGCTGGATGCGCTGTCGTAGGTACGAGAGTACGAGAGTACGGGGGACGATGAGAAGCGCCCGGCGGGCTTTGGCCTGCCGGGCGCGCTGTCGTGGATGCGGCTCGCCGCCGCCATCTGTTCCTGGCCGCGTGACCTGACTCGGTTCTCCATCGTCACTTCCACGGGCGGGTGCACGGCAAGCGGAAACCGGTCTCAACCTGCGTCCCATCAATCACTTGCGTTGACGCCAGGCGTTTGCTGAGGGCGGGTCGGAAACGTGCTGGTCATGCGAACGCCTCCCCGGACGTTACAGTCGGGCCGCACGCCGCGCCTCCCCGTCCCGGGGCGGGGAACGCGGCGGGCGGCGGGTGTATATCGATGGATGTGGTGGAAGTGCGAAGCGGAGTACTGGAAGGCGGCATGAGGCTTATCTCGTTCGATTTCGTGTTTTTTCTGGCGCTGCTCTGCCTCGCTTTCCTGGTGGTGGAGGGCGCGGTGTCGATCTACCGGCGGCTCAAGCGGCGGCGGCACAGCCGCGGCGGCGCCGTGGGCGTGGTGATCGACCGCCGCGGGCGCGTGCTGGGGACGTACCTGGACCCGTTCACCCACCCGCGGCGCGTGGCCCGCATCCACGACGCCGACTCGCCGTGGAGCCCGCCCGCGCAGTGGGGCGAGACCGCGTTCGCGTGGGAGGGCTTCGGCGAGACGGAGGAGGAGGCGCTGGCCGCCGCCAACCGCCTGCGCCGCCGCCACCTGCAGCTGTTCGGCCTGCTGGAGCACGGTGAGGAAGACGAGAACCGCCCCGAAGGCGGCATGCTCACCCCGCCCTTCGCGTGATCGTCCGGTAAAGGATCACGCGGAGGAAACGAGAGAGAGGGCGCGGAGAACGGCATCGTTCTCCGCGCCCTCTCTTCGTTCTTCCGCTTCCTCCGCGTTATGCAATCCCCTCAGAACTGCTGGACGAAGGAGACCCAGAACCGCTCGTTGAGGCGCGCCAGCCATCCGCGCCGGCTCCACGCCTCGCGCGTGATCTCCCGCGCATCCTTCAGGTCCGCCATGAACGTGTCGCGGATCTGCTCCCCGAAGCCCTGGTCCAGGATGCCGATCACCCCCTCCTGGTTCAGCTCCTTGGAGCGGATGTCCATGTTGGCGGAGCCCAGCACGGCCCACACGCCGTCCACCACCAGCATCTTGGCGTGCATCATGGTGGGCTGGTACTCGTAGATGCGCACGCCGGCCTCCAGCAGCTCGGCGAAGTAGTGCTGCCCCGCCCAGCGCACCATGGGCGCGTCGGTGAGCTTGTTGGGAAGCAGCAGCCGCACGTCCACCCCGTCGCGCGCGCGCTCGGCCAGGATGCGGCGCATGCTCTCGTCCGGCGCGAAGTACGAGTTGGCCAGGTAGATGGAATGGCGCGCGCACGCCACGGAGACGAGAAAAAAGACGACCAGCGGCTGCGACTGGGTGGCGGGCGAGCTGATGACGTTCACGTGCCGCGACAGCCCCTCGCCTCCGCCCCTGTTGCCGTCGGGATCAGGGGGATAGAACTCGTCGCCCACCAGGATCTCGCCCGTGACGTTGGCCCACAGTTGGGTAAAGGCGGACTGCAGGTTGGTGGCAAGGCACCCGCTCACCTCCACCATCACGTCGCGCCAGTGCTCGGCGTCTTCCGCGTCGCCCAGCCAGCGGTCGCCGATGGCGGCGCCGCCGGTGAACGCCACCTCGCCGTCGATGACGATGGCGCGCCGGTGGTTGCGCTTGTGCGCCGCGGACAGCCAGCCGGGAACGATGGGGTTGAAGAACTTGACCACCGCGCCCGCGTCCTCCAGCTCGCGGATGTCGTCTTTGGGCATGCCGTGCGCGCCGAACGCGTCCAGCAGCATCCGCACCTGCACCCCGGCGTGGGCGCGCTCGGCCAGCACCTTCACCACCTGGTCGGCCGCCCGGCCGGGCTCCCAGATGTAGACCATGAAGTTGATGGTGCACCGCGCCTGGCGCATGGCGTCCAGAAGCGCGGGAAAGATCTGGTCGCCGTTGTTCAGCAGCCGCGCGGTGCCGCCGCGCATCAGCGGCGCGTTCACCGCGCCGCTTACGGCCATCATGAACGCCTCGCTCCCCACCGGCGGCCGGGCGACCAGCGCCATGCGCGAGGGCTTCTGCAGCCCCCAGAACAGGGTGATGATGGCGCTGAAGATGGCGGCCAGGCCGATGGCCGCGAACGGCACCAGCCAGACCACATGCCGCGCGAAGAAATCCGTCATCCGCAGAGGGGGGGTACGGGTCGGGCTCCCGGCTTCCGCCCACCGCGGAATGCAAACGCCCGGCCGGAACGTCCGGCCGGGCGAAAAGATGGGATCAGGAGACAGGGACGCGCCCCTGGAAGCGGGCTGGGTTCCTCTCCCCTCAGCCGCGGCGGGAGGAGGGATAGGATCCGAACGCGGCCACCGCGGGGCGCGCCGGCTGCGGGGCGGGCGCGTCATCGCGGGCGCCGCGCTCCCGGACCACGACGGTCTCCACGATCTTGTCGTGGATCATCTGCCGGTTGCGGTCCCAGTACACCTGCGCGAAGCCGAGAAGGCCGGTGACCAGGCCCGCCGCGTATCCACCGAAGCGCTCGAACGAGGTCCACAGCGTCATCGGCTGGCCGTTCAGGCGCACCACGCGGACGCCCGCCAGCTTCTTCCCCGGCGTCTGGCCGCGCCACAGGGTAAGGAAGGCGGTGAAGTAGAGACCCGTCCACCCGAAGCCGAGCCCCAGCTCGTCCAGCAGCCCCTTGATGGAGGCCAGGATGCCGCGGTTCTCCGCGCGCTCCACACGGCCGGCCAGCTCTCCGTTCTCGCGCCGTGCCTGGCTCAGCTCGCCGCGAAGCTCGTCCAGGCTGTCGCGCGCCAGCACGGAGGCCAGCTGGGGCTGGACGGCCCGCGCGGCGGCGGTGTCGCCGGCGGCCATGTGGGCGGCGTACGCACGGGCCAGCGAGTCGGCGCCGGCGGGCCTGGCGGAACCCGCGGCGGTGGCCGCCGGGGCCTCCATCGCCCGCTCGACGGCGCGCTCCATCCACTCCTGGTCCGCGTCGTTCGCGATCCCCTCCATGGCGTCGCGAACCTGCTCCTCCTCCATCCCCGTGCGGCGAAAGCCGTTGGCCAGCTCGCCGGCCAGGCGCTGCGCGTCCTCCTCCGTCTTCGCGTTCCGCAGCGCGGTCACCTGGGGAACCAGCCCCAGCGCCTGCCAGGCCGAGACGTCCACGCTGTCGGTGCCGCCCTGGCGGGAGATGTTCAGCTGCACGCCGGAGCGGGCCATGCGGCGCAGGCCGTCGGCGCCCTTGCTCCACACGTTGACGGCCACCAGGAAGAGGATGAACGCCCCGAACGCGCGGATGCTGAAGCGCACCGCCCTGCCCAGCGGGTGCGTGCCGGCGCCGGTGACCTTGCGCGACATGCGGAACGCGAAGAACGCGGCCGCCAGCCCCAGCAGCATGGCCCCCGCGGTCTTTACCAGCAGCGCCACGATCACCAGGTCCAGCAGCATGGCCGTCAGACGCCGCGACGGGCGCGCCAGCGGCAGCCCGATGATGCCCTGGCTGATCTGGAACGAGTCCGGGGTGATGACGTAGGTGGAGTTGCTGCGCATCGGTCCTGGGCGGTGCTGGGGAACGGTGAACCGGCTGGAGTACGGGAGGGGGTGCCGCAGAGATTCGGAGAAGCGACAAATCTAAATACGAACGACACTTACGTCCAGTGTGCGCTTCCCCGCCGCAGGTGATCGGCTCGTCGACGGAAATCGAGCTGGCGCCCGACGCGGGGCCCCTCCCCCGGCCCCTCCCCGCTCGTTCCTCGCGGAGAGGGGAGGTCGTTGCCGATGATTCGAGACTCGGCGACAGAAATCGAGCTGGCGCCCGAAGGGGCCCCCTCTCCCCCGGCCCCTCTCCCCCGCTGCGCGGGAGAAAGGGGAGAATTCGATCCCGTTTCCGCGGACCAGGCTCACACCGCCCGCGCATCGAAGGCGATCACGCGCCAGGGGCCGCCGGCGCTGCCCCGCGCTTCGGCCTGCACGCGAAAGCGCGCGGCCGCGAGCGCATCCGCCAGCTCCGCGCGCGAGTACATCCGCCGGTATTCGACGCGCGTGATGCGCATCCAGGCGTTCAGCGCGCGCATCGGCGGCGGGTCGCGCAGCCAGTCGAGCAGCAGAAGCCGTCCGCCGGGGCGCAGCACGCGGTGGATCTCCGCCAGCCCCGCCCGCGCATCATCCCAGTAGTGCAGCACCGACGCGGAGACCGCCGTGTCGAACGATGCGTCGCGCAGCGGAAGCCGCCCCGCATTCGCCGCGACGAATCCGGTCCGCCCCCCCGCCCCGCCCGCCTTTCCGCGCGCCACCCGCAGCATCTCCGGCGACAGGTCTACGCCCGCGTATCCATCCATCCGCGAGGCGGAATCCCGCAGAAGCGGCAGCAGGTTGCCGGTGCCGCATCCCACGTCCACCACGCGCCCCGGATCGGCGCCCGTGATCCACGGACGCAGCAGCGCGAGGCTTGCGCGGTTGTAGCGCGCCCAGCGGCGGTCGTAGTCGGCGGCGGCGCGGTCGTACTCGGCGCGGAGGGTCATCGGATGGGGATGGAGGCTCAGGCGGCATGGGAGGCGTTCGCGCGACCCGCCGCGCCCCCTCCGGGCGAGCACCACTCGCCCACCTCCCCCAAAAAACCCTGGGGGAGGTTGGGGTAGGGCTGGGGCGAGAGGCTCGGCGGCCGGGATCGCACTGCGCCCGCCGGCGCCCCCCTCCCCGGCCCTCCCCCACAAACTGCGTGGGGGAGGGTGACGGCAGAGGCTTTGTCGCGGCGAGATCGAATTCTCCCCTTTCTCCCGCGCAGCGGGGGAGAGGGGCCGGGGGAGAGGGGGCCCCGTCGGGCGCAGTTCGATCCCTGCCGTCGTGCCTGCCGGTCAGCGGATTCCGGACGCACATGGAGAACCGTCCGAACCGCAGTCGAATTTCTCCTCTCCCCCCTGCAGTTCGGGGGGGAGAGGCCGGGAGAGGGGGGCGCCTGCGGGCGCAGTGCGATGCGGTTCGACGAGCCCGGGTCCTGGCGGGAGATCTCCCCTCTCCGCAAGGAACGAGCGGGGAGGGGCCGGGGGAGGG
>DASUVG010000305.1:0-2953 GCA_036379135.1 Longimicrobium sp.
GACGGCGAGCCCGTCGCGTCGCTGCTCGCTCAACCCAAGCGCCTGGCGCTGCTCATCTATCTCGCCGGCCTGCCGGCGGGCGGCTACTGCCGGCGAGATACCCTGCTCGCGCTGTTCTGGCCGGAGGCCGACGAGGAGCGGGGACGTGCTTCGCTACGGCGGTCCCTGCATTTCATCCGGCAGGCACTCGGGGAGGGCGCGGTCCGGACCCGCGGCGACGACGTGGGGGTGGACGCGGAAGCGGTTCGGTTGGACCTGCGGGATCTTTACGCGACCGCGGCCGCCGGTGACCGCGAAGCGGCCGTGGGGTTCTACGCGGGAGATTTTCTCCCTGGATTTCACGTCGATTCCGCCCCCGCCTTCGAGGAATGGACCGCCTCCCAGCGAGCGGCGGCGCGAATCTTCGCTCTCGAAACGGCCGAGTCGCTGGCGCGGGAAGCCGCCGAGGCGGAAAGGGCCAGGGACGCCGTCCGCTGGGCAAGGCGCGCCGTGGAGATCGCGCCTGATGAGGAGCGGGTCGTCCGCCTCCTGATGGAGCTCCTGGCCGCGTCCGGCGACCGCACCGCGGCACTGGACGCGTACCGGTCCCTGGAGTCCCGGCTCGCCGCTGAATACGGCGACACCCCATCTGCCCTGACCGACGCGCTCGCGGGCGAGCTCCGCCGGGCCGAGCCGCGTTCGGCCGACGGCAGGCTGGCGGATCCTCCTCCGTCACGCCCGGCACCCGAGCCGCGCCACGCGTGGTGGAGGAAATCGAGCGTTCTGCTGGTGGTGCTCCTTGCCGTGGCCGGGTGGTTATGGCGGGCGCCAGGCGAAAGACCCCGGGAGGAGATCAGCGTCGCGGTTCTGCCCTTCGAGGTGAGCGCCGGCGGCCCGCTCGGGTACCTCGAGGCGGGTCTTCCGGTTCTCCTCAGTACGCGGCTGCACGAGGCCGGGCCCCTTCGCGCCGTCGACCCCAGCACGGTTCTCAAGGCATGGGACCGGCGGCCGACCGGCGAGCGAGGCGATCTGGAGATCGGGCTGGGACGCAGGCTGAACGCAGCGCTCGTGGTCCGGGGCAGCGTGTCAGGCTTCGGCGACAGCCTGAGAGTCTTTGCCCACCTCTGGGACGTCGAAAGGGGACTGAGGGTCGCGAGCACCGAGACTGCCGGCACCGAGCGTGAACTCCAGGGCGTAGCGGACCGAGTAGCGACACGGCTCCTCGCGGGCTACCTGCGGGAGCACGGAGACGCGTGGGCCGCGGCAGCCGCCCGTACCACCACCTCGCCCGCCGCTCTGAAAGCCTGGCTGCAAGGGGAGGGTCACCTTCGCCGCGGCAGGTATGGCCCCGCGGTCCAGGCTTTCCTGGCCGCCACGCAGGTGGACAGCGGCTTCGCGCTGGCGCACTATCGGCTCGCGGTCGCGGCGGACTGGGCGGGCGAGGGCCGGATGGTCAACACCGCGGCCGCGCGGGCGGTGGCCCTCAGGGACAGGCTCGGGCCTCAGGAACGGATCCTGGCCGAGGCGCTCCTCGCCGCGCGACAGGGTCAGTCAGCCGTCGCGGAGCGTCTGTATCGCCAGGCGGCCACCTCCCGGCCGAGCGACGTGGAGGCCTGGCTCGGCCTGGCCGAGGTGCTGTTCCATCGGAACCCCGCCGCCGGGCGATCGATGGAAGAGGCGCGCCCCGCCTTCGAGCAGGTGCTGCGCCTGGACCCCGGGAACTTCCCCTCGCTGGTCCACCTCGCGCGCCTGGCCGTCCTGCGCGGCGACCTGCCCCTGCTCGACCGGCTGACCCGCGCGGCGCTGCACGGGGACCCGGACGGCGGTCACCGGGCGGAGATGCTCCTGCTTCGGGCGGTGGCCCTGGGGGACCGGGAGGCCGCAACCGAGGCCTCCGCGCTCGCCGTGAATCCGGTCACCCTGGACGCACTCTGGCGCACCGCGGGGTACACCGGGAACCCGGCGGCGGTGGAGGCGCAGGCGACGCTGCTCCTGCGCGCCACCGGCAGCGCCGAGATGCGTGCGTCGCTCCACCTGCTGCTCGCCCATCTGGCCGCGGCGCAGGGGTGCGCGCAGGGCACGGCGGCCCACGCCGACTCCCTGGCCGCCTTCGCGCCCGTGGCGGGGGCGATGACGCGTGCCCTCTTCCGACTGCCGCCGCACGCGTTCGAGCTGCCCGGCGCGGACCTGGCCGCGCCCCCGGCGCCGGGAGGGGCGGTGTACACGGGCCGGATGGAGTCCGACGGACGGAATCCCCTGCGCGAGACCCTTCAGGCTGCCGTTTCACTCCGGGCGGGAAACGCGGGCCCGGCGGCGGGCGCGCTGAAGACCGGGTCGGGGGGGACCGGCGGTGGCTATCACTCCGCTGCCTATGTCCGCGCGTACCTGATCGCGGCGCTCGCCCGCCGCGGCGACACCGGGGCCGCGCTGCGGCACCTGAACCGCGTCGACTCGCTCGCTTCGACCCGCTATTTCTCCTCCTCACCCTACTTCCCCCGCGCGATCTCCCATCTCGCGGCGGCCGACCTCCTGCTGGCCGAAGGGCGCGCCGAGGCGGCGCTGGCGCGGCTGGACGGGATCCACGAGGACCTTGGGTTCGAGGTCGCCTACCGCGCGGCCGTTCACCAGCGGAAGTCCCAGCTCCTGCGCGTGCTCGGGGATACGCAGGGCGCCGCGCGCGAGACGGCCGCGGCGCGGCGGATCTGGCTCGGCTGCCGCGGCTGAGCCCCGGATCACGGCAGGTCACGGCAGGTCACGGCAGGGTAACGCAGCCCGGCTAGACTCCGCACGAGCCACCGCCACCCCGGCGGGGCTTCGACACCCGCGGAGTACGCCGATGGCGCCGCATCCTGCCGTAACCCGTATCCCACCTGCTGGAGGATCGATGAAGCGCACCCTCACTCCCCTTGCCCTCGCGACGCTCGCGTTTGCCGCGGCCTGCTCCGACGCGGCCCAGGCCCCGCTGGCCGCCCCC
>DASUVG010000306.1:0-2324 GCA_036379135.1 Longimicrobium sp.
TGCCCGCGCGAATGGGGGTGGCGCTCATCGGTCGATCTCTCCCAGCACGATGTCGAGCGACGCGTTCACCGCGATCACGTCGGAGAGCAGCGCCCCCTCGATCATGTGCGGCAGCGCGGCGATGTTGATGAAGCTGGGCCCGCGCACCCGCCAGCGGACGGGCTTGCTGCCGCCGTCGCTGACGACGTACATCCCCAGCTCGCCCTTGGACGACTCCACGCTGAACCAGCTTTCGCCGACGGGGGCGCGCACGCCCTCCATCACCAGCTTGAAGTGGTGGATCATCGACTCCATGTCGTTCATCGCCGCCGTCTTGGGCGGCAGGATGACGCGGGGGTCGTCCACGTTGATGGGGCCGCCCGGCAGGCGGTCGATGGCCTGGCGCAGGATGCGCACGCTCTGCCGCATCTCTTCCATGCGGCACAGGTAGCGGTCGTAGATGTCGCCGTGCTCGCCCACCGGCACGTCGAAGTCGTACGTCTCGTAGTCGTAGTACGGACGGTCCTTGCGGATGTCGTACGAGACGCCCGACGCGCGCAGGTTGGGCCCGCTGAGCCCCCAGTTGACGGCGTCCGCGGCGCTGATGCCGCCCACGTCCTGCGTGCGCCCGATCCAGATGGCGTTGTTGGTCAGCAGCGTGTCGACCTCGTTCAGCACGGGGACGAAGCCGGTGAGGAACTGGCTCAGGTCCTCCACCCACCCGGCCGGCAGGTCCGCCATCATCCCCCCGATGCGGGTGGACGACGTGGTGATCCGCGCGCCGGTGAGCTGCTCGTGCAGGTCGTAGATCTTTTCGCGCTGCTGGAACGTGTACAGGAAGACGGTGAACGCGCCCAGGTCGATCGCGGTCGTCCCCAGCCAGAGCAGGTGGCTGAAGATGCGGTCCAGCTCCATGCACATCACCCGCACCACCTTGCACCGCTCCGTCACCTCGATGCCCATCATCTTCTCGACGGCCATCGCGTAGGCGCAGTTGTAGATGAGCGGCGCCAGGTAGTCCATGCGGTCGGTGAGCGGGACGATCTGGTTCCAGTCCCGGTACTCGCCCAGCTTCTCGAACGACGAATGCAGGTAGCCGATGTGCGGGATGCAGCGGATCACCGTCTCGCCGTCCAGCTCCAGCACCAGGCGCAGCACCCCGTGTGTGGCCGGGTGCTGCGGGCCGATGTTGATGAGCATGTGCTCGCCCGCGATGTCCTCGTGCACCTCGCGGGCTTCGCCCTGCACGGGGATGATGGGGGCGTGCACCAGCGCGCCTCCGGAGGCCAGCTCCGGGGTGCGGGTGACGTTGTATACCACGCGGCGCAGTGCCATCAGCCCCCTCCTCCCATGCCGCCGAACTGCCCCTGCTGCGCGCCGGCCTCGCGGGGATCGAACACCTCCGGAAGCCCCTGCCCCAGCATGTGGGCGATCTCCAGCTCCTGCGGCGAGTAGTGGTCCTCGGTCTTCATCGAAAGCGCCCGCCGCGTCTGCTCCGCGCGGCTGAAGCGGCCGCGCAGGGGAAAGTCCTTCCGCAGCGGGTGCCCCTCGGCGTAGTTGTACGGCATCAGGATGCGGCGCAGGTCCGGATGGCCCCGGAACACGACGCCGAACATGTCGTAGACCTCGCGCTCCAGCCAGTCGGCGGCGCGCCAGAGAAAGTAGACGGTGTCGATCTCCAGCGCGTCCAGCGGCAGCTCGCACTTTACCCGCAGGTTCAGCTTGCGCTCGATGGACCACAGCTGGTAGACCACCTGGATCATCCGCCCGCCGCCGTAGTCGACCGCGGTCAGGTCCTGCAGAAAGTCGTACCCCTGCTGGTCGCGCAGCCACCCCAGGATCTCGGCGGCGCGCTCGGGCGGGATGTAGACGATGTGCTCGTCGCCCGCCACCAGCTCGTGGCGCAGCACCCCGGCGCCGAACTCCGCGCGCAGGGCGTCCACGCTGGGGTGCGGCGGCAGGTCGCCCGCCTGCGGCGGCGCGCCGTCTTCGGGCGCGTCGCTGGGGGCCGGGCCCTGGTCCAGGGAGTCGAGGCCTTTACGGAATCCGTCGTTGCTCATGCGTCAGCGAGCAGAAAGTGCCCAGTGCCCAGGTTCAAGTGTCAAGGAAAGGCTCCTCTGGGCACTTGAACCTGGGCACTTGAACCTGTTTTTCCTCACGGCGACCTGTCCGACACCCGGACCACCGCCCCCGTGCTCACCAGCCCGCTCGCGCGGTTCTGGTTGGTGCTGTTGCCGAACGGCAGGGTGATGCGGTCCACCACCTCCTGCGGCAGGTAGCTCCCCGTCTCGGGAAGCTGGTCCACCGCGTTCCACTCGTCCTCGGACGTGGCGGCGCTGCGGCGG
>DASUVG010000307.1:0-10314 GCA_036379135.1 Longimicrobium sp.
GGGTAGAGGATGACTGACTCGCCGGCGCTCAGGCCGCGGAGCACTTCGGCTTCCGACTCGCCGCGGTGGGCGAGGAGGACGGGGCGCAGACGGGCGCGGCCAGCCTCGGCGACGAAGACGGCCCAGCCGCTTCCGTGGCGGAAGAGGGCGCTCAGCGGCACCTTGAGCACGTTCGCACCCTCCCAGGTGACGATGCGCGCCTCCACACGGTAGCCCTCGCCCAGCGGCGCTTCGGGGTCGACCAGCAGGTCGGCGACCACGTTCACCCGCTGCTCCTCCACGCCCAGGGCCGAGACGCGCGTGAACGCGGATGGAGAGACGGTGCGCACGCGGCCCTCCAGCATCCCGGCGCCGCCCCACTCCTCCACCACCACGGGCATGCCCGGCCGGACCCGCACCGCGTCGGTGGAGAGCACGTCCACCAGCACCTCCAGCGCCTGCGCATCCCCCAGCTCCACCAGCGGCGCGCCGGGCGCGACCGGCGCCTCGCTCTCCTGCGCCACGCGCAGCACGCGGCCGCTGACCGGCGAGCGCACCTCCGTTACCGTCTCCACGGCGAGTGCGGCGGGGTCCGCGCCGCTGACGGCGGCACGCGCGGCCTCCACGTCCGCCGCGGCCGCGCGGACGCGGGCAGCCGCGGCGGTGACGGCGCGGGCGCCCACCCGCTCCGCCGTCTCCGCCTGCTCCAGCGTCTGCCGGCTGACGGCGCCTGCGTCCTGCAGCACGCGCAGGCGCCGCGTCTCGCGCCGGGCCTGCGCCAGCTCAGCCTCGCGCGCGGCGAGGGCGGCGCCGGCTTCACGCCACACGGCTTCCGCCGCGGCGACGCCGGCCTGGCCCTGGCGAACGGTGCGGGCGTCCAGCGGCGCGGCGGCGATCCGCGCAACGACGTCGCCCGCCGCGACCGCATCCCCCTCGCGCAGCTCCACGCGCAGCAGCCGCCCGGCCACCGGCGCGGCGACGGCGTAGCGCTCCTGCACCCGCGTGACGCCGTCCTCATCCACCGTGACCCGCAGCGGCCCGCGCACCACGGCCGCCGTCTCTACGTCGACGGGGACGGGGCGCATGGCCCACGCGGTCACCGCCAGCAGCACGAGCGCGGCGGCCGCCCAGCCCCAGCGGCGCAGGTTCCGCCGCTTCTTCGCCGGCCTGGGCGCGGCGGCCATCCGCCCGTTCCCCGACGCCGGGGCAGGGGCGGGCGTGGAGACGATCCGGGGCGGCTGCTCGATGGTGGGCATCGTTCCCTCCTCAAAGTCACTCGCGGCTCTTGAGCACCGCGACCAGGTCCAGGTGCGAAAGCCGGCGGCGCACCGCCAGCGCGGCCAGCGCCGCCATCACCACGATCACCGCGGCGGAAACGACGAAGGTGGAGCCGCTGAAAACCATCGGCATCCGGTACACTTCGCCGTTGAGCGCGCGGATCCACAGTCCGCCGTACAGCACGCCCAGCCCGAAGCCCGCGGGGATGCCCAGCATCACCAGCACCGCCTGCTCGCCCAGCAGGATGACGGCGATCTCGTGCACGCTGAAGCCCAGGACGCGCAGGCTGGCCAGCTCGCGCGCCCGCTCCGCCAGGGCGATCCGCGCGCCGTTGTAGGTCACGCCCATGGCGATGATCCCTGCGAACACCGCGACGATCATCAGGTTGGTGTACATGTTCCTGGCGACGTGCTCCCGGAAGTTGCGCAGCATGGCGGCTGGCGAGGTTGCCGCGGCCACCAGCGGCGTCTCCTTCAACCGCGCGTGCACCTCGTCGACCTCGCCGTCCCGCACGGCCAGGTGCGCGCCGGAGACGGCGGGGCCTTCCCGCATCTGCCGCGCGAGCCAGCCCAGGTCCGCTCAGGCGTTGATGCCGAACAGGTCGTCCACCGTCCCCGCCACGCCCAGCCGCAGCGTTCGCCGCGCGCCCTCCTGCACCTGCACCGTCACCGAGTCGCCCGGCGCCACGCCCAGCACCTTCGCCAGCTCGCGGCTCAGCAGCAGTCCGCTGGACGGGATCGGCCGGGCGCGGCCGTAGCGGTCGATCACGCGGCTGAGCTCCGGGCGCGGCTCCATCCCCATCAGTCCTACCTGCCGCGTCCGGTGGCCGCTCTGGATGCGGACGGGAACGCCGCGGAACGCCTCCACCCGCTCCACCCCCGGCAGGTGCGCCAAGTCGTGCCGCACGCCGGGAGCGCGGGGGCCGGTGAAGGCGACGGTCACGTCCTGCCGCTGCGCCACCCCGAACTGCAGGTTGAACGTGTAGCCGAAGACGTCGAAGAAGAAGACGGTGACGAAGACCAGCGAGACGGAGAGCCCCACGCCGAGAACGGACGCCGCGGTGCGGAAAGGCCGGCGCACCAGGTTGCGGAGGATGATGGTGCCGATCGGCGACAGGCTTCCCCGCGGCAGCACCCGCTCCACCGCGCCCCGGCCAAAGCGCGCCGGCGCCTCCGGGCGCATGGCCTCCGCCGGGGGCAGCCCGGCCGCACGGCGCACGGAGCCCAGCGCCCCCGCGGCGGCGGCCGCCACGCTCACCGCCAGCGCGCCCAGCACCAGCGGCCAGCTGGCCTGGTAGCGCAGGTCGGGAAAGCGAAAGTGCTCCGCGTAGAGCCCGACGAGACCGCCGCCTAGCCAGAGCCCCGCCGCGATCCCGATCCCCGCGCCCAGCAGCACGGCGCAGAGCGCGAAGAAGAGGTAGTGGCGCCCCACCTCGGCGCTGGTGTAGCCGAACGCCTTGAGGACGGCGATCTGCTCCCGCTCCGTCGCCACCAGCCGGGCGAGGACGACGTTCAGCAGGAAGGCGGCGACGGCCAGGATCAGCGCGGGGACCACGGTGCCGGTGGCGCGGTTCTGCCGGATCTCGTCGCTCACCACCCGGTGCGAGGGCTGGTCCGCGCGGCCGTACGCGCCCAGCCCGCCGTAGCGCGCCAGCAGCCGGTCCGCGCGGGCGATCACGTCGCGCTCGCCGGCCCCGGGGGCGAGGCCCAGCGCCACGTCGTTGAAGGCGCCGCGCATGTCGTACGCGGCCTCCAGCGCCTCGCGCTCCATCCACAGCACGCCGAAGCGCCGGCTGTCCGTGAGGAACGCGCCGCCGCCCTGCACCGCGTAGACGTACTCCGGGGAGAGGGCGACGCCCACCAGCGTGATCCGCTCCCAGCGGCCGTCCATCAGCGCCCCCAGCGTGTCACCCAGCGCCAGCCCGTTGGCCTCCGCGAACTGCTCGCTCACCAGCGCCTCGCCGCGGCGGCCGGGGAGCGGCATCCGGCCCCGGCGCAGGTGCACCCGGTTGAGCGACGAAGGCTCGGATTCCGCCGGGACGGAGACCAGCTTCCCCGTCGCCGGCTCCGCCAGCCCCGGCACGTCCAGCACCACGCCGGCCACCACGCGCGTCTGCACGGCGGAGACACCGGGGATCGCCGCGAGGCGCGCGGCCAGCGGCTCCGGCGCGCGCTCCAGCGACGCGAACACGTCCGCGAAGCGCGCGTCGGCGTAGTAGCGGGCGCGCGACGCCTCCAGCGAGTCCAGCGCGCTCTTGAAGGTGACGATTCCCGCGATTCCGCTGGCCACCACCAGGGCGATGGAAACGACCTGGCCCCGCAGGCGCCACAGGTCGCGCGTCAGCTTGCGGTCCAGGGGGCGCATGGGGCCTCACCACTCCATGGCGGACGGGCTGGTCCGCACCGCGTTGCGCGTCTCCGAGGCGATCCGGCCGCTGGACATGTGCAGCACCCGGTCGGCCATCCCCGCGATCGTCGCGTTGTGGGTGATGACGGCGGTCGTGGTCCCCAGCTCCACGTTCACCCGCTCGATCACCTCCAGCACCAGCCTCCCCGTCCTGAAGTCGAGCGCGCCCGTGGGCTCGTCGCACAGCAGCACGTCGGGCCGCTTGGCGATTGCGCGGGCGATGGCCACGCGCTGCTGCTCGCCGCCGGAGAGCTGCGCGGGAAAGTGGTCCAGCCGGTCGCCCAGCCCCACCATCCGCAGCGCCTCCGCCGGGTCCATGGGCGCGCGCGCGATGTCGGTGACCAGCGCCACGTTCTCGCGCGCCGTCAGGCTGGGGATCAGGTTGTAGAACTGGAAGACGAAGCCCACGTGCTCGCGGCGAAAGCGCGTGAGCTCGCGCTCGTCCGCCGCCGTCAGGTCGTGGTCGAAGAAGCGGACGGTGCCGCCGCTGGGCACGTCCAGCCCGCCCAGGATGTTGAGCAGCGTCGACTTTCCGCTTCCCGAGGCGCCCAGCAGCACCAGCAGCTCGCCGGCGTAGATGTCGAGATCGACGTCCCGCAGCGCCTGCACCTCCACCTCGCCCATCCGGTAGACCCTGGTGAGCCCGCGCGCCTCCAGCACGGCCTGGGCGGGGGCGGCAGCCGGTCGAGGGAGCGAATCCACCGGCACGTCCTGTCGCACGAGGCCGGCGGCGTCCGCGACATGGTCGGTTTGCAGCGTGTCAGGCATCACCGTGGTCCTCCTCACCGCCGCGGCAGGCCCCACCCGGGTGTTCGGGGGCGTCGGAGAAAGGTGCGACGGGAGACATGGCCCGGCTGTCAGGCGGGCGCCGCGGGAGGGGCGGGGAAGATTCCGCTGATCCACCGTGCGCCGTCGCACCAGCCCTGGCGCGACCAGCGAGCGCGGCGAGCAGGCCCGGCGGAGCAGGGCGCGGCGGACGGAGTGGTACGTATCACGACTGCACCTCCGGGAACAGGTCCGTAACCAGCGGTTCCGGTCGGTGCGATCCGGCGGCGCGTGGGGAGCGGTTCTGCGCGTGCGGGGAGAAAATACGCGAGGCCCGCGACGCGCTCGCGAAGGGCGGCGCCGTTCAGCCGTCGTCCGGCAGCAGGACGGCGGCGCCGCGCAGCTGGCCGCTGCGCAGGCGGTCCAGGGCGAGGTTGGCGTCCGCCAGCGGAAACGTCTCCACCTCCGTGCGGACGGGGACGGCGGGTGCCAGGGCGAGAAATTCGGTGCCGTCCGCGCGGGTGAGGTTGGCGACGGAGCGGAGCACCCGCTCGCCCCAGAGCAGCTCGTACGGGAAGGCAGGGATGTCGCTCATGTGGATCCCCCCGCATACCACCGTTCCGCCCGGCCGCACGGCCCGGAGCGCCGCCGGCACCAGCGCGCCCACGGGGGCAAAGAGGATCGCCGCGTCCAGCGCCTCCGGCGGCCGCTCGTCGGACCCGCCCGTCCAGACCGCGCCGAGCTCGCGCGCGAAGCGCTGGCCCTCCGCGTCGCCCGGCCGGGTGAAGGCGAACACGCGACGCCCCTGGTGGCGCGCCACCTGGGCCACGATGTGGGCCGCCGCGCCGAAGCCGTAGATCCCCAGCCGCTCGCCCTCGCCCGCCATTCGCAGGGAGCGGTAGCCGATGAGCCCCGCGCACAGCAGCGGCGCCGCCTGCGCGTCCGTGTACCTCGCGGGGATGCGGAAGCAGTAGCGCGCGTCGGCCACCGTCTGCCCGGCGTAGCCGCCGTCCAGCGTGTAGCCGGTAAAGCGGGCGTTCGGGCACAGGTTCTCGCGCCCCGACCGGCAGTGCCCGCACGTGCCACAGGTCCACCCCAGCCACGGCACGCCTGCCCGGTCACCGGCGGCGAAGCCCTCCACCCCTTTCCCCCACGCGGTGACGAGGCCCACGATCTCGTGCCCCGGGATCAGCGGGAGCTTCGGGTGTGCAAGCTC
Source organism: Longimicrobium sp. (assembly GCA_036379135.1). Taxonomy (GTDB): domain Bacteria; phylum Gemmatimonadota; class Gemmatimonadetes; order Longimicrobiales; family Longimicrobiaceae; genus Longimicrobium. The sequence goes on from DASUVG010000307.1 coordinate 5,645, forward strand.
GCCGTCGACCACGTGCAGGTCGGTGCGGCAGACGGCACACGCCGTCACCCGCAGCAGCACCTGCCCGGGCCCGGGTGCCGGGTCGGGCACCTGCGCCAGGCGCAGCGGCATTCCGGGCGCGTCCAGCAGCATCGCCTGCATCTTTCCCCTCTCCGGCTGTGTCGACCCCCCCGTCCACGACTGCCGCCGCACGAAACGGTCTCCGTCCGAATCTGCCGTCGTGCAGCACCCGCCGGGCCGGGCGGCTCTCGACGCGCGCGCGGGGAGTACTCCGGTCACCATCGCCCCACGTCACCGTCCATAGGTACCCGACAGCTGCTTTCCGCCGAAGGAGCCATCTTGCTTCACGGCGTACGCGGCAGGTTCGGTGTGCCCCGCTGGGCCCATTCGCCCGCTCGTCCGTGCCCGAGGAGGTCCCGATGCAGCGCCCCGTGCTGGTAATCGACGACAACGCCGACGTGTTGAGCATCATGACCCGGTTCCTTGCCCACAGCGGCTACGAGCCCGTCACCGCCCGTACCGCGGCGGAGGGGATGCGCCTGCTGCGGGAGCATGAGCCCGTCGTGGTGGTGCTGGAACCGTATGCGTTCGGACCGGAGCGGTGGACGCGGATCGCCTCGCTGATCGAGGTGCTCCAGGAGCGTGGCGGGCCCCCGGTTCTCGCCGTGTCGACGCTCGCGGGCGAGGGAGGGCAGGCCCTGGCGGCGGGGTGCGCGGGGTTCCTCGCCAAACCGGTCTCGCCTTCCCGCGTGCTGCGGGAGATCGAGGGGCTGCTCGGCGCACCCCTGGCGTCCGCCTGGGCGCGCACTTCCCCCGCCGGCGCAATGCCCTTGCACCGCGCGCCCCTGGCATTGGCCACCGCGGGCGCGTGACGCCTCGGCGATCCGGGCGGTAGATCAGGTTCGGCGCGCGGGGCGGGCCCGGGCCGGCGCGTCCCTGGCGGATCGCCGATGCCCGCGTGGGGAGGTTGCGGTTCACGGACGTTCGCCCCCCGTCGGCCCTCCTCCCACACGGTGTCGAGCACCGCCGGGCAGCTCGCGGCGCGGCCGGGGCGCACATTGCCGGATAGCGGTGGGCGCGCAAGGCCTTTCGTCCCCCGCCGCCCGCGCCCGCGGGCCCCCTGTTCCATCGCAGCGAGGAGGAACCATGAAAACCGAAGTCGAGCTTCAGCGCGAGGTGCAGGACGAGCTGCGGTGGGAGCCGAGCATCCACGCCAACGAGGTGGGCGTCACGGTGCACGAGGGAGTGGTGACGCTCACCGGCCGCATCGACAGCTTCGCGGAGAAGGACGCGGCGGAGCGCGCGGTCAAGCGCGTGGCCGGCGTGCGGGGCGTGGCCAACGACCTGGAGGTGGTGATCCCCGGGACCCACAAACGCGACGACACCGAGATCGCCCGGGCCGCGCTGGATGCGCTGGCGTGGAACCTCAACGTCCCCAGCGGCCAGGTGCGGCTGACGGTCCGCAACGGCCTGCTCACGCTGGAGGGAGAGGTGGACTGGCAGTACCAGCGCGAAGCGGCCTTCAACGCGGTCGCGCACCTCACCGGCGTCAGCGGCGTCGTCAACTCCATCGCGGTGCGGCCCAGGGTCACGCCGCAGCAGATCAAGCAGAAGATCGAGTCCGCGCTGCAGCGTACCGCCGCGCGCGACGCTTCGCACATCGCCGTCGAGACCGTGGGCGGCAAGGTGATCCTGCGCGGGACCGTGCGCAGCTGGACGGAGCGCGAGGACGCCGAGCGCGCCGCCTGGTCCGCGCCGGGCGTGAGCAGCGTGGAGAGCTACATCGAGATCGGGCTGCCGGAGCTCGCCTTCGTTTGACGGCGGTTTCCTGAAACGGGTGCCCGGAGATCCCGGGACATCCACAACCCGCGCCCTGGGAGCGCGCTTCGGCAGGTGGCGGAGCGCGCGCCCGGCGCCCGGCAGACGGAGGTGGACCATGGACGCAGTGCTCGACCGATCCGAATGGCCGCGCAGCCTGGCGGAGTTCACGCAGCGCAACGCCGGCCGGACCTCGCACCTGGAGGTCGACGACCCCTCGCTGGGGGCGCAGCCCGCCGAGGACGGGATGACCTTCCGCGGCGCGACCTACGATCTCAGGAACGACCGGCTGGAGATCATGCTTGGCGACCAGGGTGCCGGCGCGGCGCACCTGACCCACTCGGTGGAGCACCCGGACGGGCTGGCCGTGGCGGAGCCGGACCCGCGGCACGCCGTGCTCCGCATCGCCCACGGCACGGGGCAGACGCTTCTGACCGTGGGCTGACGGGCGTGGCAGCTGCCCGGGGCTCCAGTGGGCGACACGGGGCACGCGAACGAGAGGAACCGTCCGCGTGCCCCGGCCCGTCCGCGCCGCCCATTCGCCCGTCCGCACGCTCGGCGCCAGCCTGACAACGCCGTCCGTCCCGCCCCGACACACAGAAGCCGGTCGAGCGGCATCTTTGGAGAGAGACGGCGGAAAGGAACGCCGGAGCCGGGACCGGGCCTTCCTGGAGGGAACGATGCCGAATTCGATCCGCACCATCGTGGTGGGCGTGGCAAGCATGGACGACCAGGACCCTCGCACGCCGGGCGACGCGGACCCCGTGCTGGGCCCGGCCGTGCAGCTGGCCGCGACGCTGGGGGCGCGACTGCACGCGGTGCATGTCTTCGAGATTCCCGAGGCGCTGTCGTGGGCACTCTCCGCCGGGAGCGAGCCTTCCCCGCAAGGGGCGCCGGCGGACCCATCCGGCACGTACGTGGCCGAGCTGCTGGAGCGGATGCGGCGGCAGCTTGCCTCCTTTCCTGGCGGCGACGCGGTGCAGTGTGTGGCGGTGGAGGGCTCGGCGGCCGAGGTGCTGTGCCGCACGGCGGCCCGGGTGGAGGCGGAGCTCATCGTGGTAGGGGCGTCGCGGCGGGGCCGCGCATGGAGCGGCATCCTGGGAAGTACAGCCAGCCAGGTGATCGCCGCATCCGCCGTCCCGGTGCTCGTCGTGCATCGGCCGTTCGTGCGGCTGCCGGGCAGGGTCCTGCTCACCAGTGACCTTTCGGCGTCCGCCTGTGACATGCTGGGGCAAGGCATCTTGGCGGCCCGGCTGGTGAACGGCGGCGCGACGGAGATGCGCTGCCTGCACGTGGTGGACCTGGACCCGCTGATCGCACCACCTGCCGCGGACGATGTGCTGGAGGCGATCGCGGACGCCCGGCTGGACCGCAGCCTGGGCGAAGCGGGCTTCAGCCCCGCCGTGGTCGAACGCCGCGTGCGCGTGGGCGATGCGGCCAGGGAGATCACGCGGGAGGCCTCGGAGTGGGGAGCGGAGCTGCTGGTGGTGGGCACCGGCGGGGAAGGAGACGCCGAGCCACGGCGGGTAGGCCACGTCGCGACCGCCGCCATACGTGGAGCCGCGTGCAACGTCCTGGTGATCCCGGCGTTTGCGCCCGGCATGGCGGAGCGGGCCCGCCCGGGTGCGTCGCAGTACGCCCGTTCCGCCTCCCCGGCGGTGACGGCCCCCTTACGCGCGCTTGCCGGCACACCCTGACACTGGATGCGGGATGCTCCCGGCGTCCCCGCCCCCGGCCCGTCCGTATCCTGGGTCCGGGGCCGGGAAAGCCGCGTAAACCCGAACGGACGGAGGGAAAGATGGGTCAGGAACGCACGAAGGAGTACCCGGTGGCCGGGAGCTCGGCCGAGGCCTCGGAGAACGTCTCGCAGCACATGAGCGAGGCGGCACAGGCCGCGTCCGAAGGCCGGGTAGGGGACGCGGTGCGGGCGGGGCTCGATGCCGTCAAGGACGTGGCGCAGACCGCCGGGCACCTGGTGGAAGGCAACTGAGGCCGTTCTCCGAAGAAAGTGTGCTTCGCCCCCGTCCGCATTCTCGCGGGCGGGGGCGCCGCGCTTTCGGGCGGGCGCCCCGGTTCCGGGATCGGGAGTTCCCCACCCACGCCTCTCACCGGCCTCGTGCATCCCGCCGGGTCCCTTCGCTTCCGGAGGCCCTCTCTGTAGTCCAGCTCCCCACAAACGATCGCACGATCCTCCCGTCAGCAGCCCCTGCCCCCGCCCGGCAGGAGCGGCATCGCCCCGCCTGTAGCTTCTCTCCGTCGGCGGGGATGAACTCGCCGGTCCGCGGCACCGGAACCGGATGCGGCGGGGCAACCAGAGAGACCGGAGCGGAACCATGCGCACTCGAATCCAACTTGCCGGGCTCATTGCCCTCCCGGCGCTGATCGCGGCGGCCGCGATGCCGCTCTCCATCCAGTCGGGGAGCCGCGTCTGGGTGTCGGGGACGTCGACGGTGCGCAGCTACCGGTGCGAGAGCACGCAGCTCTCCGGGACCGCCCAGGCCGATGGAACCGAGCTTTCGCAGGTGGCGCAGAGCAGCGGCGAGATCACGATCCCCGTGGCGAGCCTGGACTGCCGCAACGGGACCATGAACGGCCACATGCGCAACGCGCTCAAGGCCGCGCAGAACCACACCATCCGCTTCCGCGCCACCAGCGTGGCGGTCACGCCTCAGGGCGCCGTGCGGATGACCGGCCCCCTGACCATCGCCGGCCAGAGCCGCGAGGTGACCATCAACGGCACGGCGGCGCGGCAGAGCGGCAAGCTGCGGGTGACGGGGAGCAAGCAGATCAACATGACGGAGTACGGCGTCACGCCGCCGCGGCTGATGGCGGGGACGATGAGGGTGAACCCC
>DASUVG010000308.1:0-48743 GCA_036379135.1 Longimicrobium sp.
CGCGTGATCACGCCCCACTCTTCCGCAAGGAGGTCGGCTTTCATGCCGAACAATACGCGGACCTCTGCCCCGGAACAAGTCTTAAGTTAGCGCCTATTCCCCCGGCCCCTCTCCCCCGCTGCGCGGGAGAAAGGGGAGAATCCGGGCGCGCTCCGGAGAAATCGGCAATGCACTGCAGGCGGATCCCGGGTGATCCGTGGAAGCGCCGGGCACCCGCGGCCACAATCCGCGCAGGCGGATTTCGTGAAGTTCCAGCCGCGATTTCAATCGCTGGGACGATCTTCGCCCGGCCGCCTCTCAATCCCGCCGCTCGCAGACGACGATCAGGTCTTCGCTGCTGTGGATGAAGGGCGCGAACTGCCAGTCGCCCCACCAGTCGATGGGCACCAGGCCGGCCTGGCGCAGCAGGGCGTTCCACTCGGTGGCGGTGCGGATGCGCAGCTCGTGGTACTTTTCGCCCTTCCTGTCGCGCTTGCTCCAGCGCGTCCACTCGCGGCTCACCCCCTCCACCACGTCGAACTCGCGCTCCACCCACACCGTGGCCCCGCCAGCCGTCTCCCACCAGTCGCGCTCCGTGAACCCGCCGACGATGTGGTCGCGGTGCATGGTCTCCAGCACGAACACGCCGCCCGGCTTCAGCGCTTCGCGGGCGCCGCGGAGCACGCGCAGGTCCTCGTCGTCCGAAAGGAAGTAGCCGAGCGAGGAGTAGAGCGAGAGCACCGCGTCGAAGCGCCCCGTCCACGGGATCTCGCGCATGTCGGCCCGGACGAAGTCGACCGTCACCCCCGCGGCCTCGGCGCGCTTCTTCGCGCGGGCCAGCAGCGTCTCCGACCAGTCCAGCCCGGTGACCTTGAAGCCGCCGCGGGCCAGCTCCACCGAGTGCCGCCCCCAGCCGCACGCCAGGTCCAGGATCTCGGCGTCCGGCGGCAGCGGCACCATCTCGCGCAGCCCCTGGATCTCGCGCTCGGTGCGCTCCGGCGTAAGAAAGTCGCGGTAGATGTCGACGAACGTGTCGTCGAAGTAGCCGTCCCACCAGCCGCGGCTGGTCACGGCAGCACGTCCAGCAGGTCGTGTATGCCGCGGATGCGCTCGCAGTCCCTGTCGTCCCACTTCCACAGCGGGTCGATGAGGATGGCGCGCATCCCCGCTGCCCGCGCGCCCTGCACGTCGATCTCGTAGATGTCGCCCACGTACACGGCCTCCTGCGGCGCGATGCCCATCCGCTGCAGCGCGAGGTGAAAGATGCGGGGATCCGGCTTGTCGACGCCGACGAGGCCGGAGTCGATCACGATCTCGAAGTGCTCGCGCAGCCCCACGGACTCCAGCAGCGGGTCGATGCGCCCGTCCGCGTTGCTGATCACGCCCAGCCGGTAGCCGCGGCGGCGCAGCTCGTCCAGCGTCTCGGCGGTGCGCTCGCGGACGTTGCCCCACAGGTTCTTTTCCGCGTGGCGGGCGAACATCCGCTGCGCCAGCGCCGGGAACGCGGCATCGTCCACCCCCACGCGGCGAAAGATCTCGGCGAAGAACATCCGGCCGCGCGCGCGCTCGTCCAGGCTGCCGGCGCGGGCCAGCTGGTCGAACAGCAGCTTGGTGTCGTACTCCGCCGCCATCAGCCCCTCCATCGTCGTTTCCACGCCGTGCTCGCGCAGCGCCTCCACGATGTAGGGATGGTCCAGAAAGATCAGCGTGTTGCCGGCGTCGAAGAGCACGGCCTTGATGTCGGTCATCGGTCCCGATCCACGGAAACGCGGTTGCCGAGGCTCGCTGCCGCGGCGTGCGGCAACTTACGGGCGCACGGGGGAGCGGCGCGAGGCGGCGGCGCGTCACGCCCGCCGCGGATCGCGCGTTCTTGGCCGGATCCTCGCACGTCCATTCCAGCCAGGGAACGCAACGCATGCCCATCCTTCCCCGCCGCCGGCTGGCCGCCTGCGTCCTGCTGGCCGCGTGCGACTCGCCCTCCAGCTCCGCCCGCGCCGTGCCCACCACCCCCGCCGAATGGCTGGCGCAGAACGCGCACCCCCTCTCGTCCATCTCCCCCGCCGACCGCGACTTTCGCGACCTGCGTCCGCTGCGCCAGGCCATCGGCGACGCGCGCGTGGTGATGCTGGGCGAGCAGTCGCACGGCGACGGCGCCACCTTTCTGGCCAAGGCCCGCCTGATCGCCTTTCTGCACGAGGAGATGGGGTTCGACGTGCTGGTGTGGGAGAGCGGGATGTACGACGTGGAGCGCGTCTGGGCGCAGATCCAGGCGGGCGAAGACGTGATCACGGCCAGCCGGCGCGGGATCTTCGGCGTGTGGACGGGGAGCGAGCAGGTGCTGGCCACGCTGGACTACGTGGCGGCCCGCACCCGCACCGGGCGGCCGCTGGAGATGGCGGGCTTCGACATGCAGCTCACCACGGACGGGCCGCACGACTCGCTGGGCGTGCACCTGGGCCGCCTTGCGCGCGAGATCGGCTCGCCGGTGGCGGACGACCCCGCCTGGCCGGCCGCGCTGGGCACGCTGCGGGGCCTTGCCACCGGGGCGCACTGGGTCACCAAGCCCGACCCGGCCGCGCAGCGGAGCGTGCTGGACCTGCTGGGCCGGCTGCGCGGCGACGCGGCGGCGGCCGGCGGGCGCCGGGGTGCGTGGTGGGCGCAGGTGCTGGAGAGCACGGCGGAGTACGCGCGGGTGGTGTGGGCGGAGCCGCCGTTCCCCGAGCCGGCCACCGCGGAGGGGGGCATCGCCCGCGAGAACCAGATGGCGGAGAACCTGGTGTGGCTGGCGAACGAGCACTACCGCGGCCGCAAGATCATCGTCTGGGCCGCCAGCCTGCACATCGCCCGCGCGGTGGACGGCCTGGTAAGGCCCGGGGGCGTCCCGGGCGCGGGCAGCGGGTGGGTGCCCATGGGCGAGCAGGTGCACCGGGCGCTGGGGGAGCAGATGTACGCCGTGGGCTTTACCGCCGCGCGCGGCTCGTTCGGGCGGGGCGCCAGCGTGAACCCGGTGACGCGGATGATGGAGGGCTCGCTGGAGGCGCACCTGGAGGCCACGGGCATGCCGTACGCCTTTATCGACCTTCGGTCGCCCGGGCCCGGCGGCGACTGGCTGAAGGACGTGTACGCCATGCCCTTTGGCTACGGCTGGATGCGCGGCGACTGGACGCGCGTGCTGGACGGGATGGTCTATACGCGCGACATGACGCCCAGCACGCGCGCCACCCGCTGATCCCGGATCCGGCTGAGCTGTCATTCGGAGCGAGGCGCCGCGCGACGCTCTCCCTTTCTCACACGGAGGGCACGGAGGGGTCAGAAGGACAGGCGTTTTCCCGGATTCGGTAATAAGCACGAAAGGATGACGGGGCCGGAGGACGCGCGTCCTCCGGCCCCGTTCCGATGCGCTGCGCGGCGCTACGGCAGCGGCTGCCAGATGTCCGGCGAGGGGTCGCGGCCGTCGGAATGCTTCAGGACGAACATCACGAACTCGTCCTCCGTCATCCCCGAGTCCGGGTCCGGTGCGAAGGCCTCGCTGGCGGCCAGCAGGCTGGGCATCATGTCCCAGCGCCAGGCGCCGTCCTCGCGAAGGAAGTGGATCTCTTCTTCCTCGATCCGCAGGACCGCCCGGTCGCCCTGGCCAACGATCTCGCCCTGCGCCGCGACGTCGTCCTCCGCGTCGCCCGCCACCCACCCCGCGCGGATGGTGTACGCAAACGCCGAGTCCGCCGGGAGCGCGCGCAGCTCGTCCGCCGGCACGCGATGGCGGTACAGCAGGATGGTAAAGCGGTCCATCAGCGGGGCCGCACGCACCTGCTGCTCGGGCGCCGAGACGGCCATGTCGCGCATGCGGCCGTAGTAGCCGCGCGTATCGCGGGTCACCAGCCGCGCGGCGGCGGCGCCGTCGCGGCGATCCGCGGCCTGCTGGTACTCGCGCACCACGCCGCGGATGGCTTCCGCGTCCGCGGGCGTGATCGTCTGCGCGGCGCCGGGGGCTCCGTACAGCAGGGCCAGGACCGCGGCGGCGGATGCGAGAGAGCGGAAGGAAAGTGCCATGATCGGGCGGAGGAAGAGGGTGGCGGGGCGCGGGCGATCGCCGCACCCGCAACATGCCGGCCCCGCCACGCGCGCGCAACGAAAATTTCGCGGCGCGCTCCGCGCCGGCCGCGCGCCCACTTGCGAGCCCGCCGCGCGCATCCTATCTGTTTGTTTGCAGCCTCATCTCCCCACGAACGGCGCCGCACCCGCCTCACCGCGGCGGCCGCGGGGGACATCCATTCGCGACCTCACCCCGGCGGGAGCGGCACCCTCTTGGCGCAGCCCGTGGACGTTTTCCTTTCCGTAAACGGCGCCCCGCACCGGCGCGCGGTGGAGCCGCGCCTGCTGCTGAGCGACTTTCTTCGCCAGGACCTGGGCCTCACCGGCACGCACGTGGGGTGCGAGCACGGCGTCTGCGGCGCGTGCACGGTGCTGATGGACGGAGAGGCCGTGCGGTCGTGCCTGGTCTTCGCCGTGCAGGCGGACGGCGCCCAGGTGGTCACCGTCGAGGGGCTGGACGACGCCGGCACGCTGCATCCGCTGCAGGAGGCGTTCAGGGATGGGCACGGTCTGCAGTGCGGGTTCTGCACGCCGGGGATATTGATGTCGATGGTGCCGTTCCTCCGCGACAACCCGAATCCCGACGAGCCGCAGATCCGGGAGGCGCTGTCCGGCAACCTGTGCCGCTGCACCGGCTACCAGAACATCGTGCAGTCCGTCGCGCTGGCGGCGGAGCGGATGCGGGACGCGGGGCCCTCACCCGCGGCCTGAGAGCCGCACCCTCTCCCACAAACCGCGTGGGAGAGGGGATAAACGTCGCAAACGGTCGCGGGGCGTTTCTGCGGGTCCGGCGCAGGCCCCCTCCGGGCGAGCACCACTCGCCAACCTCCCCCGAAACAGCCGGGGGAGGTTGACTTGAGGCGACGTGCAACGGCTCGCCGGATGCAGTGGATGCGAAGGCAATAGCGGAGACGCCGCAGAGGATTTTGTGACGTTTATACCCTCTCCCGCTTGCGGGAGAGGGTGCGAGCCTAAGCGAGCGGGTGAGGGCCCCCGCGGACGCAGCCCGATCCCGGTAGCCTACGCACTCACGCACTCACGCACTTCCGCACTCACGCACTCCCTTCTGTGAGCAGAACGTACGTCGGCACGTCGCCCGTCCGGAACGAGGATCAACGGCTGCTCACCGGGCAGGCGCTGTTCGTGGACGACGTGCAGCTTCCCGGGATGCTGCACGCGGCGTTCGTGCGCAGCGACCACGCGCACGCGCTCATCCGCGGCATCGACGCGTCCGCGGCGCTGGCGCGCGAAGGCGTGGTCGCCGTTGTCACCGCGGAGGACCTGGGCGACTACTGGCAGCCGGGGCCGCTGCTGGTGCCGCCGCCGCCCATCGACGGCATCGTCTTCAACCAGGCGTCGCAGGTGCCGCTGGCCAAGGACCGCGTGCGCCACGTGGGCGAGGCCGTGGTGATGGTGATCGCCGAGAGCCGCTACCTGGCCGAGGACGCGCTTACGGACGTGGTGGTGGACTACGAGCCGCTGGATCCCGTGGTCGACCTGGAGCGCGCGCTGGCGGAGGACGCGCCCGTCATCCACCCGCAGCTGGGCACCAACCTGGCCGCCCACGTGGCGCAGCGGCACGGCGACTACGAGGCGGCCAAAGTGGATGCGCACCTGGTCGTCAGCCGGCGCTTTCACTACGACCGCGGCGCGGCGGCGGCCATGGAGAACCGCTGCGTGGCCGCCCGCTGGGACCCGCGCGCCGAAGAGCTGACCATCTGGGACACCACCCAGGCCCCCATCCCCATCCGCAACGGCCTGTCGCGGATGCTGGGGCTGCTGGAATCCAAAGTGCGCGTGGTGGCGCCGTTCGTGGGCGGCGGGTTCGGGCCCAAGATCATGATGTTCTATCCCGAAGAAGTCCTCGTCCCCTGGATCGCCATGCGGCTGGGACGGCCGGTAAAGTGGACGGAGGACCGGCAGGAGAACTTCTTCGCCACCACGCAGGAGCGCTCGCAGATCCACGACGCCGAGATCGCCTTCTCGGCGGACGGAAAGATCCTGGGGATCCGCGACTTCTTCTTTCACGACACCGGCGCGTACGATCCGTACGGGCTGACGGTCCCCATCAACAGCCAGTGCACGCTGCTGGGCCCGTACGACGTGCCGGCCTACCACAGCGAGTTCCGCGCGGTCTTCACCAATCGGACGACGGTCACGCCGGTGCGCGGCGCGGGGCGGCAGCACGGCGTGTTCGTGATGGAGCGGCTGCTGGACATCGGCGCCCGCGAGCTGGGGCTGGACCCGTCGGAGATCCGCCGCCGCAACTACCTGCGCAAGGACGAGTTTCCGCACACCTTTCAGATCCTGTTCCAGGACTTCGCGCCCCTCTACTACGACAGCGGCAACTACGCCCCGGCGCTGGAGGCCGCGCTGGACATCGTGGGCCGCGACACCTTTCGCGCCGAGCAGGCGCAGGCCCGCGCGGAGGGCCGCTTCGTCGGCCTGGGCGTGGTGAGCTACGTGGAGGGGACGGGGATCGGGCCGTACGAGGGCGCGCGGGTGACGGTGGAGCCCAGCGGCAAGGTGCGCGTGGCGACGGGGCTGGGGACGCAGGGGCAGGGGCACTACACCGCGTTCGCGCAGATCGTGGCGGAGGTGCTGGACGTGGACGTGACCGACGTGCACGTGGTGACCGGCGACACCCGCGAGTTCGGCTGGGGGACGGGAACGTTCGCCAGCCGCGGCGCCGTGGTGGCGGGAAGCGCGTGCCACGAGGCCGCGCTGGCGGTGCGCAAGAAGGTGATCGAGACCGGCGCGCGCGTCCTTGGTGCCGCGCCCGACGACGTGGAAATCGCCGACGGCGCCGTGCGCGTACGGAACGACCCGTCGCGGAGGATGGGGTTCGGGGAGCTGGCGGGGCACGCCAACCCGCTGCGCGGCGCGGTGGTGCCGGGGACGGAGCCGGGGCTGGAGGCGACGGCGTACTTCGGCCCCGACCACGGCAGCACGGCCAGCGGCGTGCACGCCATGGTGGTGGAGGTGGATGCGGAGACGGCGATGGTGAAGATCCTTCGCTACATCGTGGTGCACGACTGCGGCAAGCTGATCAACCCGGTGATCGTGGCGGGGCAGGTGCAGGGGGGCGTGGCGCACGGCATCGGCAACGCGTTCTACGAGCAGCTGATCTACGACGAGGGCGGGCAGCTGCAGAACGCCAGCTTCATGGACTACCTGCTGCCCACGGCGATGGACGTGCCCAACGTGGAGATGGCGCACCGCGAGACCACGGCGCCGCTGAACCCGCTGGGCCTCAAGGGCGTGGGCGAGGCGGGGTGCATCCCCACCGGCGCCTGCTTCGCGCAGGCCATCGAGGACGCGCTTCCGCACCTGGCGCTGGAGATCCGCGAGATCCCGCTGAGCCCCAACCGCCTCTTCGAGCTGCTGCGCGACGCGGGTCCGGCCGCCCGCGCCAGCGCGCCGGACCTTGGCGGCCGCGCGGAGCCGGTCGCGGCGGATTGAGGGGCGCATCGTCCGGGATCGCGGCACGGGGCCACCACGGGCTGAAGCCCGCGGCTAGAACGGCCAGAAGCCCCGCCCAGGGCTCGCGGAGCTCGCCAGGCGGGGCTTGAACAGCGGGAAGGTTTTCGCGACGTCTATACCCTCTCCCGCTTGCGGGAGAGGGTGCGAGCCTGAGCGAGCGGGTGAGGGCCCCACGGACGCAGACGGATCTCCGTACCGCACGCACTTTCGCACTTTCGCACTTTCGCACTCACGCACTCACGCACTTCCGCACTCACGCACTTCCGCACTCACGCACTCCGGACACCCATGATCGTCGACGGCGAGCACACGTTTCCCGGCCCGCGCCAGACCGTGTGGGACCTGCTGCAGGACCCCGAGGTGCTGTCCAAGGCCATGCCCGGCGCGCGCAGGCTGCACCTGACCGGCGACGGCACCTACGAGGGGGTGATCCGCATCGGCGTGGGGCCGGTGACGGCGGCGGAGTGGACGCTGAACGTGGCGCTCAAGGACCGCGTGGAGCCCGAGAGCTACATCATGCAGGTGGACAGCAAGGGCGCCCTGGGCTTTACCCGCGGCAACGCGACGGTGAACCTGGACGAGGTGGAGGGCGGCACGCGCATGCGCTACCACGCGGACCTCTCCGTGGGGGGCAAGGTGGCCGGCGTGGGGCAGCGGCTGCTGGACCAGGTGGCGAAGATGCTCACCAGGCAGGGACTGGACGCGCTCAACAAGGAGCTGGAGTCGCGGCTGGCCGCCGGAGGAGCCTCGGCATGAGGCTGGGCGCGCGCTCCACGTTCGGGATGCTGTTCCTGGGGTTCGCCGCGATCCTTCTGCTCGGCGAAATCCTGGTGCTGGCGTACCCGGTCGGAACGCAGATGGCCAACGACGCGAATGTCCGCACACCCCTCAGCCGCGGGGAGCATGCGATGTGGCTCGGCATCATCGCGGCACTGTCCGCCGCCGGATGGTGGCTGATGTTTGGCGGCAGACCCAGGCGCAACACACCGACGCACCCGCGGCATCACGGATGAAGCCTGCCCCGTTCGAGTACCACCGTCCGCACTCGGTGGATGAAGCGCTGGCGCTTCTGGCCGAGCACGGCTACGACGCCAAGCTCCTGGCCGGCGGCCAGAGCCTGGTGCCGGCGATGAACTTTCGCCTGGCCGCGCCGGCCGTGCTCATCGACCTGAACCGCATCCCCGGGCTGGACGCCCTGGCGCAGGGGGAGGGCGGCGTGCGCATGGGCGCGATGGTTCGGCAGCGCGCGGCGGAGCGCAGCCCGGTCGTCGCGGCCGGCGCGGCGCTGCTGGCGGAGACGCTGCCGTACGTGGCGCACGCGCAGATCCGCAACCGCGGCACCATCGGCGGCAGCATCGCGCACGCGGACCCGGCGGCGGAGCTCCCCGCGGTCATGCTGGCGCTGGACGCGCGCTTTCACCTGCGCGGGCCGGGCGGCACGCGCGTGGTGGCGGCGGGCGACTTCTTCACCGGCCTGTTCGGCACGGCGCTGGAGGCGGAGGAGATGCTGGTGGAGGTGGAGATTCCGGCCGCCGCGCCGCGCACCGGCTGGGTGTTCGACGAGGTGTCGCGCCGCCACGGCGACTACGCGCTGGCCGGCATCGCCGCCACGGTGCAGGTGGATGACGCCGGCCGCTGCACCGGTGCGCGCATCGCCCTGCTGAGCGTGGGCGACGGCCCCGTGCTCGCGACGGAAGCCGCCGCCGCGCTCGTCGGCCAGGAACCGTCCGACGCCGCCATCCGCGCCGCCGCCGAGGCCGCCGCCCAGCGCGACATCGACCCGCCCGGCGACATCCACGCCTCCCCCGCCTACCGCCGCCAGCTCACCGACGTGCTGGTGCGGCGCGTGCTCCCGCGCGCCTTTGCGCGGGCGGCGGCGGCGGGAGCGTAGCGAGGCGCGCCGACCAGTCACGCGCGAGCGGCCGGCGCCCCCCTCCCCGGCCCCCGAAGCGCGCTCGAATTCTCCCCTCTCCGCGAGGAACGAGCGGGGAGGGGCCGGGGGAGGGGCCCCGCGCGGGCGCCAGCTCGATCCCATTGGTCGAACCGCACGTACAGCGGCCGGCTGGACGTGCGCGCGCTGTATGGCGAGCACGGGGGATCCGCCGGTACGCAATTGGCGTCGATCCCCGCGCGATTCTTGCGCTCGCGGCCGGCGCCGCGACGGCGATGGTGGGATCGATGGCGCCGCCGCTGCGTTTTTCGTTCGACGGCGCGTGGTTCACGGCCACGCTCGTCTCGTTCGCAACCTGTTACGCGCTCATGCGGCCCGCCGGTGCGGCCGCGGCGCATCTCACACCCGCACTGCCGGAGATCCGATGAAAGTGTACGACCTTTCGCAGCCCCTGAACGAGCAGGCGCCCTTCTGGCCGTACTACCCGCCGTTCGAGGTCAAGTACATCAAGCGCAAGGCCGAGCACGGCGTGAACGCGCAGTACATCCAGACGTCCAACCACATGGGCACGCACCTGGACGCGCCGCGCCACTTCGTGACCAAGGGGATGACCATCGACCAGATCCCCATGGAGTGGCTGTGCGGCCCCGGCGTGATCGTGAACCTGAGCGACGAGATGGACGCGCTGGGCGTGTACACGCCGGAGATGATCGAGTCGCGGGTGGAGGTCAAGAAGGGCGACATCCTGCTGCTGCACACCGGCTGGCACCGCTACGCGCAGTGGGGCGACGAGGCCGACGAGGAGAAGTACATCCACATGCACCCGGGCGCGCACCCGGACATGGTGCCGTGGCTGCTGGAGAAGGAGATCCACATCTGGGGCGTGGACGTGGTCTCGACGGACCACCCCATGGACCTGCCGATCGGCCGCTTTCTGGGCAAGGGGATGCACGGCCACTGCGACCGCGTGCGCGCCGCGGCGGAGAAGAAGTTCGGCGGGCCGGAGGCGGTTGCAAAGCTGTTCCCGGATGAGGACTACCAGCTCACGCACAACAAGCTGTTCGACAAGAACTGCATGCACATCGAGAACCTGGGCGGCGACATCAGCCACCCCGCGCTGCAGAACCGCCGCCTGATCATCGGCTGCTTCCCCTGGAAGTTCCAGGGCGGCGAAGCCGCCTTCGCCCGCGTCGTCGCCTTCGACGGCGAGTGGCCCAAGGAGGTGTAGAGGATGGGGAGCGCGGGCGCTGCCCTCTTGTCTCAGGCTCTGCCATACATCTTTCCTGCGCAGGCGAATGCCTCCGGCCCGGAGAGGGAGCCGGCGGCCTCCGACTCGAGAATCGTGCGTGAGCTGGGGAACGGGCTCGCCGCGCTCTACGTGGTGGAAGAAGGCGAGCGGTACCGCATCCTGCAGAGCCAGGACCTTCAAGCGGCGGGGAGCGACGCAGACCAGCTCCATGCCGCGGCGATGCAGAACCTCGCCAAGCGCAGAGATGAGCAGATGCAGATCAAGCGGCACGGCGAGATCTTCGCCGTATCGCTGGACGGCTTTTTCGAAGCGAGCCTGCTGCTGGCGGACGACCTGTGGGACACGACGCTCGCCGGGTATGCTCCGGGCGGGATCGTCGCCGCGGTGCCGATGCGCAACCTGCTCGCGTTCGCCGACAAGGCGTCGGAGTCAGCTGTCGAGGAGCTGCGAGCCGTGGTCGACCGCGTGGTGCGCGGGGGTGAGGAGCTGATCTCCACGCAGCTGTTCCATCGCGAGAACGGCGGTTGGACGCCGTGGGTTTCGGGCGTGCACGATCGGCCGGAGCCGGCCCTGAGCCCCGACCTTCCCGTCGTGCGCATCCTGCTGGACGAAACGGAGCTGCGTTCGATCCTGGCGCGAGAGGTGCCGGGCGAGAGCGACGTGCTGGTGCAGGTGAGTCGCCCGGGACAGGTCCTGCACTTTGTAAACAGCGAGGATGGCACGCGGTCCTACAACCTCTCCTCCGTGTACGACGAAGGGTGGCGATTTCTTCATCTCGGAGTTCGGGTGAACCCCGATTACTCCGTCCAGCTCGAAGCATTGTTGACGAAGGACGGACGAAACGCGCGAGAGGCGGTTGATGAGCCTGGGGGGAAAGCAGTCCGCCTCGCACCGTTCTTTCTCCCGCAGTGCACGCGCGACCCGGCGGAACTCGGGGGACGAGGGCTGTTCGACCGCGGGCTCCACTACGCCGGCCTGATCACCGATGGCAGGGTTTCGCTGCTCTGCATCTGCGACCATTGTGGCGAGACGTTCCGGCTGCAGTCGTTCCACGCGGGTTTCAGCGATCTGGTCTACATGTACTGCTCCCAGAATCCGCACACCCTCGTGGCGAGCAGCTTCCTGGAGGACGCCCCACCTGTCCTGGGCGAAGCGAATACCGAATCCGTTGCGCGCTTCGAAAAGAGGCTGCCCGCCTGCGCCGAATGCGGAGGCGAGTTCCGCTACTTCAATCCGCTGCGCTGCCCGCATTGCCGCGAACCGTACATCGACTTTCCCCGCCATCCTGAGGATCGTGCGCGGGAGTACTATGGCAACTATCTCTATGGCGGCACGCCCCAGCGTTGGGAGCCGGCACCGCGTGATGAGGAGCGTCCATCCGTCGCGCCGGCGGCGCCACCACCATATAGAGCCGAAGCCGAACCGCGCGATGATCCGGTGAAGCGGCCGTGGTGGAAGCTATGGTAGGTCGCGGCTGCTTCCCCTGGAAGTTCCAGGGAGGCGAGGCCGCCTTCGCCCGCGTCGTCGCCTTCGACGGCGAGTGGCCCAAGGAGATCTGAGGCGGTGAACGGGCGGCGGATCTACGCCGCCGCCCATCCGACGGGTCTTTGCGCAAGGAGGTACGCCCCGCATCACCAGAGGAGAGAAGCCGTGCCCCCGCAAGCGCGGCAGCCGTCACACCCGTTCATGCCGGCCGCGGGATGGAGCATACCCCTTACCTGCAGAGGAGCACACCATGCCCGCAAATCCAGAATCCGCATCTCCGAACATGGGCTATCCGGCAGACAGCTACACGGTCGCCATCACCGGAACCGGTCTGGCCGACGTCACCGCGTGTTCGTTCGGACCCGGCATCACGGTCCTGGACACCCGCATCGTCAACGACGGGAAGATCATGGTGAACATCCAGATTGCATCCGATGCGCCCAATCGATCCAACACGGTCACCGTCATCGACCAGGGCGGCGGCGCGGTCGTCCCCGGCGGATTCGACATTCTTCAGCCACAGTAGGAACAGGGTCGCGCGGCCGGGGCCTTGGGATCGTCCGAAGCGGATCCGGCCCGCCCGGCGCCGGCCCTTCGCCGACGCTTCCCCTTTCATTAACTTCGCTCGCCCCACCGCGGCATTCTGCCGCACCCCACGCCCGGGCTCCCGTGGAGTCCGCTTCCCCCCTGTCCAGGAATCACCGGTGGATCACATAATGTTTGTACGTCCCTCGCCCGCCCGCCGGGCGCTCGGGATCTCTGCGATTGCGTTCGCGATGCTGGGCGCCGCGGGGTGCCAGGACGACCCCGTCGCGTCGGGCGATCAGGAGATCGTGATCGGCGGGATCTTTTCGCTGACGGGGAACTGGTCGTCGCTGGGCAAGACCAGCGAGGCGGCGATGGAGCTGGCGATCGAGGACGCCAACCGCTACGCCGCCGGCCGCGGGATCACCTTCCGCGCGGACGTGCGGGATACGAAGCTCGATCCCGCGCTGGCGCTTTCCGAGGTGCAGTCGCTGCGGGCGGCCGGCGTGCAGGTGATCCTGGGGCCGCAGAGCAGCGCGGAGCTGGCCGCCATCAAGTCGTTCGTGGACGCCAACCCCATCATGGTGGTGAGCCAGTCCAGCACCGCGGGCTCGCTGGCCATCGCCGGCGACCGCATCTTCCGATTCACGGCGGCGGACAGCCTGGAGGGCGTGGCGTCCGGTGCGCTGATGTGGGCGGACGGCATCCGCACCATGGTCCCCGTCTGGCGCGCGGACACGGGGAACCAGGGGCTGCACACCGCCACGCGGCGCGCGTTCAGCGGCCGCGGCGGCACGGTGTCCACGGGCGTGGAGTACGGCGCCACCACCACGAACTTCACCGCGACGGTGGCCGCGCTGGGCACGCAGGTGCGGGCGGCGCTCGCCGCGCGGCCGGCGTCGGAGGTGGGCGTGTACCTGGCGGGCTTCGACGAGATCGCCGACGTCTTCGCGGCCGCGGCGGCGGACCCGGTGCTGGCCTCCGTGCGCTGGTACGGCGCGGACGGCATCGCGCAGAGCGCCGCGCTGACGGCCCGCCCCGCGGCGGTTGCGTTCGCGGAGACGGTGGGATTCCCCTCCGCGCTCTTCGGGCTGGACCTGTCGGCGAGCGCCCGGTGGCAGCCGGTGGCCACGCGCATCCAGCAGCGCGCGGGGAGCGCGCCGGACGCGTTCGCGCTGGCCGTGTACGACGCGGCGTGGGTGGCCGCGCTGGCGTACCTGGCGTCGCCCGAGGAAGTGGACGTGGACTCGCTGGCGACGCGGTTCGTGCAGGCGGCGGGCGCCTACCACGGCACCACGGGGTGGGCCGCGCTGAACGCCGCCGGCGACCGGCAGTACGCCGACTTCGACTTCTGGGCCATCCGCCCCAACGGCCCCGCCCACCAGTGGACGCGCGTCGCCGGCTACGAGACGCGCTCCGGCACGCTCAGCCGGTAGGCGCGAAGGACAGGCCGATGCCGCCGTCCAGCCGCGGCATCGGCGCCGGAGGCAGACGATCGCGACCCGCGACGGGGTCATCGATAACCGCACCGCAAACGGCTCGCGAATGGCGAACGGAAAGAAACCGCGCTTCGGCGCCCTCCGACCCCGCTACCGGTTCGCCCTGAACCCGTTTTCCGGGGTGCGCTGGAGCCGCTGCCCGCGCTGCGACAAGCCGATGCACGCCCGCAAGTTCCCGCTGCTGATCCTCATCGAGGAGCTGGGGCTGCTCACGCTGGGCAAGACGTGCCGCTACTGCACGCCGTGCGAGTACATCATCGCCGACCAGGGCGAGCTGGAGGAACAGCTCGTAATTGCCTGCGAGGAGCGCGGCTTTCCCGAGAAGGCGGGGAGCGAGTACCTGGTATTCGCCACCGTGCAGCTCGGCTACTGGAAGGAGAGCCTGAAGCAGCAGAGCATCGACCTGGAAACCCTGCGAGCGAACGCGGCGGACATCAAGGCGCACCGCCAGCTGTTCGATCCGCGGCCGCGCTGGGTGAAGGTCGATGAGACGGGCCGCCCGCAGGGCGAACGATGAAGCGACCGCTGACGCCGCAGGAGAAGAAGCCGCTCCGCTACGCCAGGAACGGATCCACCTGACGGAAGAAGGGACGATGACCGCGGACACGGCGCACCTGGCGCACATCCTGGAGACGGACGCGGGAGTGGGCGCGGAGTATCGCCACGTCCCCAAGCACGTCACGCCGGGCGAGCCGCTGGCGGCGCCGGGCGTGCTGCTCAAGTGGTACGCCGTGCATCCAGCCGGCCGGCCGGTGCCGGACGAGGTGACGCGGCTGGCGCGCTCGCACCTGGGCGCCAACCCGCGGGAGGCGCGGGGGCTGGGGTTCGTGGTGCTGCACCGGTGCGGAAGCGACTTCTACTTCCTGATCGTCTGCACGTGGCGCAACGACAACGAGTTGTGGCAGACGGTGCTCTACCGGGACGGCGAGGGGATGGCGGACTTCGCGCTCTTTCCGCGCGACGCCGCCCACAAGCCCACCCTCTGCGTCTGGGAGCTGGTCCCCGTGCAGCACGAGCAGCGGGCGTGGACCCGCTTTCTCACCTCCCCGCGCCACCGGGCCGCGGCGGAGGCGTGGATGGCGGACCGCTGCGCGGGCCCGGCCTGACGCACCTTCCGCCGGCTCGGCGGCGGGCGATCCCGTGGAGGGAGGACCGATGCCGAACCGTACGCCGTCGCCGCAGCAGTCCGCCGAGATCCAGCGGCTGGTCGACGACCTGGGTCCGCCGCCCGGCGAGG
Source organism: Longimicrobium sp. (assembly GCA_036379135.1). GTDB lineage: Bacteria > Gemmatimonadota > Gemmatimonadetes > Longimicrobiales > Longimicrobiaceae > Longimicrobium. The sequence continues at coordinate 15,441 of DASUVG010000308.1, forward strand.
AGTGGCATCCCGGGGATTGGCCCACCCGGGTCTGCAGGGAGGAGCTGGGGGCGCTTCCGCTCGTCGCGAACCTGATCTTTACCTGGGCGCTGCGTCCGGACGGCACCGTGCTGCGGATGGACCGCGACTCCCTCTTCCATCCCACCGAGCCCGAGACGGATCCCCTGGCCGTCTACGCCGTGCTGGAGCAATCTCCCGCGCTGCTGCCGCTGGTGCCGCACCCGCCCGCCGGAACGCGCCGGTGCGCCCGGTGCGGGGGAGCCGGCGTCTACGACGAGACGGTGGGGGAAGGGTCGCGCACCGTCCTCTGCCCGCGCTGCGACGGGTTCGGGTGGATCATCGTCCCGCCTCCATCCGCCGTCCCGCCGTCCCCGCCCTGACTTCGGCGCGCCGGTCCGCGGCCGCGGACCGGCGGGCGCTACCGCAGGTGGGTGGAGAGGAAGGCGGCCACGTCGGCGGCCACGTCGGGCATGTCGAACTGCGGCGCGCCGTGGCCCGCGTCGGGGATCACCCGCAGCTTCACGCGGCCGGGATCCAGCACGGCGCTCATCGCCTCGTACAGCTGCAGCCCCTGCGGCAGGGGGACGGTGCAGTCGGCGGCGCCGTGAAGGACGAAGGTGGGCGGGTCGTCGGGGGTCACGTACGCCAGGGGGCTCGCGGCGGCCGCGCTGTCGGGGTGGTCCGCCACCGTGAACCCCAGCATGCGCGAGGCGGACGAGCCCGCCGCGCTCCACGCTACGCCGTCGAAGAAGCCGCACCCCCGGGACTGCATGTGCGCGTCCAGGGTGGTGAAGTCCACCAGCGGGTAGTACGCGATCAGCGCCTGCACCCGCGCCGACTGCCCGGCGTTGCCCAGCGAGGGATCGTCCAGCGCCGGCACGTCGGCCGTCGTCGCCAGCATGGCCGCCAGGTATCCGCCCGCCGACCCGCCCCACGCCGCCACCCGCCCCGAGTCCAGCAGCAGCGCGTCCGCGTGGGCGCGCAGGTACCGCACGGCGGCCTTGGCGTCGCTGACCTGCGCCGGGTGACGCGCCTCGGTGGAGTAGCGGTAGTTGATGCTGGCCACCGCGTATCCAGCCCCCACCAGCCGCGCCTGCGCCATGTAGGGTGCCAGCGACTTGTCGCCGCGCTCCCAGCTTCCGCCGTGAATCCACACCACCACGGGGAACGGCCCGGCGCCGCGGTCCGGCAGGTACACGTCCAGCCGCTGCCGCTCTCCCGTGCCGGCGTACTGCAGGTTGTGCCACTCCCTGCGGCTGATGCTCCCCCGCCGTGGCGCGTCGTCGGGCGACATCAGGGTGGGCAGCCCCTCCGCGTCGCACGAGACGGCGGCCAGCGCCACGAGCACCGCCAGGCGCGCAAGGCGCCCGCGCACTTGAGCGCTTTGCCGCGTGCCGCTAGAATTGACGGCCTTTGCTCCGCCTGTTTCCCCCCGCTGTCCCGCATGAAAGCACGAATCGACTCCCTGGACTACCTGCGCGGGCTCTTTGCGGCCTCCGTGATGGTGTACCACTTCTACGTGTGGAGCGGTGCGGCGGCGGATCCATTCACGCATGCGCTGGTCTACAAGCTGGGGGTATACGCCGTCGGAGCCTTCTACGTTATCAGCGGGATCAGCTTCGCGCACGTCTACCGGCAGATGCGGCTGGACGGGCCGTCGCTGATCTCGTTCTACACCAAGCGGTTCTACCGGCTCGCGCCCCTGTACTGGGCGGCCATGGCGGCGGGCGTGGTGCTGGTGGCGGCGCAGGGGCTGGCGACCGGAAACGGGCTGGGGCTGCCGGGGCTGGGCGAGGTGCTGCTGAACGCCTCGCTCACCTTCGGCATCGTGATGCCGGAAGCCTACATGGTGACGGGCGGGTGGAGCATCGGCAACGAGATGGCGTTCTACCTGCTCTTTCCCCTCATCCTGCTGGGGATGCGGGGCGGGCGCGCGGGCATGGCCATCGTCGCGGCGCTGACGGTGGCCACGTGCGGCGTGTTCGCCTTCTGGCTGATGACCCCGAACCAGCCGCTGGCGGCGCAGTGGACCACGTACATCCACCCGCTCAACCAGGTGCACCTGTTCGTGGCCGGCGTGGCGGTGGCGTCGCTGCCGGCGGAGTGGCGGCTCTCCTCGCGCGCGGGATGGGGCGCGTTCGCGGCGCTGGCCGTGGCCTTTGCGCTGCTGCCGCTCCACGGCGACACCATCAGCATCGTGACGGGGTGGCAGCGGGTGGCCTACTCGGTGGTCTGCATCGGCCTGTGCGCCGCGGCGTACGTTTCGCCGCTGCACCTGCCGGGGCGGGTGCACGCGCCGCTGGCGTTCCTGGGCCAGTCGTCGTACTCGGTGTACCTGCTGCACCCGCTGGTCTACCAGTATACCGACACGGCGCTCAGCGTGGCGGGGATCGGCCTTCCCCGCGCGCTGCTGGCGCTGCCGGCCACGCTGGTGGTCAGCTCGCTCGCCTACCGCTGGATCGAGGCGCCCATGGTGGATGCCGGCAAGCGCAGGGCCGACGCGTGGTCCGGCGCGCTGCGCACCCGCAGCGCCGCCGCCGTCGCGGTCTGAGCGCCGCGGGAGGGTGTCGAGGGGCCCCGGCCAGCGCATGGCCGGGGCCCTTTCCGTCTTCCGCATCCACGACCTGTCCTCTTCCTGCACCGGATCCTACGATCCGGAAAACCGAACTGATACCGACACCGAATCCGGCTAAACACTTTGCGTGAGCAGATTGTGGCCTTTTCTCACACGGAGTTAACGGAGTCAACGGAGTTTGCCCTCCGTGAACTCCGTTGACTCCGTGTGAGGCCCAGTCTTTTTCAGGATTCGGTGTGATCATGATCTGATGCTTTTTTGCGGATCCGGGATCACTCTGGATCCCCGGAAAGAATGATCGGCGGAGGAGCTTCCGGGAACTCCGGATCAGAAGACGCCCACCTTGCCGCGGGCGAAGTCGCGCAGGCGGGCGGAGTCGTAGCCCACGCCGTCGCGAAAGACGAGCGTGACCTCGTAGACCTGCGACGGGGTGGCGACGGGGTCGCCCCGGATCACCACCAGGTCCGCGGCCTTGCCGGCCTGCACGGAGCCGATGCGCGCCTCCTCCCCCAGGATGCGCGCCCCGTTGAGGGTCAGGATGCCGATCGCCTGCTCCGGCGAAAAGCCGGCCTCCACCAGCAGCTCGTAGTTGCGCAGGTTGCCGAAGCCGGGAAGAAAGCCGGTGCCCCACGGGTCCGAGCCCGCCCCCAGCAGTCCGCCCGCCGCCACGAAGTCGCGCTCCCACTGCATCATCTTCGTCAGCAGCCGCGGGGGGACGGTAAAGCCGGAGCGTTCCAGCGACGCGTGGTTGGCCTCCACCTCGCGGCGGGCGTCCGGGGCCAGCATCTCCATCGCCCGCGGGTCCAGCCGCGCCCGGCCGGGGATGAACGTCTCGTACACGCCCAGCGTGCTGACCACGGGCGTGCCGCTGGCCACGATGCGGCGGATGCTCTCCCGCACCGCCGGGCTGGCCACGTCCACGTCCGCCTGCGCGCGCTGGTTCCCCCGCGGGCAGACGTCCGGCTGCCGGCCGGGCACGTGCTCGCTGTCGGTGATCAGCCCGTGCTGCAGCGCGTCGATCCCCATCTCAGCCGCCTCGGCAAAGGTCACGGCGCACAGATGGCCGGTGACCCGCAGCCCCCGCGCGTGCGCCGCGTCGATCGTCCAGCGCAGCACGTCGCGCGGGCCGCTCATCACCTTGAACCAGGTGGCGCCCTTTCCCGCCCACTCGTCCACGAAGCGCCGCGCCTCCTCCGGCGAGTCCACGCCGCGGAACGCGCCGGTGCGCCGCGCGCCGGCCACGATGTACGGTCCCGCGATGTGCAGCCGCGGCCCCGGCATCTCCCCCGCGTCCACGGCGCGCCTGAGCTCCACCTCCTGCTCGGCCAGCTGGCTCCCCGCCGTCATGGCGGTGGTCACGCCGAACGCCAGGTACAGGTACGCGCTCGCGTTCATCGGCACCGTCCGCCGCAGCCCGCCGAAGTAGGTGTGCTCGTGCAGCGAGACCAGGCCGGGGATCACGGTGTGGCCCCGCAGGTCCATCACCCGCGCGCCCGCGGGGACCGCCGTGCTCCCGCTGGGGCCCACGGCGTCGATCCGCGCGCCGCGCACGATCACCGTCTGGTCGTCGCGCGCGGGCACGCCCGTGCCGTCCACCACCCGCACGTGCGTCAGCGCGACGACGGGCGCATCCACGGCGACGAAGGGACGGACGGCGGGGGAGACCGCCGGCCGCGCCTGCGAGGCGAGGGGCGCGGCGGCGAGGACGGCGACGAGCGCCCGGGCCAGGCCGCGCGGGATGATCCGCATCAATGCGTCCGGCTCTTCTCTCATCAGGCGGCGATGCGCTGGGGCGGGAGCGGCTTGTAGACCTTGCCGTCGTTCTTGATGCGGATGAAGACGAAGTAGGCCGCCCACAGGCCGCAGGCCAGCATCACGAAGAACCCGGCCGGCCCATTGCCCACGGTGCGCTCCACCACGTCGGTCACCAGCCCCAGCACCAGGGGAAGGAGTCCGGCGATCAGCAGCAGGTACGTGCGCACCACCCGCTGCGCGGCCAGCGGCGGACGCTCCAGCACGGTGAAGCTGGCCGTGTGGCGCCCGTAGGTGTGCTCCTCGTGGATCGGCTGGATGACGTACGCGCCCAGTGGCACCAGCGGAATGCCCGCGGCGGTCACCCACCGCACGGCGTCCCACGTCCCGTCGCCGCGGGGGCGGTAGTCCAGCAGCATGGTGCCGAAGCCGTTGATGGAGTTGAAGCCCCCCGGCGAGTGCACGGCCTGCTGGTGCTGAAAGCGCGCGCTGGTCTCGCGGATGCCCGCCAGGGCTGCTTCCAGCTTCGCTGTCGCGAGCGGCTCGCCGCACTTCGCGCAGCTCTGGGCCTCGTAGTCGTTGGCGTGCTTGCAGGCGGGACAGTGGATGGTTTTCATCGGGAACGAGACGGATGGAGGTTGCGGAGGATGCCGCGGAAGGAAGGCCGCCGGGAGAGGGCGAAAGATGCGGCGCCGGAAGTATGCATCGCTCCGCGCGGCGAGGCCAGATGTTTCGCTGGATGCGCGTGCGACCCCGTGGCTACCCGTCCGCCGGCGGCAGGATCCACCCGCGGCATCGAGCCCGAGATCGCCGTGCCCTCGGCGGACGCGAAGGCCGCGGCGGGGGCCGAACGACGCGCGAAAACGATCGGATTTTTCCGGATTCGACGGACGAAGGCGGATCGATGATCCCGCGCTCCCGCGCCGCGCCTGCACGCGGAATCCGCACTCCGCACGCTCCGCGGCGGCACGGAACGCGCAACAATCTCCGCCCGGCGGATGGAGCGGCGGCGCTTCCCGTGGACCGTGGAACGCATCGCCGCGTGTCCCGGAAGAGCCGGGAACCGTACCCCCAGCGACGGAGACTCATCGTGCGCACCCACGTTCAGGCCCCGGCACCGGAGACGGCGTTTCGCCCCGTCGCTCCCGCCCGCCCGCGCGTCGCGAACGCGCCGTCCGCCGCGCCCGGAGACGGCTTTGCGCACGACTTCAGCGGGGTGCCGGCGCGGGCCCAGGCAAAGCTGCACGTGAACACCCCCGGCGACGCGTTCGAGCAGGAGGCGGAGCGCGTGGCGGACATGGTCACCCGCGCGCCGGCGCGCGGCGGCGGGCCGGCCGGGTCGCTCTCCCAGCTGGCGGGCCCGCCGCGCCTGAGCCGAAAGCCGGCGGGCGCGGGGGGTGGCGGCGCGGCGTCGGACCAGCTGGTGACGGGGCTGGGCACGGGGCGGCCGCTGGACCCGGGGACGCGCAGCGGCTTCGAGGCGCGGTTCGGCAGGGACTTTGGCGGCGTGCGCGTGCACACGGACGACCGCGCGGCGCGGCTGGCCGGCTCCATCGACGCGCAGGCGTACACCGTGGGCCGCGACGTGGTGTTCGGCGCGGGGCGGTACGCGCCCGGCACCCGCGGGGGCGACCGGCTGCTGGCGCACGAGCTTGCGCACGTGGTTCAGCAGGGCGCGGCCCAGCCCGCCGGGGAGCGCGTGGTGCAGCGCCAGCCCGACGGCGGGGCCCCCGCGCCCGCACCCGCACCGGCGGCGCCCAGCCTGGCGTTCGGCCAGGTGGTGCACGTGGAGGTGCGGACGATGGAGGCGGAGGCGGCGACGCACGAGTACCCCATCGACGTGAACGGCTTCATCAAGATGCCCATGCTGGGGCTGGTGCCCGCCAACGGCCGCACCACCGACCAGCTCGCGGACGACATCCGCACCCGCCTGATCAGCGGGCAGTTCTTCCACGCGCCCACGGTGAACGTCCGCCTGACCAGCAAGATCGTGGCGTACGGCGCGCTGGTGACTGGCGGAGACCTGCACCTGCGCCTGCTGAGCGGCGCCGGCGACGTGGAAGGGTATTCGGGAAGCTATCCGGTCCGGGTGGACGGAACGCTCAACGTGCCGGGCATCGGCTCCGTCGCCGCGCGCGGCCTGCGGCTGGACGCGGTGGAGGCGGACATCCAGAAGCGGTTCCGCGACGGCTTCGTGATCAACGGCGTGGTGCACCTGACGCGCCAGCACCTGGACTGAGCCCCGCATGCCCTCCGCCGCCCTGCCGCCGCGATACCACGTCCGGCTGATGTTCGAATGGGGCGGCGGATCCCTGTGGTGCGGCAACCAGGCCGCCCTCGATGCGTTCGACGTGGGGCCGGTCGAGGACCGCCTTCCGCTCTCCGACGAGATCCTCCAGCGCCTGGAACAGCTTTCCGTGTGGCACGACACGTCGCTGGACTGGGACGATCCCGGCGGGCCGCGCCCGTGGCCGCCGGACGAGTACGCGCGCTTCGACCGCGAGGCGGCGGAGATCCTGGAGCGCATCCGGGCGCAGCTGGGACCGGACTTCTCGGTCGATTACGAGCGGCTGTAGACTCCGCGTGCGGTCCGGGTCGGCGATGCGACGCAGACTCCGCAAAAAGAGTGGCCTCACGCAGAGTGAGCGGAGTCAGCGGAGTTTTCCCGTGCCGTTTCCGCTGCTCTCGCGGCTCAAGGCCTGGTCGTGGTGAGCGGAGGCATGGCGCGCCGGTCGGCGAGGCACGATCCCTGGGGCCGTCGGGAACGGAGGTTGGATGGAAGCGCGGCAGGGGGCCATCCGCATTTTCTGGAGAGGGACGCGGATCGCTCGATGATCTCCGCAGCGCACGGGAGCAAGCCGATCACATCACCTGATGCGCGATCCTGAGAACCATCCACCCGCTCCGCGATCGAGGTGAGCGGCAGACGTGGGTCCTTTCCCGGATCCGGTCTCACGCAGATGACTCGACATCATCCTCACGCCCGGTTTTCGCGGCTGCGGGGCGCCGCGGCGCTGCTGATGGCGGCGGCGCTCTCCGGCCGCTTCTTCGACCTGCTGCCGGGGGCGAAGAAGCAGGGCTCGGAAGAGACAGCGCGGGTGGCGCTCGGCGATGCGAATGACAGTTCAGCCGGATCCGGCAGCACACGGACGGTTGGGGCCGGGCGCGTGGAGCTTGCCCGCCGCCGCGGCCGGTCCTAGAGTACGGACGCCAGTCTGCCGGCTCCCCTGGCCGACGCCGGCGCGCGCCACTCCACCGCGGCAGCCTCGCCACTCCCCGCCGCGGCGCCCCTTCCCCGGATCCGGCGCTCGCCGCCCGGCCGCCACCTCGAGAGTGGAGGGCCGCCCCATGATCCGCTCCATCCTCTCCTCGTCCGCCGCCGCGCTGCTCCTGCTCGGCACCCCCGGCTGCGCGGACGACACCCCATCGGCCGCCGCAGAACCGCCGCCGGCGCTCTCGTCCACCCCCCACTCGACCGCGCGGAGCATCCAGGACCTGGGAACGTTCGGCTGGGACCACGGCTTCGGGTTCGAGATCAACGAGCAGGGCGAGATCGCCGGGCGCACGGACATGGGCGCACCCTTCCCCACCGCGGTCCACGCCGTCTTCTGGTCACCGCGCACCGGCGCCGTGGACCTGGGCACGCTGGGCGGCGTGCACTCGGAGACCCGCGCGCTGAACGACCACGGGCTCGTCGTGGGGCTGGCGCAGAAGCCGGGGGACGTGGGCTTTCAGCAGCGGCATCCCACGGTGTGGAAGGTGGGCCCCGGCGGCATCCGGACCCTGGAGCTGGGCCCGTTCGTCCAGGGGCAGGCGGAGGACGTGAACAACCGCGGCGTGGTGGTCGGCTGGTCGGCGGCCTCGCTCACCGCCCCTCCGCAGGCCTTCCGCTGGACGGAGCGGGAGGGAATCCAGCCGATCGCCCCGCTGGCCGGGCCGCGCAGCATGGCGGCGGGGATCAACGAGGCGGGCGACGTGGTGGGCAACAGCAGCGTGTCCGCGGCGCCCCCGTTCATCGACCACGCGGTGGTGTGGTGGAGGAACGGCGGCGTGACGGACGTCGGCACGCTGGGCTTCAACACCACGGCCCGGTCCATCAATGACCGCGGCGAGGTGGCGGGCTTCGGCCAGCCGTGCCCCGGCTGTCCGCAGCGCCCGTTCTACTGGAGCGCGGAGACCGGGATCGTGGACCTGGGCACGCCCCCGGGAACGCGCGGATTCGCCTTCGAGATCGACAACCGCGGCCGCGTGGCCGGCTGGTACGAATCGCCCCCCGGCGTCCCCCACGCGTTCATCTGGACCCTGGCCGGCGGCACGGTGCAGCTGCCGACGCTGGGCGGGGCGATCTCGTCCACCGGGAGCATCAACGGGCGGGGCCAGGTGACCGGCCGCGCGCAGACCCCGTCGGGCGCCGTGCACGCGGTGATCTGGCAGCTCGGGCCGGATTGATCCCTCGATCCGCGGAAGGCGGGTCGCGCACGGAGCCGGCGGAATGGACGGGAGCGCATCTCCAACCCGCCGCTCCTCCGGCTCCGTGCGAAGGAAGCACGATGGGAGTGCCCGGTTTTTGCCTGTCCCTGCACGGCCGAAGCCGACCCGCACTCCCGGAGCAGTGAAACCGAGCACTCCGAGCGAGCCGCACCGCGACTCCTCATCCCCTGAACACGCCCCGGATGCGCCCTCGCGGGCGGATCCGGACGCCGTGGTGCGCGACCCGGCGCGGCTGGCCATGGTCCGCGAGACCGGGCTTCTGGACGCCGCCGCCGAGCCGCCGTTCGACCGGCTTACCCGGCTGGCCGTGCGGCTGCTGGGCGTCCCCGCCACCTTTCTTTCCCTGGTGGACGAGAACCGCGACTTCTACGTGGCCAGCACCGGCTTCGGCGAGCCGCTGGCCTCGGCGCGCGAGCTGGCGGGGCGCACCTTCTGCCACTTCACCGTCTCCGGCGCCACCCCCGAGCACCCGCTGGTGATCCCCGACACCGGGGCGGACCCGACGTACCGCGGCGTCCCCACCGTCGAGACGCTGGGCGTGGCGGCGTACGTGGGGGTGCCGCTGATGATCGACGGGCAGCCGGTGGGCGCCTTCTGCGCCATCGACACGGCGCCGCACCCGTGGACCGAGGCGGAGGTGGAGGTGCTGCGCGAGCTGGCGGCCAGCGCGCAGCGCGAGATGGAGCTGCGGCGCGCGCTGGCCCGCGCGCGCGCCACGGCGGACCAGATGGAGCGCACGGCGCGCGAGCGCGACGAGTTCCTGAACGCCACCACCGACGGCGTGTACACCATCGACCCCGCGGGCGTGATCCTCTTCGCCAACCAGGCGGCGGCGGAGCAGCTGGGCTGGTCGCCGGCGCAGATGGTGGGAAGGGAGGCGCACGCGCTCTTTCACTACGCGTACGCGGACGGAACGCCGTTCCCGCGCGAGGCCTGCGCCATCTCGCGCGCCGCGGCCGAGGGGCGCGCCGTGCACGTGCAGGACGACGTGCTCTGGCGGCGCGACGGGTCGTCGTTCCCCGTGGCCTACGCCTCGTCACCGGTGCGGCGGGGCGGCCAGGTGATCGGCGCGGTGGTGCGCTTTACGGACGTCACGGAGCAGAAGCGCGCCCTGGACGGGCTGCACCTGCTGGCGGAGTCCGGGCGCGTGCTGTCGTCGTCGCTGGACGTGGACGAGACGCTGCAGGCCATCGCCTCGCTGGCCGTGCCGGCGCTGGCGGAGATGGTGATGGTGGACGTGGTGGAGGACGGGGCCGTGCGCCGCGTGGCCGCCAGCCACGTGGACGAGCGGGTGCGGGCGCTGTTCGACCGCGCGCGCCAGTTCCCCCCGCGCGTCGGCGACCGGGGCCCGCAGTCGCAGGTGATGCTGAGCGGCCGTTCGCTGCTGCTGCGCGACATGGACGACGCGTGGATCCGGACGCTGGACCGCGGCGAGGAGCACGCGGAGCTGGTGCGGCAGATGGCCCCCAGCTCGCTGATCGTGGCGCCGCTGCGCTCCCGCGGCGAGGTGCTGGGCACGGTGTCGTTCGTCCGCACCTCGCTCAGCCCGTACTTCGACGAGGCGGACCTGGAGCTGGCGGAGGAGCTGGCGCTGCGCGCCGCGCTGGCGGTGGAGAACGCGCGGCTCTACGACTCCGCCCGCAACGCCACCCGCGCCCGCGACGACATGCTGGGCGTGGTGTCGCACGACCTGCGCAACCCCATCCACTCCATCTTCATGAGCTCGTCGTTCCTCACGGACCTGCTCCCGGAGGAGATGAAGGTGGAGCGCACGCAGGCGGCGGTCATCAAGCGCGCGGCGGAGCGGGCCAACCGGCTCATCCAGGACCTGCTGGACATCACCCACATCGAGAGCGGCCGGCTGTCGCTGGAGCGCGAGCCGCACTCCGCGTCGTCCATCGCGCACGAGGCGCTGGAGCAGGCGGCCATGGCCGCGGCGGGAAAGAAGATCGCGCTGGTGCGTGGGGAGATGGACCGCGACGCCACGGTGTTCGCGGACCGCGACCGCGTGGTGCAGGCGCTGGGAAACCTGATCGGCAACGCGCTCAAGTTCACCCCCGAGGGCGGCCGCGTCACCGTCTCCGTGCGGGGGGACGGCGAGCGCGTGCAGGTGTCCGTGGCCGACACGGGGCCGGGGATCGCGCCGGACCAGGTGGGGCGGCTGTTCGACCGCTTCTGGCAGGCGAACCGCAAGGACCGGCGGGGCGTGGGGCTGGGCCTTTCCATCGTGAAAGGCATCGCCGACGCCCACGGCGGCGAGGTGCGGGTCGATACGGCCGAGGGCGCCGGCACCACCTTCACCCTCGTCCTCCCCGCCGCATCCGACAGCGAGTAGGGCTCAGGCGGCGCGTGGACGATCGGCGGGAACCCCGTCCAGCATCCCGCGGACGCTGATGTCCTCGTCCACGTCCGGCCAGTGAACGCCCTGCCCGGAACCGATCAGCCGCCAGTTGGCGCGCTGCTCCGGCGTCGCGTCCATCAACCGCCACGACCACGCCAGCGGCACGCTCACCGTCCTGCCGTCCGCCAGCTCGGCCATGATCGACTCGTCGGTGACGCGGACGCCGGTGATTCGCGCATCAACTTTTAGAACAGTGCTCATCCCAGGCCTTCCTGATTCGCGGTTCGTGTTCCTGAATGATCGAGCGGATGCGATTCAGTTCGCGTGGAGTGAACCCATCGTTGCTCGCAAGCACGAGAGGGTTCAGCCAGAACTTGCATTCCATTCGATCCCGCTCCGCGTGCACGTGCATGGGCTCGTTGCAATCGAAGCTGTAGAAGAATAAGCGGTACGGCCCCGGCACACCTTTGATCGTCACTATACCCGATCGGTCATGTCGAAGCCAGCCGATTCTCACCATCCGGCTCTGGCGCGGCGGCGCCGCGCGCGCAACTTTCCGGCAGGTGCACGCTGCCCCCCATCGAGAGGAGATCATGATCCAGGTCCGCATCGACACCGCGGGACAGGCCGACGCGCTGACGCGTTCGGCGATGGAAGAGGTCGCGGACGAGTATCGTTCGACGCTGGAAGGGGTCACGTGCCCGGAGCACGGCGAAGCGCCCACCGTCGTCATCTCCGGCACGTCGCAGGACCGGATCACCATCCAGATCGAGACGTGCTGCGACCAGCTGCAGCAGCGGGTGGATGATGCGCTCACCGGAGAAGACGACTGAATCCGTCCGCCGATCCGCATCCTCCACTCCCTTCGATCCACCCCCCACGGACACGAATCCCGCGATGGAAACACGAGTGCTGGTGCGCGTGCAGGCCAGAGGCGGCAAGTTCATCGGGCCGGACGGCGGCTACGCGCTGGTCACGCTGCGCGAGGTGGTCACCGGCGAGATCCTGGCGCAGCGCATCGCCACGGGCGGTTCCGGCGCGCTGTCGGCAGCCTTCACCCCCGGCGCCTCGCGCGAGGTGATCGTGACGCCCGGCGCCTCGGGCCACACCGTGCAGTGGCTCTCCGCGCCCGCCGGCCAGTCCACGGCGGGGCTCCTCGCCACGCTGGACCTGCACCGCCCCACGCTGGTGGAGTTCTCCGCCACCACGCTCTCCGACGGCATCCCCAACGGCCACGGGGTGAAGCAGCAGATGTGGCTGACGCCCGGCGTGCACCTGGACCAGGAGCCGGGCGTGGTGCTGGTGATCCCGGGGCTGAGCGTGCGGATCCTGGCGCCCGACGTGGCCACCCCGCCCGCGGGAACGGTGAGCGTGACGGCGTGGGTGGCGATGATGTGCGGCTGCAGGATCGCCGACGCGGCCGGCTCGCCCTGGGTGCCGTCGGAGTTCCGGGTGTCCGCCCGCCTGCGCGCCGTCGTCGGCGAGTGGGTGAGCGAGGCGCCGCTCACCTTCCAGGCGGCCAGCACCTTCGGGACGGCCGCGCCCATCGCGCTTCCGCCCGGCCCGGGGAGCTACGAGCTGGTGGTGGATGCCGTGCAGGCCGCGGAGGGAAACGTGGGCAGCGCATCGTACTTCTTCGCCGCCACCGGCTCGCCCGACGTCTGCTGAGCCTGGCCGTGCGTCTTCCGGCGTTCGTCCGGCGGACGCCGGCCCGTCCGCATTCCCGCTCCGCCGGTCCGCTCCTTCCTTCCACGAACCGCCCATGCCCGCCGCCCTGCGCTGCCCCACCTGCTCCGCCCCGCTGGACCTGCCGCCGGAGCACGCGACCGTGGCCCGCTGCTCGTACTGCGGCGCCGGAGTGCTGCTGACGGAGCGCGGCGGGAGCGTGCAGGCCGCCGCCCGGCAGGAGCGGCACACCGACGCCATCGCCGAGGTGCTGCGGGAGCTGCGCGCGGGGAGCAGGATCGGCGCGATCCGCGTCTACCGCGAGCGCTTCGGCGTGGGGCTGGCGGAGGCGAAGCACGCCGTGGAGCGCATCGAGGCCGGCCAGCCCGCCGGCTCCATCCCGCCTTCCTCTGCCGGCAGCCCGAAGACGATCCTGGGCTGCCTGGGCGTGATGGTGCTGGCCGCCGTCGCCGCCGGTGCGCTGCTGATGCGGCCCCGCGCGGAGGAACCCGCCGTCCCCGCCGCCACCCCTGCGGCGGCCACCGCCCCCGCGCCGGCCGCGACACCGGCGGCTGAGCCCGCCGGCCCGCCCGCCTTCGCGGAGCCGGTGATGCGGTTCGGGAGCGAGGGGACGGGCGCGGGGCGCTTTGAGGACGCGCGCAGCGTGGCGGTGGACGGAGCCGGGCGCATCTACGTGGCCGAGTACACGGGCGGACGCGTGCAGGTGTTCGATTCCGCCGGCACCTTTCTCACCCAGTGGATGGCGGACACGCGGATGCCGCTGCTGGACCTGGAGGCGGACCGCGGCGGCACCGTGTACGTGGTGCAGGCCGGCCGCATCCGCCGCCACGAGGGCGCCACCGGCCGCGCGCTGGGCGAGGTGCCGCGCACGGCGGGACAGTCGTTCGACGACGTGGCGCCGGCGCTGGACGGCACCCTGTGGGCCGTCTCGGGGATGCACCAGGTGATGCACCTGCGCGCCGACGGCCGCGTGCTGCGGACGATCGACACCCGCGAGGCGATCGACGAGGACGCCGCCCCGGTGCGCGTGGCCGTGGCGGGAACGGGCGACGTGTACGTGATGGACCGCTGGAAGGGCGAGGTCTACCACCTGGACGCCAGCGGACGCTTCCGCGACCGCTTCGGCGGGCGGAGCAGGCCGGGCCAGCCGGGGATGCGCGCGCCGCAGGGCCTGGCCATCGACGGCCGGGGCCGGGTGTTCGTGAGCGACATGATGGGCGGCATCCACGTCTTCGACGCCGATGGCCGGCCCGTGGACGCGTTCGGCGAGGAGCTGAACCCGTTCGGCATCGCCTTCGACGGCCGCGACCAGCTGTTCGCCACCAACCGCAACCACCACGAGGTCGTCAGGTACCGCCTGGCGCGCTGACCCCGTCGGACGCACGGCATCCACCCATACGGGACGCACCATGATCCACCGGGCAGGGCTGGTCCGCAGGCAGACGGGGCACGAGCACGGGCGGGTGACGTTCATCGAGCTGTTCTTCGACCTGGTGTTCGTGCTGGCCGTCACCCAGCTGTCGCACAGGCTCATCGAGCACTTCACCCCCGCCGGCGCGGTGGAGACGGGGCTGCTGCTGCTGGCGGTGTGGTGCGTGTGGATCTACACCTCGTGGATGACCAACTGGCTGGATCCCGAGACGCTCCCCGTCCGGCTGATGCTGCTGGCGCTCACGCTGGTGGGGCTGATCGTCTCCGCGTCCATTCCCGGCGCGTTCGGGGAGCGCGGCCCCGCGTTCGCGGGGGCGTACGTGCTGATGCAGGTGGGGCGCACGGCCTTTACCCTCTGGGTGTTTCGCGGCGGCGCGGACGGCGTGCAGCGCCGCAACTTTCAGCGCATCCTGGCGTGGCTGGGCGCGGCGGCGGTGTTCTGGATCGCGGGGGCGATGGCGCAGGAAGGGCTGCGCCTGGGGCTGTGGGCGCTGGCGCTGGCGATGGAGTTCGGCTCGCCCTCCATCGGCTACTGGACGCCCGGGCTGGGGCGGTCGACGACGGGCGACTGGCACGTGGAGGGGCACCACTTCGCGGAGCGGTGCGGGCTGTTCATCATCATCGCCCTGGGCGAGTCGGTGCTGGTGACGGGCGCCACCTTCAGCGAGCTGGCGTGGACGTGGGCCAACGCGGCCACCTTCGTCGCCGCGGCGGTGGGGAGCCTGGCGATGTGGTGGCTGTACTTCGACACCAGCGCGGTGCGCGCCAGCCAGCGCATCGCCAGCACGGATGATTCGGGGGCGGTGGCGCGGCTGGCGTACACGTACGTGCACGTGGTGCTGGTGGCCGGCATCGTCCTCTCCGCCGTGGGCGACGAGTTCGCGCTGGCGCACCCGACGGGCCACGTGGAGACGGCCACGCTGGTGGCGGTGCTGGGCGGTCCCGCGCTCTTTCTCGTGGGCCTCACCCTCTTTCGCTGGGCCATCTGCGACGAGATCCCCCTCTGCCACCTGATCGGCGCCGCGGCGCTGGGGCTGCTGTCGCTCGCGGCACCCCATCTCCCCCCCGCCGGCCTGATCGCTTCCGCCACGGCGGTGCTGCTGGCCATCGCCGTGTGGGAAAAGGTGTTCTCCCGCACCTCCGTGAACTACGCCGACGTCGCGCTGGCGCGGTAGCCAGGCGAGCCGGACCGCGAAGGAACCGGCTCCGGCGTCCGCAACAGAGTGCATGACTTCCTGAGGGAGGCGCCGCGCCGAACCCTGCCTTGACCCGGAACCCGGCGCGCCGACCGAAGGACCTCGCCCGCAGAACGAAGGGGCTGGTTCGGCGTCCTGATCCGGCCCATGCGCAGCCGAGAGGAGGTCCTTCGGTCGCGCGCCCGGCCTCAGTGCAGGCGGCTGTATCTGCGTGCGCGCTCCCTCAGGAAGTCACACTCGCTTCCCGGATCTGGTAGATGATACCGGATCCGTAAAAACCTTTCACGCAGAGCAGCAGAGAGGCAGAGGAGCAGAGGACACCCGTTCCGGGATCGGGACGACGGCCCGCACCCATACGAAATCCTTTCCTCCCGCGGCGGACCGCGCCTATCCTTCCGGAAGGTTCCCCCCAGGTTCCCTTCGATCTCGAGGCAGTCAGATGAGCGACCAGCTCTCCCGCCGCACCTTTTTGCGCAGCGCCGGCATCGGCGCGGCCGCGGTGTCCCTCGGCGGGTGCGGCATGGGCCGCGGGCCGGCGGTGCTCCCGCCCTCCACGCCCGCGCGCGACCCGGACGATGCGCTGGAGCGGCTGCTGGCGGGGAACGCGCGCTACGTGGCCGGCCGGCCCCTGCGCTTTCGCCTGGACGAGGCGCGGCGGATGGAGATGGCGCTGTCGCAGACGCCCATCGCCACCATCTTCGCCTGCGTCGACTCGCGGGTGCCGGTGGAGCGCGTCTTCGACCATGGGCACGGCGAGCTGCTGGTGGTCCGCACCGCCGCGCACGTGCTGGACGCCGCGGCCATGGGGAGCATCGAGTTCGGCGTGGAGGTGCTGCGCACGCCGCTGGTGGTGGTGCTGGGCCACGAGGTCTGCGGCGCGGTGAGGGCGGCCATCGGGGCCACGGACGACGGCACCACGGCGCCGGGGAGCATGCAGGCGCTGGTGGAGGGCATTCGCCCCGCCGTGGGCGCGGCGCGCGGCGAACCGGGCGACCGGCTGGAGAACACCACGCGCCGCCACTCGCGGATGATCGCGGAGCGGCTGGCGGCTTCGCCCCTCATCGGGGCGGCGCTGGCCCAGCGGCGGGTGCGCATCGTCTCCGCGTACTACCCGATCCAGACCGGGCGGGTGGACTTCCTGTCCTGACGGGCGCCGCCCCCACCGCCCGGCCCCTCCGGCGCGCGGGGCGGCGTCTTCACCTCTCCACGGAGGCGCCCATGCGGCCCTCGTGAGCCGGAAGGATGCCCTGGAGGACGTTCGCTGGGGCGTCGTCTGGAACGTCCTCGTCCTGGTGGTGCTCGCCGTGATGCTGCTGCCCGTGCGGCGCTGGGGGCTGCTGTGGGAGCTCACCCGCGCGTTCGCGGTGCTGTGGGGCGCGCTGCTGCTGGCCGCGTGGCTGATGTACTTCCTCCAGCGGCGCCTGCGGATGGAGGACGACCCGCCCTCGGACGCGTACGTCCTCTCCAACATGGCGGTGTGCGTGGTGCTGCTGGTGGTCTGGGGAGGCTACTCCGCGCTCCTTGTCCGCGCGTCGACGACGGGTGCGCCGCCGTGGCAGTCGATCCTGGTGCACGCGGCCGGCGTGCTGGCGGCCCATGCGGCGTTCAGCGCCGTCTGCGCCGTCTACACCGGCTCCATCTACCGGATGATCAGCCTGGGGTCGGCGGTGGGCGCGTTCGCGCTCTTCGCGGCGTGGCCGGCGGCGGCGCGGGCGCTGTTCGGCTGGCTGACGTAGGTGCCGCGGACCGGCGTCCGAAACGATCCGCGCGCGGCGCGCGTACGGCGGGGGCATGAACATTCTCGGCTGGTTCCACACGATCTGCGCGCTGGTCGCGCTGGGCTCCGGCGCGGCGGTGCTGCTGCGGCGCAAGGGCACGCGCAGCCACCGGCGGCTGGGCTGGATCTACGTCATCAGCATGCTCGCGATGAACGGCACGGCGCTGATGATCTACCGGCTGTTCGGCGGCTTCGGCCCGTTCCACGCGGGCGCGATCCTCAGCCTGCTGACCGTGGCCGCCGGCACCATCCCCGCGTACCGCCGCAAGCCCGCCAACTGGCTGGAGCACCACTACGCGTGGATCACGGGGTCGTACGTGGGCCTGTGCGCCGCGGCCGTCGCGGAGGTGGGGACGCGGGTGCCCGGCTTTCAGTTCTGGTGGGCGGTGATGCTGGGCACCTTCGCCGTCGTCGGCATCGGCGTGACCCTGATCCGGCGCAGACAGGCAGCCGTGCTCGCCCCCTTCCGCCGCGCCGCGTCCGCGTCCACGCCGCCCGTCCAGGTCCCGGCGATCCCATGACCGACGCCCCCGATTCCACCGGCCGCCGCTACGCGGACGCGGAGACGTCGCTCATCCTGCGGCGCGCGGCGGAGCTGCAGGGGACGGCCGAACCGCCGACCTCGCCCACGCTCACGGACCTGCAGCAGATCGCGGACGAGGCCGGCATCGAGCCGCGCTACGTGCGCCAGGCGGCCGCGGAGCTCGCCGCGTCGCGCGGCGGCGGAATGACGGGCGCGCCGGGGACGCTGCGGCTGGAGCGTGCGATCGCGGGCGAGATCCCGGTGGATGCGTTCGACGCGCTGGTGGAGGCGATCCGCGACGCCACGGGGATGACCGGGGAGGCGGCGGTGCTGGGCCGCGGCCTCACCTGGAGGTCGGGGGTCGCGGGCCACCCCGCCCCGCCCCGCGCGATCACCCTTACCGTCACGGCGGTGGACGGGCAGACGGTGATCCGCGCGGACGAGTCGCTGGAGCAGGTGGCGTCCGGCTACCTGGGGACGGGCGTGGCGTCGGCGCTGATCGGGAGCTTTGGCGCCGTGGCCGCGGCGGGCGGCGACCCGTCGCTGGGCGTCGTCGCCGCCGCGGTGGCGTGGGCGG
Source organism: Longimicrobium sp. (assembly GCA_036379135.1). Taxonomy (GTDB): domain Bacteria; phylum Gemmatimonadota; class Gemmatimonadetes; order Longimicrobiales; family Longimicrobiaceae; genus Longimicrobium. The sequence goes on from DASUVG010000308.1 coordinate 33,790, forward strand.
GCGGCTCGCTGCTGGCCGCGCGGCGGATGCACCGGCGCGCCGCGGACCGCCACCGCCAGCAGCTCGCGGAGGTGCTGCACCGCGTCGCCGAACGCTGCGAGCGGCTGGCTGCGCCGGGGTCCGGCCCCACCTCTCCGTCTCGCGTTCCGCCCGGATGACGGACGATCCCCATCGCCGAACACCATCCACCATGCCCGGCGTCCCCGATCCCCCCACCCGCCGCTACGCCGACGCGGAGACCGCGCTGATCCTTCGCCGCGCGGCCGAGCTGCAGGGCACCACGCCCGACGCGTCCGCGTCGCCCAGCCTGGCGGAGCTGGAGCAGATGGCGAGCGAGGCCGGGATCGAGCCGCGCTACGTGCGCCAGGCGGCCGCCGAGCTGGCGTCCCCCATCTCCGCGTCCCGGGGCAGCGGCATCCTGGGCGCGCCCACCTCGCTCTGGCTGGAGCGCGCCGTACCGGGCGAGATCCCCGCGTCCGCGTTCGACGCGCTGCTGGAGGAGATCCGCTCCGCAACGGGGATGGCCGGGCAGGGATCGGTGCTGGGCCGCGGCTTCACCTGGACGTCCGGCGTCCCCGGCCACCCGGCGCCCGCCCGCCACATCACCGTCACCGTGACCCCGGTGGACGGCCGCACCGTGCTGCGGGCGGAGGAGGCGCTGGAGCAGATGGAGGTGGCGCACCTGATGGGGATCGGCGCCGGCGTGGGCGGGATCGGGGGGATGATGTGGGCGGGGCTGGCCGCCAGCGTGGCCTCGCTCGGCATCGGCGCGGTGGCGGTGGCGTGGGCGGGCGGTTCGGTGGTGGCGGCGCGGCGGCTGCACCAGCGCGCCGCCGCCCGCCACCAGCGGGAGCTCGCGGAGCTGCTGGAGCGCCTGGCCGAGCGCTGCCAGGCGCTGATCTCCCGGGATCAAGCCCGCTCCCTGCCGCCCGCCGGCGGCTGACCCTCTCCCCCGCGGCTTCCGCGAGACGCCGTCGCGGGCAGCGACGGCCGCGTCCGCGATCCCGGACCCGCCGCCCGCGCCGCCCTCACGACGCCGGCGCTCCTGAAACCGCCGGTGCGTCGCTCCGTATCAGGACATCGGCGAGCGTCGTCATCCGCACGCCCCCTCTTCATCCCGCCCATTCATCGACCGGAGACTCCATGGACCCCATCAGCACCGCCATCGTCGCCGCCGTGGCCAACCTGGGCGCCACCGCCGTCAAGGACGCCTACGCCGGCCTGAAGTCGCTTCTGGTCCGCAAGTTCGGCGCGGACAGCAGGGTGGGCGCGGCGGTGGAGGGGGTGGAGGCCCAGCCGGCCTCCGAGGGCCGCAGGGCGGTGCTGGCGGAAGAGGTGGCCGCCGCCCGCGCCGCCCAGGACGAGGAGCTGGTCCGCGCCGCCGCCGCGCTGGCCGCGGCCGTCGAAGCCCAGGGGGGCGAGGCGGTGTCGGTGCGGCAGACCGTGCACGGGGACCGCAACGTGTTCTCCGGAACGGGCAGCGTCAGCGTACACCGGCACGGCCCCTGAGCCGCGCCGACCTTTCATGCGTCCCATCCATCGAACCGCCGTTCTCCGATGTCCACCATACAGCAGCACGTCACCGGCGCGGGCAACCTGTTCACGGCCACGGGCGACGTCTACCAGGTCAGCTACCACCTGGACCCGCCCACGGCGGCGGACCGCCGCAACCTGGCCAACCTGCTGGGCCACGTAAAACGCACCTGGATCACCGACGTCCTGGAGCGCGCGGTGCACGACGCCCCGCTGGCGCTGGGGATGCGCGAGGCGCCGGACGCCGTGGAGCACCCGTGGGAGCGCGTGCTGGAGCGCCCCGCCGAGCCCGGCCGCGTGCTGCCGCCGGACGCGGGGATCGGGCGGGTGTTCGACGACGTGGGCCGGCTGCTGCTGATCCTGGGCGAGCCGGGCTCCGGAAAGACCACCACCCTGCTCACCCTGGCGCGCGAGTGCGTGCGCCGCGCCGAGGAGGACCCGTCGGCGCCCGTCCCCGTGGTGCTGAGCCTGTCCACCTGGGCCGCCGCCGCCGACCGGTCGCTGCACGAGTGGATCGTGGGGGAGCTGGGGGCGCGCTACTACGTGGGCCGCGCGACGGCCCGCCAGTGGCTGGCGGAAAGCCGCCTGCTCCTGCTGCTGGACGGGCTGGACGAGGTCTCGCGGACGCGGCGGGCGGCGTGCGTGGAGGCCATCCGCGCCTTCGTGCAGGAGCACGGGGTGCCCGGGCTGGCCGTCTGCTGCCGGGCCAGCGAGTACCGCGCCCTCCCCGTGCGGCTCAGCCTGGGCGGCGCCGTGGTGCTGCAGCCGCTCTCCCACGCGCAGGTGGACGGGTGGCTGCGCGCCGGCGGGGCGGAGCTGGCCTCGCTGCGCGGCGCCCTGTCGCGCAGCCCGGAGCTGCGCGCGCTGGCGGAGTCGCCGCTGATGCTGAGCGTGATGACGCTGGCCTTTCGCGGCGCCCCGCCCGGCGCGCTGGACTTTGCGGACGGCACGGCCCCGGGCGCCCTGCGCGACCGCATCTTCGCCGTGTACGTGGACCGCATGTTCGAGCGCCGCGGCCGGGGCGGACGGCGGCCGCCCCGCGCGCGGGCGGAGGGGTGGCTGCGCTGGCTGGCCGCGCAGATGGCCCGGCAGGGGCAGACGCTGTTCTCGGTGGAGCTGCTGCAGCCCGCCTGGCTCCCCTCCGCGCGCCAGCGCATGGCCTACGTGCTGACGTCGCGCCTGGCCGCGGCCGTGGTGCTGGGCGTGGCCTGGGGCGCCATCCTGGGCTTCGTCTTTTCCCTTCCCATGCTGCAGGGGATCCCCGACGGGATTCCCCGCGGGCCCGACCCCGGCTTTCTGGCGGCGCTGGGGCGCGAGACGCCGACGCGGGTGGCCTTCGGCGCCGCCTGCGGGGTGGCCACGGGGCTGCTCTGCTGTCCGTTCGAGCTGGCGCGCCTGCGGCCCTCGCGCGCCCGCGCCTGGACCGACTCGCCGCCGCGCACGCTGCTGGTGTTCATCGCCTACGCGGTGCTGGGCACCGCCGGGTGCCTGCTGTCGGTGGCGGTGTTTCCGCAGTTCGCCCGGCTGCTGCCGGGCTTCCGGCTGCTGTGGGGGATCGCGTTCGCCATGTTCCTGGGCGTACGGCCCGGGCGCGGCAGCGCGGAGGGGGACATCGGCTGGCACGGCGTCTGGAGCTGGCGATGGGGGCTGGCGGCGCGGAACGCCGTGGTGGGGCTGTGGATGGCGGTGCTCGCGGGGATCGTCTTTCACCTCGTGGGCGGCGAGGCCGCGGCGGCCCGGGGGCCCATGCTCCCGCACCTGGGCCGCTACGCGCTGGTGGGCGCGCTGTTCGGCGCCAACTTCGGCGGCTGGTGCTTCCGGGTCCCCCCCACCGAGCCCCGGCTGGAGGGGCCGGCGGACCGCCCGCTGCGCACCGCCGTGAAGGCCGCCGCCACCGTGGCCGCCGTGGGCGGGGTGGGAACGGCGCTGCTCTTCGGACTCTTTCCGGTGGGGGTGAGCGCCCGTCCGGGCCTGGCCGCGCTGGTGCAGACGGCGGCGCTGGTCTCGCTGGACGTGGGCGCGCTGGCGTTCCTGTGGTTCGGCGGGCTGGACCTGGTGCTGCACGGCACCCTGCGGCTGCTGCTGGTGCTCTCCGGCGCCATGCCGTGGCGCGTGCACCGGTTCCTGCGCTACTCGGTGAGCCTGGTCTTTCTGCGGCGCGCAGGCAACGGCTACATCTTCATCCACCGCCTGCTCCTGGAGCACTTCGCCGCCCGCCCCGCCGCCCTCCCCGTAGCCCCGGCGTAGAGGGCCGCCTCCGCCGGGCGGCCCGCCCTTACTTCCCCCCGCAGCGGACCGCCGCCCGCCCCCTCCACTCCGCCCCGGCGACGCGCGGGCGGTGCACGCCGAACGACTTCGTTGCACTATCGCGCACCACTCTATAACTGTTCCGTTCTGGTCTTTTCAGCAGTGCGTCCGGAACCCGCGGAGGAACGGTATGCGCATCGGAGTGATCGACCTGCTCGGCAAGGAGCCGCCCAAGAACGGCTACTCGCGGTTCATGCGGATGAACAACGCCAGCATCATGCCCCAGGTGGTGGCGGTGTGGTGCGAGGAGGAGGGGCACCAGGTCCACATGGCGTACTACTCCGGGCCCGAGCTGATCGCCGGCTCCATCCCGGACGACGTGGAGCTTCTGTTCATCACCGCTTTCTCGCAGGCGGCGCTGCTGGCGTACGCCATGAGCAACTACTACCGGCAGCGCGGCGTCATCACCGTGCTGGGCGGGCCGCACGCGCGGTCGTATCCGGAAGATGCGCAGCAGTACTTCGACTACGTGGTGGGGATGTGCGACAAGGACCTGCTCTGCGACATCCTGAACGATGCCGAGCAGCACCGTCCGCTGGGCGAGTACGTAAGCGCCACCAAGATGCCGCACGTGCTCCCCGGGCTGCGCGAGCGGTGGAAGTTCCTGCGCCCCGCCATGGAAAAGGCCAGGCTGCTGCGCCTGGTGCCGGTGATCGGCAGCCTGGGGTGCCCGTACAAGTGCAGCTTCTGCATCGACGCCGTAACGCCGTACCAGGCGCTGGACTACGACGTCATGAAGGACGACATGCGGTTCTTTCTGGAGACGAAGATGCCGCGCTCGTGCCTGGTGTGGCACGATCCCAACTTCGCCATCCGCTTCGACGACTACCTGGACGCCATCGAAGAGGCGGTGCCGCGCGGCAGCATCACCTTCTTTGCCGAGATGTCGCTGGCGCTGCTCAAGGAAGACAACCTCAAGCGGCTGCAGAAGAACAACTTCAAGGCCATCGCGCCGGGCATCGAATCGTGGTTCGACATCGGCGACAAGTCCCGGATGCGCAACGTGCACGGGATGGAGAAGGTGAACCGGATGGCCGAGCACGCCAACCTGGTGAACTCGTACATCCCCTACACCCAGTGCAACCTGATCTTCGGGCTGGACTCGGACGACGGGCCGGAGCCGTTCGAGCTCACCAAGCGCTTCATCGACAAGGCGCCCGGCGTGTACCCGCACCTGGCGCTGCTCTCCGCGTTCGGCCGCAACGCCGAGCTCAACCTGCAGTACCAGCGCGACGGGCGGGTGCTGCCCGTGCCGTTCCACTTCCTGGACCTGGTGCAGGCAATGAACGTAAAGCCCGCGCACTACGGGTGGGTGGAGTTCTACACGCTGGTGTGCGAGACCTTCGACTACTGCTTCTCGCCCAGGGCGCTCACGCGGCGCCTGTTCGCCAACCCCAAGCCGCTGCTGGGGCTGGAGCAGTTCTTCCGCGGCGTGTCGTCGGAGCGCAACAACCGGCTGGGCCACCACCGCAAGATGCTGCGCTGGCTGAAGGAAGACGCCGAGGTGCGCGACTTCTTCGAGGGCGTGACGCCGGAGATCCCCACGGTGATGATGAACACCATCAAGCAGCACCTGGGCCCGCTGTGGGAGTGGCTCCCCGAGAACGCGCTACACTACGACCCCAACGCGTACCTGCACTCCGGCACCACGCACCCGCTGCGCGTAGCGCTGGTGTAGAGGGGTGCTGGGGTGATGGGTGATGGGGTTGATGGAGTGATACCGACACCGAAGTCCGGCTGAACACCCGGTGAAGCAGAAACCGATTGCCTCACACGGAGGGCGCGGAGGACACGGAGTACTCGATTCTCTGTATCCTCCGTCCCCTCCGTGTGATACCAGATCCGGGAAAGGAATGTGACTTCCTGAGGGGGCGCACGCGAAGATCCCGCCGCCTGCACGGACTCCGGCGCGCGACCGAAGGACCTCCTCTCGGTTGCGCAGGGGCCGGCTCAGGACTCGGAACCAGCCCCTTCGTTCTGCTGGCGAGGTCCTTCGGTCGGCGCCCAAGGTCCCCGGTTCAGGCAAGGTTCAGCGCGGCGCCTCCCTCAGGAAGTCATGCACTGTATTGCCGGATCTGGTATGAGCATGAGAAGAAGTCGTTTTCGGGTTTCGGTTCGACGGGGTGATGGAGTGATGCAGATCGGCCGCCGCGGAGTCCATCCGCGGCGGCCGATCTCGTTCATCCATCCAGATTCCGTGCGACCGTCATCCCGAAGTGCGTCGGGACCCGTACGCGTCTGTCTACCAGACCGGCTGCACCACGTAGAGCACTTCCACGCGGTCGTTGCGGTCGCGGTCGTAGAACTCGGCCACGTCGTTGTCGCCGGAGCGCACGCGCAGGATGCGCGGGCCCTCCGGCTCGGCCACCCAGTAGCCCGTCAGCGGCTGGTCGTAGCCCAGCGCCACGGACTGCAGCCCCAGCCGGCCGAGGACCACGTCGCCCAGCACGCCCAGCAGGCCGCCGCGGTCCAGGCGGGTGCGGTAGTCCGGGCTGCGGAAGACGACGTCTCCGATGCCGCCGCGGCTCCACACCGTCCCCGAACGGCTGCCCAGGCCAAAGCCCTTCTCGATGCACCACTCGCGTCCCTGCACGGGGTGTCCCTGGCCGCTGCGGCAGAAGGCGGGGGCGTTGGCGCGCGGCGCCTGATCGCCCAGCCGGCGCATCTGCCAGCCGCCCAGCTCGCCGGCGCGGCGGTCGTCCATGTCGAACAGCACGTCGCCGCGGCGGTTGAGGATGCGCACGCGGTCGTTGTCGCTGCGCACGTCGAACGCGTTCGCCGGCAGCCCGCGCGCGTGGCCGCGCGCAATGGCGCCCACCGCCATCCGCTCGCTCACCCGCGCGCTGTTCGCCAGCCGCCGCTGCGCCTCCGGCAGCGCCGCGATGCGCGACTGCAGGTCGTTCCCGCTCATCCGCCCACGGCCGCGCCCGCTGGCGCCGGACGAACGGTCCGCGGATGCGCCGGAGTTGCCGCGCCCGCCTGCGTTCGCGGAGTTGCCGGACGCCCGGTCATCGCGCCGCGCGCTGGAGCCGCCGGCGTTGCCCGAGCTGCCGCGCGCGTCGTCGGACGACTTGCCACGCTCCCCGGAGCGCGCGGACGCGCCGCTGCCGGAGCCGCTGCTGCGCTCGCCGCTGGTGCCGCGCGCCGACTGCCCCTGGCCGCGCCCTTCCCCGCCCTGCCGGGCCGGCCGCGCATCGCTGCCGCCGCCGGAGCGTCCGCGGCTTTCGCGTGCCTCCTGGCCGCCGCCGCCCTGCCCACGGCCGCCGCGGGCTTCCTGCGCGCCGCCGCCCTGCCCACCGCCCTGTCCCTTCCCCTGCTGCAGCACGCCGGATGCGGCATCCGCCGCCGTCAGCGCGTCGTCGTCGGCCGTCGCGGGCGCCGCCGCGGCGGGCTGCACCGCGCCCGTGGAGAGCGCCAGCGCGGCCAGTATCGAAAAGAATCTTCTCATTCCGTCATCTCCGTCCGTGTGATCCAGCTGTCGGCGCCCCGGTGGGGCAACAACCCTGCCGTACCGCCGCCCTGCAGAGAGGACGACCCAAAGCCAGACGCGTCATATCCATCCATCGAGAATGATCGCCGAGGCGAATGAATTCGCGGCTATGAAAACGCAATGTCCGCCTGCGCGGACTGTCCGTGCCGTGGAAAACGGTTCGTGCCACGCGACGGGCATTCCGGAACCGCAGCCCCGCCTGCAATGTTGCAACGCTCAGGTCGGATCAACGGCGCCTGGCGGAGCACCTTCAGGTTGTGAGAGGGTGGGCGGTGAGCGAACGCTGTGATGGGGCGCGGCAGGTACACCTGTGCCCCTCCAATGGAACAGATGTGCCCGACGCCCCGTTGGTCGCCGAGGCGGATCGCTCGCGTATCTTCCTGCCCGCCAACAAGATCATTTAAGCCAAATTTCCAGGGTCTGGGACTTGCCCGTCACCGTATCAATCTGCTGGCCCTTCATCATCCCTCACGGGAGCGTCGAATGCGTACGATCATGTCTGTTCTTGCACTTGCTTCTATCCTCACGTTCACTGCCCCGGTCGCGGCGCAGACCGGGCCGCCGGTGCCGGGCCAACGGGTGACGCTACTTCTCTTGCGGCGGCAGGCGGTGGAGGGGGTCCGGGGACGGGAGGTCCGCGGTACGCTGCTGGCAGCCGATTCGATGACGCTCTCGGTAGCACTGAGCCCAGGCGCCACTCCGGTTCTTGTACCACGGGCCGCGGTACAGCAGACGTACGTGAGCCTCGGCGTGCCGAGCCGGGGAAAGAGCGCGGGGCTGGGCGCCATCGCGGGTATCGGCACCGGTGTGGGGGCCAGCCTGTCGTACTTGAAGGACGACACCCGCTCCACCGGCGAGAACGTGATGATCGGCGTGGTCGGCGGTGCGCTCGGCGGAGCCTTGGCTGGCGCGTTGTTTCCGCATGAGCGCTGGAGCAATGCGCCCACACCGGGCGGTGTTTCCATCGCCCCCACCTTGACGTCCGATTCGCCCGGACTGGCGGTGAGCATCCGGTTCTGAGCGGATTCGAACGGGATACGTCAATCCCGAGTTCCGGCCCGGAGTCAGGATGTTTGTATAGCGGATCAGGCCTTCGAGGTAGAGGAGCCAGGGTATGTCGCCCAAGCCGCCGATCCTCCTGATCAAGGAGCCCGCCGGGATTCGTTCACCGGCGGGCTCCGCTGTTGGTTCTGCTGTCGGTTGTTTCCGTGCATCTTCCAGCCGCGGATTCATCCACCCGGGACAAATCCCGCCCGACGCACCGGCCCGCACTCACGCACTCACGCACTCACGCACACCATCACACCCGTTCACCCGTTCACCGCCCTTCCGCCACCACCGCCCGCGGCGCATAGCTGATCCTCCGCGCCTCGCGAATCGTCCCGCCGTCCAGCCGCCCCTCCACGATCTCGTAGCCCAGCAGCGCGAAGATGCGGCCGCGGAGAAAGAGCGGGCGCGCGTTGCCGTACCAGTCCACGCAGCTGGCGCGGCAGCCGTCGTCCGCGGAGCCGTCGGCGCGGGCGGCCAGCTCGCCCAGCGCCTCGAAGCGTGAGGGGCGGTTGCGCAGGAACAGGATGGACGCCGAGCCCTGGTACAGGTGCGCGTAGCCGGGCGCGCCTTCTCCGCGGATCGGCAGCCCCAGGATGCCGCTCTCGCGCCCGTCGGGCTTGTAGAAGAAGCCGTGGCTGCGCAGCTCCCCCTGCGACGCGTTGGCGCTCACGTAGCGCTGCGCCAGCTCCGGCCGGGCCCCCAGCTTCACCGCGCTGAAGTGCAGGTTCTGCCCGTCCGTCCCCACGATCACCGCGTCGCCGCCCATCGCCTCGATGCGGTCCACGCCGTGCGGCAGCGCCAGCGCCGAAGCGCCCCCCTCCAGCCACGGCACCGCGTACAGCGTGGCGTGCGCGCGCTGCTCCGGCGGGCCCCAGCCGCTCCCCGTGCCGTACAGCAGGTAGTCGCCCACGAAGCGGTTCTGAAAGGTGTGGCCCTCCGGCGTCGGCAGCGCGCGGTAGCTTTCCTGGCGCGCCGTTCCGCGCCCGTCGCCAAAGCTGTCCAGGGAGACGCGCAGCAGCGACGTGCTGCCACCCGTCGTCTCGCCGTGCCACATCCCGTCGCCGTCCGCGCCGGAGCGCACCAGCACGTTCAGGTGCCGGTCGGCACTCTCCAGGAAGGAGAACTGGTCCACCGGGCTTCCCCGGACGGCCAGCGCGCTGGGCCCGGCGCCGTCCAGCGGAATGCGGTACAGCATGCTTTCCGCGCCCTTCTCGCCCTCGCGCCGCACCCAGTCGCTCACCCACACATACACGGCGCCGGGCGACACGTAGAACACGCGTCCCGGAGGCCCCAGCACGGCCGTCCCCTCGCACCCCATCTCCTCCGAGCGGAGGTCGCACACCGTCACCGTGTGCAGCGCGACGCCGCTCTGCGCGTTCAGCGCGCGGCCGGGCTGATAGACGCGCGTGGCGGGGAGGATGCGCTGGAACTGGCCCGGCTCCGCGCCCGGCGTCCACCGGCGCATGCTGGGAAAGTCGGCGAACGGGTCCGCCTCGTTCAGCCCCAGGTACAGGGGCGTGTAGAAGACGAGCTTGCCTTCGATCAGCCGGCTGGCGTAGTTGCGGGACGAGTAGTAGTCGTTGGACGTCAGGTGGTAGGTGGACCGGTGCTGCAGCCGCCCATCGGGGAAGATGCGGAACAGCCCCACCTCCGTGCCGCCCCGCTCGTAGCTGAACCCGATCACCACCACCGCGTCGCCCGACACCAGCAGCTCGTCGTACCAGCTTGCGCTGGGGTCGATGTCCGGCCCGAACGCGTCCACCGCCGACACCGGCTGCAGCGCGTTCCCGCCAATGGCCACCGTGAACAGCCGCCCGCGCCGCAGCATCACCAGGTAGTCGCCGTGCACCTTGACGATGCCGCCCTCGTCCACCCCCGCGTGCTGCACGCTGGTCACCGACTCGCCCTCCGCCCGCGACGAGGCGTCCGCGGCCACGCTGGACTGCTCTACCGCCACCGGTGCCACCTCCGCCGCCGACGCGGCCGCGCCGACGGTGTGCGATTCGGTCCGCAGCCGCTGCTGCTCCTTCGCCAGCCGGCGCAGGTAGGCGCCCAGCTCCGCCTCCGAGGCGAACGCCGGCAGCGTCTGCGGCTCCGGCGCGGCGGTCAGGCCCGTGCGGCCGGCGGATTCCGCGCATCCGGCCGCGGCGAACCAGGCAAGGGTCGCGAGGACCGTAATTTTCTTCATCGTGCTGCCCCCGTGTTAGCGGACTTCGTCCTGCCGGTGGTCGTCGGTGGAACGCACGCCTCTCCGCCCCTCTGACGTGTGCCCGCGTTCACCAGAGGGGTTTTTAGGGATTCGGCACGGCGGATGGAGGCCGGAAAACCGGGCCGGCGAGCCGCGCGACGGGTCACGGACGATGCCGCAAACGGGGAAGTTCCAGGCGGATGACAAAAGAGTTGTGTACGGCGGATCTTCGGTGCAGATTGGCGGGTCCGGAGGATGGAGCCGCGGCGCGGGACGGATTCTCACGGAGGCACCTTCATGCGGAACCTCGTCTCCATGCTCCCGCGAGTCGGACCGGTCGCCGCGATGCTCCTCGCCGTCGCGACGCCCGCCGCGCTTGCGGGGCAGGCCATCGGCGTGGGGCTCGGCTTCGGCGTGGGGACGCGCACCGGGGCCTCCCTTTCCATCGGCGCGCAGCTGACGGACCAGGTGCAGCTGTTGTGCAAGGCCGGCGGCTTCCCCTTCATCCCGGGCAGCATCAGCTGCGGCGCGCACCTGTACGTGCTGGACGATCCGGACCGTTTCGTGGTGGCGGAGGTGGGGATCCTCCACCAGCCCTCCCACCACCCGCGCGACGGCCGGGACGAGGACGTGCGCTGGGTCTTCGTGCAGGGCGGCCTGGGGGTGCGCGACCACCAGATTCCGGACCAGGACGGCGACGGCCTTCCCGAGTACCCGCGCTGGGTGAACGGCAGCTATTCTGGCGGGCTTAGCCTGGTGGTGGCCCGCATCGGCCGCGGCGTGACGCCGGCGGACGAGGGCCCGGAGCCCGGCGAGCGGCAGGTCCGCCCCGCGCTGTGGCCGCTGTTCTTTGCCGACGTGCAGGTGGAGATCTACCTTCCCGGCCGCAGCTGCTCGGGGTGCGGCGGCGTTCCATCGCAGGACTGATCGATCCCGTCCGGATCCATTCCCCGCAGCGCGGAGCCGCGAACATGGGCACCACACACGCCGGCATGGACGCCTACATCGACAAAGCCGCCCCTTTCGCGCAGCCCATCCTGCGCCACCTGCGCGAGGTGGTGCACCAGGCGTGTCCGGAGGTGGTGGAGGCGATGAAGTGGAGCTCGCCCCACTTCGAGTACCGCGGCATGCTGTGCAACATGGCCGCCTTCAAGCAGCACTGCGCCTTCGGCTTCTGGAAGGGCTCGCTCTTTCTGGAGCAGGGGGATGAACGGGCGCAGCAGGCGGCGGGGCACTTCGGCCGCATCACCTCCATCGACGACCTGCCGCCGCGCGACGAGATCATCGCCTGTATCCACCAGGCCATGCGGCTGAACGAGGAGGGCGTCAGGGCGGCGTCCCGCAAGCAGCCGGGGGAGAAGGCGGAGCTGGTGGTGCCGGACGACCTGACGGCCGCGCTCGAGGCGAACGAGGCGGCCCTGGTCACCTTCACCCGCTTCAGCCCCAGCCATCGCCGCGAGTACGTGGAGTGGATCGCCGACGCGAAGACCGACGCCACCCGCCAGAAGCGCCTGCGGCAGGCCGTGGAGTGGATGGCCGAAGGCAAGTCGCGCCACTGGAAGTACGCGCGGAGCTGATGGATTCACTCCAGGAGCGGACCCCTGGAAAACTGGATCGGCCTGCGTTGTGCGACCCGTGTCTCGTGGACGACGTGTTTCTGGACCGCCCCTGGCCATGCATCTCACCAATCCGATTCCCTGATGCCTGACGATTCGATCGCCCTCCTTCCCGCGCACGAGATCGCGCGGCGGGTGCGCGCCCGCGAGCTCTCGCCCGTGGAGGTGCTGGACGCGTGCATGGCACAGGTGGAGCGGCACAATCCCACGCTCAACGCCGTCGTCACGCTGAACCACCGGGCGCGGGAAGAGGCAGAGGCGCTGAAGCGGAGGCTCGCGGCCGGCGAGGACGTGGGACCGCTGGCGGGACTGCCGGTGGGGATCAAGGACGTGACGGAGGTCGCGGGCGTGCGCACCACCTACTGCTCGCCGCTGTTCACGGACCACGTCCCCACGGAGGACGCGGAGGTGGTGCGGCGGCTGCGCGCGGCGGGCGCGGTGATCCTGGGCAAGACCAACACGCCGGAGTTCGCCGCGGGGGGCAACACCTTCAACGCGATCTTCGGCGTCACGCGCAACCCGTGGAACCCGGAGCGCAGCCCCGGCGGCAGCACGGGCGGCGGCGCGGCGGGGCTGGCCACGGGGATGTTCGCGCTGGCGCAGGGGACGGACCTGGGCGGCTCGCTGCGCATCCCCGCCTCGTTCTGCGGCGTGGTGGGGCTGCGCCCGTCGGTCGGCCTGGTGCCGACGTGGCCGCAGGAGTACGCGTGGGACCCCATCCAGGTGACCGGGGTGATGGGGCGCACGGCGCAGGACGTGGCGCTGGGGCTGCAGGCCGTGGCCGGGCCCGGCGAGTACGCGCCGCTCGCGCAGCCCGTCGCGGGGCGCGACTTCGGCGCGGCGGTGCGCGGGGCGGACGTGCGGGGAAAGCGCTTCGCCTACTGCCCCGACATCGCGGGGATCGGCATCGACCCGGACGTGGAGCGCGTCTGCCGCGACGCGGCGTTCGCGCTGCGCGACGCGGGGGCGGCGGTGGAGGAGATCGAGCTGGACCTGGCGTACGCACGCAGGCCGTTCCTGGCGCTGCGCGGGCACTGGTTCGTCTCGCAGCTGTATCCGTACCTGGACCGGGTGGACGAGTTCGGCGTGAACGTGGCCAACAACGTGCGCGCGGGCCTCAAGGTCACGCCCGTGGAGCTGGCGGAGGCGGAGGTGACGCGCAAGCGGCTATGGGAGGAGTTCCGCGCCCTCTTCCGCACCTTCCACCAGCTGCTGACGCCCACGATGGCCGTTCCCCCCTTTCCCGTGGTGGAGAACTTTCCCCGCACGGTGGCGGGGAGGGAGATGGAGACGTACATCGACTGGGTCGCGCCCACCTTCGTGCTGAGCATGACGGGGCTGCCGGTGGCGTCCGTTCCGGCGGGGCTGGACGGCGCGGGGATGCCGGTGGGGCTGCAGATCGTCGCGCCGCCGCAGTCCGAGGAGCGTGCGCTGGCCACGGCCGGCATCGTGCAGCGTCTGCGGCCGCTTCCCCATCCGCCCATCCTGTCGCGCGAGGGCTGAGGGCGGCGGCCGGCACCGATCCGCATCCACCGAACCACCCCGCGCGCCCATGCGCGGCCCACGCGCATCCATCCACCAGGAGAAGATCCCGCATGCCCTACGCAGCCCGCATCGAGCCCGGCACCCGGGTGCGCCTGAAGGACCACGACCCGGCGGACTCGGCGGGGCTGGACAAGGAGGCCGGGCTCCGGCGCTTCGCCGAGCTGAACGCGGAGCTGGACGCGCTGCAGGAGGAGCTGCACGCGGCCGGTACGCACAGCGTGCTGATGGTGCTGCAGGGGATGGACACCAGCGGAAAGGACGGCGCCATCCGCGCCGTGATGCACAACCTCAATCCGCAGGGCGTGCGCGTGGAGTCGTTCAAGGTGCCCACCGACGAGGAGCTGGCGCACGACTTTCTGTGGCGCGTGCACAGGGTCACGCCGGGCAAGGGCTTGTTCGGCGTCTTCAACCGCTCGCACTACGAGGACGTGCTGGTGGTGCGCGTGCACGGTTTGGTGCCCGAGAAGGTGTGGCAGGCGCGCTACGAGCACATCAACCAGTTCGAGGCGCTGCTGGCCGACAGCGGCACCATCATCCTCAAGTTCTTTCTGCACATCAGCAAGAAGGAGCAGGAGAAGCGGCTGCTCGAGCGCGAGGAAGAGGTGGGCAAGGCGTGGAAGCTCTCCGCCGGCGACTGGCGCGAGCGCGAAAAGTGGGACGCCTACCAGGAGGCGTACGAGGACGCGCTCAGCCGGTGCAGCACCAGCGCGGCGCCCTGGTACGTGGTGCCCGCGGACCGCAAGTGGTTCCGCAACCTGGCCATCACCGAGGCGCTGGTGGACACGCTGCGCGGCTGCCGCGACCACTGGCGCGGCGCGCTGGAGGACCTGAGCAAGGCCAAGCTGGCGGAGCTGGCCGCCTACCGTAAGCTGCTGGAGGAGCGCTGACCAGGCCGGACCGGCGGGAGGACGGGCCTTACGATTCCTTCGGCGATACGGGGGTCGGCTCCATTCGTTCTTGACCGGCGCGACCCGCCACCGGACGGCGTCGATGATCATGGGCGAGGAATTTTCCGTTCATCGCGGATTGGGTTGCAAACTGCGGTCGCGCTCTCCAGGGGCGAGATGACCCGCGATGCAGTGGAAGGGTGTCAGGGCACGGCGGCGGGTGGGGGTTGCTCCACGCGTGTGTGGATGTGTCGGGAACGGCAGAGGGAGGGAAGCGCGGCAGGGGGCCATGAGAATTTTCTAGAGAGATACCTATCCCGCCATCCTCGTCCCCAGCC
>DASUVG010000309.1:0-47908 GCA_036379135.1 Longimicrobium sp.
ATCCGGAGCGCGCCTGCCTGGACGCGTTCGGCGACCGCGTGCTGCGCATCCCCTACCGCCGCCCCGGCTTCCTGCTCTCGAAGGAAGTCGGCCAGGCGGTGCGGGCGAACCCGGACGCGCTGGGCCTCGTCCTCCTCAACCACGGCGCCGTGACCTGGGGCGCCACCCCGGAAGAGGCGTATGCGCGCCACCTGGAGCTGGTCGCGCTGGCCAGGGCGCACGTGGATGCGCGGCGGACGGAGCCCGTCTTTGCCGCCGAGCCTCGTTATCGACTGGATGATGACGTGCGGCGGCGCGTAGCGGCGGCCATCGCGCCGGCCATCCGCGGCGCGCTGAGCCGCGAGAAGCACGTGGTCGCCCGATACACGGACGCGCCGGAGGTGCTGGAGTTCGTGGGATCGGACCGGGCGCGCGCGGCCTCCGCGGCGGGGGCGGCCACGCCGGACCACATCCTGACGACGAAGCGGCTGCCGCTGTGGGTGGACGTGGAGGATCCGTCGGATGCGGACGCGATCGCGCGCGCCTTCGCGGATGCGCTGGAGCGGTGGCGGGCGGACTACGCGGCGTACGTGGAGCGCTGGCGCACGGACGAGCCGACGCTGGAGGCCGCGCCGCGCATCGTTCTGGTGCCGGGGATCGGGATGTGGACGATGGGGCGCACGCCCAAGCTGGCGGCCCTGGCGCGCGACATCTATCTCCACACGATCGGCATCATGGCCGGCGCGGAGGCGATGGGCGGCTACCGCTCGCTCCCGGAGGGGGAGGGCTTCCGCGCGGAGTACTGGCCGCTGGAGCTGTACAAGCTGACCCTTGCCCCGCCCGACCGCGACCTGGCTGGCCGCGTCGCGCTCGTCACCGGCGCGGCGAACGGCCTCGGCCGCGCCATCGCGCTGCGGCTGGCGGCGGCGGGCGCGCAGGTGGTCGCGACGGACGTGGACGCGGCGGGGATCGAGGAAGTCGCGTCCGCCATCGTGAAATCGGAAGGCGCGGGCTCCGCGCTGGCGGTGCCGCTGAACGTGACGCGCGCGGAGGACGTGGACGCGGCGATGGATCGCGCCGGCCTGGAGTACGGCGGGGTGGACGTGATCGTCAGCAACGCCGGCATCGCCCACTGCGCGCCGATCGAGTCGCTGGAGCTGGCCGACTGGGAGCGCAGCCTGGCGGTGAACGCCACCGGGCACTTTCTGGTGACCCGCGCCGCGCTCCGCCACTTCCGGCGGCAGGGCACCGGCGGCAGCATCGTCTTCGTGGCGACCAAGAACGTGACCGCGCCGGGCAAGGACTTCGCGGCGTACAGCGCCAGCAAGGCCGCGGAGGCGCAGCTGGCGCGCGTGGCGGCCATCGAGGGCGGCGAGCTGGGCGTGCGCGTGAACATGGTGAACCCCGATGCCATCTTCGGCGGCAGCCACCTGTGGGACGGCATCCGCGAGCAGCGCGCCGCCGCCTACGGCGTCTCTCCCGAAAAGCTGGAAACCGTCTACCGCGGCCGCACCCTGCTCGGCGTTGAGGTGCGCGCGGAGGACGTGGCGGAGGCCGTGCTCTTCCTCGCGTCGGAAAGGTCTTCTCGTACGACCGGCACCATGCTGCCGGTGGATGGAGGCGTGCGCGAGGCGTTCGTGCGCTAGGCTGGATCTTGGCGCCACCGACGACGCCACGGGCGGCGCCACGGGCTGAAGCCCGCGGCTGGAAAGGCCATAAGCCCCGTCTCGGCTCGCTTGCGCTCGCCGAACGGGGCTTCACCTGCTCGCGTTGGCGACGCCCGTCGCGAGTGGGTGTCACACCAGATCCGGCAATAGAGTGCATGACTTCCTGAGGGAGGCGCCGCACTGAACCTTGCCTTGACCGGGAACCCGGCGCGCCGACCGAAGGATCTCGCCAGCAGAACGAACGGGCTGGTTCCGCGTCGTTATATCCGGCCCCGGCGTAGCCGAGAGGAGGTCCTTCGGTCGCGCGCGGAAGTCAGTGCAGGCGGCAGGATCTGCGCGTGCGCTCCCTCAGGAAGTCACATTCTTTTCCCGGATTTGGTGTCAGGCGCACGAAGACCGGCCGATGCGCAGCCGAATCTTCCCTCACACATCACCCCTCCCCCGGGGTTGGGGGAGGGGTCGACCGCCGTTGCGAGGAACGAGCAAAAGGCAGGTCGGGGGAGAGGGCCCCCGCGGAAACGCGCCCGACCCGGCCCCTACTCCTTCGATGGCTTCGGCTTCGGCCCAAGCATCCCGGCGAGGCGGCGGCCGGCTTCGGAATCCACGATCAGCTGGTCCAGGCGGCGCTGGCGGGTGGCGTCCTGCTTGGCGCTGATCACCCAGTGCGTCGCCGTCGCGCGATAGCCGGGAGGCTGGGCCTGGAAGAAGTTCCAGGCCTTTTCGTTTGCCCGGAAGCGCTCCGCCATCGGCGCATCGAACTCGGCCTTGTGGCGGTTCTCGTACGCGTAGATGCGGGATCTGGCCTCGTCGCGCGCCTCGTAGGCCGCGAGCCCGGCGGGCTGCATCCGCCCCGTGGCGATCAGCTCGGGAACGCGCTTGAGGTTGACCGCGCTCCAGTTGCTCTTCTTCTTGCGCGGCGTAAAGCGGATGGTGTACGCGTCCTCGCCCGCGTTGCGGCGAATCCCGTCGATCCACCCGTAGCACAGCGCCTCGTCCACCGACTCCGGCCAGGTGATGCTCGGCTTGCCGGAGCCCTTCGTGTAGAACCCGACCAGCAGCTCGGATTCCCTGTCATGGTGCGCCTGCAGCCACGCGCGAAAGTCCTCGGGCGTGGCGAAGAAGGTGGGCTCCATCGTGGTCCTGCGTCGGAAGGGTTACGGCTCGGCGTGGGGATGGGCGGCGCGGGCGGCGGTGTCGCGGTCCAGGAGGGCGCGGATCTCCTCGATCAGCGGGTCGCCGCTCGTGTAGCGCTTGCCGTAGTCCAGGTTGAACCCGTAGTCGAAGTCCGGCGGGTTCATCCCCTGGTTGTGCTGCATGATGGTCTCCAGCTTGTCCAGCGCCTTCGCCAGCCGCGCCTCGGGCGACGCCGCCGCCTCGTACTCGTCCCAGAGGCCGGTGATCTCGTCGCGCAGGAACTCGGGAAGCGGCCGCAGCAGTTCCAGCAGGTCCGCGCGCTCCGCGTCCGCCTTGCTCTGGCCGGGGACCTGGTGGATGGCGGGGATGTCGCCGCCGATGGCTTCGCCCAGGTCGTGGATGATGCACATCTTCACCAGCCGCGCGAAGTCCACGCCGGGAAAGCCGTCCTTGAGCACAAGCGCCATCAGGCACAGCCGCCACGTGTGCTCGGCCACGCTCTCCGGCTGCCCCTCGGACGTCCACGCGCTGCGGTGCGTGCTCTTGAGCTTCTCCGCCGCGCGCAGAAACTCCAGCACGCCCGTGATCTCCCCTGCATCCATTCGAATTTCACGGTTTGGCGAACAGCCGATCCGCACGAGGCCGGCCGAATCCGCGCCCGGCGATGCGCCGCAGTCCCCTACTTCGTCCCGAACAGCCGGTCGCCCGCGTCGCCCAGGCCGGGGAGGATGTAGCCCTGCTCGTTGAGCTCGCGGTCCAGCGCGGCGGCGTAGACGTGCACGTCGGGGTGGTCGTTCAGCATGCGCTGCACGCCTTCGGGCGCGGCCACCAGGCACACGAAGCGCACCCGCGTGGCGCCGCTGCGCTTGAGCGACGCCGTGGCCGCGGACGCGGAGCCGCCGGTGGCCAGCATGGGATCCAGCAGGATGAAGTCGCGCGCCTCGGGCTCCGGCGGGATCTTGAAGTAGTAGTCCACCGGCTGCAGCGTGTCGTGGTCGCGAAACAGCCCGATGTGCCCCACCCGCGCCGACGGGATCAGCCGGATCACCCCCTCCACCATCCCCAGCCCCGCGCGCAGGATGGGCACCACGGTGAGCTTCTTTCCGCTCAGCTTCATCTCCGTGGTGCGCTCCAGCGGCGTGTCGATCTCCACCGCCTGCAGCGGCAGGTCCTTGGTGACCTCGTACGCCATCAGCATGGCGATCTCGTCCACCAGCTCCTTGAACTTCTTCTTGGACGTCTCGTTGTCGCGCAGCACCGCCAGCTTGTGGCGAACCAGCGGATGGGCGATGACGGTGAGGTTGGGAAACTGGTGCGGCACGGGCTCCTCCGGGGATGGGCGTTGGCGGCGGCAAGGTATGCGCGGCGTGGGGACGCGGCAACCCGCTGGGAGGACGGGTGAACGGGTGAACGGGTGAACGGGTGAACGGGCGAGGATGAATCGCGAGATAGGCATCCGCCGCGGGCTTCAGCCCGTGACGGGGGGGCGACGAGAACCCGCCACACACACGAGAACGCCGGGGCGGCGAACCGCCCCGGCGTCATCGTTCATCCATCCACCGAAAGCGCCGCTACTCCGGACGCTCGGTCGTGGGATGCCCGTGCGGCTTCACGGGGACGTCGGCGGCTTCCAGCGCCAGCTCGGTGCCGGGCTTGAGGCCCTCGCCCACGCGCGACTGCGAGTTCATGGCCTGCGGGGGGCCGTCCTCCCGGCTGCCCTGCGGGACCGCATGCTTGCCGAACGGGCTCTGGTTGTCCAGCTCGTCCTCACGGAAGTTCGTGGGGTTGGGCGCCGGACCATCGTGCGGGTCCGACACGCGAGGCTGGCTGTGCAGCCCCTCGTCCGCGAACTGCGACCGGTCCGCCTGCTCCAGCGAGTCCTCGCGCATCACGTGCGAGTCGTCAGGCCGGCTGGGGTCCGTCTGGTCGCCCTGGCGGCGGCTTCCCATCCCCGACTGGTGCCCCGTCCACTCTCCGCTCATCTCGCTCCCCTCGTCAGAGTCGTCCCGCGGGTGCAGCCGCTCCCGCTCTTCCTCGATCTCCATCCGGTTCACCACCGTCTCCACCCCCTCCACCCCGCGCGCCACCGAGATGGCCCGGTGCGCCTCCGCACGCGTCCACACCGAGCCGGAAAGCTCCACGATGCCGCGGCTGATGGCGCCCACATCGATCCCGCACTCCCGCAGCGCCCGGTCTTGCAGGAACGCCTCCAGCACCGCGTCCTCCAGCGCCATCAGCGCCTCCTGGTCGCGCGGCGCGCGGCGCACGCCCACGGCGCGGAACTGCGCGGCCGGCTGCGTCCGCTGCCGCGGCTCCGGCGGCGCGGGCGCCTCGCGCTCCACCGCCTCCTGCAGCCCCAGCC
This sequence comes from Longimicrobium sp., assembly GCA_036379135.1. Lineage (GTDB taxonomy): Bacteria > Gemmatimonadota > Gemmatimonadetes > Longimicrobiales > Longimicrobiaceae > Longimicrobium. Next base: position 5,143 of record DASUVG010000309.1, read on the forward strand.
CGCGCAGCACCAGCGCGCCGATGGCCAGGCCGCCGATGGTGCCCAGCGCGTACATCAATCCGCGACGTCCGCCGGCCTCTTCCAGCTCCACCACGTACTGGCGGTTCTGCCGCTTCGGCCTGTCCTGGCTCTTCTCCGTCATGCTCCGCTAAAGCGCGTCGTGGCAAAAGAATGGAGCCGTACGGAAGTGCAAGTCGCGTTCCGTACGGCTCCATTCCTCGTCCGGTGGACGGGTGCTCCGGCCCAGGCTCAGGGGGAGGTGCCGCCCTGCCTGCCCTGCTCGGCGCGCTCGCGGTCTTCGCGCTCGCGGATGGCCTGGCCGCGCTCGCGCAGGTGGCGTTCGCGCTCGATGGTCTCTGCCTGGCGGTCGATCTCCGCGCGCTGCGCCCGCTCGCGGCGGACCGCCTCCTCCTGCTCGCGCGAGGGGCGCCCCACGCCCAGCTGCGGCGTGGGGACGTGCCTGCCGTTCGCCACGATTCCGTTCTGGTCGATCCCCCAGCGCTTGCCGTTGCGGTCGGTGATGGTCCAGTCGTTGGCCCGCCGCACCCGCTCCGCCTCGCCGCTGATGCTGTCGTTGAGCGCCTGGATGCGCCCCTCGAAGTGCCGGCGGTAGCGGTCCACGTCCTCCACCGGCGCCTCGGGCACCGCCGTGGGACGCACGACCAGCCGCGGATCGCCGAGCTCCGGCCCCAGCCCGGCGGGGCCGCTCCTCCCCCGCCCCGCCGCGGCCGCGCCCGGCAGCCCGCCCGGAACGCCGCCCGCGGCGCCCGGGAGCGCCGGCCCCGGCTGCCCCGCGGGCCCCGCCGGCGCGGAGGGGATGCCCGTCGGCACGCGGCTGGGGAACGGGCCGGCCTCCGGCAGCGCGCGCAGCACCGAATCCACCGCCGCAGCGCTGATCCCCGTCGCCGCGGGCGCCGCGGGCTCGGGAAGGTTGGCGGCCGCGTCCGTCGCCATCCCCCCCCACGCGCCCACCTCCAGGTAGTCCACCACCTCGCGCGACGGGCTCCCCGCGGGCTCCGGCCCATGCGCGGCGAACCGGCGCTCCGGCGCGGGCACCAGAAGTACGGCCAGCAGCAGCAGGGCGTGCAGCCCCAGCGAGACCGCGAGGGTGCGCGAAGTGAGGAGCGGCGGGCGCGGGGGGCGGGGGCGGCTGAACGGGGGCCGGGCGCGAAGCTCGGGGGCCGCCGCGGGAGCGGGGGCCCGCGTGGCCGCGTCGGGCGGCGGAGCGGTGGCGGCCGGGGGCGTCATGTGCAGCTTTCTACTCCCCCCATCCGCCCCTGTTCCGGACCGCACCAGACGTTCACGCGCGCTTAATGACCCCTGGTGAAGGACTTGGGCCTCGATCGTGGAGCGGGCGGATGGTTCTCGGGATCGCGCATCGGGTAATCGAGACGGCCTGCTTCCCATGCGCTGCGGAGGTCGCCCGACGATCCGCATCCCTCCCCCCTAAAAAATGCGGATGGCCCCCTGCCGCACTTCCATCCCTCTCCCGTTCCCGACAGCCCCAGGGATCGTGCCTCGTCGACCGGCGCGCCATGCCTCCGCTCACCACGACCTGGGGTCGCGCGATGAGAGAAGAGGAAACGGCACGAGAAAACTCCGCTAACTCCGCTAACTCTGCGTGAGGCCCATTCTTTTGTGGATTCGGACACCGCCCCCGCAGCCGACGGAGCCGACGGAGTCCCGTTGCTCCGACAGCTCCGCCGGTTCGGCGTGAGCTTCCCGGCGCGGCGCGACGCTCTCCTTCCGCTTCGGCCCCGCATCTCCTAAACTCATGTATCACACACGAAGCAGATCGCAGCGCCCCCCGCATCACCCCTCAGTTCTCCCACCACACCCGCCCGACCATGGGGTACCGCAGCAACCGGGCACCGTCCGCATCCGTGCGGCCCGCGTCCGCCTCCGGATCCGCGCCGATTCGGCGGACCTCGCGCCTCGCCGTCGTCGCGGTCTTCTGCGCCGCCGCGGCCTCCGCGTGCGGCGCGGCCCACGGCGACGACGCGCCGCAGGGACTGCTCGGCGAGCTGGCGCGCGAGATGGGCGCAGCGCCCGCCATCACGGCGCGGCTGTCCATCTCCCCCGCGCGGCCGCCGGCCGCATCCGCCGCCCGGGCGCCCTCGCCCCGCATCAGCCGCATCGCCGCGCGCGCCGCGCAGGGCGTCCGCGACAGCGCCGACACCGGCGCCATGCACGCCGCCGCGCTCATCGACCTGCTGTTCGACGGCGGCGGGGGAAAATCGCTGCAGCGGTCCATCTCATCGTTGCGCACGGCGGCGGGGCTGGCGGAGCGGCCCGCCCCGGTGCTCGCGGACCTGGCCGCCGCGTACCTCGTCCGCTGGGAGCGCGACCACACGCCGCGCGACCTGGTGGCGGCCATCGAGGCCGCCGAGGAAGCGCTGGAGCGCGAGCCCGGCAACGCCGCGGCCCGCTACAACCTGGCGCTGGCGCTGGAGCGGCTGGGGCTGGTGGACGAGGTGGCGCAGGGGTGGCGCGCCTACCTGGCGGCGGACTCCACCTCCCGGTGGGCGGGTGCGGCGCGGCGGCACCTGCGGCAGGTGCTCGCCATCCCCCGGGAGTCCGCCCCCCCCGCGGCCGGCGCCCCGCTCCCGGCCTGGAGCGCCTACGCCGCCGCCGAGCCGCAGCGGGCGCGGGAGATGGGATGGTGCCGGGTGCTGGGAGACTGGGCCCGGGCCGCGCTGGAGGGGGACGCGGCGGCCGCGGAGGCGCATCTCCGGCGCGCGGAGGTCCTGGGCGCGGCGCTGGAGCGGCGCCCCGGCGGCGACGCCACCCTGGTCGACGGCGTCCGGGCCATCCGGGCGCGGGCCGGCGCGGCGGAGGCGGAGAGGCTGGCCGGCGCGCACCGGGACTTCGCGGAAGGGTGCGAGCTGGACCGCCGGGTGAACTTCGGCGCGGCGGCGCAGAAGTTCGCCTCCGCCGACGCCGCGGCGGAGGGCTCCCCCACCCTGCGGGCCTGGGCGCGGCTGCTCCATGGCGGCGCCGTCTTTCACGGCGGCGAACCCGGGCGTGGCGGTGCCATCCTCCGCCGGGTGGCCGCGGAGGCCGACTCCGTGCGGCACCCCGCCCTGGCCGGCCGTGCCCGGCAGCTGCTCGGGGCCCTGCTGATGCGCGGGGACGGCTACGACTCCGCCACGGCCCAGGCGCGGATGGCGAGCCGGCTGTTCGCCCGCGCGGGCGAGCGCGAGGGGGAGGGCGGCACGCTGGAGGCGCTGGCGGTGGGGCAGTTCGGCTATCAGGACGTGGAGCAGGGCTGGGCGTTCGCGCACCAGGCGTTGGAGCGGCTACGGTCGTATCGCCGCTCGTACCGCCTGCACAACCTGCTCGCCACCGTCGCCGGGTTCGCCGCGGACGACGGCTTTCCGCGGGCGGCGGTGCGCATCCAGGAAGAGGGCGTGCGCGTGGCGGAGCGCACCGGCGAGCCGGCGTACCTGGCCGAAGCACGCCTTTCCCTGGCGCTGCTGCACGCCACCGCCGGCGCCGGGGCCGCCGCAGGGCGGGACGTCGCCGCGGCGGACGCGGCGGTGAAGGAGATGAAAGAGGTGGATCCCAAGGTCCAGGGGTGGATGGCGGCGCGGCGGCAGATGGCCGTCGCCCCCGTGCGGCTGCGCGCCGATCCGGGCGGGGTGGCGGGAGCGCTGGATTCGGCCACGGCGTTCTTCCTGGACGAGATGGATGCGCCCCTGCTGGCGTTCCCGGCCATGGTGGACGGGGCAGAGGCACGGCTGGCGGCGGGCGATGCGGCGGGCGGGACGGCCCGGCTGGAAGCGGCCCTCGCCGTCCTGGAGCAGCGTCGCAACTCCATCCGGATGGAGCTGCGCCGGGCCGCGGTGTTCGAAGAGGCGCGCGCGCTGGTGGACCGGGCCACCATGCTGATGCTGGCGTCCGGCCGCACCCGGGACGCCCTGAGATACCTGGACCGCGGGCGCGCCTCCCTGGCCACGGTAGGCGCGGAGGTGCCGGTGGACGCCGGCCGCGGCGCGCCGGCCGGGCGAGCCGGCGAGGTGGCGCTGGCCTACGCGATGGTGGGGGATACGCTGCTGGCCTGGACGGTGGCGGGCGAGCGGGTGGAGCTGCACCGCGCCACGCTCGACACGGCGCGCCTGGTCCGCGAGGTCGAGCGGCTGCGGCAGCAGCTGGAGGAGGGGGCGGGCGAGGCGGAGCTGCGGCCCGGGCTGTCGCAGCTGTACGAATGGCTGGTGCGTCCGCTGGAGGGGCGGCTGGGCGGGGCCGGGACCCCGCTGGTGGTGGTCGCCGACGGACCCCTGGGCTCGGTGCCGTTCGCGGCGCTCCTGGACGCGCGGCGGGGGCGGTACGTGGTGGAGGACCACCCTCTGCGCTTCGCGGCCAGCCTGCGCGAGGCGTGGAGGCCGGTCCGCCGGGCCGGCGCCGGCGCGGCCTCCCTGTTCGTCGCGGACCCGGCGTTCGACGCGCGCCGGCACCCGGGGTTCCCGCGGCTGGCGGAGGCGGCCGAAGAGGCGCGGCAGATCGCGTCGGGGTACCCGCGGCCGCGGGTGCTCTCCGACGCGGCGGCCAACGGGGAGGCGATGCGGGCGGAGCTGCGCCGGGCGGGGCTGGTGCACTACGCCGGACACGCCGTGTTCGACGACGAGCGGCCGGAGCGGTCGTATCTCCTCCTGGCTCCCGCGCCGGGCGGGGGTGCGGCGGCCACGCTCCAGGCCGGCGAGATCGCGGAGATGGACCTGCGCCACCTTTCGCTGGTGGTGCTGGCGGCCTGCCAGACGGTGCGCACCGGTCCCGGCCGGGCCGCCGGATTCTCCGGCCTGGCGGGCGCCTTTCTGGCCGCGGGGGCGGGCGGGGCGGTGGGAAGCCTGTGGCAGGTGGACGACCGCCTCACCCGGCCGCTGATGATCGAGTTCCACCGTGCGTACCGCGCTGCCCCCAACGGCCCCGGCGCGCTGCGCGCGGCCCAGCTCCGCCTTCTGCGGTCCGGCGACCCGGCGCTGCGATCGCCGGCGGCGTGGGCGGGGTTCCGTTACGCGGGAAGCTGAACACACAATCGACACGGTGAGGATTCCATGGCAATGCTCGAGCTGCAGGTGAACTGCCTTTGTCTGTTCGTGCGCGACCCGCAGACCAGCACCGTCCACATCCTGATGCCGGGGACGGGCGGGCACGAAGAGCACGAAGGGCACGAAGGGCACGAAGGGCACGAGGGGCACGAGGGGCACGAGGGGCACGAGGGGCACGACAAGCACGTGGTGCGCATGCTGCACCACAGCTTCGAGGACGAGCACGATCGAAAGAAGGGCCGCGACATGGAGGGATGGGCCCTCGTGCTGGGGCCGGACAAGCCTTCCGCCGACATCAGCCTTCGCCCGGCGCAGCAGCCGGAGCAGGGCGACGAGATCCCCGACCTCTCCATCATCACCAACCAGATGGTGGACCGCAGCCTCCTTGCCGACCAGCACGACCCGCGGGTGGCGGCGCGCATCACCCTGCGCTCCGGCCGCGTAACCCGCGTCACGGGCGAGGCGGAATGGAACCTCAAGGGCCGCACCGTCCGCATTGCGCACCAGGTCACCTGGGAGCTGCCCGACGTGGCGCACGAGCTCACCTGGGTAAAGCTGAACCCGGCGCTGGGGGATCCTCCGCTCAAGACGCTCAAGGAGCTGGAGCCCGAAGACAACCTGGGCTACAAGCTCCGCATCTTCCACGTGACCGACGAGTCGCTGCCGCCCAAGGGGGGCACGCTGGAGCCGGAGGTGATGAAGGAGCACTACCGCGCCTTCTACCCGCTGCTCGGGATCGACAACCCGGGAGACGACCTGCTGCCCAAGCTGGAGACCAAGCACATCAAGCAGGTCAACTGCGGCAGCGGCCGGGCGACCGCGACGCCCACGCCGCCCGGCGAGTAACCCTGCCCACGCAGGAGGGGCCGGGGGGAGGATGCGTCCTCACCCCGGCCCTTGCCGTGCACCGCCGCTCCACCTTCCGCGGAAAGGGGAAGAAACGCTCCGCGCTCCGTTCACATGGCCGGCTCCCGACAAGCGGGACGATCGACACTCTCACACACCGGGATGGGATGGCGACACTGCAGCTCGAGTTCAACTGCCTCTGCCTGTTCGTGCGCGACGAGAAGAACGACGTCGTGCACGTGCTGATGCCCTCGACGAATCACCCGGGGATGGAGCCCCACGTCGTGAGGATGTTCCACTCCAGCTTCACGGCCCATCCCAAGGGCCGGAGCATGGAGGGGCTGGAATGGGTCCTGGGGCCGGAAAAAGGGTCGGCCGATTTCCTGAGTCTGCGCAAGAACGATGATGGCGAGATCGTCGATGTGACGCGCGCAAGCGGGGATTCCAGCGGCCACAACGGCAAGAAAGCGGACAAGAAGCTGGTGACCAGCGCGCATCATCACGTGCTCACGCGCGTCACGCTCCGGGGCGGCAGAGTGTTCGACAGGTTTGCGAAGGCCGACTGGGAGCTGAAGGGTAACATCGTTCGGATGGCGCACCAGGTTGTCTGGGAGATCGACGATGTGCCGGACACCCTCACCTGGCACCCGCTGAACAAGCCCGACGACATTCCGCTGACCTCACTCAAGGAACTGGGCCCGGAGGAACCCCTCCCCGCGCCCGATGGGACCCCGTCCCCGAAGATGGGCCATCGCCTCCGCATCTTCCACACGACGAAGGAGGGCCTGCCGCCCAACGACGAGAACGGAGCGCTGGATGAAGTAGCGGTACGGAAGCATTTCCGCCACTTCTACGACTTGATCGGCCATCCCGTTGGCGACGACGACGACGCTCTGCCGAAAAAGCCGGTCGTTCGGAAGCGGTTCGACATCAAGACCTTCAACTGCGGCACCGGACAGGCGCTGCTGGATCAGTAATCCCAAATCCGGGAAAAGAATGTAACTTCCTGAGGGAGCGCACGCGCAGATCCCGGCACCTGCACAAACTCCGGCGCGCGACCGAAGGACCTCCTCTCGGGTACGCAGGGGCCGGATCAGGACGCGGAACCAACCCCTTCGTACTTCTGGCTAGGTCCTTCGGTCGGCGCGCCGGGTTCCCGGTCAAGGCAAGGCTCAGCGCGGCGCCTCCCTCAGGAAGTCATGCACTCTGCTTCCTGCAGGTGTGCAGCGAAAAAGGGCCCGGCGAGGAGCGCTCCCCGCCGGGCCCTTTCCGCGTTCAGTACGTCACACCAGGACGGTACACGAGGTGGTGCATTGCTCAATGCAGCTCCTGCGCGAGATCGCCGCGCCCATGAACTCGGCGTCCAGCTGGAGGTCCGGCGCGGTGGAGAACGTCTCCACGCCCAGCGACTCCACATCCAGCTTCAGCTTCTTCATATCTCGCCTCCAAGTGGAAGGGTCGGAGCCCCCACGGCTCCGCTGACGCACGCCGGATCACCCGCCGCGCGCCCGGCTGCGGGGACGCATGGATGATGCGCGAGCAAGGGATGTCCCTTCGATCACGCGGAGAACGCGGAGGAAACGAAAGGACGCGGACGAAGCCATCATCCGCATCCCCTTCTGTTCCCCCGCGTAAGCCATTCAACTGCAGCGTTTCGGCATCATGATCATTCCCGAATCCGCAAACGGAATGGTCCTCACGCAGAGTCAGCGGAGTCAGCGGAGTTTTCTCGTGCCGTTTCCTCTGCTCTTACCGCGCGAATCCTGGTGGTAGTGAGCGGAGGCATGGCGTGCCGGTCGGCGAGGCACGATCCCTGGGAGTGTCGGGAACGGGAGAGAGATGGAAGCGCGGCAGAGGGCCATGAGAATTTTTTGGGGGAGGGATGCGGATCGGCAGATGACCTCTGCAGCACAGGGAATTGAGCCGATCGCACCACCTGATGCGCGATTTTTCGAACCATCCACCCGCTCCACCGTCGAGGTGAGCGGCAGGCTTCCCCGAACGCGGATCTCTTCGGCTGTACATCGTCACTCACCCGCCCGTCCTTTTACCCGCCCGCCAGTGGTCGACGAGCTAGCGCCGGCGGCCGGCGGATGATTTCCAGACGGCATGAGCGTTGGATGACGCGACGGCCGCGCGCGCCCAGGAGAAATCTACGCGCCGAGGAGCTCGTCCACCCGCTTCGCTGAGAACCCCGCCGTCGCCCGCTCGCCGCGGACGATGACGGGGCGGGTGACGAAGGTGTACTCCTCCGACATCAGCCGGAGGAGGTCGTCGTCGGAGAGCGTCTGCTCGTGCAGGCCCAGCTTGCGGTACTTCATCGCGCGCTTCGAGAACAGCTTCTCCGCGCTGCCCACCTTCGCGGCGAGATCGCGCACCTCATCCACCGAAAGCGGCTCTTCCTTCAGGTTCCGGAAGCTGCGCACCGGCACCCCCTTCTCCTCCAGGTGCTTCACCGCCTTCTGGCAGGTGGTGCAGTACGGCAGCCAGTAGACATCCACCCCCTGCGCATCCTCAACCGCCATCACACCGTCTCCGCCAGCGGCGCCTGGGCGGAGGCCATGCGCACGCCGTAGGCGCGGCAGAGCGCGTGCACCTCGTCGTCGGAAAACGTGTGGTCGCAGGTCTTGGCGGCTTCGAAGACGGCGCCGCACAGCCCCTCGTCGGCGGCGTCGTAGCCGTGGGCGCGCAGCCAGTAGCGCACGTTGCTGATGCCGCTCATCGGCGAGATCTCGATCACCTGGCGCAGGCCGAACCAGCCGGCGGGGACGCCGGAGTAGATGCGGTCCGCCAGCCACGCGTCGCCCTTCCCCTCCGCCTTGATGATGGCCGCCGCGTGCACGCCGGTCCCGGTGCGGAACGCGTCGCCGCCGAACACGGGCCAGTTGTACGCCAGGTCCACCCGGCACGCCTGCGACGCCAGCGTCACGTACTCGTTCAGCCGCGACAGGTCCCGGTCGTGCAGCCCCAGCAGCTTGAGGTTCACGAGGAGCAGGTCCATCTCCGCGTTGCCGCAGCGCTCGCCGATGCCCAGCGCGGTGCCGTGGATGCGGTGCGCGCCCTCTTCGATGGCCGCCAGCGAGTTGGGGACGGCCAGGCCGCGGTCGCGGTGGCCGTGCCAGTCCACCTTCACGTCCTCGCCCGACGGCTTCACCACCTCGTCGAAGACGAAGCGGATCAGCTGGCGGACGCCGTGCGGGGTGGCGTGGCCCACGGTGTCGCAGACGCAGATGCGCCGCGCGCCGCACTCGATGGCCGTCCGGTAGAGCGCCCTGACCACCTCGGGGGTGGCGCGGGTGGTGTCTTCCGTCACGTACATCACCGGCAGGCCGTTCTGCACGGCGAAGGTGACGGCGTCCTCGGTGGCGCGCAGCATCCGGTCCAGCGTCCAGTCCTCGGCGTACTGGCGGATGGGCGACGAGCCGATGAAGGTGGACGCCTCGATGGGGATCCCCACCTTCTGCGAGACGTCGATGATGGGCTGGATGTCGGCGCGAACGGTGCGGGCGGCGCAGTTGGGCTCGATGCCCAGCTTTGCATCGACGATCTCGCGCGCCAGCGCCTCCACGTCGCGCACGGCGCGGGGGCCGGCGCCGGGAAGGCCGATGTCGGCGGAGGCGATGCCCAGCTCCGCCATCAGGTGCAGCAGGCGGATCTTGTCCTCGATGCCGGGATCGTGGACGGACGGTGACTGCAGCCCGTCGCGCAGCGTCTCGTCGTTCAGCTGCACGCCGCGGCGGGTGGAGTAGTCGAACGACCCGGCGAGGGTGTTCCAGTCGTAGATCAGCTCGCTCTCCTGCATCGTCTGCGGTCCTCGCGGCGGGGTCTGATGGGTGCATGCGGCGCGGCGAAAGCGGTCCGGCCGGCGCTTTGGCGTGCCTGGTACAGACACTGAACCTAACTCATTGCCCCGCCGCCAGAAAAGTCCCGCTCGCGACCGGGACGCGTTTGACAGCGTGCTCCCGCGGCGGCACAATCCGCGCTTCCGTGCCCATTCCCCCGTACCCTGGACGGCGACCCTGCGCGACGTTACGGCCCTTCCCGCGCTTCGCCCGCTGCGGCAGCGCGTGCACCAGACGGACGACGAAACGCTGGCCGAGCAGATCGCGCTGGTGCGCATTCCCGCGCCCCCGTTCGCCGAGCAGGCGCGCGGCGACTATGTGCAGGCGCGGCTGCGCGAGGCAGGGCTGGGCGACGTGCGCCGCGACGCGGTGGGCAACGTTCTCGCCGAATGGAGGCCGGACGGCGCGGCGGGCCCGCCGGTGGTGGTGGCGGCGCACCTGGACACGGTGTTCGCGGCGGACACGGACGTGGAGCCGCGGCGCAGGGGCAAGCGCATCCACGCGCCGGGGATCACGGACAACTGCCGCGGGGTGGCGGGGATGCTGGCGGTGGCGCGCGTGGTGGCGGCGTCCGCCGTCCGCGCCAGGCACCCCGTCCTCTTCGCTGCGACGGTGGGCGAGGAGGGGATCGGCGACCTGCGCGGGGTGAAGCACCTGTTCCGCGAAGAGGGCGGGGTGCGGGACGCGGCGGCGTTCGTGGCGCTGGACGGGTCGGGGATGCGGCGCATCGTACACCGTGCCATCGGGTCGCGGCGGCTGCGCATCGAGGCGGAAGGGCCGGGCGGGCACTCGTGGTCGGACCGCGGCGTGCCCAACCCCGTCCTGGCGCTGGCGATGGCCGCGGGGGGGATCCGCGCGATGCCGCTTCCCCAGCCGGAGCGGACGTCGCTGACGGTGGCGCGCATCGGCGGGGGGAGCAGCATCAACTCCATCCCGGCGGAGGCGTGGATGGAGCTGGACATGCGCAGCGAGGCCACCGGCGTGCTGGGGCCGATGGAGGAGGCGGTGCGCGGCGTGCTGCGCGACGCGGTGGAGCTGGAGAACGCCGCGCGACGCGCGGGGACGCACCCGCTGCACGCCCGCGTGCACCTGATCGGCGACCGCCCGTCCGGCGAGACGGCGCAGGCGCACGCGCTGGTCCGCGCCGCGGCCGCCATCACCGCGTCGCTGGGCGCGCGGGCGGAGCTGGTGGGCTCGTCCACGGACGCCAACGTGCCGATGGCGCTCGGCATCCCCTCCATCGCCATCGGCGTGGGCGGCGACAGCGGCGGCATCCACACGCTGGACGAGTGGTACGCCAACGACGGCGGCGCGCTGGGGGTGGAGCGGGCGCTGCTGGTGGTACTGGCGGCGGCGGGGGTGTGAGGGGTACGAAAGTATGAAAGTACGAAAGTGCGAAAGTGCGAAAGTACGGGAGTGCGTTAGTGCGTTAGTGCGTTAGTGCGGGAATGCGGGAGTGCGGAGTGCGTTAATGCGGGAGATGAAGGATGCGCCGGAGTCGCTCACCGCGTCGTGATCCACACCGTACAGCCGTAGGTCCGCCGGCGCCGCACCGGGGCGGTTGAAACCGCGGCTGCAACGGCACAAAGTCCGCCTGCGCGGACTCGGCGGCCAAGGCGTGTGCGGCGTTCCACGCAACCTGCGCGTCTGCACCCCGGAAAGGCTCCAGACGCGCATCAAAAGAAACAGCCCCTCTCCGAATTCTGCCGGAGAGAGGCTGTTTCATCACGATCGATCTGCACTCCCGCACTCCCGCACTCCCGCACTCACGCACCCCGTATCGTCACCACCGAGTGGTCGCCCAGGTCCACCTGGCCGCGCACGCCGCTGACCTTTACGTCGCGGCCGATCAGCGAGTCGTTGAGCTCGGAGTTCTCGATGCTCGACTTTTCGCCGACGATGGTGTGGCGCAGCTTGCTGCCACGGACGGTGGCGCCGGCGGAGAGGGTCACGTTGGGGCCGATCTCGCTGTTCTCCAGCGTCACGCCGTCCGCCACGTGCACGGGCTCCACGATGGTCACGCCGTCGCCGAGCGTCTCCGGACGCCGGCCGCGGGTGGTGCCCAGGACGTGCGCGTTGGTCTCCAGCAGCGTCTCGGGCTTGCCTGCGTCGTACCAGCCGTGAACGGGCTCCACCTTGAGCCTGGCGCCGTGGTCCACCATGTACTGAAAGGCGTCCGTCAGGTAGTACTCGCCGGCGCCGCCGGGAGGGCTGTTCATCACGTGGTGAATGCCCTCGAACAGCAGCTTCCAGTCGCGGATGTAGTAGAGGCCGATGTTGGCCAGCTTGCTCACGGGCTCGCTCGGCTTCTCGATGATCTTGCGCATGAAGCCGTTCTCGTCCGTCACGATCACGCCGAAGCGCTGGTAGTCCTCCACCTCCATCGCCCAGATCACCCCCGCCACGTCCTCCGGCAGCCGCTTGACCAGCGTCAGGTCCGCGTCGAACAGCGTGTCCACGAAGATGATCAGCATCTCCTCGCGGACGAACGGCTCGGCCAGGCGAATGGCGTCGGCGGTGCCCAGCTGCTCCTTCTGCTCGGTGTACTCGGCCTTGAAGTCCGGGTACTCCTCGGCCATGAACGCTTCCACCTTCTCCTTGAGGTGGCCCGTGATGAGCACGGCCTCGTTCACGCCCAGCTCGCGCAGGTCGTCCAGGATGTAGCTGAGCACCGGCTTGTCGCCGACCTTGAGCAGCGGCTTGGGGACCAGGTGGGTGTGGGGGCGCAGGCGGGTGCCCTTCCCCGCCACCGGCATGACGACTTTCACTCGGGATTCCTCCGGCTCTGGTATCTGCGAAAACGTGCGCGCGATTTTCCGTATGTGTGGCTGACCGCTCACCAGCGGCGGCTGGGATCCTGCCGTCGGCCGAGCGCCCCCTCACTCGCTCAGGCTCGCACCTCCCCCAAAAACCCCTGGGGGAGGTGGGTGGGGCAGCAAGATCCCGCCGATGAGGCTGAGACCCTGCCGGCCGCCGCGCCCCCTCCGCTCGCTCAGGCTCGCACCTCCCCCAAAAACCCCTGGGGGAGGTGGACGTCGATCCCGCTGCGATGGCAGTTGCGTGAATGGCCGGCTACCGCACACCAGCCTCTCGGCCTCATCAACCTTCCCCCAGGTTTTTTTGGGGGAAGGTGGGCCGGTGGTGCCCGCCCGGATGGGGGCGCGCCGGGACTCACCAATTCGGCACCACTCTCCGGCCGCCGCCGCGCCCGGGCAGGTTCCATACCGTGCGGCAACATACCTGCCCAGGGCGAACGGGGTCAAACACTCCATCACCCGTTCACCCGTCCACCCGCTCACCCGCTCACCCGTTCACCCTCCCTTCTCCCCTCCGCGCCGTCTGCGACGTAGATTCGGCCCAGACGCGGCCCGGGCGCCGGGCGGCGGAAGGCGGCCTTCATCCACATCCACGTCATCCATGGGCCTGCTGCGAGCGCTCACCACCAACCGCGCCTTTACCGACCCCGAGGCCGACGACCCGCGGCTGCGGGAGCGCAGCTACTCCGTGCCGTTCGCGGAAGTGTGGGCCGTGGCGCTGGACATCGCGCAGAATACGCGCGGGTGGACGATCGTGAGCAGTGACCCGCGGGCGGGGGAGATCGTCGCGGAGGCGACCACGCGGCTGTGGGGGCTCACCGGCGACGTGTGGATTCGCCTGTCGCTGGACGACGAGGGGCAGACCCGCCTGGAGATGGCCTCCGCCTCCCGCAAGGGGGGCGGGGACCTGGGGACCAACGGAAGGCGGATTGCCCGGTTCTTGCGGTCGCTGGACGCCCGCCTTTTCGGAAGCAAACGCGCAAACCGTTAGACCGAAAGCAGTTGGATGCCACTCACCGACGTAAGGAAGGCCTCGTCCAGGCTCGCGGAGCGGGTGCCGGTGCTCCCCATCCGCAGCACCGTCGTGTATCCCTCCGGCGCCACCGCGCTGCAGATCGGCTACGCCCCCAACGTCGAGGCGCTCAACGCCCACCCGGAGCCGGAGCTGATCGTCGCCATCGTCTCCACGCTGGACGACGGGCAGGACATCCCGCCCCGCTCGCTGGAGAAGGTGGCCACGGCGGTGCGCGTGCTGGACCGGCTGAACCTCCCCGGTGGGACGATCCAGACCACGCTGCAGGGGCTCAAGCGCATCCACCTGGACGACGTGCGCTTCGAGGACGGCTTCTACACCGCCCGCGTGCGCGCCGTGGAGGAAAAGGCGCTCTCCCCCGACGCCGCCGAGCCCGTGGTGGAACGCATCCTCACCACCGTCTCCGGGCTCTCCGCCAAGGTGGACCGGGTGCCCGACGAGGTGCCGCGCATTCTGCGGATGAACCTGGGCGACCCCGGCCGCTTTGCCGACCTGGCCGCCACGCTGTGCAACCTCAAGCTGCCGGACCGCGACGCCGTGCTGCAGGAGCTGGACGTGGCCCGGCGGCTGGACCTGGTGCTGGAGTCGCTGGAGCAGGCGTGGGAGCGGGCGCGCGAGGTGGAGGCGGTGGCGGGCGAGGAAAGCCCCGCGGCGGCGGATGGACAGCAGCAGCCGCGCTCCGGCCGCGACCGCACCTCCGAGATCCGCCGCCGCATCCAGGCGCTGCAGGCCGAGCTGGGCGAGCTGGACCCGCTGGAGCGCGAGGCCGACGAGATGCTGCGCAAGCTGGAGATGGCGCGGCTCCCCCAGCGCGTGGCCGCCGCCGCGCGCCGCGAGGCCGAGCGGCTGCGCTCCAGCGCCACCACCGCGCAGGAGGCCACGGAGATCCGCGCCTACCTGGACACGCTCGTCTCCGTCCCCTGGGCGCGGCGCGCGGGGGACGGAAAGATCGACCTGGACGCGGTGGAGCAGGCGTTCTCCCAGGAGCACCTGGGGATGGAGGAGAGCAAGGAGCGGCTGCTGGAGGTGCTGGCCGTCGCCAACCTGCGCGAAGACCTGCGCGGCCCCATCCCCTGCATCGTGGGCCCTCCCGGCGTGGGCAAGCGCACGCTGGCGACGGCGATCGCCCGCGGGCTGGGGCGGCCGGTGGTGCGGCTGGAGCTGGGCGGCCGCGGCGAGGGGCAGCTGGTGGGTACGCGCCGCACGCGGACGGGCGCGCAGATGGGCAAGGTGATGCAGCTGATCTGCGACGCGGGGGTCAAGAACCCCGTCTTTCTGCTGGAGGAGCTGGACGAGCTGGGGCTGGGCAACGTGGAGGGCGACCCGGTCGAGGCGATGGAGGAGATGCTGGACACCGAGAACCGCGAGGAGTTCATCGACCGGTACCTGGACCTCCCGTTCGACCTTTCCGAAGTCTTTTTCGTGGGCGCGGCGGGCGACTTCTACCGCATTCCGCGCGACCTGCGCGACCACCTGATCGAGATCCGCATCGCCGGCTACACGCCGGAGGAAAAGATCGTCATCGCCCGCGACTGGCTGTTCCCGCGCATCGTCCGGGAGCACGGGCTCACGCCGGAAGAGGTGAAGATCGAGGACCAGACGCTCCTTTTCCTTACCCGCGGCTACGCGCGCGACGCCGGCGTGGGCAACCTGCGCCGGTCGCTGGCGGCGGTGATGCGCTACCTCGCCCGCGAAAAGGCGGAGGGCAGGGGCGACGGGTGGACGATCACCCAGGAGATGATCGAGGAGGTGCTGGGCTACCCGCGCTACTCCACCACCCCGGCGGAGATCCGCCCGGAGGTGGGGGTGGTGACGGGGCTGGCGTGGACGGCCTCCGGCGGCGAGCTGATGTTCATCGAGGCGCTCAAGATGCCGGGGACCGGGCGGCTGGTGATCACCGGCCTGCTGGGCGACGTGATGCGCGAGTCGGTGAACGCGGCGTACAGCTACGTACGCTCCCGCGCCGACGACCTGGGGATCGCCCGCGAGGTCTTTGGCGACAACGACATCCATGTCCACTTTCCCGTGGGCGCCACCCCCAAGGACGGCCCTTCCGCGGGCGCGGCGGTCACGCTGGCGCTGGCGTCGTCGCTGGCGGAGCGCCCCGTGCGCCACGACATGGCCATGACGGGCGAGGTGACGCTGCGGGGAAAGATCCTGGAGATCGGCGGCGTGAAGGAGAAGGTGCTGGCCGCCTACCGCGCGGGCATCACCCAGGTGGTGCTCCCCGCGGGGAACAAGCGCGACCTGCGCGACGTGCCCACGGACGTGCGCGAGGGGATGGAGTTTCACTACGTGGAGCGGATGGACCAGATCTTCGACCTGGCCCTGCTGGGCGAGCCCCGCGTGGTCCCCGCCGCCACCGACGCCGAGGCCGCCCCCGTGCGCCGCGAGCCCGAGCGCCAGGCCGCGCGCGGAGAGGCGTCCGACGGGCGCTGACCGCGCCGGCGGCGGAGAACCCCTGCCTCCAGATACGCAGACGGAGTCGACGCAGCCGGCAGGCCGCGCCGGCTCCGTCGCCGTTTTCGGGCTTATTATTTGCGGCTTTTGATATGCTGAATCGGGCGAGGTCGCAAACGAGAATGTGGGGATGCGGGTCCATCCTGAGAGGAAGGGCAGCCACCGCCGGTGACCGCCCCTCTCCGATTGTCGTCAGATGTGCGGGCGCTCAGGTTCCGGACCCGATGGTGCCGCCGCCGCGGTGGGTGGTGTCGTTCGAGATGGTGGTGGTGTCCCGCGGCGGGGGAGGGGTCTCGTCGTGCGAGGCGCCGGCCGCGCGCACCCGCGCCGGCTCGGTGGCGGAGGGGCCGCAGGCGGCGGCGCAGAGCAGGAGGGCGGCGAGGAAGGATCTGCGAAGCATGGGTTCCCATCTCCTGGACGGAGGTGACCGCGGGCGCGCCCGGCCGAGGTGCCGGGCGTCCGCGAGACCCAGCCTAATCCGCCCCCCGCACCCCATTCGCACCGGCCCCGCACCGTAGTCGCACATCCGCCCCCATCGGCGCGCACCTTATCCGCACGGGGTGAACAGGATTCGCACACCCGCCTGTGCGCCCCTGTGCCATTGCGCCGGAGCGTGCATAACGGGATAATTTGCGGGTGGCAGGGTGTCTACTTTGCTCCCCAACGGGCGCATTCGGATCGTGTATCTCAGGACTCTCGGGCATCCCGCCCTCCTTGGTACCGACGGCACCGCCGTCCACAAGTTGCGTAAAAAAGACCTTGCGCTCCTCGTCTACCTGTGCGTGGAGGGAAAGGCCGTGCACTCGCGCGCCCGCCTGGCGTCGCTGCTGTGGGGCGAGAGCCCGGACGAGGCGGCGCGCCACTCGCTCACCCAGGCGCTGGGGAGGCTGGGGCGGGTGCTGCCGCCGGGGTCGCTGGTGGCCGACAATCAGGTGGTACGCTGGGCGGGGGACCTGCCCTGCGACGCCGTAACGCTGCTGCGCGGCGGGCTGCGGCCGGAGGACGTGGACGAAGGGTTCTCCATCTACGAAGGCGAGTTCCTGCGCGGCTTTCATCCCGGGCCCGGCGCGGAGGCGTTCACGGAGTGGGCGGACGGGCGCCGGGCGGACCTGCGCAACGCCGCGCTCCGGCTGCTGGAGGGCGCCGGCGCCGACGCGGAGGAGAAGCGCGCGTGGTGGCGCACCGTGGGGCTGGCGGAGCGCGCGGTGCAGATCGACCCGCTGGCCGAGCACGCACGCCGGCGGCTGATGCGCGTGTGGGCCGCGCTGGGGGAGCGCAACCGCGCTTTGCGGCACTACCAGGATTTTGCGGCATGGCTGGACCGGGAGATGGACGCCGAGCCCGATCCCGACACGCGCGCCCTGGCCGACCGGCTGCGCGCGGAGGCCGCCGAGCCCCCCCAGCCGCCCCCGCGCAGGGCACCGGCACCGCCCGCCCCTTCTCCTGCCGCTCCACCCGTCCATCCTCCCCCGCCCCGGCCGGCGGGGGAGGATGCCGGTGCTTCGGCCACCCCTCCCGCGCCGGCGGTGGAGGGAGAGGCCGATGGGCCGGCCGCCACGGCGGACCCCGGCGGCGCAGCCGGCGTTGGAGGCGGCACGGCGGACCCCGACCCAGAAGCCGCGGCGGCGCCCGCGTCCCTCGCATCGCTCGCCTCACCGCGGGGGCATAACCCGTGGATCGCGGTCGGGGGGCTGCTGCTCGCGGTGATCGTGCTCGCGCTGGGGCTGCGGGTCTGGCCCGCGCGCACGCTGGAGCCGGTGGGGCACGGCGAAAGCGTGCGCGAACGGGGCTCCACCCGGGTGTACCTGGCCTTCGCCGAGACGCTGTACGCCTATCCCGACGCCGAGACGCTGCACGCGTGCACCGGGCGGCGCACGCCCGCCGTCCGCCAGCTCCGCTCGCTTCCCGACTGGCCGCGCGCCCGCCTCCCCGCCGTGCGGCGGCATCCCTGGCTGGGCGGCACCCGGCCGGTGGTCTCGGACGACCCGCGGGACAGGACGGCGTTCGTGGCGGTGGGGTGCATCCTGGTGGGGGTCCCCGATCCGCCGACGCTGGACTCCATCTTCGGCCCCGGCTCGCTGCAGGGGATGATGGAGGTGCCCGACGCCGTGCTGCGCGGCATGCCCCGGGCGTTCGTCGCGCGGGGGCACCCGCTGCGGGGCGCGGGCACGCTCCTCCGCGCGCCGGACGGGACGCTGCGGTGGATCACCTACCATGGCGGCGCGCTCGCCGTGGCGGATTCCGCCCTGCTCGCCGGCTGGTGCCGCGCGCCCGGCGAAGCGGTGGACGTCGGCGAGGCCGAGTTCCGCTACTACCGCCCGTTCGCCCGGCTGCACCCCGCAAAGGCGGACTGCCGGCGACCGGAGTGAACGAGGGGCTCACGGCGGGGGCGGCGGGGGCGGCGGAGTGGATTTCGTCTCCGCGCCGCGCCGCGGATCCGCGGCGACCCCTGCCCCGCCCCGCCGCGACTCGCCGCGCGCGATCGCCGCCCGGCCCCGCGCGCTTGCCATCCGCCGCGAAGAGGCGCAGGGTTGGAGGGAGGATGGAAAGGACGCGTCGACGCTTTCGCGACAGGAGGGGACCGTGGTGGATTTCAACGGCATAAATCAGCGTCCGGACGACATCTACGCCCTTTCGGAGCAGCTGCTCAACGGCAGCCAGAACGACACCTTTCCGTACGAGACGGAGGTGCTGGGCACGCCCATCGTGGTGCTGGCCAACGTCTTTTCGCCGCGCTACATCCTGGGCGCGGAGCCGTTCACGCGCATGCTGAACTTTCAGCCGGGGATCGACGTCCTGGAGAGGTGGGGCTGGAGGCGCGCATCACCGCCCGCGAAGAGGGGCCGGAGGAGTTCCCCATGCCCACCGAGCTCATTGAGTTCTTCCCCCGCACCGCCTGATACGGGCGTTCCGCAGGCCCTGGAAACGGCGAGAGGTACAGAGGAACAGACAAAAGCCGGAGGAACAGAATGCACCCCTCTGTTCCTCCGGCTTTTGTCTGTTCCTCTGTACCCTTACGCGGTTGTCCTTCAGGCCCTCGGGCTCAGTCGCCGAACGTCGGCTCGGGGTTCAGGCCGCCGCCGCGGACCGGCTCCTGGGACGGAGCCGCGGCGACCTTCGGCCTGCGCTTGAAGCCGCGCGACACCCATCCGCCAAAGTCGTCGAAGTAGGTGTACGCCACCGGCACCACCACCAGCGTGAGCAGCGTGGAGGTGATCAGCCCGCCGATCACCGCGCGGGCCATGGGCGCCCGGAACCCGCCGCCCTCGCCCATCCCGATGGCGATCGGCAGCATGCCGAAGATCATCGCCATGGTGGTCATCACGATGGGGCGCAGGCGCACGCGCCCGGCCTCGATCAGCGCCGTCACCCGCTCGGTGCCCGCTCCTCGTCGCTCGTTCGCGTTGTCGACGAGAAGAATGGCGTTCTTGGTCACCAGCCCCATCAGCATGATCACGCCGATCATGCTCATCATGTTGAACGTGTCGTCCGTCAGCAGCAGTGCCAGCAGCACGCCGATCAGCGAAAGCGGCAGCGACAGCATGATGGCGAACGGCTGGGTAAAGCTCTCGAACTGGCTGGCCAGGATCAGAAAGATCAGGATCACCGCCAGCAGGATGCTCTCCAGCACGAAGCCCATCGTCTCCTGCAGCTGCTCCGTCTCGCCGCCCAGCGTGACCGTGTAGCCGGCGGGGAGCTTCATGTCCTCCAGCGCCTCCGTGATGGCCGTGGACGCCTCGGAGATGCTGATCTCGGGGGTCACGCTGGCGCCCACCGTGCCCACCCGCTCCAGGTCCTGCCGGTCGATCTGCGCCGGCGCCACCCCTTCGGCCACGCGCGCCACCTGCCCCAGCGGCACCGTGGCGCCGGCCGACGTGGCGATGGGCAGGCTGGTGATGCTCTCCAGGCTCGTCCGCCGCTCGGGCGCCAGCTGCACCACCACGTCGCGCTCCTCGCCCGTGGGGTCCTCCCACGTGGTCGCCGTCTGCCCGGCGAGAAGCGGGCGGACCGTGCCGGAAACCTGCCCCACGTCCAGCCCCAGCTCGTTGGCCAGGTCGCGGTTCACGTCGATGCGGAACTCCGGACGCGGCGCGCCCAGCGAGGTCTGCACGTCGGCGATGCCGGGGATGGCCCGCATCCGCTCCGCCACCTGCTCGCTGAGCGCCACCAGCTGCGTCACGTCCGGCCCGCGCAGGTTCACCTGCAGCGGCTGCTGCGGGCCGCCCAGGCCGCCCGCCTCGCCCACCACGATCGTCGCGCCGAAGAGCGACGAGAGCTTCGCCCGCGCGTCCACCATCAGCTCCTGCTGCGACCTGTCGCGCTCGGCGCCGGGGACCAGGTCCACGTACACGTTCCCCGCCGTCACCGTCCCCGTGACGCCCGCGCCCACCGTCGTATAGGTGAAGTCCACGCCCGGCAGCGACCGCAGCGCCGCGTCGATCTCCCCCGCCTTCTGCGCGGAGTAGGCGAGCGAAGAGCCCTCCGGCGTCTCGAAGCTCACGTTGAACGCGCTCTGGTCCTGCTCGGGCATGAACCCGCCGCCGATGAGCGGAAAGAGCATGAAGGTGCCCACGAACGCCGCCGCCGCGATCCCCAGCGTGCTCTTGCGGTGGCGCAGCGCCCAGCCGATCACGCCGCGGTAGCGGTCCGCCCCGCGGTCGAACCAGCGGTTGAAGCCCGCGATCACGCGGTTCACGGGGTTGCCGCCCCCCGCCGAGGGATCGTGCGGGTCCACGCCCCACCACGCCGACAGCATGGGCGTCAGCGTGAAGGAGACGAACAGCGACACCAGCACCGCGAACGCCACCGTCATGCCGAACTGGTAGAAGAACCGGCCGATGATGCCGCCCATGAACGCCACGGGAACGAACACCGCCACGATGGACAGCGTGGTGGCCATCACCGCCAGGAAGATCTCCGACGTCCCCCGCCGCGCCGCGGTGAAGTAGCCTTCGCCGTGCTCGCGGTGCCGCACGATGTTCTCGATCACCACGATGGCGTCGTCCACCAGGATGCCGATGGAGAGCGACAGCCCCATCAGGGTGAGGACGTTGAGGGTGAAGCCCAGCGCGTCCATCAGCATGAACGCCGAGATCACGGACACCGGCAGGGCCAGTGAGGTGATGGCGGTGGCCTTCCAGTCGTTCAGAAAGAGCATCACCACGATCACCGTGAGGATGGCGCCCAGCACCAGCTCGTGGATCACGTCGTCCACGGACTGGCGGATGTTGATGGAGTTGTCGCGCACCATGGTGAGCTGCGCCCCCGCGGGAAGCTCGCCCCGCAGCCGGTCCATCGCCTCCTTGACCCCGTCGGCCACCTCCACCGTGTTGGCGCCGGACACCTTGAGCACGTCCAGCGACACGGCGCGGCGGTCGTCCACCAGCGCGATGGACCGCTCCTCCTCGGTGGCGTCCTCCACCCGCGCCACGTCCGACAGCCGCACGGTCATCCCGCCGCGCGTGGCGACGATGACGTCGTTGAACTGCGCGGGGTCGGTAATGCGGCCGGTGACGCGCACCAGCTGCTCGCCGGTCCCCCGCTCCACGCGACCCGCGGGCACCTCCAGGTTCTGCCGCCCCAGCGCGCCCATGATGTCCTGCGCGCTCACCCCCACCGCCTGCATGCGCTCCGGGAGCAGGTTCACGCGGATCTCGCGCTCCAGCCCGCCCGCGATCTGCACCTGGCCCACGCCGCTCACCGACTCCAGCCGGCGGCGGATGGTCTCGTCCGCCAGCGTCGTCAGCTCCGGCACCGTCAGCGTGCCGGACGAAAGGGCCAGCGACAGGATGGGCTGCGCCGAGGGGTCGAACTTCTGCACCACCGGCGCCTCGATCTCGGTGGGCAGGTTGCGCCGCACCTGGTCGATGCGGGCGCGGATGTCCTGCGCCGCCAGGTCGCCGTCGCGCTCCAGCTCGAACTCCACCACGATGGACGAGACGCCTTCCAGCGAGTTGCTGGTGATGCGGTCCACGCCCTCCGTGGTGTTGAACGCCTCTTCCAGCCGCCGCGTCACCTCGCGCTCGATGGTCTCGGGCGATGCGCCCGGATAGACGGTCTGCACCGCCACCACGGGGATGTCCACGTCCGGGAACTCGTCGATGGGGAGCCGGCGAAAGCCGAAGATCCCCAGCACGATGAGCCCGAACATCATCATCGCCGTAAAGACGGGACGGCGGACGGCCACCCCGCTCAGCCCGCCGCCCGGGGCCCTGCGGGCCTCTTCCTCGGCGCCGGGGTCGTTGGCCGGAATGTGATTCTCCGCCATCTCAGTCCTCCCTGGCGGGCGCGACAGCGGAGGCCGCCGCCTGCACCCGCACCTTCGATCCCGCGGGCACCATGCCCGGGGACACGATCACCTGCTCGCCCGCATGCAGCCCGCTCTCGATGGCCACCACCCCCCGCGCGTCGTCGCGCGGGCCGGGGGTCACGGGGCGGCGCACGACGGAGTCGCCCTGCAGCACCAGCACGTGCTGGTCGGCACCCGTGCCGCGGACGGCGGCGGAGGGCACCACCAGCGCCTGCCGGCCCCCCGCCGTCACCACGCGCCCGCTGGCGAACATCCCCGCGATCAGCTGCCCGCCCTCGTTGGGCAGCCGCAGCGTCACGCCCACCTGCCGCGTCCCCGCGTCGGCCACGGGGTCCACCCGCGCCACCGTCCCCGTAAAGGTCTGTCCCGGGAACGCCGTCAGGGTGAACTCCGCCGGCTGGCCGGGGCGCACCAGGTTCGCCTGGTCCACCGGCACCTGGCCCCGCAGCTCCAGGAACTGCGAGTTGACTACGGTCAGCAGCGTCTGCCCGGGGTTCACCGCCTCCCCCTCGTTGGCGGTGCGCACGCTCACCTGCCCCGCGAACGGCGCCCTGACGGCGGTGCGCCCCGCCTGCTCCGCCGCGCCGGTGGAGTTGGACCGCGCCGCGGCCAGCTGGGCCTGCGCGGCCTGGTACTGCGCCTCGGCGGCGCGAAAGTCCAGCTCGCTCATGGCGCCGGCCTGGTGCAGCGTGCGGGCGCTTTCCAGCTGCCGCTGGGCCAGGGACAGCTGCGCCTGCGCCGCGGCCACGCCGCTGCGGGCGCCGGCCGCCTGGCTCTGGATCCCCGCCGCCTCGATGCGGGCCAGCACCTGCCCGGCGCGCACGGCGCTGCCGCGGTCCACCGTCAGGCCGCGGACCACGCCCGGCACCTGCGCCTTGACCTCGGCGGTGCGGTACGGCTCCAGGCTGCCGGTAAGGGCCACGCCCGCGGCCAGCTCCGTCATCTGCGCCGCGGCCACGTCGGCGGCGCCCAGCACGGTCACCTTCTCCGGCGCCTTCTCCGCCGTCTCGGCGGCCTCGCCCTCGCCCCCGCCGCAGGCGGCGGCGCCCAGCACCAGCAGGGCGGCGACCGCCGCCCGCAGCGGGCGGCGCATGTCGCTGTATCCGTTCATCGTTCTCCGGTCCATGTTCAGGGCGTGGTCGTCGTCGCGGGCACCGGAGTCGGGACCGGCGCGGTCGTCGTGGGAACGGGCGTCACCGGGACGCTCCGCGGGTCGAGCTGCTCGCCCGACTGCAGCATCACGTCGGTCGTCTCCCGCGTAGAGCCGCCCAGGGCGCGGATCACGGAGGCGTCGGCGTTCAGAAAGTCCGCCACCGCCTGCGCCAGGTTGGTGCGCGCCTGCAGCAGCTCCAGCCGCGCCTGCGACACCTCCAGCTGGGTGGCCAGGCCCTGGTTGTAGCGCAGCACCGTCAGGTCGTAGACGCGCTGCGCCGCCTGCACCGTAGTCTGCCGCGCGGCGATGGCGGTGCGGGCGCGCTCGCGCTCGCCGGCCGCCTGCGTGTACTGCAGCTGCACGCCCTCGCGCAGCTGCGCCAGCCCGAGGCGCGCCTGCTCGGCCGCGATGCGCGCCTGCTGCAGCTGCGCCGTCCGCTGGCCCCCGCTCAGCAGGGGGATCTGCACGTTGAGCCCGGCCGTCCAGTCCGTCCGCCAGTCGCCCGTCAGGTTCACGGGGCTGGAGGGGTACAGGAGGCGGCCGTAGTTCATCGACAGAGAAACGTTGGGCAGAAAGGCGCCGCGGGCAATGCGGATGTTCTGCTCGGCGATGGTCACCCGCCGCTCCGCCTGCGCCACCGACGCGCGCCGCGCCAGCGCCTCCGCCGCCAGCACCGGCTGCGCCAGCGCCTCGGCGGAGGGGACGTCCAGCGGCGTGGTGAGGACCACGGGCGCGTCCAGCGGCACGTCCACCAGCCGCTTGAGGTTCAGCAGCGAGAGCTCCGCCGCGTTCTGCGCCTGCACCAGCTGCGGCCGCAGGTTGTCGCGCGACACCTCCGCCCGCAGCACCTCCAGCTCGCTGGCGCGCCCCGCGGAAAGCCGCAGCCGCTCCTGCGCCAGGAACGCCTCGGCCTGCTCCAGCGCCTGCTGCGCGCCGGCGGCGAGCTCCTGCGAGAAGAGCGCGTTGACGTACGCGGTGCGCACCTGCAGCTCGATCTCCGCCGTCTGCTCCACCAGCTCCAGCCGGGCCACCTCGCGGAACTCGCGGGCGATGTTCATCGCCGCGCCGGTCCGGCCGCCGGAGTACAGCAGCTGCGAGCCGCTGAGGGTGGCCGCGTAGGCGTTGGCCTGGCCGAAGGGAAGGTCGCCGAAGAGCGAGCCCAGTCCGCCCAGCCCGGCGAGGGGCGCGTTCTCCTCCAGGTACCGCACCCGCTCCGCCAGCGGCGCCGTGCTGTCGGGGGAAAAGCGGAGCGAATCCGGCAGGGTGAACCCGCCGCCGCCGCTGAACGCGGAGGCGAAGGTGCGGGTGTACCCCACGTTGGCGCTCACCTGCGGCAGCGCGCCGGCGCGCGCCTCGCGCACCTGCGACTCCGCGACCTCCACCTGGCTGCGCGCCAGGCGCACCTCCTCGCTCTGCCCAAGCGCGCGCCCCACGGCCGCCTGCAGCGAGAGATCCACCGTGTCCCCCCGCGCCCCCGCGGCCGGCTCCTGCGCGCCCAGGGCGGCGGGAGCGGCGGCCAGCACCGCGGCGAGCGTCCATCCCAGTCGTCTCATCGTTCCTCCAGGGCGGTCCCCCGCCCATCCGTTCCGTAGTCGTCCGGCTCCGCCTCCGGAGCCGTCCATCGCGCCGCGAGCCCCGCCCGCACCGCGTCCCGCAGCCGCACCCGCGCCGTCCCGCTTCCCGCGGGCGGCGCCCCCACGACCAGCAGCCAGCGCGGCGAGCCCTGCGCCGCCGGCACCCTCACCGTTCCTCCGCGCCGCAGCACGCCCGCAGCGCGCTGGCCGCGCACCCGTGGATGCGCGCCAGCCCCCGCAGCCGCCCGCGCACCCGCTCGTCCCGCGCGGCGGGGGTGGCCGTCCCCGCCTCCAGCAGCTCCGACACCCGGGCCAGCCGCTCCATGCGGTGCCGCAGGAGGGTGTGCTCCAGGTTGGGCGCGATGCGGTAGAAGTCGCGGCGGTCGCCCATGTGGCTCACCCGCTCCACCACCCGGTAGCTCTCCAGCTGCCGCGCGTTGGTGCTCACGCTGGCGCGGCTCACCTTCAGCCGGTCCGCGATCTGGTCGATCGAAAGCTCCCGCGAAGCCAGCAGCAGCAGCCCCAGCATCCGCCCGGAGGTGCGCGGCGCCCCGTCGCCCTCGAAAAAGCGGCCGACGCGCTCCACGAACTCCTCGTCCCCGGGGTCCAGCCGGGGCCCGTGCTCCGTCGTCGTGGTGATCATCACGATGCAATACGTTCAGTATGCACTGTATCCATACGGTGCGGCGCATCCGGAGCGCAAGCGCCACCGCTTCCTATTCCGCGCTCCGGGACCGTACCTGGCCCAGCAGGTCGCTCACCACCTGCTGCGCCCGCTCGTGGAAGGCGATCGCGCGGTCGAAGCGCTGGCGCAGCACGGGCGAGCGGCCGCTCACCGACTCCGAGCCCTGGCGCAGGCGGCGCAGCATGGAGCCGATCCCCTGCACCGCGCGCTCGAGCGTGCGCTCGCTGATGTCGGGGGAGATGCGGTAGTAGTCGCGCCGGTCGCCCGCGCGGGTCACGCGCTCGGCGATGCCCAGCTGCTCCAGCAGGCGCGCGTTGCTGCTCGCGCTCCCCTTGCTCACCCGCAGCTGCTCGGCGACGTCGTCCAGCGAGCAGGCTTCCTCCTGCACCATCAGAAAGCCGAACAGGCGCCCCGCGATTCGCGGCGCGCCGTCCTCTTCGAACTGCCGGCCCATGCTCTCGATGAAGTCCGTCGTCGCTGCGTCCATTGTCCTTTATCGCGAAAGTGGACCCAAGGATAGCGGGTGAAGTACGTTCAGTCAATACTGAACGTACTGCATGCAGAGTGCGGGAGTGCGGGAGTGCGGGAGGGAGGGGCGCGTTCCCGCGGGGGCCCTCTCCCCCGCCGACTTCGCCGCTCGTTCCTCGCGGCTCGCGGCGACCCCTCCCCCAACCCCGGGGGGAGGGGTTGTGCGTTTCCTCAACGATGGTGCTGTAAAACAACCCCTCCCCCGCAGTTTGGGGGAGGGGTCGACCGCCGTCGCGAGGAACGAGCGAAAGGCCGGTCGGGGGAGAGGGCCCTGCGGGAACGCCGCGAAGGTCTTTGCGACGTTTATACCCTCTCCCGCTTGCGGGAGAGGGTGCGAGCCTAAGCGAGCGGGTGAGGGCCCCCCTGCGGGTCGCCGTCGCCTTCGTCGCCTTCGTCGTCTTCCATCTCCCGCGCGCGCCGCTTGCCGAGGATGGTGGTCGCGAACAGGCCGACGACCAGGACGGTGATGGCGAGCAGCACCAGCGGCTCCCGGCCCAGGAGCACGCCCGCCGCCAGCAGCACCGCGCCGGCGAAGAATATGCGGACCTTCCAGTCCAGGAACGGGTCCGGCCGGCGGCGGGGGCGGTCGGTCACGCGCGCTCCAGAAAGCGCGCCACCCCCGCCTTCATGTCCTCCGTCATCCGCGCTACCACGTTCACGTCCGCCCCGGAGCGCAGCGCCGCCTCGAAGCCCATCCCGTCGGCGTGGTACAGCAGCCGCTTGGAAAGCTGCACCGCCGAGGGGCTGCGCGCCGCCAGGTCCGCCAGGAACAGGTCGCGCTGCCGGTCGAAGTCCGTGTCCGGCCAGGCGTGGTTGATCAGCCCGATGCGCTCCGCCTCCGCCGCGGCGATCGGCTGCCCGGCGACGATCAGCTCGAACGCGCGCTTCTCACTCACGTTGCGCCGCAGGATGGCCATCACCATCGCCGGGACGAAGCCGATGCGCACCTCCGGGTAGCCGAACTCCGCCGTCTCCGCAGCCAGCACGATGTCGCACGCCGTGGCCAGCCCGCATCCTCCCGCCAGCGCTCGGCCGCGCACGCAGGCGACGACCGGCTTGCGCATCCGCCGGGGGATGAGGAAGAGCTCCGCCAGCTCGTCCACATCCTCCAGGTTCTCCATCACCGACGACTCGGCGATCTTGCGCAGCGCGGAAAGGTCCGCGCCGGAGCAGAAGTCCTTCCCCTCCCCTTCGATGACGACCACGCGCACGGCATCGTCCCCGTCCGCCTGGCGCAGCGCGGACTTGAGGGCGGCGATGAGCTCCGCGTTCAGCGCGTTGCGCTTGTCGGGGCGGTTCAGGACCAGCCGGCGCACCCCGCCCTCGTCGCGAACGACGAGCGGCCCGTCCGTGCTCACGAGCCGGCGCCCGCTTCGGCCAGCCGGGCGATGTCGTCGGAAACGTCCACCTCCATCCGCAGGATGGCGGTGGAGAGCACCTTGCCCTGCGCGTCCGTCTTGAGGCTCACCGTGCCCCCGCCGCCCAGCGCGTTGTGAAGGAGAAAGTTGAGCGCCTCCAGGTTGGGAAGCTCGAACCGCTCCACCGCGCCGTGGACGATCCCCTGAAAGTGCGCCTTCACCCGCTCGGTGGTCAGCTGCTCCACCAGCACGGGGTAGAACTCGGGGCGCAGGGCAATGACGCCCACGTTGGCGGTGTCGCCCTTGTCGCCGGAGCGCGCGTGGGCCAGGTGCAGCAGCTGCAGTCGGGGCATGTGTGCTGGAAAGCGGCGTTAGTCCGTGGGAGTTTTGGACCTCGCGAAGAGCATGATCACCGCCAGCACGATGGCGACGGCGCCCAGGAAATACGCGAAGTACAGCTGGCCGAAGAAAGCGAATACGATGGCGGCGAGCACCGCCGCCATGATCAGGATGCATCTTCAGGGGAGATGCGCCCCGTTGTCCATCCGTGCAAGCTCCGTCCGGGGTGAAGAGTAGGTTTTGCGGGCAGGCGGGTGCAAGGGGCAGGCCCTGCGGGGGAGCAGAGTGTGGCGGGGTGAACGGGTGGCGGGGTGAACGGTGGAGGGGTGAGAGTGTGGTCGTGAGGGGGGATGGGAGTGATATCTACCTCCCGACAGCCACGTCCCGCGGACGGAGAACCATGTACCATCAATCTATTTATGTCTTTATAAGACAGTCACCTCCGCACCGCCCTCCACCCATAAAAGACGTCGTTGGGAAAATTTCTCTCCTGCCTACCGTTCGTGCGGATGTGAGCACGGACCGCTGTTTCCAGCATCCACAGTACAAAATGGTCTGCTTGCGCACCAGAATGGTGCGTATCGCACTTCGATTGTGCGTGGGTGGAATCAACCCGTTTTTCAGATAAGCCCAGCAGATTCGACGTAATGTTACGTCAGAAAAGGAGTGGCACATCTGTTGCCGAATGTTTGGTCACGGAAAGAGCGCACCACTCAGCGCCTTCCGGGTCCCCTCATTCCCTTTCTGGAGGAAACACCACATGTCCCACCCCCGTCTGGCAGCCGCCGCGCTGCTCGCACTCGGTCTGGCTGCGTGCTCGGACCAGCCCTCCGCACCCTCGACCGAAGCGCGCCCCGCCCCGTTCGCGCTTCAGCAGACCGCCGAAGAGGTGGTGCCCGGCGAGATCCTAATCAAGATGAAGGACGGCGTCTCGCTGAACGAGCTCACGGGCAGCGTCCAGGGCCTGCGGCTGGAACGCCGGCTCGCGGCGCGCAGCCGGGTGGCCGTGCTGGGCGTGGCTCGCGGCCAGGAACGCGCCGAGGCGGCACGCCTGTCGGCGGACCCGCGCGTGGAGTACGCCGAGCCCAACTACATCCGACGGATCACCGCCATCAATCCCGCACTGTGGGCCTTCTACAACCCCGGAGGTCTGCAGGCCCGCTTCAACACCTCGCCCTTCAACTACCTGCCCGCCGGGTACACGTCCATCACCGATGCCGACCAGGACAACATCGAGGGGATCGGCGCCGGCGGTTCGGAAGTGGTCATCGGCAGCCTGGATACCGGCGCCGACACCGACCATCCGGAGTTCACCGGCAAGCTGATCCTCGGGTGGGATTGGGCGAACGGCGACGCGCTGCCGGAGGATGACAACGGCCACGGCACGCACACCATCGGCACCATGGTGGGCACCACCGTGGGGGTGGCGGGCGTGACCGGCGCCGGCACCAACGTCAAGGTGTATGTGCAGAAGGTCTGCACCGGCGCCGGAAGCTGCCCCACGTCGAACATCGTGAACGCCATCTACGCCGCGGCAGACTACCCCGGGATGGTGGCCATGAACCTCAGCCTGGGCGGACCCAGCATCTCCACCGCCGAGGTGAACGCAATCAACTACGCCGTGAACACCAAGGGCGTGCTGCTGATCGCCGCCTCGGGGAACAACGGCACGAACGTCGTTGCCTGCCCGGCCTGCAACGTGAACTCCATCTCGGTGGGCGCCACCAACTGGCGCGACGTCAAGACGGGCTACTCGCAGTACGGATCCGGGCTGGACATCGTGGCGCCGGGCGGCGAGCTGTACAGCAACACCACGAACGAGATGGGCATCTACAGCGCCTACCTGAACGCCGGCTACGCCTACCTGCAGGGCACGTCCATGGCCACGCCGCAGGTGACCGGCGCCGCCGGCGTGGTGGCTTCGAAGACGGGCCTGACGGGCGCCGCGCTGCGCAACCGCCTGCTGAGCACGGCGGATGACAAGGGCGTCGGCGGCTACGACACCACCTACGGAAACGGCCGGCTGAACGTCTACCGCGCCATCACCACCGCCACGCTGGCGTACCCGCTGTAACCGGCGGTTGGCGGATGAAAAGCGGGGCTCCGCCACCAGGCGGAGCCCCGCTCGTGATCCCGTGGACGCGTTTCCGCGGGGCCCTCTCCCCCGCCGACTTCGCCGCTCGTTCCTCGCGGCTCGCGGCGACCCCTCCCCCAACCCCGGGGGAGGGGTTGGCGTTTCCCCGGCGATTGTGCCGCAAACAACCCCTCCCCCGCACGGAGCCCCGCTCGTCATCCCGTGGACGCGCTTCCGCGGGGCCCTCTCCCCCGCCGACTTCGCCGCTCGTTCCTCGCGGCTCGCGGCGACCCCTCCCCCCAACCCCGGGGGAGGGGTCGGGCGTTTCCCCGGCGATTGTGCCGCAAACAACCCCTCCCCCGCAGTTTGGGGGAGGGGTCCACCGCCGTTGCGAGGAACGAGCAAAAGGCCGGTCGGGGGAGAGGGCCCGGCGGGTCGGGCAACCGCCGCCGTTCACCCGTTCACCCGTTCACCCGTTCACCCGTTCACCCGTTCACCCGTTCACCCGTTCACCCGTTCACCCGTTCACCCGTTCACCCGTTCACCCGTTCACCCGCTCACCCGCTCACGAATGGTAGTTCGGCGCCTCGCGCGTGATGGTCACGTCGTGCGGATGGCTTTCGCGCAGGCCGGCGCCGGTAATGCGCATGAACTGCGGGTCGCGGCGCAGCGTCTCGATGTCCGCGCACCCCAGGTAGCCCATGCCGCTGCGCAGCCCGCCGGTGAGCTGGTAGATGGTGTCGGACGCGGGGCCCTTGTACGGCACCCGCCCCTCGATCCCCTCGGGGACGAACTTGCGGGCGTCGCTCCCCTCCTGGAAGTAGCGGTCCGCCGAGCCCTCGCTCATCGCCCCCAGCGACCCCATCCCCCGCACGATCTTGAAGCGGCGGCCCTCCAGCAGGAACGCCTCGCCCGGGCTCTCCTCCGTCCCCGCCAGCATCGACCCCATCATCACCGTGTGCGCCCCGGCCGCCAGCGCCTTGACCACGTCGCCGCTGTACTTGATGCCGCCATCCGCGATCACCGGCACGCGCCCGGCCGCGCCTTCCACCGCGTCCATCACCGCCGTCAGCTGCGGCACGCCGATGCCCGCGACCACGCGCGTGGTGCAGATGGAGCCCGGGCCCACCCCCACCTTCACCGCGTCCACCCCGCGCTCCACCAGCGCCTCGGCGCCACCCCGGGTGGCCACGTTGCCGCCGATGAGCTGCGCGTCCGGGAACGCCTCGCGAATGCGGGCCACCGCGTCCAGCACCCCCTCGCTGTGCCCGTGCGCCGTGTCGACCACCAGCACGTCCACCCCCGCCTCCACCAGCGCCCGCGCCCGGTCCACGTCGCCCATCGACGCGCCGATGGCGGCGCCCACGCGCAGGCGGCCGCGCTCGTCCTTGGCCGCGTTGGGAAACTGCTGGCGCTTGCGGATGTCCTTGACCGTCATCAGCCCCCGCAGCACCCCGTCCGCGTCCACGATCGGCAGCTTCTCGATGCGCCACCGGTGCAGGATCTCCCGCGCCTCGTCCATCGAGGTCCCCACCGGCGCGGTCTTCAGGCGGTCCTGCCCCGTCATCACCTCGTGCACGGGACGCGAGCGGTCCGTCTCGAACTGCAGGTCGCGGTTGGTGATGATGCCCACGAGGCGCCCGTCGTCCACCACGGGGATGCCGCTGACGGCCGAGCGCTCCATCAGCCGCAGCACGTCGCCCAGCGTCTCGCGCGGGCCGATGGTGAACGGCTTGGCGATCATCCCGCTCTCCGACCGCTTTACCCGGTCCACCTCTTCCGCCTGGCGGTCGATGGACATGTTCTTGTGGATGATGCCGATCCCCCCCTCGCGCGCCATGGTGATCGCCATCCGGCTTTCGGTGACGGTGTCCATGGCGGCGGAGACGAGCGGGATGGCCAGCTCGATGCTGCGGGTAAGGCGGGTGCGCAGGTCGGCGCCGGCGGGGAGCACCGCCGAGCGGCGGGGCACCAGCAGCACGTCGTCGAAGGTCAGTCCCTCGCCCACCAGGCGGGCGGCGGTCGCGTCCGGGCGGTTCATCGTGCCTCCGTAATGCGGCGAGCCCGCCGGTCCTCGGCTCCCGTGCGGGGGAGGAGGTCGGCGGGCGTCTGGGTCGTACGCGGCGTGTTTCGTCGTTCCATGGCGGAAGTTATCCCTACATTGCCCACCCTGTCAACGCCGCCCGCCGCGCGCGAAGATCGTCGCCCCGGTGGCGGGATCGAGAACGAATTCAAAAACCTTTGCCTGTCGAATTATGGCTGATACTACGCGTTCACCATCAGCGGGCTGGTGAACTACGGGCAGGTCAACAGCATCGAGGTGGTGAACCTGGGGGGCCTGGGTGCAGAGCGCGACCGGCAACTCGCCCACGATCGTCCTGCAGAACGTCAAGGTACAGTCGGTCACCCCGCCGCCCCTCTCGGTGTACATCTACGGCTCCTCGCAGGCGCCGCCCAACCAGTCGTGCTACTACTCCTCCAGCGTCGGGGGCGGCACCCCGCCGTACACCTACCGGTGGTACGTGGACGGCGCGCTGGTGAGCACCGGCACGGATCTCTGGTACCGCAACTTCGGCTGGAGCTACGACGTGGACCTCTGGGTCACCGATGCCGCGGGCACGGTGCAGGGCGACTGGGTGTCCGTGTGGGTGAACTCCAACGGCTGGTGCCAGTCGCGGCCCTCGCCGCACCCGGCGGGAAAAGCGGTCCACGTGGATGATGCAGTGGTGAAAAGAGAGGACGCAGAGAACCCAGCCGGTTCTCCGCGTCCTCTCTCCTTTTGCCGTCGTCCTCTGCGCGTGCAGCCGCTTCTCGATCGCGCGCCGGACCGGGGATCAGCGGCGCGCCCGCTTCATCCCTGGGGTTCCTCCGCCGCTGCCTCTCCTTCGGCGGGGGCGTCTTCCAGCGGCTCCGGCTCCCACGCGCCCGCGACGAACTTGCCCACATCGCCGCCGATCTGGTCGAAGACGGGGAGCAGCGTCTGCACGGGGGCGCGCAGGAGATCGGTAAAGAACTCCAGCACCCCCAGCACGCGGTCGCCGTGGCGAACGGGAAAGGCGACGGCGGCGTGCAGCCCGTCGGTGCGGGCGGCGGCCTGCAGGGGAAAGTTGTCGTCCTGCCCCACGTCCTCGATCCACAGCGTCTCGCCGGTGGTCCACACGCGGCCCGGCAGTCCCTCGCCGTGCGCCAGCCGCATCTGCCCGGTCTCCTGGGCGAACACGGTGCCCTTGTGGATGCGCGCCGCCCACACGCAGCGCGAGACCAGCGTCCCGTCGCCGTCCTGCGCATCCTCCGGCGACCAGAACGCGCCGACCAGCCATCCCATGCTGTCCCCCACGGCCTCCAGCACGCCGGTGATGGCCTCGTCGCTGGACGAGGCCCGGCGCAGGACCTTTCGGACGGAGCGGACCACCGGCAGGGACTCGTAGGACATTTCGGGCAGGCGTTCGATGGATGAAGACGCGCGTCGTCGGCACAATCTGGCCTCTGCCGCCCTCCAGCGCAAAACTTTCTGGGGACGACGCGACTGACGATGCAAAAACGGGCGCGCGGCGACGCCGCCGCCCGGGTTGGGAAAGGGGTCCGACCGCCGTTGCGAGGAACGAGCAGAAGGCCGGTCGGGGGAGAAGCCCCCGCGGAAACGGACCGCCCTCCCCCGCACCCCCGCTCCCCCGTTCACCCGTTCACCCGTTCACCCGTTCACCCGTTCACCCGTTCACCCGTTCACCCGTTCACCCGTTCACCCGTTCACCCGTTCACCCGTTCACCCGCTCACCCGCGCTCCTCGTCCAGCGCGACCTCCGCGTCCGTGACCTCGTTCAGGCGCGAGATGTAGACGGTCAGGCGTTCGGAGACGGAGCGCAGGGCGGCGCCGGCGGCCTCGATCTCGTGCAGCGTGTGGGCCTGCCGCGCGGCGGCCTCGGCCACGGCGCTCACCGCCTCGCCGTTGGCTTCGGCGCCCTGCGCCACCGCCGCGATGTCGTCGCGCAGCCCCGCGATGCGCGCCTGCTGCTCCCCCGCGCGCCCCGCGATGCGCGTCGTCAGCTCCTCCGCCCCGCTTG
Source organism: Longimicrobium sp. (assembly GCA_036379135.1). GTDB lineage: Bacteria > Gemmatimonadota > Gemmatimonadetes > Longimicrobiales > Longimicrobiaceae > Longimicrobium. Next base: position 39,270 of record DASUVG010000309.1, read on the forward strand.
CCGCGGCGACGATGCGGTCGATGGAGTCCAGCGCGCTGCGCGAAAGCTCGCCCACGCCGGCCAGCCGCGCGGACCCCTGCTCCATCCGCCCCAGCGCCGAGGCCATCTGCCCCCGCACCGCGTCCACCATCTCCCGCGCCTGCACCGCCGCGCCGCCGCTGCTGTCCGCCAGCTTGCGCACCTCGTCCGCCACCACCGCGAAGCCGCGCCCCTGCTCCCCCGCGCGCGCCGCTTCGATGGCCGCGTTCAGCGCGAGAAGATTCGTCTGGTCCGCGATGGAGCGGATCGTCTCCACCACCGTGGCGATCTGCGCCGAGGCGCGCGAAAGCTCGCCCATCGCCCGCGCCTCGGAGTCCACGAAGTCGCGCAGCTCCACCAGGCGGCTGATGGCCTCCACGATGGCGCCGCGGTTCTCCGCCGCCAGCCGGCGCGCGTCGCGGCTGGCCTCGGCCGTCTCGCCCGCGTCGCGCGACATGGCGGCCGCGGCGCCCGCCAGTTCCTCCGTCACCGCCAGCCCCGACGCCGTCTGCCGCCCCTGCTCCGCCACCCGCCCGCGGATCTCCCCCGCGCGCGCCGCCACTCCTTCCCCGCTCTCCCGCAGCCCGGCCAGCCGCCCGCCCAGCGTGCGCAGCTGCGTATCGATCTCCCGCGCGCTCTGCGTCATGGGCCGCACCAGCCCGTCCAGCTGCAGCGCCAGGGCAAGCTGCCGGGCGAACCGCTCGATGAGCCGCGCCTCCGCCGGCGCGTAGACGCCCGCGCGGTGATGGCCGATCTCCAGCAGCCCCAGCGGGTTGCGGCCGTAGGAAAGGGGCACCAGCACCAGCGAGCGCACCGGCCCGCGCACCCCCACCCGCGGGTCCACCTGCGCGTCCGCCACCACCAGCGGCTCCCCGCCGTCCGCAAACGCCCGCTCGCGTAGCGGGGCGTACCCCTCCAGCGCGTCCTCCTTCGCCGCCGGCGGGTGCACCAGCACCAGCGCGCCCTGGCGCACGGCGTACACGTGCAGCCACGTCCACTCGATCAGGCGTCCCGCCATCTCCTCGATGCGGGCCATGCTCTCCGCCAGCGGCATCCCGGCGGTGACCACGGCCTCCATCGCCGCCACCTTGCGCAGCTCCTCGGACGCGATGGCCTCCGCCAGCAGCGCGCGCGCCAGGACGCCGGGAAAGACCACGAAGGCCAGGATGGCGATCCACGCCCCCCATCCCCCGATCACCGCCAGCGCCGCCGCCGTGCAGACCGCCGCCAGCGCCCCCAGCGCCGCCGCCACCACCTCGTAGCGGACGAGCACCATCCGCTCGTTGGGGTTCAGCTTGTTGCGGACGAGGAGCGAGAAGTAGAAGAGGAAGCGCGACGCGGCGAAGTAGACCAGGAAGTACGCGGGGACCACGGACAGGCCGGCGACGGTGAACGCCGGCACCACCCCCGAGGCCAGGTCCGCCGGGGGGAGCTCCGCGGCCGACGCGCCCAGCTGGTAGCCGCCGAACCCCGCCAGCGCCGCCAGCGCCTCGCGCCCCGCGTTCACGTACGCCGCGAAGCCCGGCTTGCCGCGCACCGCGTCGCCCAGGAACGTTCCCAGCCACGCCGCCACGATGGCCGCCACCGGCTCGCCCAGCAGCGTCAGCGCGCCCACGGGCACCACCGTCATCGTCACGTACGCGAACTTGGAGAGGCTCAGCGCCCCCATCCGCAGCACGGCCACGGCGACGGTCCCCACCCCCGCCGCGATCCACGCGGCGGCGCCGGGGGGGTAGAGGGCGACGGCGGCCAGCAGCACGAGCGCGCCCAGCAGCTGCAGGGCGCGCGCATAGACCCGCAGGAGGCGCACGGCCCCCGGGGAAAGCCGCTCTTCCGTCACGCGCGGCGGGCGCCTTCGACGGCCTTCCGCAGCTCCCGCACGAAGCGCCGGCCGCCCTCGATCCCCTCCGCCTGCAGCGCGTCCACCAGCGCGCTCCCCACCACCACGCCGTCGGCCACCCGCGCCACCGTGGCCGCCTGCTCCGGCGTGCTGATGCCGAACCCGACGGCCACGGGCACGTCCGTCATCCGCCGCACCTCCTCCACCTCGGCCGCCAGGCCGGACGCCAGCGCCTGCCGCGCGCCCGTCACCCCCGTCCGCGAGACGTAGTAGAGGAATCCGCGCGCCGCGGCGGCGATCTCCCGCACCCGCTCCGGCTTCGTCGTCGGCGCCACCAGGCGGATCAGGTCCAGCGGGGACGCGTTGATGCGCGCCTCCAGCGCCGGGTCCGCGCCCACGGGCAGGTCCGTCAGCAGCAGCCCCTGCGCGCCCGCCTCCACCGCGTCCGCCAGGAAGCGGTCCAGGCCGTGGCGCAGGACGGGGTTCAGGTAGGTGAAGAGGACGACGGGGGTGTCGCGCTTCGCCCGGAACCCGGCCAGCGCGTCCAGCGTCCAGCGGAGATCGACGCCCTGCTGGATGGCCTCGAACGACGAGCGCTGGATCGTCGGCCCGTCCGCCAGCGGATCGCTGAAGGGGATGCCCAGCTCGATGACGTCGGCCCCGTCGTCCGCGATCCCCGTGAGGATCTCCGCGGTGGCGGCGGGGGAGGGATGGCCGGCGGTGACGTAGGGAACCAGCGCCGCGCGGCCTTCGGCGCGGGCGGCGGAGAACGCGTCCGCGAGGGAAAGATCAGACAAAGTAGTCGCCGACATCGATGCCGTACCGCTCCGGGTCCGTGGTCTTGATGATGCTGCGCAGCGGCGTGCCCGTGGCGGGGTCCGTCTCCGACAGGTCCAGCCGGCGCGGGGGGTCCACCCGCACGCCCATGGAGTCGTAGATCACGGAGACGATCGGCTGGTGCATGGCGTCCGGAATGCGGCTGCGCTCGCAGACCACCGCCAGCTCGAAGGTGTCCAGGATGACCACGCTCCCCACCGGGTAGATGCCCGTCATGCTGATGAACGCCTTGACCAGCAGCGGGTCGAAGCCGCGCGCCGGGTTGTCGCGCATCTCCTTGAGCACGCGGTCGGGGGGCCAGGGCTGCGCCTGGTAGCTTCGCTTGCTGGTGGCCGCGTCGAAGCCGTCCGCCACGGCCACGATGCGGCCGAAGAGCGTGGGGTCGCGCGGGCGGGCGCTCACCGGGTACCCCGTCTGGTCCACCTTCATGTGGTGCTCGTACGCCATCAGCATGGCGCGCAGGGGAAGCTCCGCCAGGCCGCGCATGTCGAACATGGACAGCAGCCCCTCGGCCGGGTGCTCCTGCAGCACCTCGAACTCCTCCTGGGTGAGCGGGCCGGCCTTGTTGATGAGCTCCAGCGGCATGCGCGCCTTGCCCACGTCGTGCAGCAGCGCGCCCAGCCCCAGCTCGTACAGCTGGTGCTTGTGCAGCCCCAGCTTCTTGCCCAGCGCCACGGAGAAGATGCACACGTTCACCGAGTGGGTGAAGGTGTACTCGTCGTAGTCGCGCAGGGTGGTAAGGCCCACGATGGAGGTCTCGTTCGAAAGCACCTGGTCCACGATGGACTGCACGGCGCGCTTCACCGGGCGCAGGGAAACGCCCTTTCCCATCCGCATCCCCCCCATCACCTCGCGCGCCACGGCCACCGTCTGCGCGTAGGCGCGCTTGGCCATGCGCCGCGACTCCTCGTCGCGCATGTCCGGCTCGCTCTCGCGGTCCGGGCCCACGGCCAGGTGAAGGACGGCGGTGCGCCCCAGCCGCTCCAGGTACGAGCCGAAGCGGTCCTCCGGGTCGGGCTCGGCGTTCACCAGCGCCAGCAGCGCCGTCCACTCGGGGACGGTGGCGCCGCGGAACACCTCCAGCTCGCCGATGCCGTGGCGGGCCAGGGCGCGCCCCACGGTGCCGTAGGTGGCGTAGCTCTGCAGGTCCACCCGCAGGCGCAGGTCGTTGACGAAGAAAAAGTCGCCCACGAAGCGGATGGTGATCTGCTCCTCCGCCGTCAGCAGCTCCTGCGTGATGAAGTCCAGCTCCGCCAGCGCGGTGACCACGGTCTGGTTCTCCAGCGGGTACAGCTGCAGCGAGCGCAGCGCCGTGGCGACGGCGAACAGCAGGTCGCGGCCCCGGCGCTGCAGGCCGCGGTCGCTTTCGCCCACGCCGCCGGGGTGCGCGCGCGGCTCAGGGTGCGCGGCGGGGGGGCTGGCGTGCGTGCTCACTGGCGCACCGTCCGGAGCGCGCGCCCCACGGCGCTGCGCACCACGGGGTCCGGGTCCGCCGCGGCGGCGGCGAGCGCCTTTTCCGCGCTGGGGTGGCGGATGCGGCCCAGCCCCAGGGCGGCGCAGGCGCGCATCTCCCCCGTCTCGCGCCGGCCCAGCCAGCTCTTGCCGTTCAGGATGCGGTCCAGCAGGGCCACCCCCTCGGCCCCCGCCAGCCCGCCGTACGCCTCGAAGAAGGCGATGCGCTCGGTGAGGTCCGCCTCGCGCAGCCGCTTGCCGTCCAGCGCCGCCTCCAGCCGCGGACGCGCGGCGGTCCAGCGCAGCGTGGCCAGCGCGCGCGCCGTGGCCACCCGCACCTCGCGGTCCTCGTCGTCCAGCGCCGGCTCCAGCGCGCCGCTGGCCACCGGCGACCGCAGCTCCGCCAGCGACTCCACCGCGGCCACGCGCACCCTGGGCTCCGGGCGCTGAAGGAGCCGCGCCACGTCGGGCCCCGCCTCCACCACCCGCAGCCGTCCCACCAGCCGCGCGGCGCCGGCGGCCACCGCGGGATCGGCGTCCTGCGCAAAGGTCCGCAGCGCGCCGGGGTTGGGCGCCGCCAGCCGCTCCGCCGCGCCCATCAGCGCCGCGCGGGCCGTGTCCGACGCGCTGCTCTCGCCGGCGCGCAGCAGGGGGCCCAGCGACTCGGGGGGAAAGAAGCCCAGCAGCGCCCCCAGGTGCTCGCGCGAGACGGAGTCGCCCGCTTCTTCGACGGTGCGCACCAGCTCCGCCACCGTCTCCGGGCGCGCCAGCTGCTCGAAGAGGCCGCGGAGCGCCTTGAAGACGGGGCCGGGGAGCCTGCGCCCGGAGGTGGCGATGGCCACCAGCTCGCCCAGCATGTACGCGGCCCGGTCCAGCCGCCCCGCGCCCAGCAGCGTGGGAAGCAGGTCTCCGGCGATGGAGACCACCTGCGTCTGCCGGTCGGCCTGGCCGTCCTCCAGCCGGTCGAAGAGGGCGTTCAGCACGTCCGTCCACAGGTCGCGCTCCATCTCGCGGCGCACCTCCGCCTCCAGGCGCCGCATCTCCCCCTCGTCCAGAAAGTACAGCGCCTCGCGAAAGTCCTCGGTGCTGACCGTGGTCGTCAGCGGCTCCGGGTCCTGCGCGGGCGACGTGACGGTGGCCGGCGCAGCCGCGGCGCCCCCTTCGGGAAGCCGCACCCCCTCGCCCAGCGGCTCCACGTACCGGTAGCGAAAGTGCGCCCAGTCGCGGTCCCACAGCAGGGTGAGCAGGTCCTCCTCGTCCACGCGCAGGCGGTGGATGCGCGCCAGGATGGCCAGGAACGCGTCCAGGTCCTCCTCCTCGAAGCCGGGCATGAAGCTCAGCTCGCGCACGCCGTCCCGGTACAGCGAGAACGCCAGGTTGTCGCGCTCGCCCCCGGCGTTGAAGACGGCGATCCCCTCCCACAGGATCTCGCTCTCCTCCACCTGCACGTTCAGGTACGGGAGCCGGTCCCACAGCCCCGCCATCCGCGCGCGCAGCGACTCCACGAACTTGTCCAGCGAGGGGGAGTGGCCCTCGTACAGAAGGTGCGTCCGCAGGGCGCGGGAAAACCCTCGCACCACCTCCTGGACCTCCGCGCGCGTGGCCGCGTCGGCGCCGGGAGAGGCGCCGTCGGCGTCGGGCGGAACCAGGTGCAGGGCGGTCGCGTTCATCCGGAGGGGTGTGTCGGGTGGGTCAGCGGGCGCCGGTCATGTCGGCCACCTGCGCCACGTCCTTGTCGCCGCGGCCGCTCAGGCACACCAGCACCGGGCCGCGGTCCTTCCAGCGGGCGCCCTCGCGCAGCACGTACGCGATGGCGTGGGCGCTCTCCAGCGCGGGGATGATCCCCTCCAGCCGCGCCAGCCTGCCGAACGCGTCCAGCGCCTCGGCGTCGCTCACGGCGGCGTAGGTGGCGCGGCCGCTGTCCTTGAGGTGCGAGTGCTCCGGGCCCACGCCCGGGTAGTCCAGGCCCGCGGACACGGAGTGCGCGTGGGCCACCTGCCCGCCCTCGTCCTGCAGCAGGTACGAATAGGAGCCCTGGAACACCCCCGGAGTTCCACGCGTGAGCGGCGCGGCGTGCCGCGGGGTGTCGATCCCCTCCCCCGCCGCCTCGACCCCCACCAGCTCCACGCCCGCGTCCTGGATGAAGGGGTGAAAGGTGCCGATGGCGTTGGATCCGCCCCCCACGCAGGCGATGACGGCGGCGGGGAGCCGGCCCTCCACCTCCAGCATCTGCGCCCGCGCCTCGCGCCCGATGACGGACTGAAAGTCGCGCACCATCCGCGGATACGGGTCGGGGCCCACGGCGCTGCCCAGGATGTAGTGCGTGTCGCGGACGTTGGTCACCCAGTCGCGCAGCGCCTCGTTCCCCGCGTCCTTGAGCGTGCGCGTGCCGCTGGTCACCGGCCGCACCTCCGCGCCCAGCAGGTGCATCCGGTACACGTTCAGCGACTGGCGCCGCACGTCCTCCTCGCCCATGTAGACGATGCAGCGCAGCCCGAAGAGCGCGCACGCCGTGGCGGTGGCCACGCCGTGCTGCCCCGCGCCCGTCTCGGCGATGATGCGCTCCTTCCCCATCCGGCGCGCCAGCAGCGCCTGTCCCAGCGCGTTGTTGATCTTGTGCGAGCCGGTGTGGTTCAGGTCTTCGCGCTTCAGCCAGACGCCGATCCCGCCCGCGGCTTCACCGAGCCGCCGCGCGGGATACAGCGGCGTGGGCCGGCCCACGTAGTCGCGCCAGAGCGCGCCCAGCTCCTCCCAGAAGGAAAGGTCCCGGGCGGCGGCGGCGTACACGTCGGCCAGCTCGTCCAGCGCGGTGACCAGCGTCTCGGGGACGAAGCGGCCCCCGTATTCGCCAAAGCGGCCGGACGGATCGGCCACGGCGGAACCTGCGTCGACTGTCATGCCTGCGGTGCGGATACGAAGGAATGAACGGCGCGCACGAACTCGCGCACCGCCTGCGGGTCTTTGCGCCCCGGCGCGGATTCCACGCCGGAGCTCACGTCTACTGCGTGGGGGCGCAGGATGCGGACGGCCTCGGCGACGTTGTCCGGCCGCAGCCCGCCGGCCGCGATCAGCCGCATCCCCGGGGGCAGCTCGCCCAGCCGCTCCGCCACGGCCTTCCACGGAAACGATGCGCCGGCGCCGCCGTGCGAGCCGGGGGTGTAGCCGTCCACCAGCAGGGCGTCCACGGAGCCGGCGTAGCGGGCAGCGGCGGCGGAAAAGTCGTCCGCGCCGCGCGCGCGCACCGCCTTCCACACCTCCCACCCCGCCGCGCGCATCCGCGCCGCCACCTCCGGCGGCTCGTCGCCGTGCAGCTGCAGGACGTCCACGCCGGCCGCCTCTGCAACGCTGCGCAGGATCAGTTCGTCCGCATCCACGAACACGCCCACCCGCCGTGCCGGTAAACCTCGCAAGATAACGCGCGCGTCGTCCGCCGTCACGGTTCGCCTGAAGCCGGGGGCCAGGATCACCCCCAGCCAGCGCGCCCCCGCCCTGGCCGCGACGGCCGCGTCCTCGTGGCGCATCAGCCCGCAGACCTTGACCTCCGTCATCCCCCGCGCGCCCCGGACTTGGGACGATTCACCAGCGCGGCGGCGGCGGCGCGGACGTCCGGCTGCCGCATCAGCGACTCGCCCACCAGGATGGCGTCGATCCCCGCCGCCCCCAGCCGGTCCACGTCAGTCGGGGTGCGGATGCCGCTCTCCCCCACGTACGTGACCTCCGCGGGGACGCGGTCGGCGAGGCGGACGCAGAGGTCCAGGTCCGTGGCGAAGGTGTCCAGGTCGCGGTTGTTGACGCCGACGAGGGTGGCGCCGGCCTCCAGCGCCCGGTCCAGCTCCGCCTCCGTGTGCGCCTCGACCAGGACGTCCATCCCCAGGTCGGCCGCGAGCGCGTGCAGCTCCCGGAGCAGCGGCTGCTCCAGGATGCGGACGATGAGAAGGACCGCGTCCGCCCCCGCCGCGCGCGCCTCCCACACCTGCACGGGGTGGATCAGGAAGTCCTTGCGGATGACGGGGACGGGCACCTCCGCTCTGACGGCGCGCAGGAAGTCCAGGTCACCGCCAAAGTACTCGCGGTCGGTCAGGACGGAGAGCGCCGCGGCCCCTCCGCCGACGTACGCGCGCGCGATCTCCACCGGATCTGCGCCCGGGCGAATGTCGCCGGCGGAGGGGGAGCGGCGCTTGACCTCGGCCAGCAGGCGCACCTCGCCGGGACGGCGCAGAGCGGCCGCAAACCCGCGCGGCTCAGGGGCTTGCCGCGCAATGTGGCGATACTCGTCAAGGCGCGGAACGGCATGCCGCACTTCGTCCCGCTTGGTGGCGACGATGCGGTCCAGGATGCTGTCGGTCAAAGACTTCAACGAATTCCTTGCGCTTCGGTTTGCCTTCGGGTATATTCTTCGGCACCTGTTCGGAAGGCAATCCCCCACGCGGAGAAGCGGATGGCGCTCACCAAGAAGCAGAGGCAGATCCTCGACTACGTCGAGAGCTTCGTG
>DASUVG010000310.1:0-14239 GCA_036379135.1 Longimicrobium sp.
CCGACGCACCGACGCACCGACGCACCGACGCACCGACGCACCGACGCACCGACGCACCGACGCACCGACGCACCGACGCACCGACGCACCGACGCACCGACGCACCGACGCACCGACGCACCGACGTACTGACGCACCGACGTACTGACGCACTGACGCACTGACGCACTGACGCACCGACGCACCGACGCACCGACGCACCGACGCACCGACGCACTAACGCACTAACGCACTAACGCACTGACGCACTGACGCACTAACGCACTAACGCACTTACGCACTTCTTTTCGGCGTTCTTCGGGCGGTAGAAGATTTTCGTTGGGCGCGGGTGCCTGCGCGCATAAGTTGAACGGAGTGCGGAAGCGGCCTTCCGGCCGTCCCCCTCCGCGCGGCACGTTCGCACCCGCCCCACACATGTTCATCGTAGCCCACAACGGCGCCCGGGTATGGGGCGGCGCGGAGCGGGCCGTGGCGCTGCTGCTGGCGGGGCTGCAGCAGCGCGGGCACCGCGTGCTGCTGCTGTGCAACGACGGCGTGGTCGCCCGCCCGGCGCGCGCGCTGGGCGTGGACGCGCAGATCCTGCCGCTGGGCGGCGACGCGTCCGTGCACCACGCCGCGCGCCTGGCGGGCCGCCTTCGCGCGCTGCGGCCGGACGCGCTGCTGGTGGGGATGTTCAAGAAGGCGTGGCTGGCCGGCATGGCCGGGCGGATCGCGCGGGTGCCCCGCATCGTGGTCCGCATCGGGCTGGAGACGGACGTGCCGCGCAACGCCAAGTACCGCTTCGCTTTCGGCCGGCTGATCGACCAGGTGGTGGTGGTCGCGGAGCGGCTGCGGCCGGCGTACGCGCAGCTGCCGGGATACGCGAACGGGCGCCTGTCCGTCATCCCCAACGCCGTGCATCCGCCCGCCCGCCGCCACGTGCCGGGCGCGCTGCGAAGGGAGCTCGGCATTCCGGCCGCGGCGCGGTGCGTGGGCTCGGTGGCGCGGGTGGTGGCGCAGAAGCGGCTGGACCGCCTGCTGGACGCGGTGGCGCGGCTGCCGGACGACGTGCACTGCATTCTGGCGGGCGACGGTCCGCTGCGCGGCGCGCTGGAGCGGCAGGCGCGGGCGCTGGGGATCGCCGGGCGCGTGCACTTTCTGGGGCATCGCGCGGACGTGTGGGAGGTGCTGGCGGCGCTGGACCTGTTCGTGGCCACCTCCGACCGCGAGGGGATGAGCAACGCGATGCTCGAGGCGCTGGCCGCGGAGGTGCCGGTGGTGAGCACCGCCGTCAGCGGCACGGACGAGGCGCTGCGGCCGGGATGGGACGGGATCGCCCCCGGTGTGGTGGTGGCGTTCGATGCCGGCGCGGTGGCGGAGGCGGTCCGCGGCGTGCTGGACGACGGGGACCGGCGGCACGCCATGCGCGCGGCCGCGGGAGTGCGCGCGCGGGGGGAGTTCGGCTTTCCGCGCGTGCTGGACGCGTGGGAGCGGGTGCTGGCCGGCGTTCCGGCCGATCTACAGGTGGAGGAAACGGGTGCGAGCGTGGAAGAGCTGGTCGGTGCGTAAGTCGAATCAATCGGATGATCGGGGGAGCGCGATGCGGCCACGTTCGCACTCTCGCACTTCCGCACTTTCGCACTGATGTTCATCCTCGCCCACAACAGCTCGAACGCGTTCGGCGGGGGGGAGATCGGCACGGTGCTGCTGCTGGCCGGGCTGCAGCGCCGCGGCCACCGCGTCCTGATGCTCTTTCGCGACCCGCGGAACGCAGACCGCGCCGCGTCGTACGGAATCCCCACCGGCGTGCAGCGGATCGGCGGCGACGCCATGCTGCCGGACGCGGTGCGCCTGGCCGCGCGGCTGCGGCGGGAGCGGCCGGACGCCGTCGTGCTCACCACGTTCAAGAAGGTCTTTCTCTCGGGGCTCGGCGCGCGGATGGCCGGTGCCCCGTTCGTCGTGCAGCGCATCGTGCTGCAGGGCGACACGCCGGCCCGCGGCGCGCGCTACCGGCTGGCGCTGCGCCGCTTCGTCGATCGCGTGGTGCTGAACGCGGACGCCATGCGCCCGCCCTTTCTGGCCGGCGACCCCGCGCTGGACCCGGCGAAGGTGGTGACGATCCTGGACGGCGTCCGCGCGCCGGCCCGCACGAGAGAGCCGGGCGCGGTGCGGCGCGAGCTGGGGATTCCGGCGGATGCGCCCGTCGTGGGCTCGGTGGCGCGGCTGGCGGGGCAGAAGCGCTTCGACCGTCTGCTGCGCGCGCTGGCGATGCTGCCGGAGCCGGTGCACTGCATCATCGCCGGCGAGGGGGAGGCGATGGAGCCGGTCCGCGCCGTGGCGGCGGAGCTGGGGATGGGGGAGCGTGTGCACCTGGTGGGCTTTCGCCGGGACGTGGGCGACGTGCTGGACGCCATGGACCTGTTCGCCGTCTCGTCGGACCGCGAGGGGTTCGCGAACGCCATGCTGGAGGCGATGGCGTTCGGCATCCCCGTGGTCAGCACGGACGTGAGCGGCGCGCGCGAGGCGCTGGACGCGGCGCCGGGCGAGCCGCGCGTCGGCATGGTTACCGGCTTCGGCGAGGCGGAGCTGGCGGAGGCGGTCGGCGGGCTGCTGCGCGATCCGCAGGCGCGGCGGCGGATGGGGGACGCGGCGCGGGCGCGGGCGGAGCGGCGCTTTGGCGAGGGGCGGTTCCTGGACGAGTGGGAGCGGCTGCTGGTGGACGGCGTCCGCGCGCGGAGGGGCGGATGAGGATCGCCATCCACGTGGACGGCCCCATCATCCGCGGCAACGAGCGGCAGGTCATCCGCATCGCCGCGGGGCTGCGGGAGCGCGGGCACCACGTGGCGGTCAGCTGCCGCGCGGAAGGCCCGGTTCGCGACGCGCTGGCGGCGCTCGGCATCCCCACCACCGGCGTTCGCCCCGGCGGCGACGCGGACCTGTGGAACGCCACCCGCTTCGCCGCGTGGCTGCGCGGCGAGCGGGCGCAGGCGGTGCTGCTGACGTCGTGGAAGCGTACGATGATCGGCGCGTGGGCGGCGGCGGCGGCGCGGGTGCCGCGCATCGTCTACCGCATCGGCGACGTGCACCCCATCGGCGCGCTGGAGCGGCTGGCGCTGCGCCGCTGGTACACGGACGTGATCGCCAACAGCCGCATGGTGGGCGAGGCCGTCGCGCGCGCCGTTCCGCACGCGGCCGGCAAGGTGCACGTGGTGGTGAACGGGATGGGGACGGTCGGCACGCCTCCCGCGCCGGTGCGGCGGGAGCTGGGGATCGGGGAGGATGCGATTCTCCTGGCCGCGGTAGGGGGATCGGAGCGCAGGAAGGGGTTCGACCTGCTGATCGACGCACTCCCGGCGCTGGACGCGCGGGTGCACGCCGTGCTCGTCGGCGGCGGGACGGACGCGGAGCGGAGCCGGCTGGAGACGCAGGCGCGCGAGCGCGGCGTGGCGGAGCGCGTCCACTTTCTCGGCCGCCGCCCGGACGGCCCCGCGGTGACGGCCGCCTGCGACGCCTTCGTGCTCCCCAGCCGCTCCGAGGGGTTCAGCGTGGCGATGCTGGAAGCGATGGCGGCGGGGAGGCCGACCGTCGCGACGGACGTGGGTGGCGCGTGGGAGGGCCTTGCCGCGCGCGACGGCCGCCCCGCCGCCGGGTGGATCGTCCCCGTGGGCGACGCGCAGGCGCTGGCGGCGGCGCTGCGCGAGGTGGTGGACGGCATCCGCGCGCGGTCGGCGGAGGTGCGGGCGCGCGCGGCGGAGGCGGCGTGGCGCGCGGCGAACTGGTTTACGCTGGACAGGATGATCGACGGATACGAGGCCGTGCTGGCGGGCCGCGCGCCGGAAAGCCGGGCGTGAGCGACTTTCTCTTCTCTTCGGCGCCGCGTCCGCCCGGCGAGCTGCGGCGCATCCTGGAGCGGCGGCTCGGCCACGTCGTCGCATCCGTCCAGGAGTACGCGGGCGGATGGGGCACGCTGGCGGTCGCGCGGGCGGCGCACGACCCGGCCGCCGTGATGGACGATGAGCGCGGCATCACCGTCCTGCTCGGCGAGCCGTTTCTGCGGATGGATTCGATCCCGGCGGGACCGGCGGCGGACGCGGACCGCCGCGCGGCCCTCCATCGACTGCTGCTGAGCGGCGAGGAGCACGGCTGGGCCGATCGGCTGGACGGGCCGTTCGCGGCGCTGGCGATCGATCCGGCGCGCGGGACGGGCTCCCTCATCACCGACCTGTTCGCGTGGGTGACGGTCTTTGCCGCGGAGGCCGGCGGCGAGCAGGGTGCGTCGCTGGTGCTGGGGACGCACGTGGATGCCGTCGCGGAAGCGGCGGGCGCGCTGGGGGACGTGGATCCCGTGTCCGCCGTGGAGCTGATGGGCTACCTGACGATCGCGTATCCGCGGACGCTGTACCGCACCGTGCGGCAGGTGGAGCCGGGCTCCGTCCGCCCGTTCGGCGCGGGCGGATGGACCGGGGAAGCGCGCGCGTACTGGCGGCCGGAGGAGCGCACGGCGTTCGCGTCGCCCGCGGAGGCGGCGGATGCGCTGCGCGGCGCGCTGGTGGACGACGTGCGGCTGGCGGTGGAGGGGCACGCGCGCGTGGGCATGCTGCTGAGCGGCGGCGAGGACGCGCGCGCGGTGCTGGGCGCCATTCCGCGCGAGGTGCGGGTCGACACCTTCGTCTACGGCGAGGCGGACAACCGCGAGATCCGCAGCGCGCGGCGCGTGGCGCGGGCGTACGGCGCGTCCGTCACCTTCGCGCGGCGGCCGCCGGGGCACGACCTGGCGCACTTCGAGGAGGTCGCGGCGATGGTGGGCTCGCAGAACGAGTTCATCGACGTGCACGGGTACGGCTTTCACGCCTCGCTGGGAATGGACCGCTTTCCCGTGATGCTGGGCGGCTACTCGTCCGACGCCCTGCTCAAGGGCGACAACGTGCGCCGCTGGGCGCGCCGCCGGCTGGAGCGCGGCCAGGCGCCCGGCATTCGCCCCGCGCGCCCGCCGGTGCTCGCCGGCGTGCGCGACGAGCTGCTGGCCCAGGCGGGCGCGCGGCGGACGGCGTTCCGCGGGTGGATGGCGGAGCTGCGGCCGGAGTCGGCGGACGAATGGTCGTTCATCTATCCATTCTCCATGCGCAAGTACGCGACGGTGTTCCACGGCAACCGGCGCCTGTTCAGATCGCACGAGCCGTTCATGTCCAACGGCGTGGTGCGGCTGGCCGCCTCCGTTCCGCAGGCGTGGAAGCTGGACCGCGCGCTCTTCTACCGCGCAATGCGGCCGCTGCTGGCGCGCTCGTGGTACGTGCCGCACACGCGCAACCGCCTGCCGTACTTTCCGCACCCCGTCAACGCCGCCGCCCGCCCGCTGCTGGGCCTGGCCCGCGGCGCGCGCGCGCTGCTGACGGGCACGTGGAACGCCGGCCAGGAGAGCTGGCCCCGATGGGACGACCTGGTCCGCATCCCGCTGATGCACGAGAAGGCCGCCGCGCACCCCATCGCAGATTCGCCGCTGCGCACGGTGTTCGCGGCGGACGATCCGGGCGCGGCGGTGGCCGGATGGCCGGGATTGAGCCAGCTGGTCGCGCTGCAGCTCGCCTACCTGACCCGCGGATGATGGGGACTTCGACGTCTGGGACGGAGGCGCTGCGACGGGCGTCGAGCCGCGCCCGCGGGGGGCCCCTCCCCCGGCCCCTCCCCGCTCGTTCCTCGCGGAGAGGGGAGAACTTCGATGGCGCCGCGAAACGCATCCAGCTGGCGTCCGACAGGGCCCCCTCTCCCCCGGCCCCTCTCCCCTGCTGCGCGGGAGGAAGGGGAGAATTCTACCGCGTCTCGGCAGTATCCTCGTCGAGCGTCACGTTACGTACGCTCTGGTGCGTGGGACGCCGCATACGGCCATGCCGCCGAGTCCGCGCAGGCGGACTTCGTGCCGTTGCAGCCGCGGTTTCAACCGCCCGGGGCGGAGCGTCCGACGCGCATTCGCTGGCTTCGGCAACCGGCGGTATCCCTCGATGAGCGAGCTGCGCTATCCGTCCCGGCGCGTCTGTATCGTCCTGCTCACGGGGCTGGGCGACGTGATCCACGGGCTCCCGTTCGTGAATGCACTCAAGGACGATGATCCCGCGCGGCACATCACCTGGGTGGTGGAGCCCATGCCGTCGGAGGCGCTGCGGCACCATCCGTCGGTGGACGACGTCGTCATCTATCGAAAGAAGAACGGCGTGCGTGGATTGATGGAGCTGCGGCGCGAGCTGGCGGGGCGGCGCTTCGACCTGACCATCAACCTGAACGTGTACATCAAGAGCGCGTGGCCCACGCTGCTGTCGCGCGCGCCGCACCGGCTGGGCTTCGGGCGCGACCGCGCGGCGGAGGGCACCTGGCTCGCGGCGAACCACCACATCGGCCCCACGCCGCGGCGGCACACGCAGGACCTCTTCTTTCTCTTCCTCGACCACCTGGGCCTGCCGCGCCCCGCGGAGCCGGAATGGCGCATGACGCTCTCGGAGGATGAGCGGCGCGCGCAGGCGGAGTTCTTCGCGCCGCTGCGGGACCGGCCGGTGGTGGCCATCGTCCCCGCGTCGGCGAACGGGAAGAAGGACTGGTTCGCGGACCGCTACGCCCGAGTGGTGGACGCGCTGGAGCGGGACTTCGGGTATCGCACCATGCTGATCGGCGGGCCCGGAGAGCGGGAGCAGGGGATCGCGCGGGAGATCATGGAGCGCGCGGAGCACAGGCCGCTGTGGGCGCTGGGCGACGGCGTGCGGCGGCTGATGTGGCTGGTGGGCGGCTCGGACCTGGTGATCGGGCCGGACACGGGGCCGCTGCACATCGCGCGCGGCTTCGGGGTGCCGGTGATCGGGCTGTTCGGGCACACCAACCCGTGGCGCGTGGGGCCGTACCGCGCTTGGCAGGAGCTGTGGATCGACCGCTACACCGATCCCGGCACGGCGCCGGACCCCTCCGACTTCACGGCCAAGCTGGGGCGGATGGAGCAGATCACGCCCGAGGACGTGCTGGAGCGCGTGCGGCGGGCCGCGCCGTTCGTGGCGGCGAGGCGCGGCGGATGAGCGACTTCCTCTTCTCCACCGTGCCACGCGCCGAGGGCGAGCTCCGGCGCGCCCTGGAGCGCTACGTGGGCCACGTCTCCGCTTCGGTGGACGAGCGGCACGGGCCGTGGGGGTCGCTGGCCGTGGCGCGCGGCCCCGCGGATCCGCCGGAGGTGGTGGTGGAGGACGGCGGATGGATCTCGGTGCTGGTCGGCGACCCGGTGGTGCGGATCGCGCCGGAGCCGCCAGGCCTGTCGCGCCTGGGCGGCCGCCGCCGCGCCGCGCACGCGCTGCTCCGCGCCGGGCCCGATGCGCCGTGGGCGGACCGCATCGACTCCGGCTTTGCCGCGCTGGCCATCGACACCGCACGCGGCGGCGGGATGGTGGTGACCGACGTCGGCTCGTTCGTCCCCGTGTTCGCGGCGCACGACTGGGACGGCCGGTGGATCGTGGGGACGCACCTGGATTCCGTCGCGCGCGCGGCGGGACGGAACGACGAGATCGATCCCGTCTCCGCCGCGGACCTGCTGGTCAACCTCACCTGCACCTGGCCCCACACCCTCTACGCCGGCGTCCGGCAGCTGGCGCCCGGCACCGCCCTGCCGTTCCGGCCCGACGGCGCGGAGGCCGAGCCCCGGACGTACTGGCGTCCGCTGGAGCGCTACCCGTACGCCTCCGTGCGGGATGCGGCGGACGCGGTGCGCGAGGCGCTGGTGGAGCAGGTGGGCGCCCTGTGCCGCGGCGTTCCGGATGTCGCGCTGCTGCTGAGCGGCGGCGAGGACGCGCGCGCGGTGCTGGGGGCGGTGCCGGACGGCGTGCGCGTGCGGGCGTTCGTCTACGCCGACTGGGAGAACCGCGAGGTGCGCGTGGCGCGGGCGGCGGCGCGGGCCTACGGCGCTCCGCTCACCTTCGGGGAGCGGGCGCGCGACCACTACATCGACGGGCTGGAGCCGGTCGGGCGGATGGTCGGGGCGCACAACAACTTCATGGACGTGCACGGCTGGGGCTTTCACGAGCGCCTTGGCCTGCGCGACTTTCCGGTCGTGCTCGGCGGGCTGTCATCGGACTCGTTCCTCAAGGCCGAGCACGCGCCCGGCCGCCCCGCGCCGGACGCGTTCGGGCTGCCCCCCGCCTCCATCATCCGCCCGGAGCTGCTGGAGCAGGTGGTGGCGCGGCGCCTGGCCTTTCGCCGCTGGCTCGCGGAATTCCGGCCGACCACGGCGACGGAGTGGGAGAAGCTGTGGCCGTTCACACAGCGCAAGCACTCGGCGAACCTGCACGGCAACCGGCGGATGTTCGCCAGCCAGGAGCCGTACCACGCCAACGCCCTGGTCACCCTGGCGGCGTCCATCCCGACGGAGTGGAAGCGCCACCGGCGCCTGTTTCACGCCGCGATGAAGCCGCTCTTTCGCCCCTCGTGGGCGGTGCCGCACTCCCGCTGGCGCTTTCCCTACTTCGGCACGGCGGCCAACCTGCCGCTTACGGCGGGGCTGCGCCTGACGCGCGGGGTGCGGGCGCTGCTGACGGGGCAGGTGCGCGCGCGGCAGCAGCCCTGGCCCAAGTGGCGCAGCGTCGCCCGCTCCGAAGCCGGCACCGCCAGGCTGCACCAGTACGCCGACTCGCCCCTGCGCGTGGTCTTCACCGACCCGTCGCCCGAGGCCGTCATCGCCTCCATCCGCGACGAGTGGCACCCGCTGCGGCAGCTGATGCTGGTGCAGCTGGGCTACCTGACGCGGGTGGCGGAGGAGGAGTAGGGGGGCGGGCACGCCACGGGCTGAAGCCCGCGGCTGGAAATGCCATAAGCCCCGTCTTCGCTCGTTCCTCGCGAAACGGGGCTTCACCCGCTCGCGTGGGCAGCGCCCGTGGGTGCGGACGCGCCGGTGCGTGAGACGCCGCACACGGCCGGGCCGCCCCAGTCCGCGCAGGTGCCGCGCAGGTGGACTTTGTGCAGTTGTAGCGGCGAATTCATCATTCGCTCCGCAGGCGGCGCCTCACCATTTCCGGCGCGCCGTCGCCGTCCAGCGGGTGGCGGAGGGCTGATTTCTCTAGAGCCGCGGAAGAGATCGGAGAGATGCGATGAGCGCTGAGCTGGGCGAGGTCTTTCTGGAGCGGGAGTACGACGTCGATGGCAGGGAAGGGGCCGCGGTCCTGCGCATTGGAAGGCCGGCGGAGCACCCCGAGGGCGACTGGTACTGCCCATTCCAGATCGCGGGGCTGCGCGACGACGAGGTGTACGAGGCGTGCGGCGTGGATTCGCTGCAGGCGCTGTCGATGTGCCTGCAGATGGCCCGCGCGCAACTCCAATCGTATCGCAAATCGCACCAGATAACCTGGCTTGGCGCCGACGGCCTCGGACTCTGACCACGCGCACGGTTGAAGAAGGCACCGCCTCCGGCACCCGGCCGGAGGCGGTTCGCCGTTATCGAACATCCCGTTGGGCTCGGCAGCCGCCACCGCCGCGCTGGTAGATCTCCGTCCCAGCCGGCGGGGCCGCGCCTTCTTTCATCCCGCCTACAGGCTGTTGCACTCCGTCTGGCTGGACGTCTCGTCCGCGTCGCCGTCCATGCTGGCGGTGCCCGTCTCCACCGACACCGAGTAGCCGCCGCCCGGCGTCCCCGGCGTGGTGAAGGTGATGCGGCCGTTGCCGTCGGAGCGGTACCAGGGGATGGAGCGCGCCGTCAGCAGGTCCTTGGTCTGCGTGTGAACGTGGTGGTAGCCGTTGGTCGCGCTCACGCCGAAGGTGATCCAGCTGGGCGTGGTCATGTCCAGAAAGCGTGTGTTGATGCCGTTGCAGCTGCCGTGGTGGTTGCCCTTTACCACGTCCACGTTCATCCCCGGCGACACGTCGTATCCCACGGAGTCGAAGTGGGCGATCGCGCCGTGCTCCGCATCTCCCGAGAACCACATCGTGAAGCTGGCGCTGTCCGGCCCCACGAGCTTGAGCGGCACGGAGCGGTCGTTGGGGTCGCCCGTGGGCCTGGGCTTCATCACGTGCAGCCTGGCGCCGCCGTCCAGCGTAAAGGTGCAGATGGCCGCGCCCGTGCCGCACGCGTCGTCCGTGTCGCGGTAGTCCGTCTCGCTGCGGCCGGAGCGCGCCGCCAGCGTGTCGCGCAGTTCCTGCAGCGTGCTGCTGACCTGCGCGTCCTTGTTCTCGAAGAAGACGGGGATGCTGATGGCGTGCACCGTCTTGAAGAACTCGCGCAGGCCGCCGTGGTGGTCGTAGTGGGCGTGCGACATGAACATCATGTCGATGGTGCCGCCCGCCATGTCGAACTCGTCGATCAGGTCCGCCATGCGGCTGAGCCCCTGGCCCGCGTCCAGGATGATGCGCGTGTCGCCGTTCTCGATGAAGATGGCGTCCGCCTGCCCCGCGTCGATGATGCGCACCACCAGCGCGCCGCGCTTGCCGTCGTTGCGCGCCCCCGGCGTCCCCTCGTCCCCCGCGCCAAAGGCGGTGCTGGAGGTGTGCCAGTTGGTGCCCTTGGCGTCCAGGTTGTCCAGCGAGGGATCGCTCACGCCGCGCGTCTCGCCCACGGGCATGGCCGTCGCCCACGAGACGGAGTCCACGCTGGCGCCCGTGCCGTCGCGCAGCGCCACCCAGTCGGAGGTGTTGGCCAGGTTGATGATGGCGTACGTGTAGTGCTCGTTCACGCCTCCGTTGGTGGAGTATGTGCCGTTCCGGGCCAGCACCACGTACCCGCCCGCGGGAACGGAGACGGAGCTGGAGATGGTCTGCGGCGAGTCGTTGTTGCTGGCCAGCGTCCACCCCTGCAGGTCCACCGCGGCGAGGCCGGTGTTGTGCACCTCCAGCCACTCGCCGTTGGCGTCCGTTACCGCGTTGGGGTCCGCCATCACCTCGTTGATGATGATCTGCGATGCGTAGGTGGAGACGGTGGTGCTCGGGCCCAGCGGCGAGGGCGCGGTGGGCAGGGCGCCCATGTCGGTGCAGGCCGACAGGGCGGCGATCGCGGCCGCCGCGAGCGTGGGGTGCAGTCTGAGGCGCTGCATGGGAGGCTCCGGTCTGGAGGGGGGAGGGGAACTGCCTTTCCCGTCCAATCTTGCAAAACCGCCCTCGAAACGCACCTCCATCACTCCGTTCAAATTCGCAATCTACATATATTTATGATGTAAACATCTGGATGATTCCATCGGTTTCCCATCGCTCTTCGCAATTGTTGCCTCGCCCTTGACGAAAAGAAGCCGAAAAGCGGATAAAGGAGACAATTGCTCTTTATCCACTTTTTCCACTATTGGCGTCTATCGCCCGCGCCCTCTGTGTCTCCGCTTCCCGCCTTCGGCGCGGCGTCACCCTCCGCTGGTTGCACACCGAATCCGCAAAAAGACTGGGTCTCACACAGAGTCAACAGAGTTAACAGAGTGAAGCCTCGGCGAGATGACCGGCCTTCGTGCCGCATCGATCGTTTACCCGCGATCGGATGAATCGCGGAGTACATCGCGCGGCACGAGAAAACTCTGTTGACTCTGCTAACTCTGTGTGAGGCTTATTCTTTTAGCGGATATGGTATGAGTCTGATCTTCCACCGAATCCGCAAGAGGGACTGGCACGCAGAGCAGCAGAGGGGCAGAGACGCAGAGAAGCAGAGAAGCAGAGAAGCAGAGAAGCAGAGAAGGGAACGGTGCCCTCTGCTGCTCTGCCTCTCTGCTGCTCCGTGTTCAAATCAGTCCCGGTTTTTCCGGATCGGGTATGAGAAGCCCTTTTCGGTATTACGCGAAGACGCGGAGACACGGAGCAGAAGCTTCTCTCCGTGTCTCCGTGTCTCCGCGTCTCCGCGCGAGGTCCGCCGCTGCTGGAGCGGTGTTCAGCCGCTGGCCAGCTTGGCCTTCATCTGGGCAAAGAAGTTGGTCCGCAGCTCCTTGCTCTCCTCCGGCGAAAGCGAGGTCACGCCCTTGCCCGCGTTGCGCTGCTCCATCAGCTCCGGCGGGATCTCCTTGAGGAACCGTGACGGCTGGCGGACGGACACGTTGTCACGCTGGCGGCGGGTGGCGCAGCCGCTGAGCGTGAGCCGGTGCCGCGCGCGGGTGATCCCCACGTAGAACAGGCGCCGCTCCTCCGCGATCGGGTCGCCGGAGCCGTTGGACTCGAACTGCTCCCACGCCTCCTCCGCCTCCGCCTGCGCCGCGTCCGCCGCTTTCATGCTGCGCGTGTGGGGAAGGATCTCCTCCTCCAGCCCCACGATGAAGACGTGCGAGAACTCCAGCCCCTTGGCGCTGTGCATGGTCATCAGCGTCACCAGCTCCAGGCTCTCGTCCTCCTTGTCCTTGCGGTCGTCCTCGTCGGAAAGCGAGACGCGCTCCAGAAATCCGCGCAGCGACGGCGGATCCCACTCGTCCTCCTCGTCCGGCGGCGGGCGGCTGGCCCAGGTGCGCTGCTCGTACCGCTCCAGCGAGCCCACGAACTCGCGCAGGATCTCCACCCGCACCTCCGCCGCCCGCTCGCTCTTGGCGTTGTCGGCCCGCACCGCCTCTTCCAGCCGCAGCCGCTTCACCAGCTCGCGCGCGAATCCGACGAGCGTGCGCTCCGTCGTGATCCCGTGGTCGATGGCGGCCTGCGTGCTGTGGAACTCCAGCCGCAGCTCCTCCATCATGTCCACGAACGCGCGCACCGCCTCGGCCTGCGCGCGGTTGATCCCATCGACTTGCTCCACCCGCTTGAGCGTCTCGTACAGCGGCTGCGGGACGGCGCGGGCGGCCTCCACCAGCTTCAGCAGCGTCGTCCGCCCGATCCCGCGGACGGGATAGTTGATGATGCGCCGCAGCGCCACCTCGTCCTTCGGATTCAGCACGACGCGCAGGTACGCCACCAGGTCCGAGACCTCCTTGCGGTCGAAGAACGACTGGCCGCCCACCACGCGGTAGGGGATGTTGGCCTCCCGCAGCTGCTCCTCGATCGGCTTGGCCTGGAGGTTCGTTCGATACAGGACCGCGAAGTCGCCCCACCCCAGCTGCTCGCGAAAGCGGCGCACGCCGATCTCGCTGGCGATCATCTCCGCCTCCACCTCGTCCGCCGCCCTGTTGTTCTCCTCGCCGAACGTCCACAGGTCGATCTTGGGGCCGGGGCCGTTGGCGGTGCGCAGCTTCTTGGCCTTGCGCGCCGTGTTGTTGGCGATGACCCCGTTGGCCGCGTCCAGAATGCGCTGCGTGGAGCGGTAGTTCTCCTCCATTACGATGACGCGGGCGCCCGGGTAGTGGCGCTCGAAGTCCAGGATGTTGGTGGCGTCCGCGCCGCGCCATCCGTAGATGGACTGGTCGTCGTCGCCCACCACGCACAGGTTCTTGAGCGGGCCGGCCAGCAGCCGCGCCATCTCCAGCTGCGCGCCGTTGGTGTCCTGGTACTCGTCGATCATCAGGTACCGCCAGCGCTTCCACATGCGCTCGCGCACCTCGGCGTGCTCGCGCAGCAGCTGCACGGGGAGGAGCAGCAGGTCGTCGAAGTCCGTGGCGCCCGCCGCGCGCAGCGTCTGCTCGTACCGCGGATACACGTCCGCCGCCAGCACCGCGTAGTCGTCGCTGCGGTTGCCCTTGATGTCGCCTTCCGCCACCTCGCGCCGCGCCTCGTCGGGCGTCACCAGGCGGTTCTTCCAGTCGCTGATCTGAAAGAGGACGCGCTTTACATCGTACTTGTCCTCGCCCTTGGTGGCGGTGACGTGCACCTCCTCCGTCATGATCCGCTTGATGGCCGCCAGCTGGTCGCCCGTGGGATAGATGGAGTAGTCCTTGGGCAGGCCGATCTGCTGGCCGTGGTCGCGCAGTATGCGCGCGCCCAGCGAGTGGAAGGTGGAGAGGATGACGCCCTTGGCCTCCTTCCCCACGATCTTGGCCACGCGCTCGCGCATCTCGGTGGCGGCCTTGTTGGTGAAGGTCACCGCCAGGATGTTGCGCGGGTCCACCCTGCGGTCGCGGATGAGGTACGCGATGCGGTGGATGAGCATGCGCGTCTTGCCCGAGCCCGCGCCGGCCAGCACCAGGACGGGGCCCTCGGTGGCGAGCGCGGCCTCGCGCTGCTCGGGATTCAGGTCGAACAGGTACTGCGGGACGTGCGACAACGGCGGTGCGGGAGTGCGAAAGTGCGTGAGTGCGAAGGTGGAGGGGGAAGATAGCGGGGCGGGGGTGGGGGTGGGAGGGGGGCGGGGGAGTGTGAACGGGTGAACGGTTGAACGGGTGAACGGGTGAACGGGTGAACGGGTGAACGGGTGAACGGGTGAACGGGT
>DASUVG010000311.1:0-17994 GCA_036379135.1 Longimicrobium sp.
GTGCGCGAGGTGCTCGTCCGCATGGGCGACACCGTGCGCGCGCAGCAGCCCATCGCCCGGCTGGACTCGCTGCAGCTGGCCTCGGAGCTGGACCAGCTCCGGTCGCGCCGGCGGGTGCTGGAGTTCGACCTGCGCCTGGCGCGCACCTCCGTCCCCCTGGAGGTGCGCTCCGTGGCCGAAAAGCGCGCCGAGGCCGACGCCGATCTCGTGCGGGCCAACGCCACGCTGCGCCAGCGCCTGGTGGAGCACGGCTTCGAGCCGGACATCGACAAGGTGCGGCGGTCGTACCAGCTGGGCACCAACGTGGCCATCGACGCGGGACTGGCGGACGTGATGGCCGCCGAGGCCGCCAGCCGCACGGCGCACATCGAGGCGGAGCGCCTGGGGCTCAAGAACATCGAGCAGAGCCGCCAGCTGGAGCAGCTGGCGGAGATCGACTTTCAGATCGCCACCCTGGAGCAGCGGATCTCCCGCCTTACGCTGCACGCCCCCGCCGCGGGCATCGTGCTCACGGACGGGCTGGAGCGGCTGGCGGGGACGATGCTGCAGGAGGGGACGACGGTGCTGGAGATCGCGGAGGACGGCGGCTGGCGGGCCGTGCTCCTGGTGGCGGAGCGCGACGTCGCGCGCATCCGCGTGGGCGACGAGACGCTGGTGGAGCTCCGCGCCTTCGGGCGGGTGGACGCGCCGGAGATCCGCGGCACGGTGCTGACCGTCGGCGCGGAACCCGCGGCCGGCGGCGCGCAGTCGGAGAGCCGCATGTTCCCCGTGATGGTGCGCCTGGACCCCGAGGACCTGCGGGCCGTGGGGGTGGAGCGGCTGCGGCGCGGGTACACGGCGCAGGCCAGGATCGTCACGCGCTCGGAGCGGATGATCGCCCTGATGTGGGAGTACCTGCTCCAGCGCATGGAGCGCCGCGCCCCGCTGAACGGACCGGCGGCGCCCGCGGCGGCACCCGCGACGGCGAAGGGATAGGGCGGCTTTCGAAGCCGTTCCCGGGGTCGCCGTCCGCGCCGTCCCCCTGAGGCTGTTCGGCACCCGCCACGTTTTCGTGCGGAGGGGCCGCCGTGCGTTGGTGGATGGGGTACGGTTCCGGACGCGCGCAGGGGGCGCCGGTCCGTTTGCCGCCGGGCTCCTTGCGGCCGGATCGTCCGGTTCTCCGCCCCCCCGCGGAACGGTTCGCGCCCGGATTTCAGCGCTGCCGCAAGGCGGGTGGCAGGGCCTTGCTGGGGCGCCCCCGGGTTGCGTTCAACCCCGGTCACCTGTTAGTTTTCCGTCAATCAATCGATACCGCAGCAAGCATTATGGGCCAGCGTGCGCAGGATAGCGCGCCGTCCAGGTGCACCCGGTTTTTGCCGGCTGCTCCGGGATTGGCGGCGATGGGCCCCGGGGATGGGACGCAGCTCTGCTCCACATGACCCGCGGGGCCTGCGCCGGGATCCGGCCTCCGCCCCGGCCTGAAAACCGGGAGACGGGCCTGCCGCCCGCCGCTGGCCGCACGTGACATCATCTCCCGCATCTTGATCCTGTCTTCCGCTTCAGCCTGCTCTCCAAGCTGTAGGCCGTAGCCCGGCGGGCCGGGTGCCGCCGAACATGCCCGGACGATCGCCAATGCGTCCCCGACGCGCCGGCACGTCGTCCAGGCCGCTGCATTTGCCACCGGCTTCGAGCGGGTCGCCGAGCCGCTGGCCGAGACGATGGACGAGTCGTTCCTCTCGTTCACGGGGCGGGGAGGGGACCTGCGGCCGGCGGAGACCCTTCCGGCCGCCTGAACGCGCCGCGGTGCCGTCCTGGCGACGGCTCCGCGGCGCAGACGGCATCTGTCCGGTCTGTATCCGGGCGGTGGTGAAATCCACCGCCCAACCGTTTTTGCACCTTGAGGCTGCATGTCGACTGGCGGGAACGAGACGAGTCACGCGCGAGGCGGAAGGTCGGAGCGTCCGGGATACGCGGGGGAGCAGGACCCCTCCGCGCGTCCCGCTGCCGAGGCAGGCGACCGTGCGCGCGTGGATCTGACGGTTCCGTCCGGCGAGGCGCGTTCCGCCGCCTGCGTCCATGAGCTGTTCCGCGCGCAGGCGGCGCGGACGCCGGACGCCGCCGCGCTCGTGTGGCAGGGTGAGCGGCTGACGTACGCGGAGCTGGAGCGCCGGGCGAACCGCATCTCCCACGCCCTGCGCCGCCGCGGCGCGGGGCCGGAGGTGCGCGTGGGCATCTGCCTGCCGCGCACGCTGGAGCTGGTGCCGGCGATGCTCGGTGTGCTGGGGGCGGGCGCGGCGTACGTGCCGCTGGACCCGGCGTATCCGCGTGAGCGGCTGGGCTACATGCTGGAGGACGCCGCGGTGACGCTCGTCATCACCGACTCCACGTTGGTGGACCGGCTTCCGGAGGGGCTGGCAACCCTGCTGCTGGATCGAGAGCGCGACGCGCTGGCGGCGGAGCCGGACACGGCGTTCGAGAGCGGCGTGGTCCCGGAGAACCTGTCGCACGTCATCTTCACCTCGGGATCCACGGGCCGGCCGAAGGGCGTGATGATCCGCCATTCGTCCACCGTCGTCCTGCTGCACTGGCTGCGGGAGACGATCACGGACGCGGAGCGCGCATCCGTCCTCTTCTCCACGTCCATCAACTTCGACGTCTCCGTGGCGGAGGTGTTCGGGACGCTCTCGTGGGGCGGGACGCTCGTGCTGGTGGAGAACGCGCTGGAGCTGGCGACGCTCGATGAGCCGGTCGTGCACGTGAGCATGGTGCCCAGCGCCGCGGCGGAGCTGCTGCACAGCGGCGGGATTCCCGCGAGCGTGCGGACGCTGAACCTGGGCGGCGAGGCGCTGCCGAACGCCCTCGCGCAGGGCTTGTACGCGCTGCCGACGGTGGAGAAGGTCGGCAACCTGTACGGGCCGACGGAGGACACGACGTACTCTACGTATTCGCTCGTCCCGCGCGGGGCGGACCGGGTGCTGGTGGGCGCGCCCGTGGCGAACACGCGGGCGTACGTGCTGGATGCGCACCTGCAGCCGGTGCCGGTCGGAGCGGAAGGTGAGCTGTACCTCGCCGGCGACGGCCTGTCGCGCGGGTACGCGGGCCGGCCGGGGATGACGGCGGAACGCTTTGTCCCGTGCCCGTTCGGGGCGCCGGGCGGGCGGATGTACCGGGTGATGGACCGCGTGCGCCGCCGCGTGGACGCCAACGGGGAGCTGGAGTACCTGGGCCGGACGGATTTCCAGGTGAAGGTGCGCGGCTTCCGCATCGAGCTCGGGGAGATCGAGTCTCGGCTGGTGGAGCATCCGGGCGTGCGCGCGGCGGTGGTCCTGGCGCGCGAGGACGTGCCCGGCGACACGCGCCTGGTGGCGTACGTGGCCGGCGACGAGACGGCGTCCGTGGACGCCCTCCGCGCGCACCTGGCCGAGCGGCTGCCGGCGTACATGGTACCGGCTGCGTACGTGCGCCTGGAAGCGCTGCCGCAGACGCCCAACGGCAAGGTGGACCGCAAGGCGCTCCCCGCGCCCGCGGGCGAGGCGTTCGGCGCGCGCGCGTACGAGGCGCCCGCGGACGCGACGGAGCAGGCGCTGGCGGGGATCTGGGCGGAGCTGCTGGGCACGGAGCGGGTGGGCCGCGGGGACGACTTCTTCGAGCTGGGCGGCCACTCGCTGCTGGCGGTGCGCGTCGTCTCGCGGCTGCGGCAGGCGCTGGGGGTGGAGACCACCGCGCGCGACTTCTTCGAGCGCCCCGTGCTGGCGGACTTCGCCGCCGGGCTGCGGACGGCCGCGCGCGCGGACGCGGCCCCCATCGAACTCCTCGATCGCACCGGTCCCCTCGCGCCCTCGTTCGCGCAGCAGCGGCTGTGGTTCCTGGAGCAGCTGGGCGGCACCGCCGGGGCGTACAACATCCCCCTGCGCCTGCGCCTGCAGGGCGAGCTGGACCGCGGCGCGCTCGCGGCTGCGCTGGAGGGCATCATCGCGCGCCACGAGGCGCTGCGGACGACCTTCCCCGCCGTGGACGGCGAGCCCGTCCAGCGCATCGCATCCATCGAGGAGAGCGCGTTCCGCCTCGTGGAGCACGACCTTCGCGCCGCGCCGGACGGGGAAGACGCGCTGCGCCGCATCGCATCCGAAGAAGCGGGCGCGCCGTTCGACCTGGAGCACGGGCCGCTGATCCGCGGCCGCCTGGTCCGCATCACGGCGGACGAGCACGTGCTGCTCGTCACCATGCACCACGTGGTGTCGGACGGCTGGTCCATGGGCGTCTTCGTCCGCGAGCTGGGCGCGCTCTACGACGCCTTCCGCGCCGGCGGGGACGACCCGCTCCCGGCGCTGCCGATCCAGTACGCGGACTACGCGGCGTGGCAGCGGCGGTGGGTGTCGGGCGAGCGGCTGGAGCGCCAGGCGGGCTACTGGATGCGGACGCTCGCCGGCGCGCCGGAACTGCTGGAGCTGCCCACGGACCGCCCGCGCCCGCGCAAGCAGGACTTCGCCGGCGACGCGCTCACTATCGAGCTGGACGAGGCGCTGACGGCGGCGCTCAAGGCGCTGTCCCGGCGCCACGGGACCACGCTCTTCATGACGCTGCTGGCCGGCTGGGCGACCGTGCTCGGCCGGCTCTCCGGGCAGACGGACGTCGTCGTCGGCACGCCCACGGCCAACCGCGGGCGGAGCGAGACGGAGGCGCTGATCGGCTTCTTCGTCAACACGCTGGCGCTGCGCGTGGACCTGTCCGCGGCGCCCACCGTGGCGGAGCTGCTGGGGCAGGTGCGGGCGCGCGCGCTGGAGGCGCAGCAGCACCCCGACATCCCGTTCGAGCAGGTGGTGGAGCGGGTGCGCCCCGTGCGCAGCCTGGCCTATAGCCCGCTCTTCCAGGTGATGTTCGCCTGGCAGAACACGCCGGACGAGACCCTGGACCTCGCCGGGCTGCGGCTGGTGCCGGAGCCGGAGACCGCGCAGGAGAGCGCCCGCTTCGACCTCACGCTGGAGCTGGCGGAACGCGACGGGCGGATCGCCGGCGTGCTTAGCTACGCCACGGCGCTCTTCGACCGGGCGACGGTGGAGCGCCACGCGGGCTACCTGCGCCGCGTGCTGGCGGAGATGGCGGCGGATGAGCATCGGCCCGTGGACCGGCTGGCGCTCCTGCCGGAGGCGGAGCGCCGCCTGGTGCTGGAGGAGTTGAACCGCACGGCGGCGGCGCATCCCGCCGCCTGCATCCATGAGCTGTTCCGCGCGCAGGCGGCGCGGACGCCGGACGCCGCCGCGCTCGTGTGGCAGGGCGAGCGGCTGACGTACGCGGAGCTGGAGCGCCGGGCGAACCGCATCTCCCACGCCCTGCGCCGCCGCGGCGCGGGGCCGGAGGTGCGCGTGGGCATCTGCCTGCCGCGCACGCTGGACCTGGTGCCGGCGATGCTCGGTGTGCTGGGCGCGGGCGCGGCGTACGTGCCGCTGGACCCGGCGTATCCGCGCGAGCGGCTGGGCTACATGCTTGAGGACGCCGGGGTGACGCTCGTCATCACCGACTCGACGTTGGCGGACCGGCTTCCGGAGGGCGGCCTGGCAACCCTGCTGCTGGACCGCGAGCGCGACGCGCTGGCGGCGGAGCCGGACACGGCGTTCGAGAGCGGCGTCCTCCCCGAGAACCTGTCGCACGTCATCTTCACCTCGGGATCCACGGGCCGGCCCAAGGGGGTGATGATCCGCCATTCGTCCACCGTCGTCCTGCTGCACTGGCTGCGGGAGACGATCACGGACGCGGAGCGCGCATCCGTCCTCTTCTCGACGTCCATCAACTTCGACGTCTCCGTGGCGGAGGTGTTCGGGACGCTCTCGTGGGGCGGGACGCTGGTGCTGGTGGAGAACGCGCTGGAGCTGGCGACGCTGGACGAGCCGGTCGTGCACGTCAGCATGGTGCCCAGCGCCGCGGCGGAGCTGCTGCGCAGCGGCGGCATCCCGGCCAGCGTGCGGACGCTGAACCTGGGCGGCGAGGCGCTGCCGAACGCGCTCGCGCAGGGGCTTTACGCGCTGCCGACGGTGGAGAAGGTCGGCAACCTGTACGGGCCGACGGAGGACACGACGTACTCGACGTATTCGCTCGTCCCCCGCGGGGCGGACCGCGTGCTGGTGGGCGCGCCCGTGGCGAACACGCGGGCGTACGTGCTGGATGCGCACCTGCAGCCCGTGCCGGTCGGAGCCGAGGGCGAGCTGTACCTGGCCGGCGACGGCCTGTCGCGCGGGTACGCCAGCCGGCCCGGGATGACGGCGGAGCGCTTCGTCCCGTGCCCGTTCGGGGCGCCGGGCGGGCGGATGTACCGGGTGATGGACCTCGTGCGCCGCCGCGCGGACGGCGATATCGAATACCGGGGGCGGATCGACTTCCAGGTGAAGGTGCGCGGCTTCCGCATCGAGCTGGGGGAGATCGAGTCTCGGCTGGTGGAGCATCCCGGCGTGCGCGCGGCCGTCGTCCTGGCGCGCGAGGACGTGCCCGGCGACACGCGCCTGGTCGCGTACGTGGCCGGCGACGAGACGGCGTTCGTGGAGGCCCTCCGCGCGCACCTGGCCGAGCGGCTGCCGGCGTACATGGTCCCCGCGGCGTACGTGCGCATGGACGCGCTGCCGCAGACGCCGAACGGCAAGGTGGACCGCAAGGCGCTCCCCGCGCCCGCGGGCGACGCGTTCGCCGCGCGCGGGTACGAGGCGCCGGCCGGTGCCACCGAGGAAACGGTCGCGGGGATCTGGGCGGAGGTGGTGGGCGCGGAGCGGGTGGGCCGCGGGGACGACTTCTTCGAGCTGGGCGGCCACTCGCTGCTGGCGGTGCGCGTCGTCTCGCGCGTCGGGCAGGCGCTGGGCGTGGAGGCCGCGCCGGAGGACCTGTTCGAGCGCCCCGTGCTGGCGGACTTCGCCCGCGGGCTGGAGACGGCCGCGCGGGCCGTGGGGACGGTGATCGGCCCGGTGGACCGCACCGGTCCCCTCGCGCCCTCGTTCGCGCAGCAGCGGCTGTGGTTCCTGGAGCAGCTGGACGGCACCCCCGGGACGTACAACATCCCCCTGCGCCTGCGCCTGCAGGGCGATCTGGACCGCGGCGCGCTCACGGCTGCGCTGGAGGGCATCGTCGCGCGGCACGAGGCGCTGCGGACGACCTTCCCCGCCGTGGACGGCGAGCCCGTCCAGCGCATCGCATCCATCGAGGAGAGCGCGTTCCGGCTGGTGGAGCACGACCTTCGCGCCTCCGCGGACGGCGAAGACGCGCTGCGCCGCATCGCATCCGCAGAAGCGGGCGCGCCGTTCGACCTGGAGCACGGGCCCCTGATCCGCGGCCGCCTGATCCGGACCGCCGAGGACGAGCACGTGCTGCTCGTCACCATGCACCACGTGGTGTCGGACGGCTGGTCCATGGGCGTCTTCGTCCGCGAGCTGGGCGCGCTGTACGATGCCTTCCACCGGGGCGGGGACGATCCGCTCCCGGCGCTGCCGATCCAGTACGCGGACTACGCGGCGTGGCAGCGGCGGCGGGTGTCGGGCGACCTGCTGGAGCGCCAGGGGGGCTACTGGGTGCGGACGCTCGCGGGCGCGCCGGAGCTGCTGGAGCTGCCCACGGACCGCCCGCGGCCGCGCAAGCAGGACTTCGCCGGCGACGCGCTCCCCATCGAGCTGGACGAGGCGCTGACGGCGGCGCTCAAGGCGCTGTCGCGGCGGCACGGGACCACGCTCTTCATGACGCTGCTGGCCGGCTGGGCGACCGTGCTCGGCCGGCTCTCCGGCCAGACGGACGTCGTCGTCGGCACGCCCACGGCGAACCGCGGGCGGAGCGAGACGGAGGCGCTGATCGGCTTTTTCGTCAACACGCTGGCGCTGCGCGTGGACCTGTCCGCGGCGCCCACCGTGGCGGAGCTGCTGGGGCAGGTCCGGGCGCGCGCGCTGGAGGCGCAGCAGCACCCCGACATCCCGTTCGAGCAGGTGGTGGAGCGGGTGCGCCCCGCGCGCAGCCTGGCCTATAGCCCGCTCTTCCAGGTGATGTTCGCCTGGCAGAACACGCCCGGCGAGAGCCTGGACCTGACGGGGCTGCGGCTGGTGCCGGAGCCGGAGACCGCGCAGGAGAGCGCGCTCTTCGACCTCACGCTGGATCTGGCGGAGCACGAGGGGCGGATCACCGGCACGCTGAGCTACGCCACGGCGCTCTTCGACCGCGCGACGGTGGAGCGCCACGCGGGCTACCTGCGCCGCGTGCTGGCGGAGATGGCGGCGGATGAGGATCGGCGCGTGGAGCGCCTGTCGCTCCTGCCGGCGGGCGAGCGCGCCCTCGTCGTTGACGAGTGGAACCGCACGGAGGCGGAGTATCCCGCCGACGCCTGCGTCCACGAGCTGTTCGAAGCGCAGGTGCGTCGCACGCCCGAAGCGACGGCGCTGGTCTGGGACGGCGGATCGCTGGCTTATGCGGCGCTGAACGCGCGGGCCAACCGGCTGGCGCACCACCTCCGCGCCCTGGGCGTGCGCCCGGACGTGCGCGTGGCGATCTGCGTAGAGCGCGGGCCGGAGATGGTCGTGGGGCTGCTGGCCGTGCTCAAGGCGGGCGGCGCGTACGTGCCGCTGGACCCGGCGTATCCCGCCGAGCGGCTGGAGTACATGCTGGCGGACAGCCGTCCCGCGGTGCTGCTCGCTTCTTCATCGCTGGCGGAGCGGTTCGCGGGGGCCGGCGTTCCGGTGCTCGCCCTGGACGGGGACGCGTTCGCGGGCGAGCCGGAGACGGATCCCGAACGCGGCGGGCTCACGCCGGAGCACCTGGCGTACGTCATCTACACCTCCGGCTCCACCGGCCGCCCCAAGGGGGTGATGGTTGGGCACCGCGGCGCGTGCAACCTGGTCACGGCGCAGGTGGGGGCGTTCGGCATCGAGCCGGACAGCCGCGTGCTGCAGTTCGCCTCGTTCAGCTTCGACGCGTCCGTGTCCGAGGTGCTCACGGCGCTCTGCCGGGGCGCCGCGCTGCACCTGCCGCCCCGCGGCGCCCTGCTGGCGGGTGAGACGCTGGTCCGCGCGCTGGACGGCATCACCCACGTCACGCTGCCGCCGGCCGTCATGGCCACGCTCCCGGACGACGCGCGGCTGGAATCCGTGCGCACGCTGGCGCTGGCGGGCGAGGCGCTCCCGGAGGCGGTGGCCAGGCGGTGGGGGCCGGGGCGGCGGCTGATCAACGCCTATGGGCCCACGGAAGCGACCGTCTGCGCCACCCTGCACGCGTGGCGCGAGGGCGAC
Organism: Longimicrobium sp.; assembly: GCA_036379135.1. Classification (GTDB taxonomy): domain Bacteria; phylum Gemmatimonadota; class Gemmatimonadetes; order Longimicrobiales; family Longimicrobiaceae; genus Longimicrobium. Next base: position 9,225 of record DASUVG010000311.1, read on the forward strand.
GAGGGGAGTCCGCCCATCGGCCGGCCCATGGCGAACACGCGCGTCTACGTCCTGGACCCGGCGGGCGAGCCCGTGCCGGCCGGCGTGGCGGGCGAACTGTACGTGGGTGGCGCCGGCGTGGCGCGCGGGTACCTGGACCGGCCGGCGCTCACGGCGGACCGCTTCGTCCCCGACCCGTTCGGCGGACAGCCGGGCGCGCGGCTGTACCGCACGGGGGACCGCGGCTGGTGGCGCGCGGACGGCACGCTGGAGTTCGCGGGGCGCATCGACTTCCAGGTGAAGCTGCGCGGCTTCCGCATCGAGCTGGGCGAGATCGAGGCGCGGCTGGCGGAGCACCCGTCCGTCCGCGAGGCGGCCGTCGTGGTGCGCGAGGACGTGCCCGGCGACCGGCGGCTGGTGGCGTACTGCGTGGCGGATAATGCGATCGAGGCGGAGCGCCTGCGGGCGCACCTGGGCGAGCGGCTGCCGGAGTACATGGTGCCCGCGGCCTACGTGCGCCTGGACGCGCTGCCGCTGACGCCCAACGGCAAGCTGGACCGCAAGGCGCTCCCCGCGCCGGCGGGCGACGCGTTCGCCGCGCGCGGGTACGAGGCGCCGTCCGGCCCCGTGGAGCAGGCCGTTGCCGCGATCTGGGCGGAGCTGCTGGGCGCGGAGCGCGTGGGCCGCGGCGACGACTTCTTTCACCTGGGCGGCCACTCGCTGCTGGGGGTGCGCGTCGTCTCTCGCGTCCGCCAGGCGCTGGGCGTGGAGGCCGCGCCGGGCGACCTGTTCGAGCGCCCCGTGCTGGCGGACTTCGCGCGCGGGCTGGAGACGGCCGCGCGGGCCGTGGGGACGGCGATCGCGCCCGTGGACCGCACGGGCGCCCTCCCGCCGTCGTTCGCGCAGCAGCGGCTGTGGTTCCTGGAGCAGCTGGGCGGGACGGGCGCGGCGTACCACATCCCCGTGCGCCTGCGCCTGCGCGGCGCGCTGGACCGCGGCGCGCTCGTCCGTGCGCTGGACCGCGTCGTCGCGCGGCACGAGGCGCTGCGGACGACCTTCCCGGCGGTGGACGGCGAGCCGGTGCAGCATATCGCGTCCGCCGAGACGAGCGCGTTCCACCTGGTGGAGCACGATCTCCGCGCGTCGGTGGATGCGGAGGATGCGCTGCATCGGCTGATGCGGGACGAGATGGCCGCGCCGTTCGACCTGGCGCACGGGCCGCTGATCCGCGGGCGCCTGGTGCGGATGGCGGCGGACGACCACGTGCTGCTGATGACGATGCACCACATCGTCAGCGACGGCTGGTCGGCCGGGGTGCTGCACCGCGAGCTGGGCGCGCTGTACGCCGCCTTCGCGCGCGGCGACGACGATCCGCTGCCGCCGCTTCCCATCCAGTACGCCGACTACGCCGCGTGGCACCGCCGTGCGGTGGAAGGCGACGTGCTCGAGGCGCAGGCCGCGTACTGGACGCAGACGCTGGCCGGCGCGCCGGAGCTGCTGGAGCTTCCGGCCGACCGTCCGCGCCCGCCGCGGCAGGACTTCGCCGGCGCGTCGCTGGACCTGGCGCTGGACGAGGGGCTGTCGGATGCGCTGAAGTCGCTCTCTCAGCGGCACGGCACCACGCTGTTCATGACGCTGCTCGCCGGCTGGGCGGCCGTGCTGGCGCGGCTCTCCGGCCAGGACGACGTCGTCATCGGCACGCCGAGCGCGAACCGGGGCAGGGCAGAGGTGGAGGAGCTGATCGGCTTCTTCGTCAACACGCTCCCCGTGCGCGTGGACCTGTCCGACGGGCCGAGCGCCGCCGAGCTGCTGGAGCGGGTGAAGGCGCGGGCGCTGGAGGCGCAGCGCAACCAGGACATTCCGTTCGAGCAGGTGGTGGAGCGGCTGCGCCCCGTGCGCAGCCTGGCGTACACCCCGCTCTTCCAGGTGATGTTCGCGTGGCAGAACGCGCCCGGCGGCGACCTGGCGCTCTCCGGCCTCACCGTCGCCGACGCGGACGCGGTGGATGCCGATACGGCCAAGTTCGACCTGTCGCTGACGCTGTGGGAGCAGGACGGGCGCATCGTGGGCACGCTGGAGTACGCGACCGCGCTCTTCGACGGCGCCACGGTGGAGCGCTTTGCCGCGTACCTGCACCGCGTGCTGGAAGCCATGGCGGCGGGCGGGCACGGGGCCGTGGACCAGCTGCCGCTGCTGCCGGACGCCGAGCGCCGCCAGGTGCTGCAGGCGTGGAACGCGACGGACGCAGCGTATCCGGCGGATCAGTGCATCCACCAGCTGTTCGAGGCGCAGGCCGCGCGCACGCCCCAGGCCGTGGCGGTGTCGCATGACGACGAGCGCGTGACGTACGCGGAGCTGAACGCGCGCGCCAATCGCCTCGCCCACCACCTGCGCCGGTGCGGCGTGGGGCCGGAGGTGCGGGTGGCGATCTGCATGGAGCGCGGCGTGGAGATGGTCGTCTCCATGCTCGCCATCCTCAAGTCGGGCGGCGCCTGGGTGCCGCTGGACCCCGCGCACCCCGTGGAGCGCCTGGCGCGGATGCTGTCCGACAGCGGCGCCGCGTTGCTCCTGACGCAGGACCGGCTGCGCGCCACGGTCCCGGCGGACGCGTCGATCGGTATCCTGGCCGTGGACGCGGAGTGGGGGGCGATCGAGGCGGAGAGTGCGGAGAACCCGGAGAGCGGCGCGACGCCGGGCGGCTTGGCGTACGTCATCTACACCTCCGGCAGCACGGGCGTCCCCAAGGGCGTCGGTATCGAGCACCGCGCGCTGGTGAACCACATGGCGTGGTTCGTCCGCGACTTCGACGTGACGGCGAGCGACCGCGTGCTGCAGAAGACGCCGGTGGTCTTCGACGCGTCCGTGTGGGAGTTCTACGCCCCCCTGCTCGTCGGCGGCGAGCTGGTGATGGCGCGTCACGAGGGCGAGCGCGATCCGCGCTACCTGGCCCGCACGCTGCGCGACCGCGGCATCGCCGTACTGCAGCTGGTTCCCTCGCTGCTGCGCGTGCTGCTGGACGAGCCGGAGCTGGCAGAGTGTACGGCGCTGCGCCACCTGTTCTGCGGCGGCGAGCCGCTGCCGGGCGAGCTGGTGCGCCGCGCCGCGCAGGTTCTTCCCGGCGTGCGCATCACCAACCTGTACGGCCCCGCGGAGTGCTGCATCGACACCAGCACCCATCTCTGCACCGAGGCGGACGGCGAGCGCGCGGTCGTACCCATCGGAAGCCCCGTATCCAACACGCGCTCGTACGTGCTGGATGCGGCGCTGTGGCCGGTGCCCGTGGGCGTGCCGGGCGAGCTGTGCATTGGCGGGGTGCAGGTGGGCCGCGGGTACCTGGGCCGCGCGGCGCTCACGGCGGAAAAGTTCGTCCCCGATCCGTTCGGCGCGGAGCCGGGCGCGCGGCTGTACCGCACGGGCGACCGGGTGCGCTGGAAGGAAAGTGCGGGAGTGCGGGAGTGCGGAAGTGCGGAAGTGAGCGGGGGATCCGGCGACTCACGCACTCACGCACTGACGCACTCACGCACTGCTGTTCTCGAGTTCCTGGGACGCACGGACTTCCAGGTAAAGATCCGCGGCGTCCGCATCGAGCTCGGCGAGATCGAGGCGGCGCTGCGCGACCATGAGGCCGTGCGCGACGCGATCGTGCTGGCGCGCGCGGACGCGCCGGGCGAGAAGCGGCTCGTGGCCTACGTCGTCAGCGATGCGGATGTGGACGTGGAGGCGCTGCGGGCGCATCTCGCGGCGCGGGTGCCTTCGTACATGGTGCCTGCCGCGTACGTGCGCCTGGATGCGCTTCCGCTCACGCCCAACGGCAAGCTGGACCGCAAGGCGCTCCCCGCGCCCGAGGGCGATGCGTTCGCCGCGCGCGGGTACGAGGCGCCCTCCGGCCCCGTGGAGCAGGCCGTCGCGACGATCTGGGCGGAGCTGCTGGGCGTGGAGCGCGTGGGGCGCGGCGACGACTTCTTCGAGCTGGGCGGCCACTCGCTGCTGGGGGTGCGCGTCGTCTCTCGCGTCCGCCAGGCGCTGGGCGTGGACGTGTCTCCGGGCGACCTGTTCGAGCGCCCGGTGCTGGCCGACTTCGCGCGCGGGCTTACGCGCGCCGCGTCCGCGGACGCCATCGAGCGCGTGGACCGCTCCGGCGCCATCCCGCTCTCGTTCGCGCAGCAGCGGCTGTGGTTCCTGGAGCAGATGGGGAACCTGGGCAGCACCTATCACATCCCCGTCCGCCTGCGTCTGAAAGGCGCGCTGGACCCCGATGCGCTCGTGGGGGCGCTGGACCGCATCGTCGCGCGCCACGAGGCGCTGCGGACGACGTTCCCGGCGGTGAACGGCGAGCCGGTGCAGCACATCGCACCGGCCGAGACGAGCGCGTTCCACCTGGTGGAGCACGACCTCCAGGCGTCGGCGGACGCGGAGGATGCGCTGCATCGGCTGATGCGGGACGAGATGGCCGCGCCGTTCGACCTGGCGCACGGGCCGCTGATCCGCGGGCGCCTGGTGCGGATGGCCGGGGACGACCACGTCCTGCTGCTGACCATGCACCACGTCGTCTCCGACGGCTGGTCGGCCGGGGTGCTGTACCGCGAGCTGGGCGCGCTGTACGCCGCCTTCGCGCGCGGCGACGCCGATCCGCTGCCGCCGCTTCCCATCCAGTACGCCGACTACGCCGCCTGGCACCGCCGCTCGGTGGAAGGCGACGTGCTCGAGGCGCAGGCCGCGTACTGGACGGAGACGCTGGCCGGCGCGCCGGAGCTCATCGAGCTTCCGGCCGACCGCCCGCGCCCGCCGCGGCAGGACTTTGCCGGCGCGTCGCTGGAGCTGGAGCTGGACGACGGGCTCGCCGCGGACCTGCGGACGCTCTCCCGGCGGCATGGGACGACGCTGTTCACCACGCTGCTCGCCGGGTGGGCGGCCGTGCTGGCGCGGCTCTCCGGCCAGGACGACGTCGTCATCGGCACGCCGTCGGCGAACCGGGGCAGGGCGGAGGTGGAGGAGCTGATCGGCTTCTTCGTCAACACGCTCCCCGTACGCGTGGACCTGTCCGACGGGCCGAGCGTCGCCGAGCTGCTGGAGCGGGTGAAGGCGCGGGCGCTGGAGGCGCAGCGCAACCAGGACATCCCGTTCGAGCAGGTGGTGGAGCGGGCGCGGCCCACGCGCAGCCTGGCGTACACCCCGCTCTTCCAGGTGATGTTCGTCTGGCAGGAGGAGACCGGCGGCGACCCGGCGCTGCCGGGGCTCACCGTCGCCGGCGCGGACGCGGCGGACGTGGACACGGCCAAGTTCGACCTGACGCTGTCCCTGGGGGAGCGGGACGGGCGCATCGCCGGCGGCATCACCTACGCCACCGCGCTCTTCGACCGCGCCACCATCGACCGGTTCGCCCGGCAGCTGGTGCGGCTGCTGGAGCTTGCCGTCGCCGACCCCCATGCGGCGCTCTCGTCCCTGGACCTGCTGTCGGGGGATGAGCGCGCGCAGCTGGTGGAGTGGAACCGCACCGGCCGGGACTTTCACGCGCGGACGGCGCTGGAGCTGTTCGACGGCTGGGTGTCGCGCACGCCGGACGCGCCCGCGCTGGCGTTCGAGGGCGAGCGGCTGACGTTCGCGGAGCTGGACACGCGGACGCGGCGGATCGCGCGCGGGCTCGCGGCCCGCGGCGTGGGGCCGGAGGCGCGCGTGGGGCTGTGCGTTGAGCGCTCGGCGGAGATGATCGTAGCGCTGCTGGGCATCATGCGCGCGGGCGCGGCGTACGTGCCGCTGGATCCCGCGTTCCCGCCCGCGCGCATGGCCGGCATGCTGGCGGATGCCGGCGTGTCGCTGGTGCTCGCGCAGGACGCGCTCCTTTCCGTGCTCCAGGGGATCGGCGCGCAGGTCGTGCCGATCGGGGAGATCGAGCGGAATGCGCCGGACGCGGTGCCGCTGCCGGAGATCCGGCCGGAGTCGCTGGCGTACGTCATCTACACCTCCGGCTCCACCGGCCGGCCCAAGGGTGTGGCGGTGGAGCACCGGCAGCTCGCGCACTACGTGCAGGCCGTGGCGGAGCGCCTGGCGCTGCCGGAGCGCGCCTCGTACGCCACCGTCAGCACCATCGCGGCGGACCTGGGGCACACCTCCGTCTTTGGCGCGCTGTGCGGCGGCGGCTGTCTGCACGTGATCGGCGGCGAGCGCATCGGGGATGCGCGGGCGTTCGCCGCCTACCTGGCGGACAACCCCGTGGACGTGCTGAAGATCACGCCGTCGCACCTGGCGGCGCTGATGGGCGGAGCCGATCCGGCCGCCGTCCTGCCCCGCCGCTGCGTGGTGGTGGGCGGCGAGGCGTCGCGAGCCGCGTGGGTGGACGAGATTCGCGCGCTCGCGCCGGAGCTGCGCGTCGTCAACCATTACGGGCCCACGGAGACGACGGTCGGCGCGCTGGCGTACGTGGCGGATCTGAGGCTGCCGGACACGTCCGGCGGCACCGTTCCCATCGGCCGCCCGCTGGCGAACGCCCGCGCGTACGTGCTGGACGACACCCTGCGCCCCGTGCCGATCGGCATCCCGGGCGAGCTGTGGATCGGCGGGCTGGGCGTGGCGCGCGGGTACCTGGGCCGCGCGGCGCTGACGGCGGAGCGCTTCATCCCCGACGCGTTCGGCGGCGGGGCGGGGGACCGGCTGTACCGCACGGGCGACCGCGTGCGGTGGCTGGCGGACGGCACCCTGGAGTACCTGGGGCGCCTGGACGAGCAGGTGAAGGTGCGCGGCTTCCGCATCGAGCTGGGTGAGATCGAGGCGCGGCTGCTGGAGCATGGGGACGTGCGCGAGGCCGTCGTCGTGGCGCGGCAGGACGCGCCGGGCGAAACGCGGCTCGTGGCCTACGTCGTCGGAGGGGAGGGGGCCGGCGCGAACGTGCTGCGGGCGTTCCTGGGCGAGACGCTGCCGGCGTACATGGTGCCGGCGGCGTTCGTCCCGCTGGAGGCGCTGCCGCTGACGCCCAACGGCAAGCTGGACCGCAAGGCGCTCCCCGCGCCGGACGCGGATGCCTTCGCGTCGCGCGGGTACGAGGCGCCCGCCGGCCCCGTGGAGCAGGCCGTCGCAGACATCTGGGCCGAGCTGCTGGGCGCGGAGCGCGTGGGGCGCGGCGACGACTTCTTCGAGCTGGGCGGCCACTCGCTGCTGGCCGTGCGCGTGGTCTGGCGCATTCGCCAGGCGCTGGGCGTGGAGGCCTCGCCGGGCAACCTGTTCGAGCGTCCCGTGCTGGCGGACTTCGCCCGCGGGCTGGAGACGGCCGCGCGGGCCGTGGGGACGGCGATCGCGCCGGTGGACCGCACGGGCATCCTGCCGCCGTCGTTCGCGCAGCAGCGGCTCTGGTTCCTGGAGCAGATGGGGAACCTGGGCAGCACCTACCACATCCCCGTGCGCCTGCGTCTGAAAGGCGCGCTGGACCGCGGCGCGCTCGTGCGTGCGCTGGACCGCATCGTCGCGCGGCACGAGGCGCTGCGGACGACGTTCCCGGCGGTGGACGGCGAGCCCATCCAGCACGTGACGCCCGCGGAAGCGAGCGCGTTCCGCCTGGTGGAGCACGATCTCCACGCGTCGCCGGACGCGGAGGATGCGCTGCATCGGCTGATGCGGGACGAGGCGGGCGCGCCGTTCGACCTGGCGCGCGGCCCGCTGATCCGCGGGCGCCTGGTGCGGATGGCGGCGGACGACCACGTCCTGCTGCTGACGATGCACCACATCGTCAGCGACGGCTGGTCCGCCGGGGTGCTGCACCGCGAGCTGGGCGCGCTGTACGCCGCCTTCGCGCGCGGCGAGGCCGATCCGCTTCCCCCGCTCGCCATGCAGTACGCCGACTACGCCGCCTGGCACCGCCGGGCGGTGGAAGGCGACGTGCTGGAGGCGCAGGCGGAGTACTGGACGAAGACGCTCGCCGGCGCCCCCGAGCTGCTGGAGCTGCCGACCGACCGCGCCCGTCCGCGCAAGCAGGACTTCGCCGGCGCGCTGGTGGACGTGGGGCTGGATGCGTCGCTCACGGCGGCGCTGAAGTCGCTGTCGCAGCGGCACGGCGCGACGCTGTTCATGACGCTGCTGGCCGGCTGGGCCACGGTGCTCGCCCGGCTCTCGGGCCAGGACGACGTCGTCGTCGGCACGCCGAGCGCCAACCGCGGGCGGGCGGAGGTGGAGGAGCTGATCGGCTTCTTCGTCAACACGCTCCCGGTGCGCGTGGACCTGTCGGACGGGCCGCGCGTCGCCGATCTGCTGGAGCGGGTGAAGGCACGGGCGCTGGAGGCGCAGCGCAACCAGGACATCCCCTTCGAGCAGGTGGTGGAGCGTCTCAGTCCGACGCGGAGCCTGGCGTACAGCCCCCTGTTCCAGGTGCTGTTCGCCTGGCAGAACGCGCCGGGCGGCGACCTGTCGCTTCCGGGGCTCACCGTCGGCACCGCGGGCGTGGCCGAGGCGCACACGGCCAAGTTCGACCTGTCGCTGACGCTGTGGGAGGATGACGGCCGCATCGTGGGCGTGGTGGAGTACGCGACCGCGCTCTTCGACGGGGCCACGGTGCGGCGCTTCGCCGGCTACCTGCGCCTGGTGCTGCAGGGGATGGTGGCGGACGAGGCGCGCCGCGTGGACGCCCTTCCCATGCTCCCCGCGGCGGAGCGCGAGCTCGTCCTGAACGCGTGGAACGACACGGACGCGGGCTATCCGCGCGGCGCGTGCGTCCACGAGATGTTCCGCGCGCAGGCGGCGCGCACGCCGGACGCCGTCGCCCTTTCCTGGCGCGGCGAGACGTGGACGTACGCGGAGCTGGACGCGC
>DASUVG010000312.1:0-5412 GCA_036379135.1 Longimicrobium sp.
ATCCGCTAAAAGAATAAGCCTCACACAGAGTTAGCAGAGTCAACAGAGTTTTCTCGTGCCGCGCGATGTACTCCGCGATTCATCCGATCGCTGGTAAACGATCGATGCGGCACGAAGGGCGGTCATCTCGCCGAGGCTTCACTCCGTTAACTCTGTTGACTCTGTGTGAGACCCAGTCTTTTTGTGGATTCGGTATGATAGATCGGACGCATATCCCGCCGGGTCGCCGCGGTAGCGCGGGCGCGCATTCGGGGAGATGACGAAGGGCCGCCTTCCCCGCGGGAAGGGCGGCCCTTTGCGCCTCCGCGGCGTCCGCGACCAGCGTCTCAGTCCTCCGGATGGACCGGCGCATCTGGTGTCACGGACATCGGTGCGCGTCTCCACGTCCCGCGGACCGCGGCCGAGGGCGCTTCGTCATGCGCGGGAATGCCGTCAGCGGCGCCGGGGTGGTGTGGTCTCGATCGAGCGCAGCGCCTCGACGAGTGCGGTGGAGCTGTAGTTCCTGGGGTTGTCGTTGACCATGCGCTCGCATTCGCGCAGCGGATCGCCTTCGCGGTTGCGCCTGCAGGTTTCGAATGCATCCTGCAGGATTTCGTCAGCGCGCTGCTGCCGTTTCTCCGCGCGCTTTTCGCGCTGCCGGGCGAACTCCGCCCGCCTGGCGCGGATGGCGGCCTCGCCCTCTGTCCGGCGGGTGGCCAGGGCCTCCGCTGCCACCTGTGCCGGGTCCGGCTCGGGCCGGTCGGGACCGCACGCCGCAAGGCAGACCAGCGCAAGAAGGACGCAGGCGCGCATCAGGGAATGCGCGTGTTGTTGCGGCCGGCCGGCCGGGTTCGCCCGATCAGGGGCTCGGAGTACGTGCGGTTCGGATCCTGCGGCGGCATGCACCCGTGGTAGGGATCGCCGCGGCGGGCGCGCAGGCACTCCCTGTACTCCCGCTGTGCGTCCTTGTACTCGTTCTGGGGATCCATCCGCCGCGCCCACTCCTTTTCCTTTGCGCGCTCCGTGCGTGCCCTGGAGAACTCCGCGCGCTTTTCGCGCATGGCCGCCTCGCTCTGCGCCCTGCGGGCCGCCAGGGCCGCCGCCTGGGCCTGTGCCGGGTCGGGTTCGGGCTCGGCGCGGCACGCGGAGAGGCAGAGCGCGGAGAAGAGGAGGAATGCGCGGATCATGGGTGTCGTCATCATCGGTTCAGGGTGCATGGGCGAGCAGGGAAGACAGATCCACGGGGGCGAATTCCAGCGAAGTCAGGAGAGGGTGTTGCCAACCCCAGGGGTCTTGCAAGCTGACGATCTGCTGAGCGCCGCGCGTTACTCGAACGGACGCGGAAGCCTGCGCGCGACCGAAGGATCTCCGTTCCGCCACCGCGGGGCCAGCTCCGTGACCTGAATCCGGCCCCACGGTTTTATACCGGCAAGGTCCTGCGTTCGGCGCGCAAAGCCAGACGTGGCAGCACGATAGGCGCGGCGCCTCCCTGATGACATCTCGTGGCCGAGTTTCGGCCAGAGGCTCTCATGGCCGCGGAGGCGGCAGCGGCCGGTTGCCGGAGTGGCGCGCGCGGGGATACGCCATCCGCCGCCAGTACTCGCACCCGTTCCGGATGTGGCGCGCTCGCCACGGGCGGCCGTCGTGCCCCTTGGAGCTGCTGTTCATGTCGCGGAGGCACTTCTGGTACTCGCGGATGGCCTGCTCCCGCGTAAGGCGGTGCGGCTCGTCGTGGATCACCTGCTCCGCGACGGGTACCGCGGCGGCTTCGGGCGCCCTGCCTCGCGAAAACTGCCACACCCCCAGGGCCGCGAAGGCCGCGACCAGCGCGGCGCTCCGAATCGTCAGCATCATGACGGGAATACGCGTTCGGATCAGGGACGTAAGGTCTCGGGCTCCTCGTGGATTGCGTCGAGCAGCTCCTTCGTCACGGCGGCGGCGACCACCCGTCGCCCTCCTTCTCCTCCTCGGCCCTGGTGCGGGCGTGACGCGGCGCGGGATACGCCATCTTGCGCCACTTCTCACAGGCAGTGCGCGGGTCGGACGCGCGGTACCGGCGGCCGTCCAGCCCCTTTGTGCCGCTGTTCTTCTCGCGGATGCACTTCTGGTATTCCCGCAGCGCCTCCTGGCGCGTGAGCGGGGGCGGATTTTCGCGGGCCAGGTGCTCGCGGTACTCCTTTGCGCCGGGGACGGGCGCCACCCCGTCCACGTCCATCTGGGGATCGCGGCGCACGTCGCACGCGGAGAGGGCGAGGCACGCCAGGCAGAAACTGGCCGCTTGCAGGATTCCACGAAGCATCATGACGATGGCCGGCAGATCGCGGGAAGACGGGATTTACGGCGGGAACTGCTCTATGATACATCGCATTGCGCCGGAACGCACGTTTTTTCTGCGCGCCCTGCGTGGGTCCGTCCGAAGTCGTTACGGGAAGGCTTTCACCACACCCCGACGCGGCAGCCACGAGAGCGTGAGGGGGCCGCGAAGGCACCGTTCACCGTTGCTGACGTCGCGGCGAATGTCCGCGGCGCCCGCGGATGCCGGCGCCCCTTTCCCCGCGCGGCCTCGCCCGACACTTTTCCGCGCCCCGCGGCGTACGTTCGTTCAGCAGACGCCGCAGGGCACGTCCACCCGCATCCCGACACACTGCCGTGAACCTCATCTTTCGCTGGATCGCCTCCGCGCTGGCCGTGGGGCTGGCCGTCTACCTGCTTCCGGGGCTGGAGTACGACGGCCGCCTGGAGACGCTGTTCGTCGTCGCGCTCATCCTGGGGCTGGTGAACGCCGTGGTGCGGCCCATCATCAAGGCGCTGGCGTGCGGCATCATCGTGCTCACGCTGGGGCTGGCGCTGTTCGTCATCAACGCCGCCATGCTGTACCTCACCAGCTACATCGCCGGCGAGTTCGGGTACGGCTTTCACGTGCGGGACTTCGTCTCGGCCATCATCGGCTCGCTGGTGATCAGCCTGGCGACGTGGTTCCTGTCGATGCTCATCCGGGACAAGGGTGATCGGTAGCGGCCCGGACGGCGTGCTGCGGATCGCCGCCGGCGGGGTGCGGTTGCACACCCCGCCGCCCGCCGCACGCCGGAAACGCCGCCGGCCCGCGGCTGGATCGGCCAGCTCCGGACCTGGCTGCGCTGACGGGGCGAGATGGCACCGCTTGACCCGGCGATGGTGTGTTACTAGATTGGATACACAGTAGGAAGCACACGCGGAGGTAGCCCTTTGAACAGCCGTTTTGCCGTGGCGGTCCACATCCTCACGCTGATCGCACGGGGCCAGGGGCAGCCGGTCACGTCGGACTACATCGCGGGGAGCGTGAACACCAACCCCTCGCTGGTGCGGCGGCTTCTGTCGCAGCTCACGCGGGCGGGGCTCACCACGTCGCAGATGGGGATCGGGGGCGGTGCGCTCCTGGCCCGGCCGGCCGGCCAGATCACGCTGTGTGACGTGTACCGTGCCGTGGACGAGGGCGAGGTCTTCGCGCTGCACCGGGAGCAGCCCAACCCCGCGTGTCCCGTGGGGCGCAACATCCAGCGCGTGCTGGAGGCGCGGTTCGACGCCGCGACCCGGGCCCTGGAGCAGGAGCTGGACCGCACCACCATCGCCGACGCCGCGGGCGAGATCGACGAGCGCGACGATCGGGCGGAGACGCGGAAGGCAGGCTGACGTTCAGCACGGCGGTATGTGTAACAAAATCTGATACACATCGAACCGGCACTGGAGCGGCGGCTCGCGGGGAGCCGCCTGAACGAACCACGACACGCCCGATGACAGGGCAGGGAGCAAGAATGATCGCTGTAACCGGATCCACCGGCCCGTTCGGCCGCATCGCCATCGAGAGCCTGCTGGAGCGCGGAGTTCCCGCCGGCCGGATCGTCGCCCTCGCGCGCACCCCGGAGAAGGCCTCCGGCCTGGCCGCCCGCGGCGTGCAGGTGCGCCGGGCCGACTACTCGGACCTGGAGAGCCTGGTCGCGGCGCTGCAGGGGGTGGAGAAGCTGCTCTTCGTCTCGGGGAGCGAGGCGGGGCAGCGCATCCCCCAGCACCGCAACGTGGTGGAGGCGGCGCGGCAGGCGGGGGTGCGGCTGATCGCCTACACCAGCATCCTCAACGCCGACACCACCGGCATTCAGCTGGCCGCCGAGCACAAGGCGACGGAGGAGATGGTCCGCGCGTCGGGGATCCCGTTCGTCCTCCTGCGCAACAGCTGGTACCTGGAGAACTACACGGGCAACCTCGCGTCGACGGTGGAGCACGGCGTGCTGCTGGGCAGCGCCGACGACGGCCGGCTGAGCGCGGCCACCCGCGCGGATCTGGCCGTGGCGGCCGCCGCGGTGATCGCCGGCGAGGGCCACGAGAACCGCGTCTACGAGCTGGGCGGGGACGTGGCGTTCACGCTCCAAGAGCTGGCGGAGGTGATCTCCCGCGAGAGCGGCCGCCCCGTGGAGTACCGCAACCTCCCGGAGGACGCCTACGCCGAGGCGCTGGCCGGCTTCGGGCTGCCGGAGGGGTTCGCGCGGGTTCTTGCCGACTCGGACCGGGGCATCGCCCGCGGCGACCTGTTCACCGACAGCGGCGACCTGGCCCGCCTGATCGGCCGCCCGACCACCACGCCGGCACAGGCCGTGGCTGGTGCCCTGAACGGGTGAACGGGTGAACGGGTGAACGGGTGAACGGGGGACACGGGGGACACGGGGGACACGGGGGACACGGGGGACACGGGGGACACGGGGACACGGGGACACGGGGACACGGGGACACGGGGGACACGGGGGACACGGGGACATGGGGACACGGAGGCGTTTCCGAACCGTCGGGGTGTCGCCCCGGCACCACGGGTTGAAAACCCGCGGCTAGAACGGCCATAAGCCCCGTCTTTGCTCGTTCCTCGCAAAACGGGGCTTCAATTAACACCATGGCGGCGCCGGAGTGCGGGCGCGGCCCACGCGAGCAGGTGAAGCCCCGCCGCGCGAGCTCGGCGGGCTTATGGCATTTCTAGCCGTGGGCTTTAGCCCTCCCGGGAAAGAAGCCCGCCGTCGCCCCTCCCGTTCACCCGTTCACCCGTTCACCACATCCGGCGCGGAACGTGCACGCCGCGCGGCATCCGGTGTACGAAGGGACGCACCTTCGTCGCCTCGACCTTCGCACCCATCGCCAGACCGGCCGGTCCGTTGACAGGACGCGGTTTTGCGAGTAGTTTTCCGGTTTATGTTGAATGTCAGCCTCACCGCGCTGGACCGCGGAGAAGTACGTGTCCGGGAGCAGGTTCCGCCGGACGACCCGATGTGGGATGGCGCGGAGCTGACGCTCGCCGAGCCTCTGGACGTGGACCTGACCGCGCGCGAGGTGGGCGAGGGCGTGTTCGTGCGCGGCCGGCTCCGCACCACGGTGCGGCTTGCCTGCCGCCGCTGTCTTTCGTCCGTGGAGCAGCCG